>CAXSAX010000037.1:0-34943 GCA_964235495.1 uncultured Acetobacteraceae bacterium | reverse complement strand
CGGCGTGCTGACCCGGGTGGACGGGGTCGGAACCGAGTGGCGGATCGCGCTGCCGTCGTAGCGGCCGGGGGCGGGCGGCATCAGTTGAACAGCGGGGCAAAGCAGGGCACACGCGCAAGCGGCCGGGAGTGGCGACATGATGAGGCAATCGGACGAAGGCGCCCTGGTGCTGTTCAGCGGCGGGCAGGACAGCGCCACCTGCCTGGCCTGGGCGCTGGACCGGTTCGGCCAGGTCGAGACGCTCGGCTACGATTACGGGCAGCGCCACCGGGTCGAGCTGGACGTGCGCGGCCCGGTGCGCGACGGGTTGGCAGGCCTCGACCCAGCCTGGGCCGCGCGGCTTGGCCCGGACCACGTGCTGCCGCTCGCCACCCTGGCCGCCCTGTCCGAAACGGCGCTGACCCGGCAACAGGCCATCACCGTCGCGGCCAACGGCCTGCCATCCACCTTCGTGCCCGGGCGCAACCTGCTGTTCTTCACCTACGCGGCGGCCCTCGGCTATCGCCGGGGGCTGCGCCACATCGTCGGCGGCATGTGCGAGACGGACTATTCCGGCTACCCGGACTGCCGCGACGACACGGTCAAGGCGCTGCAGGTGGCGATCAGCCTGGGCATGGACCAGCGCTTCGTGCTGCACACCCCGCTGATGTGGCGGGACAAGGCGGCGACCTGGCGGCTTGCCGAGTCGCTGGGCGGAGAGGCGCTGGTGCAGCTGATCCTGGACGGGACGCATAGCTGCTACCTCGGCGACCGCACACACCTTCACGCCTGGGGCTGGGGCTGCGGCACGTGCCCCGCCTGCGAGCTGCGCGCCAACGGGTGGGCGCGCTATCGAGGCGGCTCAGGCTAGCGCGTCGATCGCCCGGGCCAACCGGACATCCAGCGCCGTGATGGCTCCGGCGTCATGGGTGGTGATGGTGATCCAGACCCGGCCGTAGCTGTTTTGCCAGGTCGGGTGATGGTTCTGCTGCTCGGCCAGCAGCGCCACCCGCGCCATGAAGCCCCAGGCCTCGCTGAAATCCTTGAAGCGGAAGGTGCGCTGCAGCTTTTTATCCCTGACCGTCCAGGCGGGCAGGGTGGTGGCGAGCGCGTCGAGCTCGGATTCGCTCAGCGGTTCCATGGCCGCCAGGATGGGCACTGCGGCGTTCGAGGTCTAGGATGCAGGTCCAACATCATCGGCAGCCCCGCATGGCTCAAACCCCGCCGTCGCTGCAGGACATCGTCGTCCTTGCAGAGCGATCCCTTGCCGCCATCCCCGAACGCTTCACCCGGCACGCCCGCCGCATCGCCATCGTGGTGGAGGAAATGGCGTCGGACGAGACGCTGGACGCCATGGGCATCGAGAGCGGCTATGACCTGACCGGGCTGTATCGCGGCACGCCGCTGACCATCGCCAGCGGGGCGGCGACGCCGCAGGAGCCGGACATGATCCTGCTCTACCGGGAGCCGATCCTGCTCGAATGGATCGAGACGGGCGAGGACCTGGCAGCCCTGGTGAACAACGTGCTGGTGCACGAGCTGGCGCACCACTTCGGCCTCACCGACGCCGACATCGAGGAGCTGGAGCGGGAATAGGCTAGGGCAGGGCGCCCGCAGGCTGCGCCGTCTTGGCCAGGTAGCCGCACCAGGGCGCGGCGGGGCAGCGCCAGCACTCGGGCAGCCGCGCCTTGCACACGTAGCGCCCGTGCAGCACCAGCCAGTGGTGGGACGGGCGCAGCAGGTCGAGCGGCACCCGGCGCACCAGCCCGTCCTCCACCATGCGCGGCGTCTTGCCGGGGGACAGCCCGGTGCGGTTGGCCAGTCGGAACACGTGGGTGTCCACCCCCATGGCGCTCTCGCCGAACGCCACGTTCAGCACCACGCTGGCTGTCTTGCGGCCCACGCCGGGCAGGGCTTCCAGGGCGTCGCGCTGCCCCGGCACCACGCCGCCGTGCCGCTCCACCAGCAGGCGGGAGAGGGCGGCCAGGTTCCTCGCCTTGCCCTGCCACAGCCCGACGGCGCGGATGTGCGGCCCGATCCCCTCCGCGCCCAGCGCCGCCATCGCCGCCGGGGTGGGGGCGGCGGCGAACAGCCCCGGGGTCGCGCGATTGACCGATGCGTCCGTGGCCTGCGCCGAGAGCACCACGGCGACCAGCAGGGTGAACGGGTCGGTGAACGCCAGCTCGGTCTGGATGTCCGCGTCGGCGGCGCGCACGGCTTCCAGGAACGGGCGGATGTTGGCGAGCAGCATCCGGGGCGTCTGGCGCGGCGGGCGAGCGGGAACGGGCATGGCGGATTGTTGACCGGTGCGCCGGGTGGTGACAAGCGAGGCAGCGGGCTAGATGAAGCGGCAATGAACGCCGAGCCCTGCTTCTTCGAGGCCGTGATCGTGCCGCACCGCAGCCTGTCGCGCCGCGGGCTGCGGCTGCTGGTCGGCGCGATCTGCACGCTGAGCGTGGGCACCACCGCGGTGTTCTGGTGGCTGGGCGCCTGGCCGATCGCCGGGTTCAACGGGGTCGAGATCACTGCCGCGTTGCTGCTGCTGCGCCACAACGCCCGCGCCGTGCGGTCCAACGAGGTGATCCTGCTCACCGAGTCCAGCCTGCGCGTCGTCCGCACCGCGATGGATGGCACGCGCACGGAGCGGGAGGTGCCGCCGGCTTGGCTGCGGGTGGACGTGCAGGAGCGCCCGGGCCGGGTGCCAGGGCTCTACCTCGCCTCCCACGGCACGCGGGTGGAGATCGGCGCCGCCTTGGGGGAGCCGGAGAAGCTGGACTTGGCGGCGGCGCTGAAGGATGCGCTGCATCGCTGGCGCAGCCCCAGCTTCGACAACCCGCAGCTTCGCTAGCGCGGCCCGGCGCGGCTGCCCAGCGGCAGCAGCCGCGTCACATGCCCCATCTTGCGCCCCGGCCGCGCCTCCGCCTTGCCGTACAGGTGCGGCACCAGCGCCGGATCGGCCACCAGGTCCGCCCAGTGCGCCAGCTGCTCCGGCCCCACCAGGTTCTGCATTACGGCGTCCGAGTGCCGGATGGCGGGGGGCAGGGGCAGGCCGGCCACGGCGCGGATGTGCAGGTCGAACTGGCTGGCGGGGCAAGCGTCGAGGGTCCAGTGGCCGGAGTTGTGCGGGCGGGGGGCGATCTCGTTCACCAGCACGCCGCCATCCGCGCCCACGAACATCTCCACCGCGAGCACGCCCACCACGTCCAGCGCGGCGGCCACGTGCAGCGCGATGGCGGTGGCGCGGGCCGCCACCTCAGCGGGGATGGCGGCGGGCGCCAGGGTGAGGTCCAGGATGCCGTGGCGGTGGCGGTTCTCCACCGGGTCGAACGCGACGGCCGCGCCGTCCAGCCCACGCGCCACGATCACGCTGATCTCGCGCTCGAAGGCGATCAGCGCTTCCAGCACCAGCGGCTTGGGCTCCAGCTCATGCCACGCCGCGTCCAGCTCGGAGCGGTGGCGGATGACCGCCTGGCCCTTGCCGTCATAGCCGCCGCGGGTGGTCTTGAGCACGCCAGGCAGGCCCAGCCTCGCAGCGGCCGCGTGCAAGCCGGCCAGGGTCTCGACCAGCGCCCAGGCGGGGGTGAGGACGCCGGCCGCGTTCAGGAAGCCCTTCTCAGCGGCGCGATCCTGGCTGGTGCGCAGCGCGGTCGGCGAGGGGCGGACCGGGCGCAGCGATTGCAGCAGCTCCAGCCCTTCGGCGCTGACGTTCTCGAACTCGAACGTCACCACGTCCACCGACCCGGCGAAGGCGCGCAGCAGCCCGGTGTCCTCGTAGTCGCCGAGGAAGCTGCGGGCAGAGACCTGGCTGGCGGGGCTGTCCGCCTCCGGGGTGAGGATGTGGCAGCGATAGCCGATCTGGGCGGCGGCCATGGCGGACATGCGGCCCAGTTGCCCGCCGCCGACGATGCCGATCACCGCGTTCGGCGGCAGCGCCTGCATCAGGCCGGGTCGCCGGGTGTTTCGGCCACCGCCTCCGTCTGTGCGGCGCGGTGCGCGTGGAGGCGGGTGGCCAGCGCCGGGTCGGCCAGGGCGAGGATGGCGGCGGCGAGCAGGGCGGCGTTCACTGCCCCGGCACGGCCGATGGCCAGGGTGCCGACGGGGATTCCGGCGGGCATCTGGACCATGGAGAGCAGGCTGTCCATGCCCTTGAGCTGCGCGCTCTCGACCGGTACGCCCAGCACGGGAAGCGCGGTCCAGGCAGCGCACATGCCGGGCAGGTGCGCCGCCCCGCCGGCCCCGGCGATGATCACGCCCAAGCCCCGCGCGGCGGCCCCCTTGGCATAGGCGGCCAGGCGGTCCGGGGTGCGGTGGGCGGAGACGATGCGGACTTCGTGGGCGACGCTGAGGCTGTCCAGGATGCCTGCCGCGTGGCATAAGGTGGCCCAATCCGACTGGCTGCCCATGATCACGCCGACGCGTGGCGGCATCAGGCGATGTTGTCCGGGATCAGCCGGCTTTCCAGCCAGGCGACCTCGTCCTTCAGCAGCAGCTTGCGCTTCTTCAGGCGTTGCAGCTGCAGCTGGTCCAGGCCGGGGCCGGACAGGCGCGCGATTACAGTGTCGAGATCGCGATGCTCGCTGCGCAGCTCATGCAGTTTCCGCAGTGTCGAATCCCGGTCGATTATCATCGTTCGCCTCTAGCACGCTGCCGCGGGCCTGGCCACGGAGCAGCTTCGCAAGATGCTGGCGTCCCGCTTCTCGGCAGCGCTAGGCTGCCAGGTGGCGCAGCGTGCGCCGCGAAGCTCCGCGAACCCAGGAGGACTTATGAGCCTGCAGCACCGGATCGAGAGCCTGAAGACCCGCCATCAAGCGCTTGAGGCGCGTATCACCGAGGAGGATCATCGGCCACGGCCGAACCCGGACGTGCTCATGCGGTGGAAAGGCGAGAAGCTGAAGCTGAAGGACGAGATGGAGCGGCTCAGCCGCACCCACTGAGGCCTGGGCCCCGGACACAAGTCCGGGGCCACTCCGTTCGGCTGTGGCCCTTGCCCCGGCGAGGGCGCATGCTGGGCTCCATGCGTGCCTGGCGCTTGACTGACGTTTTGCTCCTGCCGCTGGCATTGCTCGTGCTGCTGTTCCAGCTTGTCTATCAGCGTGGCCTCCGCCCGCTGCGCTGCCGGGTTTCCTCCGCCCTGCACCACCGCACTCCGCTCGGCCGCTGGCACGCCGGCGTGGCGCGCCTGAGCCCCTTGGCCGCGTTGCCGCTGTTCCTCATCCCCGAAGCGTGCAGCCGCGGCGGCACGCTGCTATCCGCCTGGGTGCTACTGCATGGGGAAGGGTGGAAGGCCTTGGCGGTGTATGCCGCAGCCAAGCTGTTCGCCGGGTCGCTGGCCTGGTGGATCTACTCGGCCTGCCGCCCGGCCCTGCTGCAGTTGCGCGCCTTCGCCTGGCTGCATGCCGCCACCACGACGCTGGGCCGGGCCCTGACCCGCCGGCGCGGCGGCCGTCGGCTCACCGCCGTGGTTGCGCGGCTGCGGTCAGGCATGCAGGGCGAAGTTCAGCGCTAGGCCCGGCTCCGGCCAGCGCATGACGGCCAGTTGGCCGCGTCCGGACAGGGTGATGAACGCGGTGCGCCCGTCCGCCCCGCCGAAGCAAAGGTTAGTGGGGTAACGTTCCGGCATCGGCGCCGTCCGCACCACGCGGCCATCCGGGGCGATCTGGGTGACGCAGCCGGTCATCAGCGTGGCCACGCACACGTCGCCGCTGGCCAGCACGGCCAAGCTGTCGAACCGCTGGAAGCCGGGCAGGCCGCACACGAGCCGGCCGCCATGCGGCGAGGGCCAGCCCTGCTTGCGCACCCGGCCTGGCGCTTCGATGTCGAACGCCCACAGCCGGCTGGTTTCCGTCTCCGCCACGTACAGCGCTTGGCCGTCCGGCGAGAGGCCGATGCCGTTGGGCGTGAGCACCGGGTGCGCCACCTCCACGATGCGGGAGCCATCGGGCAGGGCGTAGTACACGCCGCCCCAGTCGCGGTCCCGCGGACGGGACTTGCCGAGGTCGGTGAAGTAGAAGCCGCCGGCGGCGTCGAACACGATGTCGTTCGGGCCGCACAGGCGGTGGCCGCCGCACGCATCGTAAAGCCTGGCCACGGCTCCGGTCACCGGGTCGATCCGCTCGATCCAGCCGCCTGCGTAGTCCGGGGGGGTGCCGACGGGACGGAGATGGCCGTCCGTCTCTGTCCAGAGAAAGCCGCCGTTGTTGCAGCAGTACAGCGCCCCGTCTGGGCCGGCAGCCAGGCCGTTCGGGCCGCCGGCCGGCATGGCCACCACGCTCGCCTCACCGTCCGCCGTCACCCGCGTCACCGCGCCGCGGGCGATCTCGACCAGGATGACCGAGCCGTCCGGGCAGGCAACCGGGCCTTCGGGAAAGCGCAGCCCGCTGGCCAGGATGCGAAGCTGATCGTCCGGCTGCATGGCTTTTTGCGTCCCCGCACATCGCTGTTGCCGGCAGCACAGCCTAACGGCGCTGCCGTGTCGAGACGCCACGCGCCTGGGCCACTCGGGGGAATCCCTTGCCGCCGGACGGATGATCCGTGTTAGAAACCGTCTGGAAGCCACGGATACGTCATGAAGAAACTTCTGCTCGCCCTGCTCGCCCTGCTCGTGCTGCCTGGCCTCGCCGCGGCGCGGCCGCTTGCCTTCGTGATCAACTCGAACGAGGCCTCGGTAAGCCTGATCGACCTGGACACCAAGGCGGAGGTGTCGCGCATCCCCGTGCTGCGCGAGCCGCACCACATGGCGCTGACGCCGGACGGCGCGTCCCTGCTGGTGGGGGACACGTCCGGCAACGCGGTGTTCTTCCTCGACCCCAAGACCGGCGCCCTGCAGCGGCAGGCGACGATGAGCGACCCGTACCAGCTGCAATACAGCCCGGACGGCAAGTGGCTGACGGTTGCCGGCCTGGCACGCAACCAGATCGACATCTACGACGCCGCCACGTTGACGCTCGCGCATCGCATCCCGGCCTCCTCCATGCCGAGCCACATCAACTACTCGCCGGACAGCGCCACCGCCTACGTCAGCCTGCAAGGCACGGACTCGCTGGTGGCGATCGACGTCAAGACCGGCGATGTGAAGTGGAAGGCGCCGGTCGGCAAGACGCCGGCCGGGGTGCTGTGGCTGGATGGCAAGCTGCTGGTCGGCATCATGGGCGCCGATTACGTGGCGGTGGTGGACCCGGCGAACGGCGCGGTCGAACGCCGGGTGCAGACGGCGCGCGGGGCGCACAACCTATTCGTCTCGCCGGACGGCCATGCGCTCTATGTGTGCAACCGGGTCGATGGCAGCATCTCGGTGCTGGACCCCAAGACGCTGGCGGTCCGCAGCCGCATCGCCATGCCAGGCGGCCCCGACGACATGGATTTCGCGCCGGACGGCAAGATCTGGGTGACCCGGCGCTGGGCGCACACGGTGGCGCTGCTGGACCCGGCGACCGGCCAGTTCACCACGGTCGAAACCGGCCGCTCGCCGCACGGCATCTGGCTTAACACCCACCCGAACCCGGCGCCGACCAAGGTCAGCGCCCGGTGATGGACCCGTTCGACACGGCGGCCGGCTGGCTGCAGGAGCACGCGGTCATCCCGATGCTGTACCAATTAGACATGATGCAGTGGGAGGATATCGGCTACGGCTGGGCGCTGTTCGCGGTCTATGGGGTGACGCAGGTGTTCTTCACGCTCGCCGTATGCCTGCCGCTGGAGCGTTGGCGGCCGGTGGAGCATTGGCCGGACGCCAAGGCGGTGACGATCGACGTGCTTTACACCCTGGTCAACCGCATCGGCGTGCTGCCGCTGGTGACGTTCGTGCTGTTCTACCAGGTGCAGACCTGGCTCTACGGCTGGATGACGGACCGCGGCCTGGTGCCACCGACATTGGAGACGCTGCTGCCGGGTCTGATGGGCCGCCAGGTGCTCGCCTTCGCGATGTATGTGCTGATCTTGGATTGCGGCGAGTATTGGCGGCACCGGTTGAGCCATAGATTCAGCTGGTGGTGGGCGCTGCACTCCCTGCACCACGCGCAGCGGCAGATGACGTTCTGGTCCGATGACCGCAACCACCTGGCGGACGAGGTGATCTCCTTCCTGTGGTCCGCCGCCATCGCACTGCTGATCGGCATTCCGCCCATGCAGTTCCCGATGCTGATCCTGGTGCTACGCTTCCTGGAAAGCCTGAGCCACGCCAACGCCCGCGTGTCGTTCGGTGCCGTGGGGGACCGGATGCTGATCTCGCCGCGCTTCCACCGGGCGCATCACGGCGTGCTGGCGGCGGGGCAGCAGAGCTGCAACTACGGCGCGATCCTGCCGGTGTGGGACATGCTGTTCGGCACGGCAGATTTTGGCCGCGAGTACGTCCGCACCGGGGACCCTTCGGGGGAGGAGGCGTTGGCCACCGGAACCTGGTGGCAGCAACAAAGCGCCGGCTGGCGGCGGATGGTGCGGATGCTGCGCAAGCGCCGAGTTCCGGTAAGCTTGGCGAGGCGGTAGGCCTGCGCCGCGCAGCCCGCGAGCGGACCGCGCGGCGCAGCCGTCAGACGACGGTCAGCTTGACATCCACGTTGCCGCGCGTCGCATTGGAGTACGGGCAGACCTGGTGCGCGTCGGCAACCAGCTTCTCCGCCTCGGCATGGCCCAGGCCCGGCGTCGAGATGGTCAGCGCCACTTCGATGCCGAAGCCGCCCTCGGAGCGTGGCCCGATGCCGACGACGCTGGTGACCTTGGTGTCGGCCGGGACCTTAGGGCCGCCCTGGCTGGAGACGAACTTCATGGCGCCCAGGAAACAAGCCGCGTAGCCGGCGGCGAACAGCTGCTCGGGGTTGTTGCCTTCGCCACCGCCCCCGCCAAGCTCCTTCGGCGTGGCAAGCTTGACGTCCAGGGTGCCATCGTGCGTGGCGGAGTGGCCATCCCGCCCGCCAGTGGCGGAGGCGGTGGTGCTGTAGAGAACATTGACGGACATGGGCGCTGCTCCTTGAGGTTGTTGGCCGAATGTCGGGCCAAATGTGCCTTGAGGGTTTCTATCGCATCATACACTATCGCGCACGATGCTTATATTGCACGACCAGCACCGTCAATTGCGAGGGATCGCGCAGGACCCGCTATAGCCCCGTTTCACCAAGGCTAATCATGGCGTACCATCCCTGATGCCCGATGATCTGCTGACGCTCAACGACCTTCTCTGCCACGAGATATATGCCACTGGCCACGCGTTCACGCGCGCCTACAAGCCGTTGCTGGAGCCGATCGGACTTACTTACCCGCAGTACTTGGTCATGGTCGCGCTGTGGGAGCAGGACGATCAGACGGTGGGCGGCCTGGGAGCGAAGCTTCTGCTGGAATCCAACACCCTGACGCCGCTGCTGAAGCGGATGGAGGCCGGGGGCTATCTGAGCCGGACCCGGGACAAGCTGGACGAACGCCAGGTAAAAGTGCGCCTGACCAACAAGGGCCGGAACTTGCAAGCGCAGGCGTCCGGCATACCGCGCGGCATCCTGGACATCATAGGCATGAGCACGGAGCACCTGCGCCGGGTGCGAGGCGAGATCGCCGCGCTGCGCAGCGCCCTTGAGGCGCACGACGGCATCTAAGCGTTGCAGCCCCCGGCCAAATGCCGCCCGCACTGGCGCAGCCCGCTCGCAAGCCCTAAATCTCCGCCCATGCAATTCCCTCCGGTCCACCCAGTGCTCGATGCGGCGCTGGTCGCACGCGGCTACCTGGAGCCCACCGCCGTCCAGTCCGCCGTCCTACAACCGGAGGCCGAGGAGCGGGACCTGCTGGTGTCCGCCCGCACCGGGTCCGGCAAGACGGTGGCGTTCGGCCTTGCCGCTGCCTCCACCCTCATGCCGGGCGGCGAGCTGCCGGCGCCGGGTGCGCCGATCGCGCTGGCCATCGCGCCGACCCGGGAGCTGGCGCTGCAGGTGCAGGCGGAGCTGGCGTGGCTGTATGCTGGGGCACGCATCGCTTCCTGCGTCGGCGGCATGGACATCCGGCGAGAGGCGCGGGCGCTGGCCGCCGGGTGCCATATCGTGGTCGGCACGCCGGGCCGGCTGGGCGACCATCTGCGCCGCGGCAACCTCGACCTTTCCGCGTTGCGCGTGCTGGTGCTGGACGAGGCGGACGAGATGCTGGACCTCGGCTTCCAAGAGGAGCTGGAGTTCATCATGGGCGGTGCGCCCGCCGAGCGCCGCACGCTGATGTTCTCCGCCACCATCCCGCACGACATCGCCACCCTGGCCCGGCGCTACCAGCGCGACGCGCTGCGGATCGACACCATCGACCGCAGCCAGGCCCATGCCGACATCGAGTACCGCGCCATCGCGGTGCCGCCGCACGAGAGCCAGGCCGCCCTGGTCAACATCCTGCGCTGGTATGACGCACCCGGCGCGCTGGTGTTCTGCGCCACCCGCGAGGGCACCAAGCGGCTGCACCTGTCCCTGGTGGAGCGCGGCTTCGCGGCGGTGATGCTGTCCGGCGAGCTGAGCCAATACGACCGCACGGCCGCCCTGGACTCGCTGCGCTCCGGCCGCGCCCGCGTCGGCGTGTGCACGGACGTGGCGGCGCGCGGGCTGGACCTGCCCGAGCTGGACCTGGTGGTGCACGCGGACCTGCCGACCAACCCGGAGGCGCTGCTGCATCGGAGCGGCCGCACCGGACGGGCTGGGCGCAAGGGTACGTCCGTGCTGATCGTGCCGCATCCCAAGCGCCGCCGAGCCGAACAGCTGACGAACGCGGCTCGGGTACGGGTCAGCTGGAGTGCGGCGCCGGGCCCCGGCGAGATCGCCGCCAAGGACCGTGAGCGCCTGCTGGACGACCCGATGTTCGCCGAGCCGGACGAGTCGGAGCGGGCGGAGGCGGAGGCGCTGCTGGCCGGGCACGATGCGGTGACGGTGGCCGCAGCACTGCTGCGCCTGCACGGCCGCCAATTGCCCCGGACGGAGGCGATCACGCCCGAGCCGGCGCAGGCGCCCCGACCGGCGCGCGACCCTGCTCCGCTTCAGCCGGCAAGCGGGGGCGATTTCGTGCAGTTCCGCGTGGCGGTGGGCCGCAAGGACGGCGCAGACCCCAAATGGCTGGTGCCGATGCTGTGCCGCAGCGGCGGCATCACCAAGCGCGAGATTGGCGCCATCCGGGTGTTCGACACCGACACGCGTTTCGAGATTACCCGCGCCGCAAGCCCCGCCTTCGCCGCCGCCACGGCGGAGCCGTCGCCGGGCGAGCCGCGCATCACCCCCGCGGGGGATGGCCCGATGCCTGCGCGCCCGTTCCGTCCCCGACCGTACGCAGGGCCGCAAACGGGTGCTCGGCCGAAGGTGCGCCGTGCTGGCTGACCCGCCGGTTTGCACTGCAGCAAACTCCCGCTAGGTTCGGGCATGGCTGCCATGCGCTGCCTCCACGATCCAGGGACACCAGCATGAAGCGCCGCCGTTTCTTGTCCGCCACCGCCGGGCTGGCTGCTGGCGCGCTCGCCATGCCGCGGCTCTCCCGGGCGCAAGACAGCAAGGTGCTGCGCTTCGTACCGCAGGCCAACCTGTCCAACCTCGACGCCGTGGCCGGCACTCAGTACGTCGTCCGCAACGCCGCCCTGCTGGTCTGGGACACGCTGTACGGCGTGGACAGCAACCTGGTCCCCAAGCCGCAGATGGTGGAGGGCCACGATCTTTCGGATGACGGCAAGGTCTGGACGTTCCGCCTGCGTGCGGGGCAGAAATTCCATGACGGCGAGCCGGTGCTGTCCAGGGACGTGACGGCCAGCCTACGCCGCTGGATGGTGCGGGACCCCATGGGCCAGATCATCGCCAAGCAGCTGGACGCGCTCGAAGCGGTGGACGACCGGACGTTCCGCTTCCGGTTGAGCAAGCCGTTCCCGAAAATGCTGTATGCGCTGGGCAAGAGCAACCCGCCGCTCACCGCCATCATGCCGGAGCGCATCGCCGCCACCGACCCGTTCAAGCAGATCACCGAGTTCGTGGGCTCCGGCCCGATGCGCTTCGCCCGCGACGAGTGGGTCCCTGGCAGCCGGGCCGTGTTCACCAAATACGAGGGCTACTCCGTCCGCGACGAACCCGGCGACTGGATGAGCGGCGGCAAGCGCATGTCGTTCGACCGCGTCGAGTGGCACATCATCCCGGATGCCGCCACCGCCGCCGGGGCGCTGCAGAACGGCGAGGTGGATTGGTGGGAGAACCCGATCCCGGACCTGGCGCCGCTGCTCAAGAAGGACCGCGGCCTCACCATCGACGTCGCCGACAAGCTCGGCAACATCGGCATCATGCGGTTCAACCACCTGAACCCGCCATTCAACGACGTGCGCGTCCGCCGCGCAGTGATGATGGCGCTCAGCCAGGAGGACTTCATGCGCGCCGTGGTTGGCGACGACCCGGCGCTGTGGCAGGCCTCGCCCTCGTTCTTCACCCCCGGCACCCCGCTGTACACCACGGCGGGCGGCGAGGTGCTGGAAGGCCCGCGCAAGTATGACGCCGCCAAGGCGCTGCTGAAGGAAGCCGGCTACGGCGGCGAGAAGGTGGCCATGATGGTGGCCACCGACGTCGCCATCACCAAGGCGCAGGGCGACGTGGCCGCCGACCTGCTGACCCGCATCGGCATGAACGTGGACTACCAGGCGCTGGACTGGGGCACGGTGGGGGCCCGCCGCGTCAAGAAGGACCCGGTGGCGCAAGGCGGCTGGAACATCTTCTTCACCTGGTATGCAGGAGCGGACTGCATCAACCCGGCCGCCTACACCGCGCTGCAAGCTACGGGGGAGAGCGCCTGGTTCGGCTGGCCCAAGTCGGACGCGGTGCAGGCCGGCATCGCCGAATGGTATGCCGCCGGCGACCTGGCGGCGGAGCAGGCGGCCGTGGCCAAGACCGACCAGGCGGCGTTCGAGGACGTGGTGTATGCCCCGACCGGCTTCTTCCTCGGCTACCAGGCCTGGAGCAAGAAGCTGTCCGGCGTGGTCAAGGCGCCGTTCCCGGTGTTCTGGGGCGTGCAGAAGGCCTGATGCTGGCCTATGCGCTCCGCCGGGTCGTGGCCACCATCCCCGTCATGGCGGTGGTGGCGCTGTTCGTGTTCAGCTTGCTGTATCTCGCACCCGGGGACCCGGCGGCCATCATCGCCGGGGACCAGGCCAGCCCGGCCGACATCGATCGCATCCGCGCCTCGCTCGGGCTGGACCGGCCATTCCTGGTCCGGTTCGGCGCCTGGGCGTGGGACATCCTGCGCGGGGACTTAGGCACCTCCATCTTCACCAACCTGCCGGTGACGCACCTGATCGCGCAGCGGGTGGAGCCGACGCTGTCGCTGATGGTGCTGACACTGGTGTTTGCCGTGGTGGTGGCGGTGCCGATGGGCGTGCTGGCAGCCTGGCAGCAGGGCACGCTGATCGATCGCGCGGTGATGCTGCTGGCGGTGTTCGGCTTTTCCGTGCCGGTGTTCGTGGTGGGTTACCTGCTGGCCTACGCCTTCGCGCTGCAGCTGGAATGGCTGCCGGTGCAGGGCTACACGCCGATCGCCAAAGGCATCTGGCCGTGGCTGTCCAACCTGATCCTGCCGGTGCTGACGCTGGCCAGCGCGTTCATCGCGCTGATCGCCCGCATCACCCGCGCCACTATGCTGGAGGTGCTGAGCCAGGATTACGTGCGCACCGCGAAGGCCAAGGGCGTGGGGCAGCGGCCGATCCTGTTCGTGCACGCGCTGAAGAACGCCGCCGTGCCGATCATCACCGTGATCGGGCTGGGCGTGGCCGGGCTGATCGGCGGCGCTGTGGTGACGGAAAGCGTGTTCGCCATTCCCGGCATCGGCCGGCTGGTGGTGGACTCGATCCTGCGGCGCGACTACCCGATCATCCAGGGTGTCGTGCTGATCTTCTCCTTCGTATACGTGCTGGTGAACCTGGGCGTCGACCTGCTCTACAGCGTGTTCGATCCCAGGATTCGCTATTGAGCCTCACCCTCCCCGCAGCCGCGGCGCTGCCGGACGTGCTGCCGCCAGCCAGGCAGCGCGGCCGGGCGCACACCTTTGTCCGCCGCAACCCGGCGATCGTGGCGGGCGGTGCGTTGCTGGCCGCGATCGCCCTCATGGCCATCGCCGCCCCGTGGCTCGCCACGGTGGACCCGACCGCGATCGCGCCATCCCGCCGGCTGCGGCTGCCGTCGGCGACCTATTGGTTCGGCACGGACATGCTGGGGCGGGACCTGTACTCCCGGGTGCTGTACGGCGCGCGGGTGTCGCTGGTCGTGGGGTTCGCGGTGGGCGCTCTCGCCTCCGGCATCGGCTTGCTGATCGGCGTGGTGGCCGGCTATGTCCGCCTGGTGGACGCCATCATCATGCGGGTGATGGACGGGCTGATGTCCATTCCCTCCATCCTGCTCGCCATCGCGCTGATGGCGCTGACCCGGGGCAGCGTTGGGAACGTCGTTCTCGCCATCACCGTGGCGGAAATCCCGCGCGTGACGCGGCTGGTGCGCGGCGTGGTGCTGAGCCTGCGCGAGCAGCCCTACGTGGAGGCGGCCGTGGCCTCCGGCACGCGCGCGCCGCGGGTGATCTTCCGCCACATCCTGCCCAACACGCTGGCGCCGATCATGGTGCAGGCGACGTTCATCTGCGCGTCGGCCATGATCACGGAGGCGATCCTGTCCTTCATCGGCGCCGGCACGCCGCCGACCATCCCGTCCTGGGGCAACATCATGGCCGAGGGCCGCTCGCTCTGGCAGGTCAAGCCGTTCATCGTGTTCTTCCCCGCCGCTTTCCTGTCGCTCACGGTGCTAGCGGTGAACATGCTGGGCGACGGCTTGCGCGACATGCTCGACCCCCGCCTGGCCAAGCGGATTTGAGCGGCGCGGCTTCCCTGCTTGCTTTCCCTGCGGGAGAAAGCCGGGGTGAGGGGAGCCGTTCCCCCATCCTCTCGGTCCGGAACCTGCAAACCCATTTCGGCACGCCCGACGGCGTTGTCCGCGCGGTCGAAGGCTTGTCTTTCCACATCGACGCGGGCGAGACGGTCGCGATCGTGGGGGAGAGCGGCTGCGGCAAGTCCGTCACCTCGCTGTCCATCCTGCGCCTGATCGGCACGCCGCCGGGCAAGGTCGCGGGGAGCATCGAGTTCGCGGGGCGCAACCTGCTCGACCTGCCGGAGTCAGCCATGCGCAAGTTGCGCGGCAACGACATCAGCATGATCTTCCAGGAGCCGATGACCAGCCTGAACCCGGTGCTGACGGTCGGCCGCCAAATCGGCGAGACGCTGCGGCTGCACCAGGGCATGAACAAAGCCCAGGCCATGCAGCGCGCGACGGAGATGCTGGAATTGGTCGGCATCTCCGCAGCGGGACGCCGGGTGCGCGAGTACCCGCACCAGCTCTCGGGTGGCATGCGGCAACGGGTGATGATCGCGATGGCGCTGGCCTGCAATCCGAAGCTGCTGATCGCCGACGAGCCGACCACGGCCCTCGACGTGACGATCCAGGCGCAAATCCTCGACCTCATGCGGGACCTCAAGACCCGGCTTGGCTCCGCCATCATGCTGATCACCCACGACCTCGGCGTCGTGGCGGAGATGGCGGAGCGCGTGGTGGTGATGTACGCCGGCCGCAAGGTGGAGGAGGCCCCGGTGCGGGACCTGTTCGCCCGGCCGCTGCACCCGTACACGCGCGGCCTGCTCGGCGCGGTGCCCAAGCTCGGCTCGTCGCTGCAGGCGAGCGGGCGCAGCAAGCTGGTGGAGATTCCCGGCCTTGTGCCGAGCCTGCGGCAGCGCATCGTAGGCTGCGCCTTTGCCGGACGATGCTCGATGGTGGTGGAGCATTGCCGCACGGTGGCGCCGGCGGTGGAGGAGAAGCTCTCGGGGCATTTCGTGGCATGCCACCGCGCGGAGGCGGCGTAGGTGCGGTTGGCCCTCCTACTTCTGCTTGCCCTGAACAGCTGCGGCACCTCCACCGCCTGCCTCGCCAACCGCTATGACGGCTATGCCCCGGAGCACCGCTGCGTCAGCGGGGTGCAACTGCCAGGGGGCATCCTGCGGGACACCGACCCGCAATCCGGCCCCGCCGCGCCCCCCGCCGCACCATGACTCCGCTGCTCGAAGTCAACGCGCTGCAAAAGCACTACCCGATCCGGGGCGGCCTGTTCGGCGGCCAGACCGCGACGGTGCATGCCGTCGATGGCGTGTCCTTCACCGTGTCCGCAGGCGAAACGCTGTCCATCGTGGGCGAGAGCGGCTGCGGCAAGAGCACGGTTGGCCGCGCCATCCTGCGGCTGACCGACCCCACGGACGGCGAGGTGTTGCTGGATGGCGAGCGCATCGACCAGCTGCCCCCCCGCAAGATGCGGCCCGTGCGCCGCCGGGTGCAGGTGGTGTTCCAGGACCCGTTCAGCAGCCTGAACCCGCGTATGCGCGTGCGCGACGTGCTGGCCGAGCCGATCACCAATTTCGGTCTCGCGCGCGGCTCGGAGCTGGACGACCGCGTGGCCGCCCTGATCGACAAGGTGCGGCTGCCGCGGGATGCGCTGCGCCGCTTCCCGCACGAGTTCAGCGGCGGCCAGCGCCAGCGCATCGGCATCGCCCGCGCACTGGCGCCGGGTGCCGACCTGATCATCTGCGACGAGGCGGTGAGCGCGCTCGACGTGTCGGTGAAGGCGCAGATCATCAACCTGCTGAGCGACTTGCAGGACGAGTTAGGCCTGGCCTTGCTGTTCATCAGCCACGACCTGGCGATCGTCGAGCACCTGACGCACCGGGTCGCGGTGATGTACCTGGGCAAGATCGTGGAGCTGGCCGACCGCCGCAGCCTGTTCGCAAGCCCTCGTCACCCCTACACCCGCGCCCTGCTCTCCGCCGTGCCGGTGCCGGACCCGCTGGCCCGGCGCGACCGCATCGTCCTCCACGGCGACGTGCCCAGCCCGATCAACCCGCCGGCAGGCTGCCGATTCCACACGCGCTGCCCCTACGTGTTCGATCGCTGCCGGGTGGAGGAGCCGCTGCTGCGGGCCAGGGCGCCCGGGCAGAAGGCGGCCTGCCACCTGGACGCACTGCCCGAGCTGCACCTGCTGCCGGCGTGACGGCTTGCAGATCATTCCCGTCCCGTTGCGGCCGCCGTTCCCCCGCCGCCTGACGCGGCGGCGTTCTCAGGTCCGCCGCACCCAGGCGGTCCAGAACTGGCTCTGCTGCGGCACGAAGTCGCGCCGCAGCAGATCGGCCGTCACGTCGGTCAGGTTGGTCACGACGAAGTAGTACAGCCAGAGCTTGGGCACCATGACCACCTCCGCGTCGCCCACGATCATCTCGGCGGTGATCTTGCCCTGCACGAATGTCCGGTCCGGGTCCCACCAGAGCGCCACGCCCCGCGGCGACGGTGCGCCCAGCCCGACCGGGAAGGGGTTGCTGAAGTTCAGGTTGGCGATGCGCCGTTCGGCCAGCCCCTCCCGCCGCAGCAGGTCGAACCCGTCCCCCAGGATCAGGCTCAAGGTCTGCGGGGGAAGGTTCGGCCGCCACTTGACGGCGTCCGCCACGGTGTAGTCATCCGGCATGTCATAGGGCTCGAACAGCTGCTTGTACCACATCACGTCGTGCAGCGGCCGCGTGCGCCCGTCATCCGCCACGACGCCCTGGGCGCGGGACAGGACGACGTGGCCCAGCGTGCCCGCAACCTGCGTCGTAATGAACGGCACCGATGCGAGCAGGACGGCGAACGCGCCCATGCAGACCAACGTCGATTCGGCGATCGGCCAGTCCGCGTGGTCGCTCGGCCCCGTGCCGATCCGCTGAGCGAGCAGCACGACGAGGACGACCAGGGAGGGCGAGAACGCGCCGAAGTTCTGGCTGCTGACCAGCAGGCAGCCTCCCGCTGCGACGACGATGCCGGCGACCCCGATCCACTGGCCGGGCGCCAGCCAGACCGCCAGCCCCGCCAGCGCCACGACCCCGAGCGCCACAACCACTCCCGCCAGGGCCGCCGACCGCCAAAAGCCCGCGACGGTGACGCACCCGACCATCGCCACCGCCACGGCGAAGCCGAAGAACGTGACCTTGAGATAGAGCAGGATCAGCAGGACGACGCCCATCATCAGGGCCTCGGCGAGGCTTTCTCCGCGCGAGCGGTTGAACGGGGCGGCCAGGGCCCACAGGCACACAAGGGCGTCCAGCGCTCCCCCGATCCGGTTGTAGTTGGCCAGGTGCACGATGACGAGGCTGGGCCCATCGATGAAGGTGGGCGCCGCCACCAGGACGGTGAGCAGGACGATCAGCGCGACGGCGGCCAGGGCGCCCAGCCGCCGCCAGGCCAGCACCGCGCCGGGGACGATGACGAACGGCAGCGCCAGCAGGCTGGCCCAGATCACCGCGCGGCCGTCCATCCCGACCAGCCAGGCCGCCGCGCCGTGCAGCCAGAAATAGGCCAATCCGATGGGCGTGTAGAAGTCGGAGTGTGGCCATTGCCCCTGCAAGGTGCGCCAAGCCGCGTCCAGGCGGATGAAGACGTCGTGGTAGTTGAAGTCCAAGCGGACGACCGAGGTGAACGCCATGATGACGGGCACCGGCGCCGCCAGCGCGATGGCAACGATGAACTCACGCAGCCCAGGAGCGGAGCAGCTCTAGGCCATGGCTGACGCAACCTTGTCCCGCGCGCGCGACGGTCTTTCCAGAGTCTCGAGCAACGCCGGCGCCTCCCAGAACCATTCGGCCACTCACCTTGCCTGGGAGCTGTTAAGACTCCGTGACGCAGGGCGGCCAAATCAATCCTGCCCCGGGGATGGGGCGGAACGCTAGCGGCTGCATGGGCGGAAACGCCCGAACTCGTCAGGCGCCGGCTGTTATCCTTGCCACTCCCGGCAATAATCTGACACGGCCGGCCGCTGTGTTGGCAGCACCGGCGCGGCCAAGGTGCCGAGGTACAAGAACCCCATCAGCCGGTCCACGCCCAGCGCCGCGGCGACCGCCGGGTCGTACGTGTTCGGCCCGGTGATCCACTTTGCGCCGAAGCCCAGCGCGTGCGCCGCGTCCAGCATGTTCATCGCGGCGGCAGCCACGGCCATCATCTGCTCGACTTCCGGCACCTTGTGCGCCGGCGTCAGGTGCACGCCCAGCGCCAGGATCAACGGCGGGGCCAGCAGCTTGCCGCGCGTCCGCGCCGCCTCGCTCTCCGGCGCGTCCGGCTCCCTGGCCCGCAGCGCGGCCACGCACACGGCGGCGAACCGCGCCCGCGCCTCGCCCTGGATCACCACGAAGCGCCAGGGCCGCAGCTTGCCGTGGTCCGGCGCGCACAACCCCGCCTGGACGATCTGCTGCAGCGCCGCCGCGTCTGGCGCCGGGTCTGTCATCGCGCCAGCGGAGGCCCGGGAGAGCAGCATGGCGATCGCGTCCATCACGAGGCCGCCACCACCGCGCGCTCCGGCTTGACGCTCAGCGCCGTGCGCAGGAACCCGGCCGCCTCATCCATCGAATGGCCCGCCTCCGGGATGGGAAACATCTGCCAGGCGTGCGGCACCACCGGCCAGGTCCGCATCACCACCCGCGTCCCGACGGCGCGGGCGCGCTCGGCGAGGCGGCGGCTGTCGTCCAGCAGCACCTCGTAGTCGCCAGCGTGGATCAGCAGGGGCGGCAGCCCTGAGAGGTCGCCGTACAGCGGCGAGGCCAGCGGGTTGCGCGGGTCGGCCCCGGCCAGGTACGGCTCCGTCGCGCGCTCCATGCCTTCGCCGGTGAACATGGCGTCACGGGCGGAGTTGGTGCGCAGCGTCTCGCCGGTGTTGGCCAGGTCGGTCCAGGGCGAGAAGAGCGCGACGGCGGCGGGCAGCGGCACGCCGGCCTGCTTCAAGCGCAGCAGCAGCGCCAACGCCAGGCCGCCGCCCGCGGAGTCGCCGGCCAGGGTGAGGGCGGCGGGCGGGATGCCTTGTTCCAGCAGCCCGCGATACGCCGCCACGGCATCGTCCAGCCCGGCGGGAAACGGGTTCTCCGGCGCCAGGCGGTAGTCGGGCGTGAACACGTCGAAGCCGCGCCGGGCGAACCCGCCGGTGATGGGCCGGTGGGTTTGCGGCGAGCACGCGAAATAGCCGCCGCCGTGCAGGTAGAGCAGGGTGCCCGCGGCCCGTCCGGTGGCAGGGCGCATCCACTCGCCGGGCACGCCGCCAACTGGCTCAGCCGTCGCGCGCGCGCCGGCCGGCACACGCTGCTTGACGCCGTTCAGCGTGGCGCGCGCCTTTACCACGTCCACGTGGCCGCGCATCTTGCGCTTGACCTGGTATTTCAGGAACAGGACGGTGAGGTGGGCCTGCCAGCTTGCCATGGGTAAATCCTATTGTGGGCGCGCGCCCATCCTCTTGCGCAAGATGGCCCAGTAACCCGTCGGCGCCAGGCGCTGGATGCGATCCATCGCGATGGCGTCGCGGCCGACCAGGACCCGGCGCTCCCGCCGGATGATGCCCTGGATGATGCGGGCCGCCGCCGCCTCGGGCGACGTGACCAGGCCGCGGGAGAACCTGGCGATGGCGCGCTTGGCGTCCTCCGGGTCGATGGTGGCGCTGACCCGGGTGTCGCGGGCGATGTTGGTGGCGACGCCGCCCGGGTGCACCACGGTGACGCCCACGCCGGTCGTCTCCAGCTCGTGCCGCAGCGACTCGCTGAAGCCGCGCACGGCAAACTTGGCCGCGCAGTAGGCCGTGTTGCCGCTGGGCGCCACGATGCCGAAGATGGAGGACAGGTTGACCAGCTGGGCCACCGGTTCGGCGAGCAGCAGCGGCAGAAAGGCACGGGTGAACTGCACGGTTGCGGTGAAGTTGATCGCGAACAGCCAGTCGAACTCCTCCGCGGTGAGCTGCTGGAACGTGCCCATCAGGCCGACGCCCGCATTGTTCACCAGCAGGTTGACCCGGCCGTGGCTGGCGACCACCGCCGCCGGCAGCGCCTTGACCGCGGCAGCGTCGGCCACATCCAGCATGTGCTCAGTCACGGCCACGCCGCTCTCGCGGGCTTGCGCCGCCACGGCGGCCAGGCCGGCGCCGTCCCGGTCCACCAGGGCCAAGGCGCCTTTCCGACGCGCGAGGTCGAGCGCCAAGGCCCGCCCGATCCCGCTGGCGGCGCCGGTGATGACGGCAGTGGCGTTCTCGATCGGGAAGGGGGTCTTGGCTGCCATGTCCCAGCTTCGGCACAAGGCACCGCGCTGTCAAAACGGCCCGCTACTGGGTGCGCTCCACCGCGCCGGTCAACTATGGCGGCGGCAGAGGTTTGTAGTCGGCCTGGAAAGCCGGCCTTCGTGCGACCCGCCGACGGGCTGGCCGAAAGCAGCCGGCCTGAGCGCAGGAGAGGAGATTGGTGCCCAGGGGCGGAGTCGAACCACCGACACTGCGATTTTCAGTCGCATGCTCTACCAGCTGAGCTACCTGGGCAACGCTGGAAGCGGCGCGTGTAGCGGATGCGCCAGCTCTGTTCAAGCCTTGGCGGATCAAGCGCCCTCGCCGGTCTCTTCCTCGTCGGGGCGGGTGGGCAGCCGGTATTGACCGGTAAACCAACGGCCCAGGTCCACGTCGGCGCAGCGGGCCGAGCAGAACGGCCGCAGCTTCGGATCGGGCGTCGCGCCGCAGATAGGGCAAGTTCCGGGCGGGGGCGGTTCAGCCACGATGGCTCTCCAGGGCAGTGGCGCAGGAGGGCAGCGCCGGGTCCGAGCGCAGGACAAGGGCGCGGCCGAGCCGGTTGGCAAGGGCGGGCAACGCCACGGGATCGGCCTCCAGGGCCGAGACCACGTCCGGAGCCGCCCGCAGCACGGGCGCGCCTGCTGCATCGGCGCCCGCAACCACTTCGCGCAGCGCCGCCAGCCCGGCCGCGTGGGGGCCGGCCAGCAGCTCATGCAGCGGCGGATGGATGCGGGGGCGCTGCAGTTCCGCCAGCCCCCCGGCCGTGAAGCCAAGCAGCCGGGGACGGAGCGGGTCAGGCGCCAGGGCGTCGCGGAATGCATCGGCCAACGCGGCCCGGCGCCGCACCGACAGCCCGGCCAGGTCGACCAGGATCGCGCCGGACAGGTTGCGCAGCCGAATCTGGCGTGCGAGCGCGGGCAGCGCCGCCCGGTTCGCGGCCTCCTGCTTCGCCTGCTTGGGTTCCGCGCCGGCCGTGGCGCGGGCCATGTCCATGTCGATGGCCACGAGCGCCGCCGTCGGCTCGATGCAGGCCCGCAAGCCCCCGGGCAGGGCGGCAACGGGTTCAGCCAAGGCCGCCACTGCGGAGCAGAGCGTTTCATCCCAGGACGGGCCCACCGCGACCCGCTCCCCCAGCAGGGGTCGCAGCGCAGCCGCCACCGCGGGATCATCCACCAGGACTGCACCGCCATGCAGCGCAGCCAGCCGCTCGACCGCGTTCGGGCCGCGGCGAAGCAGGGCAGGGGACCCAGCGCCGGCCCCCTGCACCGCCACAGCCAGGCGGGGGCCCTTGCCGCCCTGGGCCGCACGCACGACCGCCACGCACAGCATGTCGCCCACCCCGCGGCCGGCAGCGCCCGCGCTGTCGGGCAGGAAGCCATCCGCGCCCTCGATGGCGACGAACGCGCCCGCCATGCCGGGGACCACCGCCGTGACCCGGCCACGATGCGTGTCGCCCACGCCGTCGGGACGGCCCGGCCGCCAGATCGCATAATCTACCAATTGGCCGCCCTGCGTCGCCGCCACCCGGACTTCGCCCGGGCTGCAGGCGGCGTGCAGGGTCACGGCGAGAGCCAGCCTTGGCCGCGCAGCAGCTGCATTGTCTCGAACAGCGGCAGCCCCACCACCCCGGTGTAGCTGCCGCCCAAGAAGCGCACAAAGGCGCCGGCGCGGCCCTGGATGGCATAGCCGCCTGCCTTGCCCTCGCCTTCGCCGCACGCGGCGTAGCCTGCCAGCTGCCCTGGAGTCAGCCGGGCGAACGCCACCACGCTGTCCACCAGACGCTCCGTGGCGCGCCCGTCCGGACCCAGCAGCACCACGGCTGTCAGCACATGGTGACGCCGCCCCGACAGCATCTTGAGGCAAGCGGCAACCTGGCCGGGGTCCAGGGCCTTGGGCAGGATCCGACGGCCGAGGCCCACCACCGTATCCGCCGCCAGGGTGAAGCCACCCGGCACGTGCGCCACAGCCGCCTTCTCCCGCGCCAGCCGGGCAGCGTGCAGCCGCGGCATCTCGTCGTGCTGAGGGGTCTCGTCGAGGTCGGCGGGGCGGATGTGGTCGGGGGTGATGCCAACCTGGGCCAGGAGGGCCAGGCGGCGCGGGCTGGCGGAGGCCAGCGTCAGCGATGGGCGGCTCCGTAACGCGCTTGAGGTGGCCAAGTCACTTGAAACGGCCAAATCACTTGAAACGGAAGGTGATCCGGCCCTTGCTCAGATCATAGGGAGTCATCTCGACGTTGACCCGGTCCCCCGCGAGCACGCGGATGCGGTTCTTGCGCATCTTGCCGGAGGTATGCGCCAGGATGCTGTGCTCGTTGTCCAACTTCACGCGGAACATCGCGTTGGGCAGCAGCTCCAAGACGGTGCCGCTGAACTCGATCATATCCTCTTTAGACATGCATGATCTCTACGCGCCTTCTGTCCCGTTGACGGGGCGGAACATGATGTGGCAGCCGCACCGGGTCAAGCGCGCGGGCATTGTCCCAGGCGCATGGCGACGCTGCGGGCATGGGCCTGCAAGCCTTCCGCCTCCGCCAGCGCCACGGCCGCCGGGCCGACCCGGGCGAGGGAGGCGGCATCGGCCTGCACCCAGGTGGTGCGCTTGAGGAAGTCGAACACCGACAAGCCGGAGGCGAAACGGGCGGTGCGGCCGGTCGGCAGCACGTGGTTCGGCCCAGCCACGTAGTCGCCGAGCGCTTCCGGGCAGTCCGAGCCCAGGAAGGCGGCGCCGGCGTGCTTGATGCGGGCGAACAGCGCCGCCGGGTCCGCCACCATGATCTGCAGGTGCTCGGGCGCTAGGCGATCGGTGAGCGCGGCGCCTTCGGCCCAGTCGCGGACGCGGATGATGCAGCCATGGTCGCGCCAGGAGGCGGCGGCCTCCTGGCGGTGCAGGCTGCGCAGCTCGGCGGTGACGGCATGGGCCACGGCGTCGGCCAGCGCCGGGTCGTCGGTGAGCAGGATGGATTGCGCGTTCTCGTCGTGCTCGGCTTGCGCCAGCAGGTCGATCGCCACCCGGCGCGGGTCGGCGGTGTGATCGGCCAGGATTACCACCTCGGACGGGCCGGCGATGCCGTCGATGCCGACGCGGCCGAACACCTGCCGCTTGGCTTCCGCCACGTAGGCGTTGCCCGGGCCCACGATGCGGTCCACAGCCGCGATGGTGGCGGTGCCGTAGGCCATGGCCGCCACCGCCTGCGCCCCGCCGACGCGGTACACCTCGGACACCCCGGCGCGCCGGGCGGCCGCCAGCACCAGCGGGTTCAGCGCCCCACCCGGCGTCGGCACGCACATCGCCAGCCGCTTCACCCCCGCAACGCGGGCAGGGATGGCGTTCATCAGCACGGAGGAGGGATACGCGGCCTTGCCGCCAGGCACGTAGAGCCCCGCCGCGTCCAGCGCCGTCCAGCGCATGCCCATGCGCAGCCCGGCGGCATCCGTGGTCTCGATGTCCTGCGGCAGCTGCAGGCGGTGGAACGCCTCGATGCGGGTGGCGGCCAGGTTCAGCGCCGCCGCCAGCTCGGCCGGGACGGCGCTGGCCGCGGCGTCGATCTCGTCCGCGCCGATGCGGATGCGGTCGGGCGTTAGGGCGTGCTGGTCGAATTGGGCCGTGAAGCCGCACAGCGCCGCGTCGCCGCGTTCGCGCACGGCGGCGATGATGGCCGCCACCGGGCCGTCCACGCGGGCGGTGGTGTCCCGCGCCTCGTCCAGCAGCGCGTCGAACGCCGCGACGAAGCCGTGTTCCGCCGTGTCCAGCCGCCTCATGACGCCAGCGCCAGGCGGAACCGCTCGATCCAGCCGCCCACCGCTTCGGGCTGGGTCTTCAACGCGGTGCGGTTCACCACCAGGCGGCTCGACACGCGGGCGATCACCTCGCTCTCCTTCAGGCCGTTGGCGGCCAGGGTGGACCCGGTCTGCACCAGGTCCACGATCAGGCGGGACAGCCCGAGGCTTGGCGCAAGCTCCATCGCGCCGTTCAGGTGCACCACGTCGGCGTGGATGCCGCGGGCGGCGAAGTGGCGGCGGGCGATGTTCGGATACTTGGTCGCCACCCGCACGCGGGACCACAGCCGGGACTCCGCCGTGTCGATCCAACCGGACGGGCCGGCCACGCTGACCCGGCAGTGCCCGATATCCAGGTCGAGCGGCGCGTAAAGCTCCGGGTAGTCGAACTCCATCAGCACGTCGGAGCCGCAGATGCCCACCTGCGCGCCGCCGAACGCCACAAAGGTCGCGACGTCGAACGGGCGCACGCGCACCACGTCGAGCGCCGGGTCATCGGTGGGGAAACGCAGGCGGCGGGAATCCTCGTCCAGGTAGTCGGCAGCCGGGTGCACCCCGGCGCGGGCCAGCAGCGCGCCGCATTCGCGCAGGATGCGGCCCTTCGGCAGGGCCAGCACCAGCGGGCCGGTTTGCTCCGGCGCCAGCGTGGAGGCCGGGAAGTGCGCGGTCATGGCTGCCTTGGTTGGACGGGAGGAGCGGTGGGTAGCACCGCCCATGTGCAGCGGCTAGGCGGCTAGTAGCCCAGGCCGGAGCCGCGGCTGTAGCCCTGAGAGGGCGAGGGGTCGCCGGGCGGCTGCGCGCCATAGGGCTGCTGCGATCCATAGCCCTGCTGCGATCCATAGCCCTGGGGCGGCGCGCCATAGCCTTGCTGCGGCGCATAGCCCGGCGGGGGCGGGTAGCTGGATTGCGTCCCGTAGCCGGGCGGGGCGCCATAACCCGGCTGGGCGGCATAGCCTGGCTGCGCCCCGTAGCCTGGCTGGGTTGCGTACCCGGGCTGCGCTGGGTAGCCGGACTGGCCGGGATAGCCGGGGGGCGTCGTCCCGTAGCCGGGCGTGTAGGCGGAGGAGCCGTCGGGTGGCGGCACGCAGCCGCCGAGGCCGATCAGGGCCATGATCGCGGCCAGGCGGAGAAGGCAGGGCATGGTGGACTCCTGTGACGGCGCTGCCATAGCACGGCGGCTGCCGGAGTTCACCCGGCCAGCTTCGCCAGCAGCCGGGCGTGGCTGCGCAGGCCGTGGCGGAAGCAGCGCCACTCAAATTTCTCGTTCGGGCTGTGCACCTGGTCGTCTGCAAGGCCAAACCCCATCAGCAGGGAATCCAAGCCGAGCAGCCGTTTCATGCTCTCCACCACGGGGATCGAGCCGCCGCTGCCGATGGTCACGGCGGGGCGGCCGAACTCGTCGGCCAGGGCGGCGCGGGCGGCCTGCATCCAGGGGCTGCCGTCCGGGATTTCCACGCCGGGGGCGCTGCCGAACAGCTCGAACGCCACCCGCGCATCGGCCGGCATGCGCTCGGCCACGAAGCGCTGGAAGGCGACGAATACCGCCGCCGGGTCCTGCCCCGGCACCAGGCGGAACGACACCTTGGCCGAGGCTTGCGCCGCGATCACCGTCTTGCTGCCGGCCCCGGTGTAGCCGCCCCAGACGCCGTTGATGTCGGCGGTGGGGCGCGCCCACATCCGCTCCAGCGCCGTCCGGCCACGCTCGCCGGCCGGCACGGACAGGCCGATGCCGCCGAGAAACGCCGCCTCGTCGAAGCCGAGCGCCTGCCACCCGGCTGCCACGGCGGGCGGCAGTTCGGTGACGCCGTCGTAGAAGCCTGGCAGCTGCACCCGCCCGTCCGCGTCGTGCAGCGCGCCGAGGATGCGGGTGAGCGCGTTGATCGGGTTGAGCGCCGAGCCGCCGAACAGCCCCGAGTGCAGGTCCCGCTCCGCCGCGCGCAGCGTCAGCTCGACATACACCATGCCGCGCAGCCGGGTCGTGAGGGCGGGGGTGTCGATGTCCCACATGCCCGTGTCGCTGACGATGGCGACCTCGGCGGCGAGCGCGTCGCGGTGCTCCAGCAGGAAGGGTTCGAGGTTGAGGCTGCCCACCTCCTCCTCGCCCTCGATCAGCACCGTCACCGGGCAGGGCGGGCCGCCGGCGGCGTCATGCCAGCCGCGCAGCGCCTCCAACCACATCATGACCTGGCCCTTGTCGTCCACCGCGCCGCGGGCGGTGATGCGGGCGCCGTGCGGCCCCTCGCCCAGCACCGGCTCGAACGGCGGGCTGTCCCACAGCGCCAACGGCTGGGCCGGCTGCACGTCGTAGTGCCCGTAGTACAGCAGCCGCGGACCGGGGGCCGTGCCGGGATGATGCGCCAGGACGACGGGGTGGCCCGGCGTGCCGACGATCCGCGCGTCGAAGCCGATCCCGGCGAGATAGGCCTGCAGCCAGTCCGCGGCGGCGGCGCAATCGGCGGCGTGGGCGGGCTGGGCGCTGACGCTCGGGATGCGCAGCAGCTCGAACCAGCGTGCCCGGGATGCGTCGAGCCCGGCCTCGATGCGGTCCAGCACGGCGGGCAGCGGGTCGATCATCGCTTGGGCCCATACGTGTTGAGGAACATCAGCACGGAGGCGTCCACCACCGTCTCCATCAACGCCTCGTCCACGCTGGCGGCCAGGCCGAGGCGACGCAGCATGGCAACGCGGGTCTGGCAGAGCGCGAAGAACTGCTCGGCGGCGAACACGGGGTCGGCCACGTCGAGCCGGCCGGCCGCCGCCTGGCGGGACAGCCAGGCGGACAGGAAGCCGATCGCCACGCGGGGGCCGGTGTCGTAGTAGGCGCGGGCCAGTTCCGGGAACTTGGACGCCTCCGCCACCGTCACGCGGAAGATCGTCAGCCCGGCGTCCGACAGCATCATGCGCAGCATCCGCAGCCCGATGGCGCGTAGCCCGGCGCTTGGCGCATCATCCGGGTCCTGCGTGTCGAAGGCGTGCCGCAGGTCCTCGCACTCGCGGGCGACCCAGGCGGCGAACAGCTCCGCCTTGCCGTCGAAATAATTGTACAGCGTGCCTTTCGAGACGCCGGCATAGGCCGCGATGCGGGACATGCTGGCGCCCTCGTAACCATCCTGCGAGAACACGGCCGCGGCGCCGCGGAGGATCTGGAACTGTTTTTCCTCTGAAAAGCAAACGGTCTCGATGTTCAATCCGGCTCGTCTTCCCTGGCGTGGGTTGACCTTCCACGCAAAGCGGGGTTGGTGTCAAAGGGCTGACCGATCGGTCAGCCTGGACCGCCTGGTCCCACCCTGCCGGAGGCGCGCTGACCTTGAGATTGCCCTCCTTCGCGCTCGCCGCCGCCATGGCCGCTGCTGCGGCTCCTTTGGGCGGCTGCAGTCTCGGGCCTGACTTCCAGCGCCCTAGCCTGTGGGCGCCCGGCTCCTGGTTCGCCAGCCGGCCCCGCCCGCAGCCCGCCGCGGCGCCCAGCCAGGTCGTGGCCGAGCCGATCGACCCGGCGTGGTGGCAGGTGTTCAACGACCCCATCCTGACGCAGCTGGAGGAGCAGGCCGCGCGGTCCAACCTCGACGTGCGCCTGGCCACCGTGCGGCTGCAGGAGAGCCGGGCGCAGCGCGGCGTCACGGCGGCGGACCAGTACCCGACCGCCAACAGCAACACCAACTACGTGCGTGAGAAGATCTCGGACCGCGGCGTGATCGGCCTCATCGGCGGGGGCGGAGGCAGCAGCAGCGGCAGTGGCAGCAGCGGCGGCAGCGGCAGCATCAACTCCAGCACCGCCACCAGCGCCAACGGGCTGAGCGGCACCTCCGGCGGCATCCCCACCTCCGTCACCTCCACCGGCGGCGGGCCGGGGATGCACCTCGGCTCGTTCAACCTGTTCCAGTCGGGCTTCGACGCGACGTGGGAGCTGGACTTCTGGGGCCGGGTGCGCCGCGAGGTGGAGGCGGCCGACGCCGCCATCGACATGTCGGCCGAGCAGCGCCGCGACTCGCTGGTGACCGTGCTGGCCGAGATCGCCAACGACTACCTGCAGCTGCGCGGCCAGCAGCGGGACCTGCAGATCGCCCGCGACACCCTGACCAGCGAGCAGGACAGCCTGCGGCTGACCCGGGAGCGCCAGTCGGGCGGGCTGACCACGGGGCTGGACGTGGCCAACGCCGCCGCCCAGGTGGCCAGCACCGCTGCGACCATCCCGCAGCTGCAAGCCCAGGCGGACGTCACCACCAACGCGATCGCGCTGCTGCTGGGCGAGACGCCGGGTGCGCTCACGGCCCAGCTTTCCCCGCCCAGGCCGGTGCCGCCGGTGCCGCCGAGCATCCCGGTGGGCTTCCCGTCCGAGTTGGTGCAGCGCCGGCCCGACATCCGCCGCGCGGAGGCGCAGCTGCACTCGGCGACGGCGGATATCGGCGAGGCGGAGGCGGAGTTCTTTCCCCGTGTCACCCTGGCCGGCAGCATCGGCGTGCAAGCGATACAGCTCAAGAACCTGGGCAATTTCGGCGCCTACGGGGCGCTGCAGTACTCCGGAGGCCCCTCCGTCACCATCCCGGTGTTCCAGGGGGGGCGGCTCAAGTTCAACCTGATCCTGCGCAAGGCGCAGCAGCAGGAGGCGGCGGTGCAGTATCAGCAGGTGGTGCTGCAGGCCTTCCACGACGTGGACAACGCGCTGACCAACTACTCGGCCGAGCAGCTGCGCCGCACCCAGTTGGCCATCGCGGTGGACCAGGCGCAGCACGCGCTGGACCTGGCGCGGGCGCAGTATGTTCAGGGCCTGTCCACCTTCCTGGACGTGCTGACGGCGCAACGCACGCTGCTGCAGGCGCAGCAGCAATCCGCCGACAGCACCACGACGGTCTCGACCAACCTGGTGCAGCTCTACAAGGCGCTCGGCGGCGGCTGGGAGGCGAGCTTTCCGCGCGGGACGGCGGCGGAGCGGGCGCCCAAGCTGTTCTGACGACCGGCATGAGCCGTCAAGTTGGGGCGCGACAGCAGATGCCCCGAGCCGGACCCCACCCCAGGGCCAACCCCGCACGCCCCGATCAGACGGGTGCGTTGCGGCCGCGCGTCAGAAGCGGCGTGGGTTGCGGCTGCCCCTCGTAATAATCCGCCTCGCGCAGGAAGCCGTGGCGATAATCGAGGGCATCGATGACGAGCGCGCCGCTGTCGGGATAGGTGCAGACCTCCCCGGGCGGCTCGGCGCCGATCGCGAGATAGACCAGGTCGCCCGTGCCGTCCGGGGTCGCGGGGTTGGCGATCTGATGCGCGATCCCCGTGTCGGCCGGACAGGAGATGCAGTCTCCGGGACTGATTTCGTGCACGCGATCGCCGTAGCGGAACAGACCTTGCCCTTCGAGCACGACGAAGATCTCATCGGCCTGAAGGTGCGTGTGCGCCGGGCACGCGCTGTGGCCCGGGGGCACCCGCCTGGCGTTCATGCCGAGACGGCCCATCCCGAAACGCCCCGGTCCCGCATCCTTCATCGCAGGCGTCAACTCGCGCTGAAAATGCGTCCAGGCGGCGGGCACGTCGGCCGCGATTTCCGGCGCCGTGTGCATGTTGACGATCGTAGGTGCCTTCTCGGTCATATCGTCCATCATCCGCCCTGGTCGTTCATCATAGGACAAAAAGAAGCCGTTTGGATGCTGCAAACGACAGCGCCACTCAGTGCATCCGCGGCGACTTCAGCAGCGAGCGGCGGTCCACCGTGGCGATGCTGACCGGCAGCTTGCGCTCGTCGCGCTCCACCATCAGCGTCACCTTGGCGCCGGCCACGCCGCAGGCCCACACGCCGCGCCACAGCCCGGCCAGGTCGGTCACCTCCTCATCCTCGACCGCCAGCACGTGGTCCCCGGTGCGCAGGCCGGCGCGGTCGGCCGGGCCGCCATCGGCCAGGCCGCCGATCACCACCGTCTCCTCATCCTCCATGGCGTACACGCCGAGCCACGGGCGGGCGGGGCGGTTCACCTGGCCGTAGCGGCGTAGGTCGTCCAGCACCGGGCGCAGGATGTCGATCGGCACGATCATGTTCATGTCGTGCCGGCGGCCCTTGGCGTCGCCCTGCTGCAGGATCAGCGAGCCCACGCCCAGCAGCTCACCGTCCTTGCCGATCAGCGCGCCGCCGCCCCAGAACGGGTGCGCCGGGGCAGTGAAGATCGCCTCGTCCAGCAGGTACTCCCAGTAGCCGGCGAACTCCTGGCGGCCCACCACCTTGGTCTCGATCGCCCGGCTGCGGCCGCCGGCGGCGGCGAACAGCACCGCCTCGCCCAGGCCGATGGCGGAGCTGTCGCCGAACTCCAGCTTCGGCAGGCCGAGCTTGCCCAGCGGCTGCACCAGGCCGAACCCGGTCTCGCCGTCGAACGCCAGCGCATGGCCCGGCACCGCGCGGCCGTCCGCGGCGGTGATCCACACCGTCTCCGCCTCCGTGATGAGGTAGCCCATGGTCAGCAGCAGCCCGTCATCGCCGATCACCACGCCCGAGCCCTCCCGCTCGGTGCCGAGGGCGGAGGCGGTGAAGGCGTCCGAGGGGGCGGAGGCGCGCAGGCCCACGACCGCGCTGAGCACGCGGTCGAGGTCGAAGCGGTAATCCGCCGGGTCCGGCTGCAGCTCCGCGGGGATGGTCCATTCCTTGGCCATGTCAGGCGTAGTTCACCATGATAGTCTTCTTGTGCATGAAGTGCTCCAGCATCGCCTCCAGGCTGGCTTCCTTGCCGAGCCCGCTGCTTTTCACGCCGCCATAGGACAGGTTGGCCTGAACCACCAGGTTCTGGTTGACCTGCACCAGCCCCGCCTCCAGCCGGTGCGCCAGGTCCAGCCCCACCTTCAGGTTGTTGGTCCACACGGAGGCGGCCAGGCCGTACTCGGTGCCGTTGGCGCGCGCCAGCACGTCCTCCACCGCGTCGAACGGGAAGATGCAGGTGACGGGGCCGAAGATCTCCTCCTGCACCAGCGCGCTGTCGTCCGGCAGGCCGGTGAAGATGTGCGGCTGGATGAACAAGCCCTTGCGGAGCGACGGGTCGGACGGCATGGCGGAGCAGGCGCGGCCCTCGGCGCCCGGCGTCGTCTTGCCCTGGGCGATGTAGCGGCTCACGCGGTCGAACTGGTCGTGGCTGATGATGGTGCCGATGTCGGTCGCCTCGTCCAGCGGGTCGCCCATTACCATGGCGTCCACCTTTGCCGCCATCGCGTCCACGAAGCGCTGGAAGATCGGCCGCTCCACGTAGATGCGGCTGGCCGCCGTGCAGCTCTGGCCCTGGCGGGTGAAGCGCATGGAGGTCAGCGCGCCGGCCACGGTGCGGTCGAAGTCGCAATCGGCGAACACCAGCATGGGGGACTTGCCGCCCAGCTCCAGCGTCACCGGGATCAGCTTCTCGGCCGCCGCCTTGGACACGATGCGGCCCACCTCGACGCTGCCGGTGAAGGTGACCTTGCGCACCTTGGGGTGCAGCACCAGCGGCGCGCCGCACTCCGGGCCGTAGCCGGACAGCATGTTGTAGCACCCGGCGGGCAGGATGCGGTTCACCAGCTCGCACACCCGCAGCACGGTGAGCGGCGCTTCCTCGGCCGACTTCACCACCACCGTGTTGCCGGCCACCAGGGCGGGGGCGACCTTCAGCGCCATCAGCAGCAGCGGCACGTTCCACGGGATGATGGCGCCCACCACGCCCAGCGGCTCGCGCACCGTGACGGACAGCACGCCCGGGGCGAACGGCACCGTCTCGCCCTTCAGCTCGCCGCCCAGGCCGCCGTAGAACTCGAAGATGTCGGCAATGGTATTGGCCTCGACCCGGCTTTCCGTGCGCAGCGCCTTGCCGGTCTCGAGCGCGATCAGCCGGGCCAGCTCCTCCACGTGCTCGCGCAGCAGGGCGGCGCACTGGCCGACCAGCGCGCCGCGCTTGCGCGACGCCATGGCGGCCCACGGCTTCTGCGCCGCGTCCGCCGCCGCGACGGCGTCCGCCACGTCGTCGGCATCGCCCTCGGCGGCGCGGGCCACTTCCTCGCCGGTCGCCGGACTCACCACGGCGAAGCTGCGGCCGGAGCGGGCGGGGACGAAGCGGCCGCCGATCAGGTGCACGCCGGACAGGGCGCGGGCGAGGGCGCGCTCGTCGAGGCTCGGGCCTTCTGGGGTGGGGTGCGGGCGGTCCAGCATCGGTTTGCCTCCGGTGGCGGCGTGCTTGTAATGCCAAGGCAGACAATGGCCCTGGCCTTGCAGCCGGGCAAGCGGGAGGCGCGATGATGCACCAGACGGGGACGCAGCCGAATGGCCCCCTGCACGGCCTGACCGTGTTCGACCTCACCCGCGTGCTGGCCGGCCCCACCTGCGTGCAGATGCTGGGGGATCTGGGCGCGGACGTCATCAAGATCGAGAAGCCCGGCAGCGGCGACGACACGCGCGGCTTCGCGCCGCCCTTCATGCCGGGGACGCGGGAGAGCGCCTACTTCGTCGGCGCCAACCGCAACAAGCGCTCGGTCACGCTGGACATCGCGACTTCCGAGGGACAGGCGCTGGCGCTGCGGCTGATCGGCCAGTGCGACATCCTGGCGGAGAACTTCAAGGTGGGGGCGCTGGCCAAATACGGCCTCGGCTACGAGCAGCTGCATGCCCGCTTCCCCGGGCTGGTGTACTGCTCGATCACCGGGTTCGGCCAGACCGGCCCGTATGCGCCGCGGCCCGGCTATGACAGCCTGGTGCAGGCCATGGGCGGAGTGATGAGCCTGACCGGGGAGCCGGACGGGCTGCCGCAGAAGGTCGGCGTGCCGCTGGCGGACCTGTTCGCCGGGCTGTACGGCTGCATCGGCATCATGGCGGCGCTGCGTCACCGCGAGGCGACCGGGCAGGGGCAGCAGGTCGATATCGGCATGCTCGACACCCACGTCGCCTGGCTGGCCAACCAGGGCATGAACTACCTGGCCACCGGGGAGAACCCGGCGCGGCTGGGCAACCAGCACCCCAACATCGTGCCCTACCAGGTGTTCCGCACCGCGGACGGCTCGATGGTGCTGTCGGTCGGCAACGACGCGACGTTTGCGCGGTTCTGCGGCGCGTTCGAGCTGGGCCACTTGCTGGCGGATGCGCGCTTCGCCAGCAACGCGGCCCGGGTGGCCAACCGCCAACTGGTCACCGACACGCTGGCCCCGGTGATGCTGCGCCACCCGACCGGCTGGTGGATGGAGCGGCTGGAGGCGTTGAAGGTCGGCTGCGGCCCGATCAACACGCTGGCGGAGGTGTTCGCCGACCCGCAGGTGCAGGCGCGCGGCGCCGTGGTGCAGATGCCGCACGCCGCCACGGCGGACGGGGTGCGGGTGATCGCCAACCCGGTGCGGCTGAGCGAGACGCCGGTGGCCTACCGCCTGCCGCCGCCCACCCTGGGGCAGCACACGGAGTCGGTGCTGACGGAGCGGCTGGGGCTGTCGGCCGGGGAGGTGGCGGGGCTGCGGGAGCGGGGCGTCGTCTAGGCTTGCAGGCCACGTCTCAAGAGGTCTCCTCCTCGGCCGCGCTCTGGGTGATCTGCACCGCCCCGCCGTTCAGCCGCGCGGCGAGCAGGTGGCCGGCCGCCACGGCGGCGACGCAGAGCAGCACGGAGGCCGTGACGTTGACCACGGCCCGCCCCGGTGCGCCGCCCCGCAGCAGGTCGAGGGTTTGCAGGCTGAACGAGGAGAAGGTGGTGAACCCGCCGCACAGCCCCACCATGACGAGCAGCCGCACGGGCTCGGAGGCCGGCAGCCGCCCGCCCGCCAGGGTGAGGGTACCGAAGAAGCCGATCACGAAGCAGCCGGCGACGTTGATGGAGATGGTGCCCCAGGGCAGCGACCGGCTGAACGGCAGCGCCCACACGCCCAGCCAATAGCGCGCGACGCTGCCCAGCGCGCCGCCCAATGCGATCAGCAAGGTTTCCGTCAAGCAGCGCTCCTCCTGCCAGGCACGGCCCCGGGCGAGCATCAAGCGGGGCTTGACGCTGCAACAACCCTGCCGGACGGCGTTGGTTCAAGCCCGGCCGCGACGCAAGGCGGGCAGGGAGGCGCCGCGCTACCCTGAGCCGTGAAGCCGCTTGCGGGCCGCCTCCCGCACCATGGCGGCGGCGAGCTGGGCGTCCGTCA
>CAXSAX010000036.1:0-35080 GCA_964235495.1 uncultured Acetobacteraceae bacterium | reverse complement strand
GCTCGCTGCTACCGTCATCTTCTGACTGAAGAAATGAGTCCTGACCCTAGCTTGCTAAAACAGTGTTCGAAATGAAAATTTATCACGTAAACCGTTACCACGGCTCAGAACATCAGGTACTCGCCCGACTTGTACATCAGGCTTGGCACGTCCCGCGCCACCGCTGCGACGACGCCGCCGATGAAGATTGTGTGCGTTCCCGCCTCCACTCTCTGCACCACCACGCAGTCAAATGCCGCTGCCGCGTCCTTCAGGATTGGTAAGCCAGACTCCAACTCCACCCACTCCGCCGCCGCGAACCGGTCCTCCACCGAGGAGGAGAACGCGTCCGCCACCTCCTGCTGGTCGTGCGCTAAGAAGCTTACCCCGAAGCGGCCGGCGGCGGCGATCACCGCCTGCGCGCTGCTGGACCGGTTGACGCACACCAGCAGTTGCGGCGGTAGCGCGCTGACAGAGCACACTGCAGTGGCGGTCAGGCCGCCGCGGCGGCCATCATGCGCCGTGGTCACGACTGTCACCGCGCCAGGCACCCGACGCATGCAGGCGCGGAATGTCTCGGCATCCACCAAATGGTCCGGCAAGGCCAGGCTGCTCTCGTGCGTATTCATGGCATCCGTGTAGCATGCCCCGCCCTCCAAGGAACCACCTCAAGGAATGCCTGGGGCAGCGTGGCGCGCATGGGGTGATACGCTGGGTGGCGATGCGCTATGCTGCCAGGCCGCCATATCCGTGCCCTCGACCGACCCAAGGTAATGCTGCATGCCGACGCCGTTCTCCGCCGAAGACCTCCGTGCCGTGTTTGACCCCCGCGCCCTTACCCGCGGCCGCAGCCTGGTGCTGATTGGCGCGGTGGAGGTGGCGCTGGCGGGCGACACCATCACGGCCGCGGTGGCGGATGGCGGGGTGCGCCGCTCCGTGACCCTTACCCCGTCGCCGCGCGGCCGCCGAGTCAGCTTCGGCACGCGCTGCAGCTGCCGGCTGCCGGCCTGCGCCCACGTGGCCGCCGCCGGACTGGCCGCGCTGGACAAGTTTCCCGGCCTGCGCCGCGCCCAGCCGGCGCTGGACCTGCCGGCGGCCGAAGCGCCGGCGCGCAAGCTCGTGTTCGAACTGTCGGCCGCCACGCCGCCGCTGGCCTGCACCGTCTCGCTGCTGCTGCTGGACGAGGCGAGCGGCCGCACCGTGGGCGTAACACCTGCCGCCGTCGCCACCGACCCGGCGCAGTCCGCCGACGCCAAGGCCGCCGCTGCCTTGCTGGATGCGGATCGCACGGAAGTGCCGCCCGAACGGCTGACGGAGCTGATGGAGGCGCTGCTCGCCAGCGGCCAGGCACGCTGGGCCAATACCCGCCGCAAGCTCGTCGCCGGCCCCGCCCGCTCGTTCGAGGCGGGGGTGCCGCCGCCGCTGCCGCCTCGCTCCGCCGTGCTGATGGGCGACGACGCCAGCTGGTACGTGGACGCCACCAGCGGCGCGGTGGGCGAGGCTCGGTTCCGCGCCGCCCCGGCCCTCCTCGCCAAGCCCGTACGTGGCCGCCGGCGCGAGCCGATCGCCTTGCCGGCGCTGCAAAGCGACCAGGTGATCGTGGAGCGCGCCGCGACCCCCGTGCTGCGCCTGTCCAAGCGCTACGGCCCGGACGAGGCCGGCGTGCTGGCCCTGCTCGACACCCTGACGCTCGATTTCGACTACGCCGGCGAGCATGGCGGGCACGGCGTGGCGGAAGGCGACGACGAGCGCCAGTTCGTCCGCGTGGGTGGCCCGCGCGGCGCCGAGTTCGTGCGGCGGGACCCGGCGGCCGAGGCCGCCGCCTCCCAGGTGCTGACGGAATATGGCTTCGTGCAGCTGCGTGTGGCCGACGGCAGCACCGGCAAGGGCCGCCGGGTCCATGTGCTGCGCGGTGCCGACGCGGCGGAGCACTGGCACCGCTTCCTGACGGAGCGGGTACCCGCGCTGGAGGCAGAAGGTTGGCGCTGCACGGTCGAGAGCGGCTTCGGCCCCCGGGTCGCGCAGATCGTGGGCGGGCTGGACGCGCGGGTGAGCGACGCCGAGCGCGGCAGCTTCTCGCTCGACCTCGGCATCGAGGTGGACGGCGTGCGGGTGGCGCTGCTGCCCATCCTGACCCGGCTGATGGAACGCGGCCCGGAGGCGCTGCGCACCCTGGGCGACGAGCTGGTCACCAGCCTGGAGGACGGCCGCGTGGTGCGCCTGCCGGCCGAGCGGGTGCGCCGCCTGCTGGCCGTGGTGGGAGACCTCATGGAGTCCGCCGCCAACCGCACGGATTCCTCCCTGCTGCTGCCGGTCGGCGAGGCCGCCGCCGTGCTGGACCTGGAGGAGCTGCTCACCACCCGCTGGCAGGACGCCGCCGAGGTCGCCGCCACGGTGGAGCGGTTCCGCGAGTTGCCGCCGATTGAGGAGGTGGCCGCACCCGCCGGGTTCGGCATCACGCTGCGGCCCTACCAGCAGCACGGGCTGAGCTGGCTGCAGCACCTGCGCGCCAACAATCTCGGCGCCTTCCTGGCCGACGAGATGGGCCTGGGCAAGACGGCGCAGACCATCGCCCACATCGCCACCGAGCATGCGGCGGGCCGGCTGGACTGCCCGGTGCTGGTGGTGGTGCCGACCAGCCTTGTCGCCAACTGGCAGGCGGAGCTGGAACGCTTCGCCCCGCACCTGGAGGTGGCGGTGCTGCACGGCCAGGGCCGCGAGGCCCGCCGCGCACGGCTGGACGGGGTGGCGGTGGTGCTGACCACCTACGCCGTGCTGGCGCGCGACGCCGAGCCGATGCGAGAGATCATGTGGCACCTGATCGTGCTGGACGAGGCGCAAGCGATCAAGAGCCCGGAGGCCAAGGCCACCCGCGCTGTGTGCCAGTTGCAGGCCCGCCAGCGCATCTGCCTGTCCGGCACGCCGATCGAGAATAACCTGGACGAGCTGTGGTCCCAGTTCGCCTTCCTGCAGCCGGGCTTGCTGGGGGACCGTCGCTCGTTCGGCAAGCGCTTCCGCTCCCCCATCGAGAAGGACGGCGACCCGCTGCGCCGCAGCCAGCTCAGCCGCCGCATCCGCCCGTTCATCCTGCGCCGCACCAAGGCAGAGGTGGCGACCGAGCTGCCGCCCAAGGAGACCATCCTGCGCCACATCACTTTCGGCGGCGAGCAGCGGGAGCTGTATGACACCATCCGCGCCACCTTGCACGACAGCGTGCGCGACCAGTTGGCGGAGCTGGGGCCGGGCCAGGGCCGCTTCGTGGTGCTGAACGCGCTGCTCAAGCTGCGCCAGGCCTGCTGCGACCCACGCCTGGTGAAGCTGTCCACCGGGCCGAGCGAGGCGCCCTCGGCCAAGCTGGACACGCTGATGGAGATGATCGACGGCATGGTCCCGGAAGGCCGCCGCATTCTGCTGTTCAGCCAGTTCACCTCCATGCTGGACCTCATCAAGCCCCGCCTGGACGCGGCCGGGCACCGCTACGTGGAGCTGCGCGGCGACACGCGGGACCGCGCCGAGCCGGTGCGCGCCTTCCAGGCCGAGGAGGTGCCGCTGTTCCTCATCAGCCTCAAGGCGGGCGGCCGCGGCCTGAACCTGACGGCCGCCGACACCGTCATCCACTACGACCCCTGGTGGAACCCGGCGGTCGAGGACCAGGCCTCCGACCGCGCCCACCGGCTGGGGCAGACCAAGTCGGTGTTCATCTACAAGCTGATCGCGGCCGACACGGTGGAGGAGCGCATCATCCAGTTGCAGCAGCGCAAGGCGGAGCTGGCCGGCATCGCGCTGGACGCAGAGGTGGATGCGGCCGGGCTGGACGCCGAGGATTTGGAGTTCCTGCTGGGGGCGGAGCCGCAACGCAAAGCCGCTTGACGCAGTCTTGTGCGGAACCGCCCGGGGTCGGCCGCGTCTCGTTGCTGCCGCAGCGAGGTTCGACATGGCGCCGATTGTTGTGATCACCGGGGCAGGTGCAGGCGTGGGGCGGGCCACTGCTCGCGCCTTCGCCGGCGCAGGCTATGATGTTGGGCTGATCTCGCGCGACCGCGAGCGCCTGGAGGAGGCGGCCGGCGAAATCCGCGCCATGGGCCGGCGTGCGCTGGTGCTGCCGGCCGACGTGGCGGACGCTGCGGCGGTGGACGCCGCGGCGGACCAGGTGGAGGCCGAACTGGGGCCGATCGAGGTCTGGGTCAACAACGCGATGTCCACCGTGTTCGCTCCCGTGCACCACACCACGCCGGAGGAGTTCACCCGCGGCACGGCCGTCACCTATCTGGGCCAGGTGCACGGCACGATGGCGGCACTGCGCCACATGCGGCCGCGCCGCCGGGGCACCATTGTGCACGTCGGCTCCGCCCTGGCCTACCGTTCGGTGCCGCTGCAGGCGGTGTACTGCGGCGCCAAGTCCGCCGTGCGCGGCTTCGTAGACAGCCTGCGCTCGGAGCTGATCCACGACAAGGCGGGCATCCACCTCACCATGGTCCACCTGCCGGCGGTCAACACGCCGCAGTTCGACTGGGCGCTGAACAAGCTCGGCCATGAATCCCAGCCCGTGCCGCCTGTCTATCAACCGGAAGTACCGGCCCGCGCGATCCTGTTCGCGGCCACCCACAAGCGGCGGGAGGTGTGGGTGGGCATGCCCACGGTGGTCGCCATCATGGCCAACCGCATCGCGCCTGGCTTTGCCGACCATTACCTGGCCACCCACGGCTACAGCGGCCAGATCACCAGCAAGCCAGAGCCTGCGGACGCGCCGGCCAACCTCTTCCATCCGGTGCCCGGCCACCAGGCGGCGCATGGCCGCTTCGACGCCGTGGCGCGCACCGGCAGCTGGGAGATGTTCACCGACCGCCACCGCATGGCAACGTGGGGCGTTGTGCTGGCAAGCCTCCTCGGGCTGCACCTGCTTGCCAAGAGGCTCGACATCTGATGACAGGGACCACCATGAATCATTACGACCTCATCGTCATCGGCAGCGGGCCTGGCGGCTCCTCCCTGGCGCAGCGCGTGGCCGCCTCGGGCAAGAAGGTTCTGTTGCTGGAACGCGGCGACTACTTGCCGCGCGAGCGGCCGAACTGGGACTCGCAGACCGTGTTCGTGGACGGCAAGTACCAGGCCACGGAAACTTGGTTCGGCAAAGACGGCACCGAGTTCCACCCGGGACTGCATTATTTCGTCGGCGGCAACTCCAAGGTGTACGGCTCCGCGCTGTTTCGCCTGCGCGAGCGCGACTTCGACGCCGTCCAGCATAAGGACGGCATCTCGCCGGAGTGGCCGCTGAAATACGCCGACTACAAGCCGTACTACGACCAAGCCGAGGCGCTGTTCCACGTCCACGGCCAGCGCGGTGAGGACCCGCTGGAGCCGCCGACCGACAGCCCTTACCCATACCCCGCCGTCTCCCACGAGCCGCGCATCCAGCAGCTAAGCGAGAGCTTCGCCGCGGAAGGCCTGCACCCGTTTCACCTGCCGCTCGGCATCAAGCTTGACGAGAAGGACGGCAAGCCCACCCCCACCAGCATCTGCATCCGCTGCGACGCGTTCGACGGCTTTCCCTGCCTGCTCAACGGCAAGGCGGACGCGCAAGTGATGTGCGTGGACCCAGCGCTCGCCGCCTACCCGAACCTGACGCTGATGACCAATGCCTACGTTTCGCGCCTGGAGACGGACCCGGCGGGCCGCACCGTCACCGGCGTGCACGTCACCCACACGGGTGCCGCCGGGGTCTCCGAGGCGCGCTACACCGCGGATATCGTGGTGGCGGCGTGCGGCGCGCTGTCCTCCGCGCTGCTGCTGCTGCGCTCCACCAATGACCGCCACCCGAACGGCCTGGCCAACGGCTCGGGCCAGGTCGGGCGCAACTACATGCGGCACAACCAGTCGGTGCTGATGGCGCTGCTGCGCCAGCCCAACACGACAGTGTTCCAGAAGACGTTGGCCATCACCGACTTTTACTTCGGGGCCGACGACTGGGATTTCCCGCTCGGCCTGATCCAGATGTGCGCCACCTCCCACGCCGACCAGATCAAGGGCGAGTCGCTGCCGTCCTGGCTGGAATGGCTGCCGGAGATGCCGTTCGACCAGATGGCCCGGCATTCTATGGACTTCTGGCTATCCTCCGAGGACCTGCCGCTGCCGGAGAACCGCATCTACTACAAGGGTGACAAGGTGCGGCTGGATGTGACGGAAACCAACATGGAGGCGCACCGCCGGCTGAAAAAGAAGCTCGAACACTACATGGGCAAGGCCGGGTCACACCCGATCCTGGTGGAACGCAGCCTGTATCTCGGCAAGGACATCCCGATCAGCGGCACGGCGCACCAGGCCGGCACCCTGCGCTTCGGCACTGATCCGGCCTCCTCCGTGCTGGACCTGCACTGCAAGGCGCACGAGCTGGACAACCTGTACGTCACCGACGCCAGCTTCTTTCCCTCCATCGGCTCGGTGAACCCGACGCTGACCATCATCGCCAACGCGCTGCGCGTGGCCGACCACCTGACGCAAAGGCTCGGCGCATGAGCGCCCTGGCGACCTTTGCGATGCGCTACCTGCTGGTCAGCCTGTTCTTCCCGTTCTCGGCACTGGACAAGATTATCAACTTCGAAGGCGCGGTGAAGCAGGCGGAAACTCTGCTGCCCGAGCCGGTGCCGGCCAAGGGCATGATCCTCGCCGGCCTGTTCGTGGAGGTGGCCATGCCGGTCGCGATCCTGACCGGGGTGGCGGACCGTGCGGCGGCGCTGGTCATGGCCGGCTACTGCGGCGCCACCGGCGTGCTGTTCAAGCAGTTCTGGCGTCCCGGTGACTTTTGGCACGCGGGCGACAGCAAGGGGCGCGACCTGTTCTGGGACTGCATGAAGAATTTCTCGCTGGCGGGCGGCTTCCTGCTGCTGGCGTTCGGCGGCAAGGGCTACAGCGTGCGCGACTTCGCCCGCGATCCGCTGGCGTCCTCCCAACCTTACAGAAGGCTGCGGCCATGAGCGACCCTGGCGACAAGCCCAGCATCGGCTACTGGCACCTTTGGACCGACGAGCAGGGTGTCAGCCATCAGCAGCGCTGCCAGCTCACCGAATGGGAGCTGAAGGGAGTGGGCGGCGCAGACCCGCAGTGGAATGACAAGCAGCTGCGCAGCGAGGCCACCGCCGTGTTCACCGTGCAGCCGGTTGGCTGGGTCGGCACCTGGCACGAGAACCCGGCGCCGCAGTGGATCATTCCGATCTCCGGCCGCTGGTGGGTGGAGGCCATGGACGGCACCCGCGTCGAGATGGGCCCGGGTGACATCTCGCTCGGCGAGGATCAGGGCTGCAAGCAGGACGCGCAGGGCCGCAAGGGCCACATGTCCGGCACGGTCGGCGGCGAGCCGGCGGTGCTGATGACGATGCAGTTGCACGTGCCGCCCGTGCACCGCCCCGGCCACATCAAGTAGCCATGCCAGACTGGCTTGCCGAGTTGGACCCGCGCTTCAAGGCGTTGGCGCTGCCCAACGCGCCATTGCTCACCCTGGGCCAGGGTTACGCCTGGCTCGAAGGCCCGGCGTGGTTTGCCGACGCTAACCAATTGCTGGTCAGCGATCTGCCCAACGACCGCATCCTGCGCTGGACGGAGGACGGCGGCGTGTCCGTGTTCCGCCAGCCGTCCAACTTCGCCAACGGCCACGCCCGCGACATGCAGGGCCGCCTGGTCGGCAGTTCCCACCATGGCCGCAGCATCACCCGCACCGAGTTGGACGGCACCGTCACCATCCTGGTGGACCGTTTTGAGGGCAGGCGGCTGAACGGGCCGAACGATTTGGTGGTGGCCAGCGACGGCGCCGTCTGGTTCAGCGACCCGCATTACGGCGGCAACACGGATTACGAGGGCGGCAAGCACGAGCCCGAGCTGCCCCCCACGCTATACCGGCTCGACCCGGACGGGACGCTGGCCGTGGTGGCCGACGACTTTACCGGCCCAAACGGGCTGTGCTTCTCGCCGGGCGGACGCCTGCTGTACGTGGCCGAGAGCGGCTGGCAGTTCGCGCCGCACCCGGTGCAGCATATCCGCGTGTTCGACGTGGCCGGCAGCCGCCTGGAGCGCGGCCGGGTGTTTCACAAGATCGAGCCGGGCTTCGCCGACGGGATGCGCTGCGACAGCGATGGCCGGGTGTGGAGCAGCGCCGCGGACGGGGTGCACTGCATCGACCCGGACGGCACGGTGCTGGGCAAGGTCCTCACCGGCGTCACAGTGTCCAACCTGTGCTTCGGCGGGCGCAATCGTTGCCGCCTGTTCATCTGCGCGTCCCACAGCCTCATGGCGATCTACACCAACGTGCGCGGCGCGCAACGGCCATGATGCAGGCGCAGCGGCTGCTGCGCGTCGAGTTGACCGTGGCAGACCTCGGCCGGGCGGAGGCGTTCTACGAGGCCGCCCTAGGTTTCGTCGCCATCAGCCGCGGCGAAGCGGACCCGGCGCTGGCCAAGCTGCTCGGCGCGGAACGCATCGTCCAGGCCGGGCTGCACCGCGGCGGCCAGACCCTGTTGCTGCAATGCTTCGAGCCCCCCGGCGAGCCCTACCCGACAGATTCCCGCAACTGCGACCAGGTATTCCAGCACATCGCGGTCCCCGTCACGGACATGGCGACCGCCCACGCCCGGCTGCAGCCCTTCGCCCCGTCCCCGCTCAGCCGGGGTGGCCCGCAGCAACTGCCGCAGCGCTCCGGCGGGGCTACCGCTTACAAGTTCCGCGACGGCGAGGGCCACCCGCTGGAGCTGCTGCGCTTCCCCGACGGCCACGATGACGGGATCGACCACTCCGCCATCGTGGTGGCGGATGCCGAGCGCAGCATCGCCTTCTACCGGGACACGCTCGGCCTGCGCGTCGCCGCCCGGCAGCTCAACTACGGGGTGGAGCAGGACCGGCTGGACGGCCTGGACGGCGCGCGGGTGGAAGTGGTGGCGCTCGCACCCCGGCAGGGCACTCCGCACATCGAGTTGCTGGCCTACCAGTCGCCTCCGGTCCGGCCAGCGCCGCAGCTGCGCCCCTGCGATATCGCGGCAACCCGGCTGGTGCTGGACGTGGATGGCCTGCCCGGCGAGGCGATGGCGCTCGCGGATGGTAGCCGCGCGTTGCTGACCCACGACCCGGACGGGCATGCCCTGCTGCTGATCGCGGGAGCGCTGCGCTGACGGCCGGTTCCCATTGCGCGCTGGCCCGCACGTTCAGATCGGGCGTGCAGCGGCGCCAGGCCCTGCCGCGCAGCGGCCACGCCGAATGGTCGCCTCCGCCGCGCCGCGCCGACCCAGTGCAGATTCTAATCGATCAGGGCGCCAGCCGCATCCAGTCGCTGCTGCCTGTGCGCTACGCCCGGATGCGCGCCGACCCGTTCGCCTTCCTGCGGGGCGCTGCGGTCGTCATGGCGGCAGACCTTGCCGCCACGCCCGCCAGCGGCCTTCGCGTGCAGTCCTGCGGGGACTGCCACCTGGCCAATTTCGGCGCCTTCGCCTCGCCCGAGGGCCTGCCGGTGTTCGACGTCAACGATTTCGACGAGACCCTGCCCGCCCCGTTCGAGTGGGACCTCAAGCGCCTGGCCACCAGCCTGGCCGTGGCGGGCCGGGTCGCGTCCATGTCGGAGCGTGCCTGCCGCAAGCTGGCGCGGGCCGCTGCGGGCGCCTACCGCCGCCACATCGGCAACCTCGCTACGCTTCCCCCCGTGGACGCCTGGAGCACGCGGATCGATCTGTCCGCCGCCATCGAAGGCATCGGCGAGGCCCGCGTCCGCGGCCGCATCGAGCGCCGCCTGCAGAAGCTGGTGGCCAGCGGCAGCGCCCAATTCGGCCTGGTGGAGCAGACCGGCACCGGGTGGCGCATTCGCGATAAGCCGCCCTTCGTGCACCACCTGGAGGCGCACCAGTTGCCGGCCCGGCGCGCCTTCGAGTCTTACGCCGCCAGTTTGCAGGAGGACCGCCGGGTGCTGCTGGCGCGCTACAAGCTGCGCGACGTGGCGTTCAAGGTGGTGGGCGTCGGCAGCGTCGGCACTTTCTGCGCCATCGGCCTGTTGGTCTCGGACGGCGGCGCGCCGTTGCTGCTGCAGATCAAGCAGGCGCAGGAGTCGGTGCTGGCGCCGTACGCCGGGGCGTCGGATTACGCCAACCAGGGCGAGCGCGTGGTGGTCGGCCAGCGCATGATGCAAGCCGCGACCGACGTGTTCCTCGGCTGGACGGGCAAGCCGCTGGGCGGGCGGGACTTCTACGTGCGCCGGCTGAAGGACTCCCACCTGGCGCAGGTCGGCACGATGCTGGAGGAGGCGCTGCCGTTCTACGCCGCCCTGTGCGGCACCATCTTGGCCCGCGCCCATGCCCGCGCAGGCGATGCGGCGGCGATTGCCGGGTACTTAGGCCAAGGGGCGGTGTTCGACGAGGCAGTGGGAGAGTTCGCGATGACGTACGCGGACCAAACGGAGCGGGATTGGAGAGGGTTCCTGGACGCGATCAGCGCGGGGCGGATCGTGGCGGAGGAGGGGTGATCGGTTGGGCAGTTATGTACGAGTGTGACCTCGCTATGCGTCCCGGCCTGTTGGAGGCCAAAGTAAGCCATCCGGCGACGCGGCGAAGCATCACCGGGTGGTTTGCAGCACGTCCCGCTGCGCTTCCAAAAGCTTGAGCAAGCGGCTAATGGCATCTGTCTCCAACTCACTCGCCGATCGCACGGGAACTACAGTATTCTTGCCAATGTTGAAGCGCAGATCGGTTCCTGATGTCGGTTCATTCTCTGCGGGCTGAGGCAAGGCAACGTGAGCAACTTCTGAGATGCCTGCGCCGTCATCGCCGCTCTTCAACAATCGCTTGGTTTATGCGTGTTCCTGTCTCGCTAACCCCCAACCGCCACCCATCCGCCGTCCTTTGTAACCGTTCGGACGCGCATGGTGACCAGCGGCCATCGAGTGATCCAGGTGAGGTTTTAGTTTATTATAATGCCGATTGCCGCGGCTGATCCCGCCGGGCTGGGAGGGCTTGCGGGCCCCGGCGTCCTCGACAGAAGGACCTCGGGTGCCGGCGGCCGGTAACTCGGCGCGCTGTGCGGGCGCACCGTGTTGTGGTGTTTGCGCCATTGCTCGATCAGCACTTTGGCTTCGGCCAGCATGCTGATTGCCTCGCACGTCAGCAGCTCGTCACGGAGCCTGCCGTGGAAGCTCCCACGTAGCCGTTTTTCCACGGGCACCCGGCTCACTACACGCAAGCGTGGCGCCCAGCCCGGCGGTCCACGCCTGACCATCGTCGCGATGAACTCCGGCCCGTTGCCCGAGCGGATGGTGGCCGGTGTGCCGCGGCTGATGAACAGGTCGGTCAGCCCGCCGGTCCCGCTGGATGCTCTCGCATCCGGCACCTCTGTCGAGCCCAGCTTGCGGCCCACCCGGATTGCCAGACACTCGCGGCTGAACTCATTCCCGTCCGGCAAACCGCTTGGTTCGACGACGTTCAGGAGGCGGAACCTGCGACCTTGGCATGTGCGCTTCTCGACAAAGTCGTAGGCCCACACGTGGTTCGGGCGCAGCCGCAGGCACTAGCCGTGGTTCAGCCACAGCCGCCTGCGCTTCAGCTGCGCGCAGGCACCTCCAGGCGCTCGGCGCGCCAGGTCCGCTCCACCCGCTTGTGGTTGCAGGCCCAAGCTTCAGCGTGCAGCAGCGCGGTGGTCCAACCGTTGCTCCCGGTCAGTCAGCGCAGCGCTCGGCGCAAGGATGGCTGGGTGATCATCAGCGGCATTGCCCCCATGCTGCGCAGCGGTTGCACGACACCATCCGGCCGCCGGCAAAGGAGGCCACGATCACGCCGCACATCATCGGCGCGATCATCAGCCCGGCGCGCGACGGGCTCGCCCCCATCAGCAGCTGGAACATCAGCGGCAGGAACACCACGGCCGCGAACAGCGCCATCGCCGCCAGCCCGGTCACTGCATCCCCGGTAACGAAAACCCAATCGCGGAACAGGTGAGGCGGCAGGATCGGCTGCGCCGCCCGCAGCTTGACCAGGACGAGCAGCCCGGACGGGCCGGCGGCGGCTGCCGCGAGCCCCAGCGCCGGGGCGGACAGCCACGGGTAGGTGTTGCCGCTCCAGTTGAGCAGTAGCAAGCAGCATGTGGCGGCCATCAGCAGCACCGCGCCCAACGGGAACACGACGATGGACACGTTGCTGGTCACCACCAAAGCGGTCATCACCCAGGACAGGTGCTGCAGGCCGCCCAACTCGCCGGTGAGCACCAGCCGCAGCTCGCGAGGCGAGATCTTCCTCGGTAGAGGCTGGCCCACTCCGCTCGGCATCGAGCGGACCGCTGGCGAAGCAGGATAGATCATCGTGCTTCCGAGTGTTGGGCATGAGGCGTAGTGGTCAACCTGTTTCTGGCGGAAATGACGGACGGCATGGGTGAGGTTCAGAGCTGGGCAGGGCATCGAGGCGGCGGTATACATTACCGGGCGACAAACGCGAGCACGGCCGCTGATGATGACGAGCAAGACAGTTGCCGTTCCCTCTTACGCTGACCGGTCTTCACGACATGACGCGCATGTTTCCTCGATGAGCGCTTAAATCGGAGCCGCGTCTATGATCGTAGTCCATCATCTCAATAACTCGCGCTCTCAGCGCGTGCTCTGGCTGCTTGAGGAGCTGGGTGTGCCCTATGAGGTCAAGCGCTACGAGCGCGATGCGAAAACCATGCTTGCACCACCTGAATTGCGTGCCGTCCACCCCCTCGGCAAATCGCCTGTCATCAGCGATGGCGACCGCACCATAGCCGAGACAGGGGCCATCACTGAGTATTTGGTCGGTGTCTACGGCGCAGGCCGGCTCGTGCCCAAGCCGGGCTCGGACGACCATTTGCGTTACACATACTGGCTGCACTTCGCCGAAGGATCGGCCATGCCACCGCTGGTCATGACGCTGGTGTTCGGGGCCTTGCCGTCACGCGTGCCGTTTTTCATTCGTCCCGTCGCCAAACTCATCAGCGACAACGTCCAGAAAGGCTTTTTACGACCCAACATCGATGCTCAGCTGGCATTGATGGAAGCCGAACTCGCACGCAGCGCTTGGTTTGCAGGCAACGACTTCACGGCTGCCGATGTGATGATGAGCTTTCCAGTCGAAGCCGGCGCCACCCGCGGAGACAGCTTGGGCGACCGTCCGAAACTGAAAACTTGGCTCGCGCGCATCCACACTCGCCCTGCCTACCAGGCAGCGCTGAAGCGTGGCGGTGCCTACGCTTACGCCTGAGCGCTCCAGGATAGCGCCGGCCAGGCTTCAACCATGGTGGAACATGTTCACAAACTAAATACCCCATGAGTTTGGCGTTGATGATCTCAAAAAACCTTTTAACAAGCCATGACGCTGCCTCTTGTACGCCCTCGTTTGTAAGCAAAGTTCTTTTCCGTACGCCCCTGCTCGGGGTGGGTTGCAAAGGCTGCTGGGGCGAGCCCACCCAGGCTTGGGTGCGGCGTCCCGGATTGTAGTCGACCCTTTACGCCTCGATGATCCGGCGTGCCGCGGCCAGGCTGCTGAACATGCGCTCGTTCAGGCATTCATCTCGGAACCGCCCGTTAAAGCTTTCGACAAATCCACTCTGTTGCAGCTTGCCAGGCGCGATGAAGTGCCACAGCACTGACCGCCCGTCCTGCCAGCGCAAAATTGCGTGCGACGTTAGCGTCGTGCCGTTGTCGCTGACCACCATGGCCGGGCAGCAGCCGCGCAGGCTCCGCGCGACTGCCGATACAGCCGGACTTACATCTTCGGCGCCGTCTGCCCGGCCCACGGCACCGCCCTGATCGTATTTTACGCCGACAAGCAGGTCATGACACCGCACTTGGCCAAGATCAGCCAGGCCGCGATACCCGGCAGCCCGGCCGTCATAGTTATCAACAGTGCCGGCTGGCACGAGCCGGGCGGACGCCTGACCCTGCCAAGCGATGTCAGCACCCTGACCCTGCCCACTTATGCACCCGAACTGAACCCGCAGGAGAGCATCTGGCAGTTCCTGCGACAAAACCATCTCGCCAACCGCGTCTTCGACACATACGACCACATCGTTCAAGGTTGATGCGCTCCAGGCGCGCAACATCCCATTTTGCCCCTCGAGATGATCGATCGTTTTAGCTAATATTTAAGATTGGCAAGAAACTTGTCCGCAGTTTTCGCCGTAAAGACGCGGCCTTTGATCATGACGAAGTCCTGCGCAGCACTTTCCGAGCCGGGCAAACGCTCACCCGGCACGTCCAGCACTTTCATCAAAAATTGTGCACCTCTTGACTGGTTTCATTTTTTCTGCACGATCAGTCGATGCATTATGCCCGGGTTGTCTTACAGGAAGTCTGGATCGGCTGGCGAGAGCGAGCCGGCGAATGGAGGGGTGGGGTGATCCCCTTTCTTGCTCAGACAGCGGTGTTCTTCCTTCTCCTTGAGCGTTGGCCGGTTCTCGGCAGCGTAAGCGGCGAGTCCAAGCTCGCCGTTGCCGTGGCGTGCGCAGTCGTCGCATCGGCCGTTCTTATGCTTGCCTGGGACGCCCTAGCTGCGCCTGCGAGAGTGCATAGGGATGTCATGTCTAACTCACGAAGCCAACATGATTTTCTAAACGAGGTATTTGATGCTGAGCGGAAAACCCGGCTTTTAGCTCTTATGCATGAGGATGGGATGAGGCTTTATAAAACCAAACAAGAACCAACACAGTATTTTCAGTCAATGGACGATTGGGTTGTCAAAACTGAGAACACGCTCAAGAAAATGGTGTCTGCATCTGAGTTATTCCGATTTCAGGACAGAGCCAACAACATAACTATGTTCTGTTCGCTTGAAATGCCTTGCGATGCAGATTGGGAAAGCGAAACGCAAGAAATACTCAGGTAGGATTGCAGCACTCAAGGAAATGATCGAATTTCCAAACGGCGCGCTAGCACTTGATTTCAAGGGTGCGCAAAACGTTCTGGCTGACGGAGCAAAAATTGCACGCAGGTACTGACCACTTTTCACGCCGTTTCAGACGCATTCGGACCAAGCCAACGCTTGGCGTCTCAGCACCGTGCCACGGCACCACCGAAGATGTCCGGGTTGCCCCGGTTGTTGTAGCGGAACTCAACTCCGCAACGTAGAGCGGCAGATACTTGGCGCTCACCTTGTGGAAGGTGCCCATGATGCCGCGCTTCGTCAGCGACCAGAATCCGTCGATGGTCTGGGTATGAACCGTGCCGATCACGTATTTCTTGCGGCTATGACGGACCACCTCGTGGGGGTAATCCGTCAGGCCCCGATAGCTGCTCAGTTCGTCAGTGGCGAGCAGATCAACTTTGGTGGACACCGCCTCGCGGACAAATCCTTGAAGGGTGCCGGCGTCCGTGTTGGCGATGACGCAAGCCACAACGCTGCCTTTGCGCTTCACCGCACCAGCAACGATCAGCTTGCCCTTTGCGCCCTGGCCGCCTGGTCCATGCCCACCGTGCTTGTTCTTGGCCTTGCCACCCACATAGGTTTCGTCGGCCTCGACAACCCCGACGAGTTGACGGAACTCGGGGCTAGCAAGCCCACCCCGGATACGATGGCATAGGTAATGAGCTGTTCGGTAAGAGCCGAAGCCCATGACCCGTTGCACCTCAAGAGCAGCAATGCCCTTTTTGGAAGTCAGCATCATGTGCATCACGCGAAACCAGTCACGCAGGCCAATGTTCGTGTTCTCGAAGATCGTCCCGACCAACACCGAGAACCGGTATCCGCCGCTGTCTGAGCACCGCTGGCATTGCCAATGAAACGACCGGTTTGCGACGGGATAGACGCTCTCGTTATCGCACCTGGGGCAGCGTGCGCCATCTGGCCAGCGACGGGCTTGGAGATAGCTCTTGCAAGCGGCGTCGTCGGGAAACTCGGCCTCAAACTGGCTGATCGTCATTTGCTTAGTGAACTGAGCCTTGGCCATCACACCGTTCCTCGTCTCTGGAAAGAGCGTAGCGCACTCTCCGAAACCAGTCAAGAGGTGCATAATCGCCCTTTCATCACCAGGCCGCGCGGCAGCCCAATCACATCGGATAGGACATCACCCGCATTCGTCGACAAGCGCAGCAGAACCTTGTGCGTTCTTGGCGTCGTGAACAGGCCCTGCGCCACTGCGCCGTGGCCCAGAGCGCCATGGTCCAGGGCGCGTTGGCCTCGGCGAAGGCTGTGCCAATCCAGGCCGAGACGATGCGCCGCTGGGTCTTGCCCGCATAAACGGCTCGGCCTCGCTGTTGCCCAGCACCCCGCGGCGGCCGTCGATGGTGGCGCTCACCGCGAGGATCACCACCCAGACGATGTGCCCGTCCCGGCGCATCGTCCCGGCGCGCCTTCCACGCAGGTCGCGCCCAGCCAGACGCAAGGCCAGCCACCCTCGACCGGTCGCGCCAGGAACGCTGCCGCCGGCTCATCGAGCTCACCGCACAGGCGGCTGAGCTGGCTCTTGCTGATGCAGTCCATCGCTATGGCCCGGAGCAAATCGTCCACGCTGCGGGCGGACACGCCCTGAACGGAGGCCTGCTGGATTAGCGCCGTCGGCACCGTCTCGGCCGTCCGACGCGGCTTCAGGACGCTGGAGAAGCAGCAATCCTTGCGCAGCTTGGGGGTGCGCAACTCCACCGTGCCCGCCCGGGTCTGCCAATCCCGCACCCGGTGGACGTCCGCCTCACGTGGTTCGCAGCCCAGCCTTCCAGGCCATAACTGCCGTATCGGTAAACCAGGCCGTGAGGCTGCCACGCTGGCGCAGGGCCGCATCATAGGCTGCCGAGCTTGTCACCCTATACTGCTGCTTTAGGATGGGATGGCACCATGTGAGAGTGAATTTGAATGGCATGGTGAGACGCCCCAGAAAGTGGGCGGGAGCAGCAACCGCCTTCCGTTTTATCCCCGTCAGACCACTCCGCCCATGCATGCAACGCAGCCGCCAAGTGCCGCACCCGGCTGATCTGGTCGGTCGCCAACGACTCGGCTTGGCATTCCAAGCCGGTGAGCATGCGCCAGCCCCAGGCCAGTGAAAGCTGCCAGGCGCGGAGCAGTCCGTGGAAGATTTGTGGGGCGGGTGGCGAGGTAAGGGCAGGGCTGGAGCTCCGAAACGGCCAGCGGCGTTGGCGATGTCCTGACGGTTGGAGCGCGGGGCGGCGCAGCCGGTCCGACAGCTCGCGGGAACCAAGCACGCGCAACTCACGCGCCAACGTCTGTTTGGACACGGTGAGCCCGAACTCTCGCGCACTCATTGGCACAGCTCGATCACTTGCCGGCGCACCACGCCGTGCACCGCCGGGATCGGGCCGTCCTCGACCGCCTTCGTCAAGATGCGCAGTACCGAACCTCCGGCAATGAACGAGGACCAGAAGCCTCCAACCAAGCCGTCCGGCCCGCGCTCGTTCAGCTTGAACATCCAATCCCGCACAATCTGCAGCGTGACACCGCCGGTCGCCGCTGTCCCTGCGCGTCGCCCCGTCGCAGACCGACGCCAGCAACCGCCGGGTCTGACCCGCATCATGGCCCTGGTGGGTAAGGCACGCAGCCAGGCAGCATCATCGTCGGGCCTCAGCGCGATCGGCATGGCGGCAACTCCCTCGTCACCGCACCGAGTCAGACCGTCCCCGCATCGGGCAAGCCTCACAAGTCAGGCTCCGCAGACCCGGTTCTTGGTCAGCGGTGATATGAACGAATGCTGGAACCGGACAGCCGTGAGCTATGCCTGGGCGGGATGATGCAAAGTAGGCGAGACGCGCCTGCGGAACCTTTGGCGACTTCGCTGGGCAGTGACAGTGCAGGAAGGGCCAAGACTTGGCATGCCTGAGGCAGACAGCTTGGCTCGGAAGAGCCAACAGGACCCAAGACATCAGGAAGGAAGTAAGCTCCGTGCGATGTAGGGCGGCAATGCGAACGCGGCAGCGTGCACCTCAGGAGACCAATAATCTACCTGTCCCAGCACGCCAGCTTGCATCGCTCTTTTTGCCAGTTCCGCCACTGGAACTAGGGAAATTGGCCGGTCGCTCGCGATCCCGAGTGCCATGAAGCCGCCGACATAGGTTGGCACTGCGGCCACGTAAGCCGTGACGTGCGGAAAGACCCGGGCGCGCAAGGCGCTGGTCTTGCGCAGTTCGTCCGGCTGCATGAACGGTACGCCAGACTGGTTCACCAGCAATCCGCCAGGCGCCAGCACGCGGGCGCAGTCGCGGTAGAACGCTTCGCTGAACAGGGCTTCGCCTGGACCAGCTGGGTCTGTGCTGTCCACCAATATGACGTCAACAGAACGCGGTGCAGCAGCTGCCATGTAGACAATGCCGTCACCTATGATCACCTGGGCCCGGGGATCATCCCAAGCAGGGCCGCCGATGTCTGGAAGGTGCTCGCGCGATAAGCGGACGACCGCCTCGTCGATCTCCACCATCTTGACCCGGCGCACTCCGCGATGCTGCAGCACGCGCCGCAACACGCCGCCGTCACCAGCGCCGATGATGATCACCTGTTCTACTGACCCATGCTGGATAAGCGGAACGTGGACGATCATCTCCTGATAGACAAACTCATCCGCCTCAGTGATTTGCACTGCCCCGTCCAGGAGCAGGACTCGACCGTGGCGCTCAGTTTGGACGATGACAATATCCTGGAACGCGGACCGCTCACGCACGATCTCGTGCGTGACATGGAAGCTTTGCGACCATCCAGGATAGAGCGTTTCTGCCAGCCAGGGCACGGCGGGGCCGCGCGGCTAGAACTGGCCGCGCCGTTGCTCGTCCAGCACCACGCGGCCTGGCGTGAAGGCGTCCTGCAGAACGGGTATTGCGTCGTGCGGGTTACAATCGCCACACATGAAGATGTCGATTGCAGCAAAGTGCCGCTCCGGCCAGGTGTGAATGGAAATGTGGCTCTCCGCCAACACAACCACGCCCGACACGCCGCCATTGGGCGAGAAGTGGTGGAAATGGCTGTGCAGGATGGTTGCCCCGGCACGCAAGGCAGCTGCCCGCAACGCCATGTCTATGTGCACCGGGTCGGATAGATTGTCGGCGTCCCACAGGTCGGCCAGCAAGTGGACGCCGGCAAACCTCATTCCGTCCTTCTCGACGAAATAGTCCTTCCGGTCCTCTTCCTCGAAGACAGGAAGAGTAGCGATCGTCATCTGGTTCTCGCTCGGAAGCTCCGAGACCATCCCCAGTTGAGCAAGTGCGTTCATCACGTACCCCCAAACCAGCAGATAGCCTGTTGGACGATCGTCGTCCCCTTGGGCCAAGGTGGCGAGAGATAGTCTTTGAAGACCCCTGGCGCAAGTTACATACTGCTTAAAACACCATTGGCAGCGACAGCGTCCTAATGCGCGTTGAGCGCGGAGAGACTTGCCGGCATGGCGCGGGCGAGCGCCACCTCGCCGGCGGCGCGGCGAAGGTCTCCCACGCCGCTCACCGGGGCGGCGGTTAGAAGGCGGAACATGTCGCCCCGCGGCCCGGTTAGGCGCCGTGCCTCGCGCGAGCCCAGCAGGCGCAGGGCGGCGTCGTTGCCGGCGCGGGCCTGGGCCGACGCCAGGCGAAGCAGCAGGTCCTGCTGCGCCGGGCTCAAAGCGCCCTCGGAAGGAAGCGACCGGTTCGCCAGCGAAGCGAGGGCGGCCGAAGCGCCGGGCCAGTCCCCGCTATTGGCCAAGATGGTGGCGCGCAGCTCGTCTGCGGCGGGGCTGTCGAGTGACGCCAGGATGGCGGCAGCCCCCCCGGCGTCATGCTTGGCCGCATGCACGCGCGCGTCCAGCAGACCCCGTTCCTCGACCAGCGGCCCCGGCAGGCCGGGAGCGTCCGTGCTGACCAGCGCCGCAGCGGCCCCGGCCGGGTCGGCCTCGCCGAGCCGCAGGGCCGCCAGCCGTGCCCCAAGGGCAGCCTGGCCGACGCCCGGCGCCGCGGCCTTGGCCATCCGCTCGATGACCGGCCCAGCCTGCTCCGGCAGATCCAGGGCGATCAGCTTGTCGGCGAGCAGTTCGCCCATGGCATGGGCGTCGGACTGCGCCACCACCTCCGCGTTCTCCTGCGCCAAGGCCACCAGGTCGAGCGGCGACAGGCTGGCTGCGGCGGGTTCGTGCAGCAACTGCCCCACCATCCCCACCATCCGGGCCTGGATGGCGGCAGCGTCGTCCGGGTAGAGTGCCACCGTCTCGCGCATCAGTCCCAAAGCCACGCGCCACTGGCCAGCCTGCGCCCGCAGGTCGGCCGCGCGCAGCCGCAGGTCGCGCTCCCGCCCGTCTCCGCGCCAGTCCAGGAAGCCGTGTTCCAGGCGGTTGGCCGCTTCCGCCGGGTCGATCGTGCCCATCGCCAGGCGCAGCAGGGTTGCCGCGGTGGCGGCGCGGGCGCTGGCCAGGCGGTCCCGGCCGCTGGCAAGCGCGTCATACAGCGCCAGGGCGGCGGGCTTCTCGCCCTTGTCGGCCAGGCGCATGGCGCGGGCGAGCGCCAGCAGGGGTTCGTCGGGCAGCTTGGCGAGCAAGGCGTCCGCCGCTTCGGGCGCACCCCCCTCCGCCATCGTCTCGGCGGCCAGCGGCAGCAACCGGTTGCGCAGGGCTTGCGGATACGACAGCGCGAGCCCAACCGTGCCGGCGAAGACGGCCGCCGCTTCCGGCGAGCCCTCCTGCAAACTGGCGTTGCGAACGGCGCGCCACAGCGCCACCTCGTCGGTCCGCGGCAAGTCGGGATTGAGCAGGCCATCCGCCTCCGTGGGCCGCCCGCTCAGCAGGGCGGCGATGCCGAACAGCCCTGACAGCTCCGGACGGGACGCCGCGCGCGGCTCCTCGCTCAGCGCCAACTGCAGCAGGGACTGCGCCTCCGGCCCCAAGCCGAGCGCGAGCATCGTCTGCGCCACCGCCTCGCGGGGGGCCAGCTTGGCGCGGGGCGCCGCAGCACCCTCCGCCTGGACCTGCAACTGCAGGCGACGCAGCAGGCTGCCAGGCAGCTCCGGCGGGAAGTCGAAGGTGCGGGTCAGCACGGCGGACGATTCCAATGCGCGGACGTTGCCCGGCGCTGGCGAGGGCGCGTCACCCGTCTCGACCGCAAACCCCTCAGGGATGGAGCGCAGGGCCACGCGGTCCGACATCGCTTCCATGACGACGCCCTGCCAGCTCGGCAGCAGCGTGAACTCGGGCACGCGGAACGGGACGGGCGGCCCCGGCGCCACGGCCTGCGACGGGCCGACCAGCAGGTCCTGCCCCGTCTCCGAGTCCGTCACGACCACCACCTGGCCCGGTGACGCCATCGGCAGCTGCAAGCGGAGCTTCTCCGATACCGGCACCAGCGGCTCGTGGGTGTCTGCTGCCGTCGCCACAGTGACGGTCCAGCCCTCCGCGGGGTGCGCCATGGCGAGCGTGCCGCTCGGCAGCGGCAGCCGCAGCAGCGTCGCGCCCGGCAGCAGCTGCACGGCGGCCCCGGCGAACACCGGGTCGTTGGCGAGGGGAGCCAAGTCCAGCGGCCGTCGCTCGTCGAACACGATCCAGGCTTCCGTTCCGCGGCGGAACGCGGCGGCGGCCACCGTCGGGCCGAAGGGCAGCAGGGCAGCGGTGCTGCCGTCCGTGGATGCGGGCAGCAGCGCTGCGGCCAGCGCCAGCGACTGCCCCGGCGAGGCGATCGGCGGCGATGGCGCTTCCCGCCGCGGTTCAGGGAGCGGCTCCGGCGGAGGGACGGTGACGGGCAGGACCGCCAGGGCGGGCGCATCGGGCGCCGGGGCGGTTGCCGTCGCCTGTGCCGGGGGCGGCTCGCGCGGGGCGGCGGCCGCCGCTGCCGCGAAGTTACCGGCGACGGGCTCGCAGGACGGCGCGGCCTGCTGATGGCGGCCGGAGGGCGGCGGCAGGACATCGACCACCAGGCGGTTGCCCACCTGCAAAGTGCGTAGCCGGGCGCCGGGCGCTGTCGCCACCGTGAGCGAGTCGTCGCCGCCGCGAACGCCCTTGATGTAGCGCACCGCACCCGCGGCAGAAGGGATGACGCCCAGGCCCTGGAAGCGCAGCGTCGCTGCGTTGCGGCTGCACTCGACCGCGAAGGCCGGGCGCTGGGCGAAGTCGAGCACCACATGCCCGTGGCCCTCGTGAGTCTCCATCCGCACCTGCACTGGCTCGCCGGCCCAGGCTGGGCCCCCTGCGATGCCGACAGCGAGGACGATGGCGACGGGATGCGGCCGCTTCATGACAAGCCTCCGATCAGGTCATCCACCGCGGCCTGGCTCATCGCCACGCGCGGGTGCTGCGGGCCGTTGAGCAGGCCCGGCGCGCTGGGCGGCCGGGCCGCGGGAGCCGGGCCATCGCCCATGACGCGCAGAATCTCGGCGGATTTCGCCTCGATGACCCGCAGCACCTGGATCACCTTGGCCACGCGCTGCCCGATCATGTCCTGGAAGGAGCAGGCTTCGTAGATGCGGGCAGTCGCTGCGCTCACGTCCGGGCGGGAGTGCGTGTTGGCCGCGGCGAGGTCGAGCTTCTCGCACTCCTCCAGGATGGCCTCGGTGGCGCTCTGCATGTGGGACACGATGGCGTCCAACTGGTCCGTGGCCGTCGGCACGTGGAACTGTAGGATGGTTTGCACCTCTACTTCGCCCATCTCGCGCAGGGCCGAAACGATGCAGCCGGACAGCGATTGCAGCTCCAGTCGCAAGGTGGCGTTGGCGTCTGGCACAGCGTCAAACGCTGCGGCGTCGCAGCGCTCGCGCACGTCCAGCAGCTGCTGGGTCAACCCGACCGGGTCAGGCATGCGCCAAGACCTTCTCGATCTTGGACTGCAAGGTCTCGGCGTTGAACGGCTTGACGATGTAGTTGCTGACCCCAGCTTGCTTGGCGGCAATGACGTTCTCCGTCTTGCTCTCGGCCGTGATCATGATGAACGGCGTGGCGCGCAGCCGCGCATCGGCCCGCACAGCCTGCAAGAGCTGCAGCCCAGTCATCGGCGCCATATTCCAATCGCTGATGACCAGGCCGAAATTGCCGTGACGCAGCTTTTCCAACGCCACGGCGCCATCGCTCGCCTCGTCCACGTTGTGGAAATTGATCTGCCTGAGCAGGCCACGCACGATGCGGAGCATGGTCTTGTAGTCATCAACGATCAGCACGCCAGCCGAAGTGTCCATCATGAGGATTTTCCTTACTGCTCAGCCTGCGTCCGGACGGTCCGGCACGGCGATGGCTTGGGTGCGTTGCGCGGCCAGCTTGGCCGTGACCAACCTGGCTCGATCGGGCTGCATCATGCCAAGAATGGCGGCGGTCTTGGCTTCCTTCATGCGATCGACCACGGGCAGCAGCACCGCCAAATCCATGTCGTTGAAGATGGCCGCCGCGTCCCGCGGCTTCATGGTCTCGTAAACCTTGACCAGCCCCGCCCAGTTCGCCTCGTCATGGGCAAGCCGGTCGTGGTCGAGCTGCTCCAAGCGGGTTTGCAGCGCCGAAAGCTGGGTCACCCGGGCTTCCATGCGTTGCTCGGCGGCGGCCAGCACGTCCTCGCGTTGCGCCAGGGCCTGCTCGCGCGCGTCAAGCTCCTTGCGGCGGGCACGCAGCTCCTGCAGCACCTGGCGCTCGGCCTCGCTGACGGCGGGCACCGCGGGAGCGCTCGGCTCCAGCGCGGGGGGCGTTGCGGCCGGCGGGGGCGCGGGGACCGCGACGGCCGCGGCCGGCACGGGATGGGCCGCAGGCGGGGCCGCAGGCGTGGTCGCGGCTTGGGCCTCCGGCACCGGCATGAAGGCCATCGCCACCCCGAACGTCTTGGTGGCGAGCAACGCGGCGCCCACGGCGATGGTGGCCGGCAGCAGCCGCGGCCGCCCGAAGCGACTCACCGGGTCACCCGCAGGGCGCGCAGCAGGTCGCGTTCCGCCTGGCTGCGCACCCGCGCGCCTCCGGCCTCGGGCAGGGCCGGCTCAGGCGGCGCATAGCGCTGGATCGGCACGTCGGTGGCGCGGCTGCCGCGGACTTGGCCGTCCAGCCGATCGGCCAGCCGCTCGCCGCGCTCGGTCAGCGCCACCAGGTCATCCTTAAGGTTCGCCGCGGCCTCGATCTGCCGGGCGATGTGACGGCCGGCGCCCTCAGCCGCGCCCCGCAGCCGCTCCACGCCGTTCTCCGCCTGGCGCGTGCTATCGTTGAAGCCTTGCAGGAGGCTTTCCAGCTCCGCCCGGTCCCGCCGCACCACGCCCAGCGCCCGCTCGAGCCGCAGGGCGTGGAACAGGGTGGCGCCCAGCAGCCCAATCAACGCCACTTCCAACAGCACTTGCCATTCAACCATACGCCAGCTCCGTCTCAGCCCGCTTACGGGAGTTGCGCCACTTCGTGGTCGATCCGCACGGCCACCTGGTCCTTGCGGCGGCCGACCCGCCCTTCGAACAGCGTGACGCTGCCGCAGCGGAGCAGCACCGAGCTGCCAGGGCCGCTGCCGAGCACGATCTGGCTGCCCGGCTTCAATGCAAGCACGTTTGCTAGGCTCATCACCTGCTCGTCGAGCACCACCTCCAAGTCCACCTCCGTGGCCCACAGCTCTTCCGCCAAGTGAGTTTCCCAGATGCTGTCGCGGCCGAACTTCTCACCCATGAACTGCTGCAGCAGCAGCTCGCGCACCGGCTCCAGCGTGGCATAGGGCAGCAGCAGCTCCATGCGGCCGCCGCGGTCCTCCATGTCCACCTGCAGCCGCGCCAGCACGGCGGCGTTGGACAGCCGGCTGATGGTGGCGAAGCGCGGGTTCACCTCCAGCCGCTCGAACTTGAACGTCACCGGGCAGAGCGGATCGAAGCTGGCGGACAAGTCCAGCAGCACCAGCTGGATCAGCCGCTCGACCAGGTTGCGCTCGATGGTGGTGTAGGGTCGGCCTTCGATGCGCATGGCCGCCGTGCCGCGGCGCCCGCCGAGCAGCACGTCCACGACGGAGTAAATCATGGCGGAGTCCACGATCAGCAGGCCGTAATTGTCCCACTCCTCCGCCTTGAACACCGCCAGCATGGCGGGCAGCGGGATGGAGTTCAGGTAGTCGCCGAACCGCAGGGACAGGATGGTCTCGATCGAGACGTCCACGTTGTCCGACGTGAAGTTGCGCAGGCTGGTGGACATGATGCGAACCAGCCGGTCGAACACGATCTCCAGCATCGGCAGCCGCTCGTAGGACACCAGGCCCGACGAGATGATGCGATGCATTCCGGACCGGTTGTCGCCTGGCGCCGGGCTGTCGTCCACGTTGAGCAGGCTGTCGATCTCAGCCTGGTTCAGCACGCGCTCGGGCGGGCTTGCCGCCTCGTCCGACTCAGTGCCTTGGGCGTTGGCTTCGCTCACTGGACCAGCAGTTCGCTGAACAGCACGTCCACCACCTGAGCCGGCGCAGACACCAGGTTGGCCCGGGCCAGCAGCTCCTCGCGCAGCCGGTAGGTGCCGGACGAACTGCGCAGCTCGTCGGGCCGCATCTCCCGCAGGTAGGTCTGGAACAGGTCCACCACCCGGGGCTGGGCGGCGGTGAACGCGGCCTGGTCCTCAGCCTTGCCAAGCTGCAGCCGGGCTTTCAGCTTCACGTAGGAGGGCCGGTGGCCCGGCGCATTGAGGTTGGCGATCATCTCAGGCAACTCCACGAACACCGGCAGCCCGCGCGTCGCTTCGGCCTGGGCCGCGGCAGGCTTGTGCGCTGCGCCTGGCAGCAGGCCGGCGAACCACAATCCCCCACCCACCGCCAGCAGCAGCACGGGCACCGCGATGAAGATCAGCTTCTTCTTGCCGCCCTGCTTGCCGGCTTCTGCCGGCGCGCCGTCTGCCGTTGCCGCCGCTGCCATGCCAGGTTCCCTTGCGTCCGCCCCCACTGTGGCGGGGATGGGTTAACAAGGCCGTAATGACCGCAAACGCCTGCCCGGCGGGGCTGACCCGGCAGCATTTGCCGGCTGCGGGCAGTGCCACCCCGGCAAATGCCCGCATTCCCAGGCGGGACGGGCTGGCACGGAGCTTGCGGACGGGCTGAGCGAAACTTGCCGGACCCGCCATGCAGAACGCCACCTCCGTCGCCCTGTCCCGCTTGGTCGCCCAGCAGCGCGGCATGGACGTGACCGCGACCAACCTTGCGAACCTCAACACGCCGGGCTTCAAGACGGGCCGCATGCTGTTCGCCGACTGGCTGCAAACGCAGACCAGCGTGGACCCGGTGCCGGGCGGCCGCACCGTCAGCTACACGCAGGACCGCGCCACCTACCGCGAGCCGGCCGACGGCACGGTGTCCCACACCGCCAACCCGCTCGACGTGGCCATCACCGGCGCCGGGTTCTTCACCGTACAGACGAAGGCCGGCCCTATGCTGACCCGCGCCGGGCGGTTCGCGCTGCAGTCCAACGGCACGGTGGGGGACGGCGACGGCAACGCGCTGCTGGACACCGCGGGGCAGCCCCTGCGCGTGGCCGCCGCCGACACCCAGCTCCACGTGGCCGGCGACGGCACGCTGTCCAGCGAGAACGGCCGCCTGGGCAAGATCGGCATCGTGATGCCCGCCGACCCGAACAAGATGCAGGCACAGGGCGACCACCTGCTCGCCTCCAGCAGCCCCACCGCCCCCGTGGCGCAGCCCCGGCTGGTCGGCGGCGCGGTGGAGGACAGCAACGTCCAGCCGGTCGCCGAGACCACGCGCATGATGAACCAGCTGCGCGAGTTCCAGTTCGTGACCCAGTTCGTCGAGGCCGAGTCGCAGCGCGAGCAGGGCGCCATCGACAAGCTCACCCAGCACCAGAACTAAGGAGCGGCCATCATGCGATCCCTCGACATCGCCAGCACCGGGATGCAGGCGCAGCAGACCAACGTGGACGTGATTTCCAACAACCTGGCCAACATGACGACCACCGGGTTCAAGCGCCGCCGGGCCGAGTTCCAGGACCTGATCTACCAGAACATGCAGCGCGTCGGCTCCAACACGTCGGACAGCGGCACGGTGGCGCCGGCCGGGGTGCAGGTGGGCCTGGGCGTGCGCACCGCGGCCATCTACCGCATTAACGAGCAGGGCACGCTGCAGCAGACCTCCAACAGCCTGGACCTCGCGATCCAGGGCTCCGGCTACTTCCCGGTCACCCTGCCCTCGGGCGAGACCGCCTACACGCGGGACGGCACGTTCGGCTTGTCGCCGGACGGCACCATGGTCACCGCCGCCGGATATCCGATTGCGGGCGGCATCACCATCCCGACCAACGCCACCTCCGTCACCATCAGCCCGGCGGGCGCGGTGCAGGTGAGCCAGCCGGGGCAGGCCGCGCCCAACACGGTGGGCACGCTGCAATTGGCGGTGTTCCCCAACGAGGGAGGGCTGGACGCGCAGGGCGACAACCTGTTCCTGCAAAGTGCTGCCAGCGGCAACCCAGTGACGGGGCAGCCGAACTCGCCCGGGTTCGGCAGCGTGCTGCAAGGCTTCGTCGAGGGCTCCAACGTCAACGTGGTGTCGGAGATATCGAACCTCATCACCGCCCAGCGCGCCTACGAGATGAACAGCAAGGTGCTGACCACCTCGGACCAGATGCTCTCCACCCTGACCAACCTGCGGTGAGCGCCGTGCGAATCCTGCCCGCCGTGCTGGCGCTGCTCTGCCTGGCCCCGTTCCCCGGCGGGGCGGCGACGCTGCGCGCGGACACGGCGCTGTCCCGCCCGACGGTCTGGCTGTCGGACCTGTTCGAGGGCGTGGACGCCGACCGCGCCATCGGGCCGGGCCCGGCGCCCGGCGGCCGCATCGTGGTGGAGGCGGCGCAGCTGGCCGCCATAGCGCGCCAGTTCGGCGTGGACTGGCGGCCCGCCAGCACGGCCGACCGCATCGCCCTGGAATGGCCCGGCCATCCCTTCCCGCGGGAGGAGGCGATGGCCGCCCTGCGCACTGCGCTGGCCGTGGCGGGCGTATCCGCGGACGCGGACGTGGACGTGCCCGGCTTCCTGCCGCCGGACGTGCCGGCGGGCGTGGCGGCCCGGGCGGAGGTGGGGCAGCTGGAGTATGACGGCCTCAGCGGCCGGTTCACGGCGATGCTGTCCGTGGCCGCGGCCGGCATGGCCCCGGCGCGCACGCGCCTGTCCGGCCGGGTGACGGAAATGGTCGAAATGCCGGTGGCCGCGCACCGCATGATGCCGGGCGACCTGATCGGCCCGCGCGACATCCAGACCGCCCGGCTGCGGGTGGGCGCCGTGCGGGCGGAGACGGTGCAGGTGGCCGCACAGGCGGTGGGCATGGTCATGCGCCATCCGGTGGGCGCCGGCGCGCCGCTGCTGCTGGCCGACCTCGGCCGGCCGATGGCGGTGCGCAAGGGCGACAACGTGCAGATGATGCTGGATGGCAATGGCGTCTCGGTGAGCGCGCAGGGTGTCGCGATGGATGCCGGGTCAATGGGGGAGCGGGTGCGGGTGCTGAACGTGGCGTCCCGCGCCATCGTGGAGGGCGAGGTGGTGGGCAGCGGCCAGATTCGGGTGAGCGGCACGGCGCCGGTGCTGCTGCCGCCGGGTGCCGTCGCGCCCGTGCGGGTGGCCGCGCGATGAGCACGGTTAGAGCCGCCTTCATGCTCGGCGCGGCGCTGGCGCTGTCCGGCTGCGGCACGCTGTCCCGCCTGTCCGAGGTGGGCCGGCCGCCGGCGCTGTCCCCCAGCAGCGACCCGACGCGGGACCCGAGCTGGCGCCCGCTGTCCATGCCGATGCCGCGGCCGGAGCTGGCGCCGACGCAGGTGAACAGCCTGTGGCGGTCCGGCAGCCGCGCCTTCTTCAAGGACCAGCGCGCGGCCCAGGTGGGCGACGTGCTGACGGTGCTGGTCAACATCGCCGACACCGCCGCCCTGGCCAACGCGACCGGTGCCACGCGGGCGGGATCGGAGTCGGCCGGCATCCCGAACCTGGTGGGGCTGGAGAACAAGGCCGCCGTCGCCGGGATCAACGCCAAGAGCCTGATCAACACCAACAGCACCAACACCAACACCGGCACCGGCACCATCGTGCGCAACGAGACGGTGACGCTGCGGCTGGCCGGGGTAGTGACGCAGGTGCTGCCCAACGGCAACCTGGTGGTGGCGGCGCGCCAGGAGGTGCGGGTGAACAGCGAGCTGCGCGAGCTGCAGGTGAGCGGCGTGGTGCGCCCGCAGGACATCGCCAGCGACAACACGGTGGTGCATGACCGCATGGCGGAGGCCCGCATCGCCTACGGCGGACGCGGCACGCTGACCGACCTGCAGCAGCCGCGCTACGGCCAGCAGATCATGGACATCCTGCTGCCGTTCTGACCCGGCGCCGCTGCGGCCTGCGGGCGGAGATCGTGCCCAGCACGGCGTCCAGGTCAAAATCCGGACTCGCCAGCTCGGCAACGCCAAGCGGCGATTCGGACATGCCGCGCAGCCAGTCCAAGTCGCGGGCGGCCTGCGGCAGGCTGCCCGCGAGGAAAGAACGGACAGCTTTGCGCCAAAGCTCGTCCGCATCGATCCTGTGACGCATCGAGGGCGTGAACGCACGGCTGGCGTCGTCTTGAAATGTCAGGATTTCGCCGCGCCAATGGCGGTTCGCGTCGGATGCCGGGTCAAACGCGATCTTCAAGGCGTGCAGAAACATCTGCCGCAGCAGACGTTCCGCTTCCCGCACGTCGCGCCTGTCCAGATCCTCGATCTCCTCGGCAAGGCGCCCCGCGTCCAGGCTGTCGGACGCGCCGGACATCTGCCGCAGCGCCGCCGCCTGCTGCTCGGTCCAAGCCAGGAAATCGATGCCTTACAATTCGCGCGCAGCCATGCCCACCTCCCGCCGGGAGCCTAGCACATTCAGTCGTCCCGATGAACGCGCTCCATCCGCTCATGCCGCTCCTGCGCCTCGATCGACAGGGTGGCGATCGGGCGGGCCTCCAGGCGGCGCAGCCCGATCGGCTCGCCGGTCTCCTCGCAGAAGCCGTAGCTGCCGCCCTCGATGCGCAGCAGCGCCTGGTCGATCTTGCTGACCAGCTTGCGCGCTCGGTCCCGCGTGCGCAGCTCCAGCGCGCGGTCGGTCTCGACGCTGGCACGGTCGGTGATGTCGGCCTCGTGGATGCCGCCCTGGGACAGGCTGGCCAGGGTGCCGTCAGCCTCACGCAGCAGGTCGTTGCGCCAGCGCAGGAGCTTCTGGCGGAAATACTCCGTCTGCCGCGGGTCCATGAACTCGTCATCCTCGGAGGGACGGTAGTCGGGGGGGAGGGTGAGCATCACGTCCGCCATCCTTCGCGCCGAGGCGCCGTCGAGGTCCGAATGCGCGGGTGTATAGCGACGGCCCACCGTGTCGCCAAGGGCACAGATGCCAGGGCGGCGATGGACCAACCTCAACGCAGGCCTAGCGTTCTGCCTGTCACCGATGTGCCACAGCTCGCCTCAGCGGCCGCGCCGGGCCAGCTCCACGTGCACCCGCAGCGCCACCGCGGCGACCGTGGCGCGCAGCTCCGGGTCGGACGCCTCGGGGCAGTGCTCCAGCAGGGCGGCCAATTGGTCCAGCGCCGCCGGGTCGTCCTCGCCGCCCAGCAGGGCGTGCTGCAGCCGGGCCAGCGCGTCCAGCATGGCGCGGCCGTGCCGTCGCGCCTGGCGGTCCCGCGCGGGGGCGGCGTCTGTCTCCTGCAGCAGCAGCATGCCGCCGACCGGCCCGGCCGGCATGGCCGCCGATACGTCCGGCCCGGCCGCGCCGGACACCGCGAACCCGGCGGCGGCGGCGCGGCGCGGCGCGGCGGCGGGCAGCGCCGGGCTGCCCAAGGCCTTCACGCCCATCATCGGCTCGGCTCCTTTTGCCCAACCCGGCAAGGCTTGCCGGGCGATGCACACGCAAACTCGCCGCAACCGGCGATTCCAGGGGTGGCATGCCGCTTGCGCTAACGGTTTGGCCACCCTGGCGAGCCGATACTGCCGCCGAAAGCTGAACGAGCCGGAAAGAACTCCATCCCCGTGCGATCCAAGCTGCTCGCCGTCCTGCTGCTGCTGCCGCTGCTGAGCGTCCCCGCCGGCGCGCAGGTGCGGATCAAGGACATCGCCGACGTGGAGGGCATCCGGGAGAACCAATTGGTCGGCTACGGCCTGGTGGTGGGGCTGAACGGCACCGGGGACCGGCTGGACAACGCGGTGTTCACCCGCCAGTCGCTGATCGGCATGCTGGAGCGGCTCGGCGTCAACACGCGGGACCAGGAGGCCAAGCTGCAAACCAAGAACGTCGCCGCCGTGATGGTGACGGCCAGCCTGCCCGCCTTCTCCCGCACCGGCAGCCGCATCGACGTGAGCGTCTCCGCCCTGGGCGACGCCAAGGACCTGACCGGCGGCACCCTGCTGGTGACGCCGCTGATGGGCGCGGACGGCGAGGTGTACAGCGTGGCGCAGGGCGCGCTGGCCACCGGCGCCATCTCGGCCAAGGGCGCGGCCGCGTCCGTCACCCGCAACGTGCCGACCTCCGCGCGGATCGCCAACGGGGCCACGGTGGAGAAGGAGCTGCCGTTCCAGCTCGGCAGCCGGCCGGAGCTGCGGCTTGCCCTGCGCAACCCGGACCTCACCACCGCCCGGCGCATGGCCGTGGCGGTGAACGCGGCGATGGGCGGCGGCATCGCCGCCGCCCGGGACCCGCGCACCGTGGCGCTGAACCTGGGCGGGCTGGACGTGGTGGACGCGCTCGGCCGCATCGAGGACCTCCGCGTGGAGCCGGACAGCCCGGCCGTGGTGGTGATCGACGAGGCGAGCGGCACCATCGTGATGGGCGCCAACGTGCGGATCAGCACCGTCGCCATCGCGCAGGGCAACCTGACCATCCGGGTGACCGAGACGCCGCAGGTGTCGCAGCCCGGCCCGCTGTCCAACGGCACGACGACGGTGGTGCCGCGCACCAACGTGCAGGTGGACGACTCGTCGGACAAGCGGCTCGGCATCATCCGCGGCAGCGCCACGCTGCGCGACCTGGTGGCGAGCCTCAACTCGCTCGGGGTCGGGCCGCGTGACATGATCAGCATCCTGCAGTCCATCAAGGCGGCCGGCGCGCTGCAAGCCGACTTGCAGGTGCGCTGATGGACGTCCCGGCCATCGCCACCGCCCTGCCCCCGGCCACCGTGCGCAAGGCGTGGTCCGCCGCGCAGGACTTCGAGGCGATGGCGCTCAACCAGTTCCTGTCGCCCATGTTCGACACGGTGGACACCTCCGGCGGACCCATGGGCGGCGGCGAGGCGGAGCAGTCCTGGAAGCCGATGATGATCGACGCGCTGGCCAAGCAGATCTCCCACGCCGGTGGCCTGGGGATCGCGCAGCCGGTGTTCCAGCAGATGATCCACATGCAGGAAGCCCAGATGCAACAAGGAAACGAGCCATGACCCAAGCACTCACCGCCGCGACGGAGCAGCTGGCGGACACGCTGGAGGCGGAGAACGCGGTGCTGCGCGCGCTCGACCTACCGGCCGCAGGCGCGCTGCTGGCGGACAAGCAGGCGGCGGCGGCGGCGCTGAACCAGGCGCTGGCCGCCGCCGCCGGGGCCGGCGGGCCGGCGCACCCGGCGCTGCGCACCGCCGCCCTCCGCCTGCGTGAGCTGGCGGAGGAGAACCGGCAGCTGCTGGAGCGCGGCATCGCGGTGCAGTCCCGCGTGCTGGGCGTGCTGGCGCAGGCCGCCCGCGCCAGCAGCCCGGCGCCGCGCTACGGGCGGCTGGGGGCCTACGCCGCCGGGCCGGCCGCGGGCTGGGCGCTGTCCGCCCGCGCATGACGCGAGCCAGGCCCCGTGCTATCGCCGGGGCATGACGGATTTCAGCGTCCTGGCGGCCCACGGCTCCTCGCGCGAGGGCGGCAGCGCCTATCTGCGGGCGCTGACCGCCGCCCTGGCCGCGGCCGGGCACCGCATCCGGGCCGAGGGCGAGGACCCGGCGGGCGCCGTCACCGTCATCGACGGGGCGCGCCTGCCGTCCCTGCCGCTGGAGCGTTGCGCCGGGGCAGTGGGGCTGGTGCACCACCTGGCCGCGCTGGCCGACCCGGCGGAGCATGACGCGATCCGGGCTGCGGAAGCCGCGCGGCTGAAGTTGCTGTGCCGGGTGGTGGCCACCAGCCAGCCGGTGCTGGACCGGCTGATGACCGACGGCGTTGACCCGGCGCGCGCCGCCGTGCTGCGCCCCGGCGTGTCGGACGCGCCGCGCAGCCCGGGGACCCCCCCTGGGACCCCGGGCGGCACGGCCCGTTGCGCCATCCTGTCGATCGGCGCGCTGGTGCCGCGCAAGGGCCATGCCGTGCTGCTGCGCGCGCTGGCCCGGCTGTTCGACCTCGACTGGAGCCTGGTCATCGTCGGCGATCCGGCGCGCGACCCGGCGCACGCCGCCCTGCTCCGCGCCCAGGCGGCGGCGGATGGCTGCGCGGGCCGCGTCCGCTTCGCCGGCGTGCTGGACGAGGCGGCGCTGGAGGCCGAGTGGCGGCAGGCCGACCTGTTCGCGCTGGCGACGGAGTGGGAGGGTGCCAGCGCCCCCGTCGCCGAGGCGCTGCGACGCGGCCTGCCGATCGCCGTCACCGCCGGGGGCGCCGCGGCGGAGCTGGTGTCGCCGGAGGTGGGCGTGGTCTGCCACCCCGGCGACTGGGAAAGCCTGTCCAAGGCGATGCGGCGGCTGGTGTTCGACCAGGCGCTGCGGGCGGACATGGCGGAGGCCGCGTGGCAGGCCGGCCGCGCCCTGCCGGGCTGGGCCGCGCAGGCCGCCGCCTTCGTGGAGATCGCCGCGCCATGCGGCTAGGCCGCCCATGCTGCTAGGCTGCATCGCCGACGACCTCATCGGCGCCACCGACCTCGCCGCTACCCTGGTGCGCCAGGGCATGCGCACCGTGCAGCTGGTCGGCCTGCCCGCCGGCCCCGCGCCGGAGGCGAACGCGGTGCCCCTGCCGGAGGCGGATGCGGTCGTGGTGGCGCTGCAATCCCGCACCGGCCCGCCCGGCCGGGCGGTGGCGGACAGCCTGGCGGCGCTGCGCTGGCTGCAAGCGGCCGGGTGCCGCCAGCTGTTCCAGAAATACGCCTCCAGCTTCGACAGCACGGAGGCCGGCAACATCGGCCCGGTGGCGGACGCGCTGGTGGCGGCGCTCGGCTGCGGCTTCGCCCTCGCCTGCCCCGCCTGCCCCGCCAACGGCCGCACCGTGTTCCAGGGCCACCTGTTCGTCGGCGCCGCCCTGCTCAGCGAGAGCGGCATGGAGCGCCACCCACTGACGCCGATGCGCGACGCCAGCCTGGTGCGCGTGCTGTCCCGCCAGACCGACGGCACGGTGGGGCTGGTGCCGTGGGCGACGGTGGCGCAAGGCGCCGTGGCCATCCGCCGCACCCTGGCCGCGCTGAAGGAGCAGGGCCGGCGCTACGCGGTGGTGGACGCGATCACCGAGGCGGACCTGCTGGCGATCGGAGAGGCCGCTGCCGGACATGCGCTGATCACCGGCAGCTCGGGCGTGGCGACGGGGCTGCCAGCCAACTTCCGCGCCGCCGGGCTGCTGGACCCGGCGCAGGACGCGGCGGCGCTGCCGCAGGTGAAAGGCCACGCCGCCGTGCTCGCCGGGTCCTGCTCGCGCGCCACGCTGTACCAGGTGGGCGCGGCGCGGGACCAGGCGCCGACGCTGGGGCTGGACCCGCTCGCCACGCCGGACGCCGCCGCCCTGGCCCGGCAGGCGCTGGCCTGGGCGGAAGGCAAGCTTGGGGACACGCCCGTGGTGATCGCCGCCTCCGCCCCGCCGGACCGGGTGGCCGCGTTGCAGGCGAGGCTGGGCCGGGAGGCGGCGGCCGCGCTGGTGGAGGACGCGCTGGCGCTGGTGGCGGCCGGGCTGGTCGAGCGCGGCGTGCGCCGCCTGCTGGTGGCGGGCGGCAAGACCTCGGGCGCCGTGGTGTCCCGCCTCGGCGTGCGACGGCTGCAGATCGGCGCCGAGATCGCACCCGGCGTACCGTGGAGCTACGCCGAGGGCGACGGGCCGGCGCTGCTTCTGGCGCTGCACTCGGGCAATCTCGGCGGACGGGATTTCTTCACGGCGGCGTTCGCCGCGGCCGGAGGCGCTGCGCAGGGCTGATTCGGCCGGCTGCATGGCTGCATGCCAGGCCTCTCCCGCCAGGAAAGGCCCGCCGGTCAAACGGCTCGAAGCGGTGACCCGGCGTCCCGCTCACCCGCTATCGGGCTGCGGTGGTTCGTTGATGATGCGCAGCAGCTCGGCATCCGACATGCGGGCATAGTCCG
>CAXSAX010000035.1:0-36518 GCA_964235495.1 uncultured Acetobacteraceae bacterium | reverse complement strand
CGCATGGTGGAGCCGGTGACGGTCAGCCGCCGCAGCATGATGGCGGTGAGATCGAACTGCTCCACCTTCGGCCCAGCGCTGAACGCGATGATCACCAGCCGGCCGTCCATCGCCAGGCAGCGCAGGTTGCGCTGGGCGTAGGGGCCGCCCACCATGTCCAGCACTACGTCCACTCCAGCGCCGTTGGTAAACTGCTTGATGCTGTCGGCGAAGTCGGCCGCCTTGTAGTTGATCGCCGCGTCTGCTCCCAGCTTGACACATGCGTCGCACTTTTCCGGGGACCCGGCCGTGGCGTACACGCGCGCCCCGCGGGCGTGCGCCAGTTGGATGGCAGTGGTGCCGATGCCGCTGCTGCCGCCGTGGATCAGCACGCTCTCACCGGCGCGCAGCCGGCCGATGTCGAACAGATTGGCCCAAACGGTGAAAAAGGTTTCGGGCAGGGCGGCGGCGCGCACGGCGTCGTAGCCTTTCGGCCATGGCAGGCATTGGGCGGCCGGGACGACGCAGTACTCGGCATACCCGCCGCCATTGGCTAGGCCGCACACCTCCGCGCCGACTGCCCAGGACACGCCCGGCCCCACCGCGGCCACCTCGCCGGCCACTTCCAGGCCGAGGTGCGGGCTGGCGCCTGCGGGCGGCGGGTAGAGGCCCTTGCGCTGCATCACGTCGGGGCGGTTCACCCCGGCGGCGGCCACGCGCACCAGCACCTCGCCCTCGCCCGGCTGCGGCACCGGGCCGCGCGCCAGGCGCATCGCTTCGGGATCACCAGGTTCTGCGACCTCGATGAAGGCCATGGTGTCGGGGATGGTCATGCATGTTCTCCAAACGAGCTGCGTCAGCCGATCAGCCGCTCCGACTCGCGCCATAGCTGGCGCACCAGCACCGGGTCCAGCGCCTGGCGGTTCGGCTTGGCCTGGCGGTTGTTCTTCCAGTACGCGCCGGTCACGCCTTCCGCCAACGGGGACAGTGCCACGTGCAGCGGCGTGTCCGCGCCGCGTTCGGGGGTGATCATGAACGGCTTGAGCGCCGCCCAGCCCCAGCCGATCGGTCCCGGCACCGATCCGATTTGCGTCGCCACCACGCCGGGGTGCACCACGTTGACCGTGACGCCCGTGCCTTCCAGCCGCCGCGCCCGCTCGAACGTGGCCATCATCATGGCAAGCTTGGAGCGGCCATAAGCCCGGAGGGCGTACCAGGAGCGCTCGCCTTCCAGGTCGGCGATATCCAGGTGGGCGCGGTCCGAGGCGGTGGAGCCGACATTGACCACCCGCGCCGGCGCGCCGGCCTTAAGCGCCGCTTCCAGCGCCGTGGTCAGCGCGAAGGGGGCGAGGTGGTTCACCGCCAGGATCATCTCGCGGCCCTCAGCCGTCACCTGCCGCTTGGGGGTGATCAGCCCGGCGTTGTTCACCAGCACGTCGATGCGGGGGTGGGCCGCGGCGATCGCCTCGCCGGCTTCCCGGGTGGCTTGCAGGGAGGACAGGTCCGCCAGCACCAGCTCCGTCGCGGCGCCGCGGGCCTGTTTGGCAATGAAGGCCTGCGTCGCCTCGCCGCGCGCCCGGTCCCGCGCGACGATGACGGTGTGCAGCCCGGCCCGCGCCAGGCCGAGCGCCACCCACTCGCCCAAGCCGGAGGTGGCGCCGGTGACGACGGCGATCTTCTGGTTGGCCATGCATGCGCTCCCGCAACCGGCCCGGATAACGCCGGAACTGCCAAACCGACGACATGTCGCGAATTTAAGCAAGTATTGATGCTGCTGAGATTGAATGGGCCATCACTTGGTTCCATGAAGGCCCAGGTCGCCCGGGTTCTTGCCGAGCTGGCGTCATTCGTTAGGAGCGGACGGGCCTATGTCGTCGCGAGCCGTCCCTACCGGGCCCGGCACGACCAACGTGCCACGGCTGCTGGACACGCAGGTCAAGCGCTTCCGGCGCGGCCTGGAGGCGGTGGTGCACGCGCCGCAGACTCTGCGCGCGCTGGTCCGCACGGACGAGATCTGGCTTGTGGTGCTGGCGGCCGGCGTGGGCGTCGCGTCCGGCCTGTGCGTCCACGTCATGGCGACAGCCACTCAACGCGCCCATGAAATCCTGTTCCGCCTGCAAGCAGGCGAGCGAGTATCCGGCGCGGTGATGCTCGATCCGCGCTATGCCATGGGTGTCCCGGCGGTGGGCGGGCTGTTGGTGGGCCTCGTAGGGCTCGCCGTGGCGCGCTGGTGGAACCGCCGCACGGTGGACCCGATTGAGGCCAACGCCATCCAGGGCGGCCGCATGTCGCTCAGCGACAGCCTGATCGTGACGATGCAGACTGTGCTGTCCAACGGGGTTGGCGCGTCCGTGGGACTGGAGGCCGGCTACACCCAGATCAGCTCCGCCATCGCCTCCCGGCTCGGCCGCTCGTTCCGGCTGCGGCGCAATGATTTGCGGCTGCTGGTGGGATGCGGCGCGGCCGGCGCCATCGCCGCGGCATTCCAAGCGCCGCTCACCGGGTCGTTCTACGCGTTCGAGCTGGTGATCGGCACCTACTCGCTGGCGACGCTGGCGCCTGTGGTGGTATCGGCCATCTGCGCCGTGCTGGTAACCCGCGTGCTCAACACGCAAGGTGCCGGGTTCGACATCCGGGTGCCTACGGTGCTGGAGCCGGTCGATTACCTGCCGGTGCTGGCGCTTGGCATGGTGTGCGCGCTGGGCGGCATTGGTTTGATGCGCGGGGTGACGCTGGTGGAGTCCTGGTTCCGCCGCAGCGGCGTGCCGGCCTGGCTGCGCCCGGTGCTGGGCGGGGTGGTGGTGGGCGGGCTGGCGCTGTGGTCGCCGCAGGTGCTGTCTTCCGGACATGAAGCGCTGCGGCTGGGATTGGACGCGCCGTATCCCGCCACGCACATCGCGCTGCTGATCCTGGCCAAGTCGGTCGCCTCCGCAGTGTCGATCGGATCAGGCTTCCGCGGCGGGCTATTCTTCGCGTCCTTGTTCTTGGGCGCCATGGTGGGCAAGCTGTTCGCTGCTGGGCTGGCCGCCGTCACCGCCACGCAGGCGCTGCCTGCCGTGGTGTGCGCCCTGGTGGGAATGAGTGCGCTGGCCGTGGCGGTGGTGGGCGGGCCGCTGACCATGGCGTTCCTAGCGCTGGAGAGCACGGGAAGCCTGCCTATGACCATCGCCGTGTTGGCCGCCTCCGTCGTGTCCTCGCTGACCGTGCGGCGGACCTTCGGCTACTCCTTCGCCACTTGGCGCTTCCACTTGCGCGGCGAGGCGATCCGCTCGGCGGTCGATATTGGCTGGGTGCGCAGCCTCACTGTGGGACGGATGATGCGCAAGGATGTTCGCACGGTGCGCGGCAACGTCACCGTGGCGGCGTTCAAGCGGCAGGTGCCGCTCGGCTCGGTGGATCGTGTGGTGGTGACGGACGAGGACGGGCACTACGTGGGGATGGTGCTGACGCCCGAGGCGCACCTGGCCGAGGAGCCAGACGGCCGCGTGGCCGCCCTGCTGCACTACCCGACCGACGTGTTGCTGCCGCAGATGACCATCAAGGAGGCTGTGCAGATGTTCGAGACCACGGAGTCCGATGCGCTGGCGGTGGTGGACGCGGCGGACACCCGCAGCGTCATCGGGATGCTGACAGAGCAACACGCGCTGCGCCGCTACACGGAAGAGCTGGATCGCCAGCGGCGGGAGCTGTCGGGGGAGTAGCGGGGCTTGGCCCTTCGCTTCCTTATAGGTCAAGCGTCCAAAGGACTCGTCCTTTGGCGGGGTTCAAAGCGGAACCTCGACGCTGCGCTACAGCGCCGCCAGCACCGTCTCCGCCCGGCTTACGTCGAAGTCGCCCGGCGCTTCGACCGCCAAGTGCGTCACCTTGCAGTCCACCACCACCATCGCGAAGCGCTGACTGCGCATCCCGAGTCCCCGCGCCGTCAGGTCCAGTTCCAGACCCATCGCCTTGGTCAGGGCGGCAGAGCCGTCGGCCAGCATGATGACCTTGCCTTCCACGCCCTGCTCCTTGCCCCAAGCGGCCAGCACGAACGGATCGTTCACCGCCATGCACACCATCTTATCCACGCCCTTGGCCGCGAACGCCTCCGCCTGCTGCACGTAGCCGGGCAGGTGCTTGGCGCTGCAGGTGGGGGTGAACGCGCCCGGGGTGGCGAACATCACGACCGTCTTGCCGCCGAACAGGCCCGCCGTGCTGTCCTCGTACGGCCCGGACGGCCCGGCGATCGTCAGCTTCATCTCGGGCAGCGTGTTGCCCACTTTGATCGTCATGCTTAACGCTCCGTCATGCTGGCAAGACGCTAGCGGGATGCCGCGGCCCTGTCACGCATCCGCCACCAGTGCCGCCAAGCCATTGCGGCGTCGCTGTTTTGCGCCAAGATGAGTTCCATGAGAGCGATGACATCCCCCGAAGATGATGCCGGGCTGACTGGGCAATTGCTGGTGGCGATGCCCGCGCTGGAGGATCCCCGGTTCAGCCGCAGCGTCATCTATCTCTGCGCCCACACCCAGGAAGGCGCGATGGGCCTGGTGCTGAACCGCCCTCTGGCCAGTCCCGCTTTCGATGACCTGCTCAAGCAGCTGGACGTGTTGCCCGCCCCGCCGGTCCGCCGCATTACCCTGTGCGACGGCGGTCCAGTGGACGGTGCGCGCGGCTTCGTGCTGCACACTGCCGACTGGTGGGGGGACGGCAGCTTGCAGATCGATGACTCGGTGGCGCTCACAGCCAGCTTGGACGTCCTAAAGGCGATCGCCTCCGGGGACGGGCCAAAGGAGGGCCTGCTCGCGCTGGGCTATGCCAGTTGGGACGCAGGCCAACTGGATGACGAGATCAAGGCCAACGCCTGGCTGTCGGTGCCCGCTTCGCTGGACCTGGTGTTTGACGGCGACCACAGTACCAAATGGCATCGTGCCTTCGCCTCGATCCGCGTGAACCCGGCGCTGCTGTCCGGCACCGCCGGGCACGCCTAAGTCCTACCAGACGAAGCGCGGCACCGTAGCCATCGGCGCCAGCCCGGCGGCCGTGGCTTCGGCGGCTGCAGCCCTGGGATTGTCGCCCAGCGTCTCCGCGTGCACGCCGCCCAGCACCCAGCACGAGTCAATCTCTGCTGCCGCAGCGCCCGCGACATCCGTGCGCAGCGAGTCGCCCACGGCCAGCGTGCGTTCCCGCGCGGTGCCTAGCATGGCGAGCACGGGGCCGTAGATCGCCGGGTCGGGCTTGCCCAGGGAGCGCACCGCGCCGCCCAGCTGCTGGTAGCGTTCGGCCAGTGCGCCGGCGCAGACCAGTCGCACGCCGCCGCGGATGACTTCGAGGTCCGGGTTGGCGCAGAGCATCGGCAGGCCGTGGCGGGCGCAGTCCTGCAACACGCCCTCAAACGGGGCGATGCTGGTCGGGTCGCGATGGTCGTCTGGACCGGTGTTCAGCACGAACTGGGCCTCGCCGGGGGTTGCGACCTGTTGCAGGCCCAGCCCGTCCATCACGTTGCGGTCGCGCTCGGGGCCTAGATGCCACACGCGGGTACCCAGCGCCGCGAACCACGGATCGCTGCGGTCCAGCAGGGCTTGGTGCGCCGCCTCGCCCGAGGTGAGCAGGCCGGCGTACAAATCCGGCGTGACACCCATCTGCGCCAACATGGCCTCTGTCGCATGCGCGCGGCGCGGCGCGTTGGACAGCAGCACGCAGCGCCGCCCGGCCTCGCGCAGCCGGCGCAAGCAGTCTGCGGCGCCCTCATAGAGCCGCACGCCGTCATGGATCACGCCCCACAGGTCCAGGATGAAGCCGTCATACTCGGCTGCGAGCGGGGCCATGCCGGGCAGCGCCCTCATGCGGCGGTTCCCACCGCCTCGGAGGCGCTGCGGAAGCCTTCGCGGCGCAGGGCGGTGGCCAGCTCCGCCTTTAGCCGGGGCAGCAGCGCCGGGCCATGCACGGCGAAGGCGGCATAAAGTTGCACCAGCTGCGCCCCTGCCCGCAGCTTGGCCAGCACGTCCGCCCCCGTGGACACGCCGCCGCAGCCGATCAAGGCCAGCCGTCCGCCGGCCAGCCGCCACGCCTGGGCGAGCAGGGCGGTGGAGGGCGCCATCAGCGGCGGCCCGGACAGCCCGCCCGTCTGCGCGCTGTGCCGGCCGCGCAGCCCCGGTGGCCGGGCGATGGTGGTGTTGGACACGATCAGCCCAGCAATCCCGCATTCTAGGGCAACTTCGACCAGGCTTTCCAGCCCGCCCGAGGGCAGGTCGGGCGCGACCTTCACGAACACCGGGGGGCGGTCCGGCACGGCCATCACCGCTTGCAGGATCGACCGCAGCCGAGTTGCCTCCTGCAGCGCCCGCAGCCCGGCGGTGTTGGGGGAGCTGACGTTCAGCACAGCGTAGCCAGCATGACCTGCCACGGCGGCGACCAGCGCCGGGTAGTCGCGCTCGGGCTTGGCACCTTCCTTGTTGATGCCGACATTGGCGCCCAGCAGCGTGTCAGCCGCCGGGTGCAAGCGGGCGAGCCGGCCGGCGAAGGCGGTAATGCCATGGTTGTTCATGCCCATGCGGTTGATCACCGCGCCGCCCTCCAGCCGGAACAGCCGGGGCTGCGGGTTGCCCGGCTGCGGCCGCGGCGTGACTGTGCCCAACTCCACTGCGCCGAAGCCGAGCCGCAGCAGCCCTGAGGCAGCCACCGCATCCTTGTCGAACCCGGCGGCCAAACCGATCGGGTTGCGCAGGGTGCGCCCAAGGATGGTGGCGGCCAGCACCGGGTCATCTTCGGAAGGCGCGCGCCCTGCCAGGCCGAGCCGCAGGGCGCGCAGGGCGAGGCGGTGCGCTCGCTCCGGATCGATCCGGCGCAACGCAGGCAGCAGGGCGGAGGCGATGGCTGGAGTCATGCGAGGTCCGGCTGTGGAGGTCCTGGGGCTTGCTACGCTGCCCGCTTTGGCCGATGGGAGCGGCCATGTGGGATGAACCTTACTTGGAAACTTGTTGCCGGTCAGCCCTGCATCGCCTGTTGCTGGTCGGGTCTTCCGGCCGGCCCGGTGGATTGAAGGATGGTCCCTGTCTGACCCGCCTATCCGGCCTTGGTTTCGCCCGGGAGCGGGAGGATAAACGGTTCGAAGTCACAGAGACCGGAGCCGCGCGTCATGCCGAGGAGATCGCGCCCACGGCGGACGCCAAGAAGCGGCGACGCCGGGCCAGATTGACCGCGGCGGGGCACCAATCAGCCTAGGTCGTCACGCCCGTGCACGGCGGCGGGCGGGGTAGTTGCTTCCACGGCAGTAAACGATTCCAAGATCTTGTAGCTGTGCTCGGCACCGCGCGGCACAATCCAGGAATTACCAGCTTCGAGTAGGATAACCTGCCCTTCAGTGTGCAATTCCGCCCGGCCGCTGATGGCATAGCCGGCGCAGTCATAGTCTCGCCGGACCGGCGGCTGGTCGGTGCCGGGGGCAACCTCCCGCCACATCCGCATCGCGATATGCTTGCCGGTGGCAAGGTACACCTGCCCATCTGGGCCGTGCGGCGAATGGCGGCTGTCCACCTTGATGACGGTTGTGTCGGCCATGTCCACTCTCCTAGTGACAGCCCACGAACGCGGCGCTGGAGCGGGAGGTTGCAGGCTCGCAAAGGGTGCGGCGAAGCAAAGACTGAGGCTCTCCCCCGCACCCTGCCAGGGGACGGGGTTTTCCGGACACCTAACGACAGTGACTAGGGAGCAAGGGGACTATAGTCCCCTTGTTCATTCAGCCCAGCGCAGCCGCTACCAACCGGCCGTCATCGGCCGCGATGCACAGCACGCCGCTGCCGCCGGGCGCGCTGGCCAGCACCATGTCGCCGCCGGCTAGCATGTCCGTGGCCTCATCAAAGTAACCCGGCTTGCGCAATGCTTGCAGGCTGTCCTGCTCCGCCTTGTAGTGCCACAGGGTGAAGCCGTTGGCGTAGGCGAGCACGGACAGGTTATGGATGGCGAAGCTCATGTTCGATCAACCTTTTCTAGGATAATAATGTAAAGTCTCACGCGTCAGCGGACGATGCCGCGCGCCCGCAAGGCCCATTCCAGCTGGCCAAGCGCTTGGTGCCAGAGCCGGTAGTCTGACCGTTGGCTCATGCGGTCCGCCCGGGGCGCTGCCTGCCGCTCACCCCAGATGCGCAGGATGCGGGCGTGCAGCAGTTCGATGCTGCGCTGGCGATACAGCACGTCTAAGCAGCGTACGATGTCATCTGGGTCGCAGGGCCGGGTCGGGCCGTCCGGCCGCCAGGCCACCCCAGCGCCGTCCCGCCGGGCCAGCAGAGCGGCCACGGTCCAGAACCATGCCTCCTGGGCACTGTGGAACGGCACGGTGGCATCGGGGTCATGGGTGCGGCGAAGGGCGAGCATTGCGGCCTCTGAGAACGGAACAGGACAGGAACATAAACCCACAGGCTGCATACAGTCGCAAGCGAGATCGGCGTTAATTCCTATTTGGACTGGCGTGAAATCGCATGGGAGGCTAAGGCTGGCTGGAAGGGGAACCATGAAGCACGAGGATATCTGGCGCGCGCTTGACACCCTGGCGGCCGAAAACGGGCTGTCTGTCTCGGCCCTGGCGCGGCACTCGGGGCTTGACCCGACCACGTTCAACCCGTCCAAGCGCTGCATGCCGGACGGGCGGGCGCGCTGGCCCAGCACCGAGAGCCTGGCCAAGGTGCTGCACGCCACGGGCGCCAGCCTCGAGGAGTTCACCGCCTTGGTGACCGGCGCGCGGGCCATCACGCCGAACGTGCGCGCGATGCAGCAGCGGCGCATCCCGCTTATTGGCCTGGCGCAGGCCGGGTCCGACGGCTTTTTCGATGATGGCGGCTACCCGGTCGGTGGTAGCTGGGATGAGGTAAGCCTGCCCGAGATCGGCGACTTCAACGCATACGCGTTGGAAATCTCTGGCGCCTCCATGGAACCGGTGTTCCGCGACGGCGACGTGGTGATCGTCTCGCCTGCCGCCCCTATCCGCCGCGGCGACCGCGTGGTGGTGCGCACGGCAGAGGGCGAAGTGATGGCCAAGCAGCTCGCCCGCCGCTCGGCCCGCCGGATGGAGCTGAAAAGCTTGAACCCAGCGCACAAGGACCGCAGCTTCGACCTCCGGGAAGTGGCCTGGGTCCATCGCATCGTTTGGGCCAGTCACTGAACGACTAGTGAAACGGCCAGCGGCACGCTGCGTTGGACCGGCACAGCGTTCACTGTTGAGGTGCCTGACATGACCTGGTCGACCCGCCGTGCCTTTGGGGGAGTGGTTCTGCTCGCCGGACTTGCCGCCGCCCTCCCTGCCGCCGCTCAGCATGATCCGGCGGCGCCCGGCGCCGTCGATGCCCGTGTGACCATCATGGCGCGCTCTGCGGCACTCGGCGTTGGTTACACTTGGGGAGACGGCACCCTCACCTACCAGCATCACAAATACCATTTTAGCGTGAAGGGCATCACGGTCGCTGATGTCGGTTTTAGCCGGGTTGTCGGTCACGGCCGGGTCTATAACCTGCACCGATTGGAAGATTTCAGCGGCACCTACGCTGCTTCGACGGGCGCAGTGACGGTGGGCAAGGGCATCGGCGGCCAGTTCCTGGTGAACACCCAGGGCGTGCAGCTACGGATCGACGACGTGACGCGTGGGGCTGAGCTGTCCGGCTCGGCGGACGGTATCCAGCTCGAGCTGCGGCATTGACGGGCGGGCGGCCAGGATGTTCCGCTTCACCCTGGCTGCCCTTTGTCTACTTGCCCCGGCTTCCCAAGCGGCCGCACCGGCCGTCGATGTAGCTTTAGTGTTGGTGACGGACGTATCCCGCTCCATTGATGATACCGAGTTCAAACTTGAGAAGCAGGGCTACGCTGCCGCCTTCGTCAATCCCAAGGTGCTCGCCGCCATTCAGGGCGGCCCAGCCGGGCAGATCGCGGTCGCATACGTAGAGTTTTCCGGCGCCGAGCAGGTCAGCACAGTGTTGGACTGGGCCACCATCTCGGACGCAGCCTCCGCCGACGCGTGGGCGACTCAGCTGCTTGCAGCCTCCCGCAGCTCTTACGGTCGCACCGCGATCGGCGCTGGCATAGATCGCGCTGCTGCCTTGCTGGCCGATGGTGGGTTCGGTGATGCGCGCCAGGTCATTGACGTGGCCGGGGACGGCACCAGCAATGCCGGCCGACCGGTTGTGGAGGCGCGGGACGCGGCCGTGGAAGGAGGAATCACAGTTAACGGCTTGGCTATCATCAACGATCACCCTGTCTCGTACACGTTTGCCCACGTGCAGCCTCCTGGAGGGCTCACGACCTGGTATCGGGAGAACGTGGCGGGTGGGCCTGGCGGGTTCGTGGTCGAGGTGCACGATTTCTCGGCATTCGGCGTCGCAATGGAGCGCAAGCTGATCAGCGAAATTGCCGGGCTACCGGTCAGGCGCGGCTGAGGGCTTGGGCCATGGAGCAACGTAGGCTGGGCCACTCGGGCCTACAGGTCTCGGCCATTGGGCTGGGCTGCAATAATTTCGGCGGCCGGATTGGGCTAGAAGAGGCGCGGGCGGTGGTGCATGCGGCGCTGGACGCTGGTGTTACCCTGTTCGATACGGCAGATGTATACGGCGCGCTAGGCATCGGTAGCCGCATCAGCCACAAGGGCGCCTCGGAGGAGATTCTGGGTGCGGTGCTGGGTCCGCGGCGCCGCGAGGTGGTGGTGGCGACCAAGTTCGCCATGCCGATGGACGCAAGCGGCCGCCGGGTCGGCGCATCCCGCCGGCATATCGTCCGTGCGGCGGAGGATAGCCTGGCCCGGCTCGGCACGGACTGGATTGATCTCTACCAGCAGCATGCGCCCGACCCGATGACCCCGATCGAGGAGACGCTGAGTGCGTTGGATGACCTAGTCCGGGCGGGCAAGGTCCGCTACCTGGGTTGCTCCAATTTCCCCGCCTGGCAGGTGGCGGACGCGATGTGGACGGCGCGTGATCGCCGGCTCACCCCATTCGTGTCCTGCCAGGACGAGCTGTCCATGCTGGTGCGCAAGGCGGAGCAGGAGTTGCTGCCGTCGATGGAGCGGTTCGGCCTAGGGCTGCTGCCCTACTTCCCGCTGGCGAGCGGGTTGCTGACGGGCAAGTATCGCCGCAACGTGGCTTTGCCGGAAGACGCGCGACTGGCTGGCACCAAGGCGCTGGCCGACCGTTACCTGACGGACGCGCACTGGCCCCGAGTGGAAGCCCTATCAGATTTCTGCGCCGCCCGCGGCCGCACCCTACTGGAGCTGGCATTCGCCTGGCTGCTGTCGCGCGGGTCGGTGGCGAGCGTGATTGCCGGGGCGACGCAGGCAGAGCAGGTGCGGCAGAATGCAGCGGCTGGGGCGTGGCGGCTGTCCGCGGCGGAACTGGCCGGGGTGGACGCGATCACGGGGTCTCCGATCACGTAACCTGGCGCAATGAGACGATTTCCCGCGCCGTGCGTCTAGTGCGTTACGGTGCAGGTGCATCGAAGGAAACGCCCGATGTTTATGCGAATTGACAAGCTGCAGGCCGCCTTGCCGGAGCCCACCGAGCCCAACCCGAATGCTGCCGCGGCATTGCAGGAGTTGCTGGGCGGCAAGTACGGTGAGATGTCCACGCTCGGCAACTACATGTTCCAGAGCTTCAATTTTCGCAGCAAATCCAAACTGCGCCCATTCTACAGCCTCGTAAATGCGATTTTCAGCGAGGAACTGGGCCATGTGGAGCTGGTCAGCTCCGGCATCGCCATGCTCGCCAACGGGCCGGGCAATCAGACGTCAAACATGGATGTTTCCGGCGCCCCGTTTGAAGACATGCAGAACACCGCTTTGCCGGGCGCCTTCCTGTCCAACGGCGGCGGCGCCACCCCAGTCAATTCGAACGGGCTCTCGTGGAACGTGGACATGGTGACCACGACGGGCAACGTGATCATCGACCTGTTGCACAACTTCCATCTGGAATGCGGTGCGCGCATCCATAAGCTGCGTGTGTACGAGACGATGCGCGAGCCGACCGGTCGCGAAGTGTGCGGCTACTTGTTGGTCCGCGGCTCCGTCCACGCGCATGCCTACGCGTTGGCGCTGAAGCAGCTGACGGGCGTTGCGATTGAGAAGATGCTGCCAACGCCAAACATCAACCTCAGCCGCATCCCCGAGTGCCAGAAGTACTTGCAGGAGGGTAGCCACCGTCGCCTGTACAAGTTCAGTCCAAAGGACTATTCCGAGGCTGCCGGCATTTGGGGCAACGGCGAGATGGCCTTGCCGGGCGACCCGCCGGGCGAGTTGGAACTGGTCGACGGCCATCCAGAGGGCGGCAAAATTCCAGAGCTGGCCGGCAACTACGGTGCATTCGCTCCGGACTACGCGCCGGAGGAGATGTTCGAGATCGCCACCAAGCTTTACAAGAAGTCTCGCTAAGCAGCTCGGAGGGGCTGCACGCCCCTTCACCCCCGCCATGCCACGGTGTAACGCCGTGGCATGGCTGCCTCTCCCGTCATCGCCCAGTGGCTCGCCGCCAAGGAACAACAGCCAGACGCGCTGCTGTTTTTTCGTATGGGCGATTTCTATGAGCTGTTCTTCGACGACGCCGTGGCGGCGGCGGCCGCCCTCGGCATCGCGCTCACCGCCCGCGGCGAGTACGAGGGCAAGTCTATTGCCATGTGCGGCGTGCCGATCCACGCTGCCGAAGGCTACCTCGCTCGCCTGATCCGACGCGGCTTTCGCGTGGCCGTCGCCGAGCAAATGGAAACCGCCGCTGCCCGCAGCGGCAAGGCACCGCTGAAGCGCGAGATCATCCGCCTTGTCACGCCTGGCACGCTGACGGAAGACGCGTTGCTGGAAGGTGGCCGTCCTAACCTGTTGCTCGCCCTGGCCCGCGCCGGGCGTATGCTCGGCGCGGCCTGGCTCGACATCTCGACGGGGCTGTTCGAGACGGCCGAGGTGGACGACCTACCGGCTTTGCTCGGCCGGCTGGATCCGGCGGAAATTCTTGCCCCGTCCGACTTGCCACTCGGCGACCACGAGCCCCGGCGCGCGCCGGACAGCCTGCCCCCGCCCCCCATCGCCGCTCGCGCCCGGGTAGCGGAGGCGTTCGGCGCCGCCACCCTGGATGGCTTCGGCAGTTTTACCGACGCTGAGGCGATGGCCGCTGCCGCTGCCCTCGCCTACGTCCGCAGCACCCAGGCCGGCCGGCTGCCGGCGTTGGCCCCCCCGGCCCGGCACGATGGTGGCGGGGTGCTCGCCATGGATGCCGCCACCCGCGCCAGCCTGGAGGTGACTCGCGCCCGGGATGGCGGTACTGACCACACTTTGCTTGCCGCCGTGAGCCGCACCCTGACCGCACCCGGCGCGCGGACCTTGGCCGAATGGTTGTCCGCCCCGTTGACCGACCCGGTTACCATCGCGGAGCGGCAGGATGGCTGGGGCTGCCTGCTCGCCGAGCCTGCCGCGTGCGCCGCTCTCCGTGCTGCCCTGCGCGGCGCGCCGGATGCAGCGCGGTCACTCGGCCGCCTATCCATCGGACGGGGTGGGCCACGGGACTTGCTGGCGGTGCGCCAGGGAATGGCCGCCGCCGCCGAGGCTGCGGCGGCCCTGTCGCAGCACCCGGCCATGGGCGTGCTGCGGCGCGCCTTGCAGCTTCCGCCCGCCCTGGCGGAGCGTCTGGCGCGTGGGCTAGCCCCCACGGCGCCGGTCCGGCTGGAGGACGGCGGCGCGGTGGCCGCCGGGTTCGACGGCGAGCTGGATGCAGAGCGGCGGCTGCGCGACGACAGCCGCCGGGTAGTGACGACGCTGCAGCTGGACTATGCACAGCGCTATGGCGTGGCCTCGCTGAAGATACGCCACCATGCCCAACTGGGCTACGTGATAGAGGTGCCCGCGCCGGCCGCCGAGGCCATGCGCACCCGGCCGGAGCTGATGCTGCGGCAGTCCATGGCCAACGCCGCCCGGTTCACCAATCCCGAGCTGGCGGACCTCGACCGCCGTATCCACGAGGCTGCTGGACGGGCCGGTGCGCGGGAGGCCATCGTGTTCGCGGCCCTGGTGGCGGAGGCGCTGGCGGAGGCTCCAGCGCTGCGTCGGGCCGCCGCGGCGCTGGCGACGCTGGACGTGCTGCAGAGCTGCGCCAAGCTGGCCGAGTCCGGTGCCTGGTGCCGCCCGACGGTGACGGACGACGCGGCGTTCTGTGTTACCGGCGTGCGCCACCCCGTGGTGGAAGCGGCGCTGTCGGCTGGCACGGCATTCCAGCCCAACGATTGCGACCTGTCGCCAGCGCGGCGCGTGCTTCTGCTAACGGGGCCGAACATGGCCGGCAAGTCCACCTACCTGCGGCAGAACGCGCTGCTGGTGATCCTGGCGCAGGCCGGGCTGCCGGTGCCCGCCGCCAGCGCACGGATCGGCGTTGCTGACCGGCTGTTCAGCCGGGTGGGCGCGGCTGACGACCTGGCGCGCGGCCGCTCCACATTCATGACGGAGATGACGGAGACTGCGGCCATCCTGAACCAGGCCGGGCCGCGTAGCTTGGTGGTGGTGGACGAGATCGGCCGCGGCACCGCGACGCTGGACGGGCTGGCTATCGCTTGGGCGGTGCTGGAGGCGCTGCATTCCCAGACGCGCTGCCGCACCTTGTTCGCCACCCACTTCCACGAGCTGGCTGGGCTGGGCCAGGCGCTGCCGCAGATGCGGCCGCACGCTATGCAGGTGCGGGAGTGGAAGAACGAGATCGTGTTCCTGCACGAGGTGGCTGAGGGGGCGGCCGGGCGCTCCTGGGGCGTGCATGTGGCCAAGCTGGCCGGCATCCCCGCCGCCACCGTGCGGCGCGCAACGGGTTTGCTCGCGGCGCTGGAGCGCGGCAGCGCCACTGGGCCAGACCTGCCGCTGTTCGCCTCATTGCGGCCACCGGCAGCCGCGCCAGATGAGCTGGGCAGCGCGCTCGACGCAGTGGAGCCGGACAAGCTCTCTCCGCGAGATGCGCTGGAAATACTGTATCAATTAAAGACTCTGAGGCTATCATCGGTTGAATGCTGACGAACACATCCCTTTCCGAAGCGCCCGGCGGAAGCGCCGCGGTCTTGAAAGAAGCCCTGTCCAGACTGCGCGCACCTGATGGGTCACTGCGGCGCGATGAAGCCCTGGCCACGTTCCGCCGCCACCTGACACGCATCCAGCAACATGTGCGCGACGAGTTCGAGCACTACCAGCTTACCGGGCTGCAAAGCGCCCGGTTGCTCGCAGCCCTTACCGATGGGGTGGTGGCGGCGCTGTACGGCTACGCACGCGCGGCGCTGCGCACGGAAGCACCGCTCGCCGTAGTGGCCACTGGCGGCTACGGCCGGGGTATGCTGGCGCCGTTCAGCGACATTGACCTGCTATTCATCACGTCTGAACGCCCTGCTCCTGAGACCCTCGCTGCCATCGAGTTCAGCCTGTATTTCCTGTGGGACCTCGGCCTGAAAGTCGGCCATGCCACCCGCACAGTCGGCGAGTGCATTGTGGAGGCCGAGCGGGACGTCACAGTCCGCACCTCCATGATTGACGCACGGCTGCTGGCTGGGGATGCGGCGTTGCACGCGGAGTTTGCTCGCCGTTTCACCGCCGCTTGTGCCGCCCGCACCGCGGACTTCATTGCTGCCAAGCAGGCCGAGCGCGACGTGCGGCATCGCCGCTTCGGCGAGAGCCCATTCTTGGTCGAGCCCAACATCAAGGAGGGGCGCGGCGGCCTGCGAGATTTGCAGACCATGTATTGGATGGCGCGCTACGTATTCGATACCCGCGTCATGGGCGACCTAGTGGGCCCGCACAGCCCCGGTGGCGGCATTCTAGTGGAGCGGGAAGCCAAGCACGCCCGACGCTCTTGGGACTTTCTATGGACGGTGCGCTTCCACCTACACTACATCGCCGGACGCGCGGAGGAGCGGCTGACCTTCGACATGCAGCCGGTGGTAGGTGCCCGCATGGGCTACACCCGGCATGGCCGGCAGGACGGCGTGGAAAGGTTCATGCGCCACTACTTCCTTACCGCGCGGGATGTGACACGCATGACGGCGGTGATGGAGCCGGCCATCGTCCGCGCCGCCCTCGGCCCCCCGGCGCTGGAGGAGATCACGGATGGCGCGCTGCTCGCCCAAGGTTTCGTGCTGGCCGATGGCAAGCTGCTGGCCGCCCCCGGGCAGGACTTCCGCAGCCAGCCGCTGCAAATGCTGCGGATGCTGCAGGTGGCGCGAGATCGGCAACTGGAGCTGCACCCGCTGGCCATTCGCGCCCTGATCCGCCACGAGCGCAGTGCAACTGCCCTGCGCGGCGACCCGGCGGCTGCAGAAGCGTTCCTGGATTTGTTGACTGTCGGCAAGGATGGCGCGCGCTGGCTGCATGTGCTGAATGAAAGTGGCTTCCTGGGCCGCTATATCCCAAATTGGGCCCGCATCGTAGGCCAGATGCAGTTCGATACTTATCATGTATTCACCGTGGACGAGCACACCATCGAGGCGGTCCGGGTGCTCGACACGCTAGACAACGGCGATTTGGCCGATGCGGCGCCGATTGCCACCTCGCTCATGGAGGATTTGCAGTCCCGCCGTGCGTTGTACGTGGCGGCGCTGCTGCACGATCTGGCCAAGGGACGCGGTGGCGACCACTCGGAATTAGGGGCGGAGCTGGCGCTTAGCATCGGCCCGATGATTGGCCTGGCCGCCGAGGAGACGGAAATGGTCTCTTGGCTTGTGTTGCAGCACCTGCTGCTGAGCCAGACCGCGTTCAAGCGCGACATCGACGACCCAAAGACCATTCTAGATGTGGTGGAGACCATCCAATCACCGGAGCGGTTGAAACTGCTTCTAGTGCTGACGGTAGCGGATATGCGCGCCGTGTCCCCCCGGGTGTGGAATGGCTGGAAGGCCACGCTGCTGCGCGAGCTGTACGCCCGAGTGGCGGAGGTGCTGGCCGGCGGCTTGGCCACCACGGAACGCGACGTGCGGGTGACTCGCGCCAAGCAGACAGTTGCCGCCGCCATGACCGACTGGACGGCGCCGGACCGCGACTACTTCCTTGGCCTTGGCTACCCGAGCTACTGGCTGGGCTTTGACCCGGAGACGCATCTGCGCCATGCCTGGCTGGTGCGCGAGGCGCAAGCGACCGGGGCGCCGCTGACAGTGCAGGCCGAGCCGCTGCCCGCACGGGCGGTGACGGAGATCACCACCTACACCAGCGACCACGCCGGGCTGTTCAGCCGCATTGCCGGTGCCTTGGCAGTGGCCGGCGCATCCATCGTGGACGCCCGTATTCACACTTTGACCAACGGCATGGCGCTGGACACGTTCTGGGTTCAGGACGCAGCGGGCGGAGCGTTCGACGCGCCGCACCGGCTGGCCCGGCTGTCCGTTCTAGTGGAGCAGGCGCTGTCTGGACGGCTGCAGCTCGCCTCCGAGATGCGCCGGATGGGCGATGCATTGCTGGGCCGCCGGATGCGGGCAATCCATGTGCCGCCGCGCGTGGTGATCGACAATCGCGCCAGCCACACCCATACGGTGCTGGAAGTGAACGGGCGGGACCGCCCCGGCCTGCTGCACGACGTGACGACGGCCATCAGTGGCCAAGGTTTGCAGATCGCGTCCGCCCACATCACCACCTACGGCGTGCGCGCGGTGGATGTGTTCTACGTCAAGGACGTGTTCGGCCTGAAGGTCGAGAACGAGCGCAAGCTGGCGGCATTGCGCACCGCACTGCTGGCCGCCCTCGGCAGCCCGGATGAGCCCGCAGTGCCCGCCGCCGGGCCGCGTCGCCGCCGGGCGAGCGCGGCGTGAGGAGTCGGAACCCAGCGGCGGCAGGTTCGCAATCGTTTCACTTCACGGAGCCGACATCATGAAGCTACAACCGCCTGCCACCGCGTTCGACCAGACCAGCAACCTGGACGGCCGGGCCGTGCACGAGATCGCGCTCTACGACCCGGCGGCTCATGACGACCAGATCGTCTGCATGTTCGAGACGCCGGCCGACGCGCAAATCGCGCTGGATCGGCTGACGGCAGAGAGCCTGGCCGGGGACGCCTTCATTACTGAGCGCACCGCCGATCATGCCAATGCCGGGGTGAACAGCGAAGGCGGCAACACCGGATTTTGGGGCGCGATGAAAGGCTTGTTCGCGCCGGATGCCGAGGTGCACGGCATGGCGGAAGGGGTGAACCGCGGCCATGCGCTGCTGGTGCTGCACCCTGCCATTGAGACCCGCAACCGCGTGATTGAGCTGCTGGAGGCGAGCAACCCAATCGACTTCGATGCGCGGCTGGAGCAGTGGCGCACAGCAGGCTGGCAGGCCTTGCACGACCAGCAAGCGGCTTCATCGGACCGTCCGCGAATGGGCGTGCGAGATACCTCCCGGGGCGGCACGGCCGTCCGCAGCTACATCGCGCCGCGGACGAATCAGCAGAGCTGATCCGTCCCGCGCTCAGATGGCGCGGGCGGGGGTGGCCAGCTCTCGAATACCTCAACGACGCGGCAGCAGGCCGTCAGCCGTAATCTCAACTTGCCGCATGTTCGTGTGGCAAGCGTGCATCAGTTTCGCGAGTTCCATTTGCAGCTTGGTCAATTACACTGTCGGTAGAACGACAGCGGGTAAGGATGCCATAGGCTAAGTTCATGCCTCCTACCATTGACGTGGGAAAGAGGTTGCCTTGCAGCTTGTCTGTCGCTTTGAGAATACATGCTCTTGTTCGAGCATAGAAGTTTGCAGGGCAACGTATGTCGTGGTCTTCAATGCAGATGTTGTGATGTTCCAGCATGTTTGTCGGTGCAACGCGCTTCGAGGCACTTAACAGACTGGCTAGCGGCTTTCTTTATAACAACGCCATCAATATTACGGTTGACGTGCGGTTTGCGTTCTGGCGGTAGGCTTTCACAGACAATTAATCATCATTCAGCATAACCTCGTTGTCGTTCAGACTACTGCAAAATTTGAGTATCTGTCTATGGCAGCAAGCCAGTTTGAGCCTCACAGGCCTGGTCACAAATATGCAACAGACTGACATCGTAATTTTGCAACAGGTGCCAGGGATTCTATCTGAAGGCCCTGAATCTAGACAAATGGCAGCCTGTCCGCTGATGACATTCCCGCGAGTGGAAATTATAGATTTCTCCGTTCTGAGTAAGAGACGTTTGTAGCTTCGCTGCCCGCTTGATGGCGCAAGGATTCAGCAACTCGCTCAGGCTGTGGCGGCAATGTGTTGGAAAAAGGACGAGTTTCGATGGCTGTGAAGCGGTTGCCTGCACTTCGAACCAGCATCAAAGGTGCACTTGTCTGCGCCACTGCCCTCGCGAGCGTCGCCTCCATCGCGCATGCCGACGAGCTATCGGACCTTAAAAAGCAGACCAACCTGTTGCAGCGACAGAACCAGGCGCTGATGCGGCGCATCGAGGGCATCGAGCGGACGCAACGGACGAGGCAGCCGACGGCGCAAGCCCAAGGGGGCCCGGCGGGAGCGGCGCAGGCTTCGGCTGCGGCCTCCAACTCACGCCCATCGGAACTCGGCAACGGCGGCACCGGGCCGCTGACGACGAGTCAGTTTCCGTCCGGCAACGCCACCTCCGAAGGCAGGAATTCCTCGAGAGCGGGTACGCCGACAGTGGCGGAGGACCGCACCGCATCAGCCGCGCCAGCCGCAGCCGCGATCGGTGGCACGCCCCCGGTTCCAGCGGCAGGCGGGCTGACCTACCGAGGCGTTACCCTCTACGGAGCGATCGATCTCGGCGTCGAGTACCAGACGCATGGCACGCCGCTCAACAGCGTCTATGGCAATGGGGTGGAGGAGCTGATCCAGAGGAACAGCAACAAGTCCGTTGTTAGCCTGGTGCCCAATGCGCTCAGCTTCTCCAACATCGGGTTGCGGGGGGTTGAACCGATCCTGCCAGACCTGGCGGCAGTATTTAACGTGCAAACCTCGTTCGTGCCAACCTCGGGAACGCTCTCCAACGGCCCCGGCTCCCTGGTGCAGAACAACGGCGTGGCGCTGAACCGGCAGAGCTCCAATGGCGACTCCAGCCGGGCGGGCCAGGCGTTCAACGCAACCGCCTATGCCGGCCTCAGCTCGGCCCGCTTCGGCACGCTTACCTTCGGCCGGCAGAACGCGTTCACCCTAGACGGCATCATCGCCTACGACCCGCTGTTCGCCTCCAACGCATTCTCCGTGATCGGCTACTCGGGCGTCCCCGCCGGCGGCGGCGACACAGAGGACGCGCGGTTCGACTCCTCGATCAAGTATCTGGTCAACGTCGGCCCGGTGCATGGCGGCGCGATCTACCAGCTCGCCGGCGAGAATGGCCGCAGTGTCAATGCTGCCAACACCAATCCGCGCGGCAATTTCCAGCTCGACCTCGGTGCCGAATATGCTGGCTTGAACGTCGATGGCATCTACTCGCAGACCTACGGTTCCGTCGCGGCGGCGGCCTTGTCCACTACCCAGGTGCTGACCTCGCCGGTTGGCACGCTGGCCGGCACGGTCTCGGACAACCAGGCCTTTCAGCTGCTGGCCAAGTACCGGATCGGCCCGGTCCAGCTGTTCGCCGGCTATGAGAACATCCTATACAGCAACCCGCGCAACCCGCTGGGACAAGGCTCGACTACGCAGGGCGGCTACATCCTCAGCGTCATCAACAACACCGCCTACAACAACAACCGGCTGTTCCAAATTTATTGGGGTGGCTTGCGCTACGCGATCACGCCGCGCTTTTCGGTCAACGTGGGCTATTACCGCGAGCACCAGAGCAGCTATGCTCTTGTCAAGTGTTTCAATACCAGCCTGGGCACCTGCCGCGGCGACCTGAACGCCGGCTCCCTGCTGTTCGACTGGCGGTTGTCGCCGCGCTTCGACGTGTATGCCGGCGCGATGTACTCCGAGGTGTCCAACGGCCTCGCCAGCGGCTTCCTCTACAACAACACCATCGACCCCACCATCGGAACGCGCTTCGCCTTCTAAGAGCAGCCTGGATCAGCGGCAGGCCGAGTGGAAGGCTAGCCTTTCACTCGGCCTTTTCTTGTACGGCCCGGCATCAGTCGTAACGACTGAACGCCAGATCCGCGTAGGCGATGTCCGGCCTGCGCCCGGAAACCAAATCCGCCAGCACCCGGGCCGAGCCGCAAGACATCGTCCAGCCCAGCGTGCCGTGCCCCGTGTTCAGCGACAGGTTAGCATAGCGCGTTGCCCCGATAATCGGCGTGCCATCCGGCGTCATCGGCCGCAGCCCGGTCCAGAAGCTGGCGCGGCGGAGATCTCCGCCCTCTGGGAACAGGCTGCTCACCGAGTAGGCCAGCGTCCGCCGCCGCGGCTCGGACAGCACGCCACTAAACCCGGCCAGCTCCGCCGTGCCACCCACCCGGATGCGCCCGCCGAGCCGGGTGATCGCCACCTTGTAGGTCTCGTCCATCACGGTCGAGACCGGCGCGGCCTCCTCCCGTTCGATCGGGATGGTGATGGAGTAGCCTTTTACCGGATACACCGGCACCTCCATGCCGAGCGGCCCCAGCAGGCGGCGGGAGAAGCTGCCCATCGCCACTACATAGTGGTCCGCCACGTGGCGCGCGCCATCCGCCACCACGCCCGTCACCCGGCCGCCCTCGTGCTCCAGCCGCTCCACCTGGGATCCGTAGCGGAATGCTACCCCCCGCTCCGCCGCCAGGGCAGCCAGGCGCTGGGTGAACTGGTGAGCGTCCCCCGTTTCGTCGCCGGGCAAGCGCAGCCCGCCTAGGAAACGGCCGCGTGCGTGGGCCAGAGCAGGTTCGGCGGCGACGCAGCCGGCATGGTCCAGCACCTGATAGGGCACGCCGCCCTCGTCCAGCACGGCGGTGTCCTCCGCCACGTGGTCCAGCTGCTTGGTGGTGCGGAACAGCTGCAGCGTGCCGTTCTGCCGGTCGTCGTAACGCAGCCCCGTGTCGGCGCGCAGCGCGTCCAGGCAATCGCGCGAATATTCCGCCAGCCGCACCATGCGCGCCTTGTTCACGTGGTAGGCGGCTTCGGTGCAGTTGCGCAGCATCAGCGCCATCCAGCGCCACATGAACGGGTCCAGCAACGGGCGGATCACCAGCGGACGGTGGGTCATCAGCATCCACTTGACCGCCTTCAGCGGCACGCCGGGTCCGGCCCAAGGGGCGGAGTAGCCGGGTGACACCTGGCCTGCGTTGGCAAAGCTGGTTTCCATGCCGGCCGCCGCCTGCCGGTCCAGCACCGTCACTTCATGGCCAGCCTGTCGCAAGAAGTAGGCCGAGGTGGTGCCCACCACGCCGGCGCCGAGAACAATGACCTTCATGAATCAGCTCCTCGCCATCCGGAACCAGCATATGGGTGCGCGTGGCAGATTGCCGCCGCACCTCGGCGATGGCAGCGTGCCGCCCATTGGGGGGCAGGCGCGATGGCGGTCAACAAGCTTTACAGAAATGCCACGGAGGCGCTGGCTGGCGTGCTGCGGGACGGCATGACGGTCATGTCCGGCGGCTTCGGCCTGTGCGGCATTCCTTCCGTGCTGATCGAAGCCATCCGCGAGTCCGGCGCGAAGGACCTCACCGTGATTTCCAACAACGCGGGCGTGGACGACGCCGGGTTAGGACTATTGCTGGCGACGCGGCAAATCCGCAAGATGATTAGCTCCTACGTCGGCGAGAACGCCACTTTCGCCCGGCAGTACCTGGCCGGCGAGCTGGAAATCGAGTTCAACCCGCAAGGTACCCTGGCCGAGCGTATCCGAGCTGGCGGCGCCGGCATTCCAGCGTTCTACACCGCCACGGGTGCCGGCACGCAGATCGCCGAAGGCAAGGACACGCGCGAGTTCGCGGGCCGCCAATACATCATGGAAACGGGTCTATTTGCCGATCTCGCCATCATACATGCCTGGCGCGGGGACCCGGAGGGCAATCTCCTGTACCGGATGAGCGCCCGCAACTTCAACCCGGTGATGGCCACAGCGGCCCATGTCACGGTAGCGCAGGTAGAGGAGATCGTGGACGCGGGCGCGCTCGACCCGGACGCGATCGTGACGCCAGGCATTTTCGTGCAGCGCATGCTGGCAGTGCCCAGCGTCCAAAAGCGCATTGAGCAACGCACTACCCGCAAGCGCGCGGCCTGAGGGGGAACAAGCATGGCCTGGACTCGCGACCAAATGGCTGCCCGCGCCGCCCGTGAATTGCAGGACGGCTACTATGTCAATCTCGGCATTGGCATCCCGACGTTGGTGGCAAACCACATTCCTGAAGGCATGTCCATTCAGCTGCACAGTGAGAACGGCATGATGGGCATGGGGCCGTTTCCCTACGAGGGAGACGAAGACCCAGACCTTATCAATGCCGGCAAACAGACGGTGACCAAGCTGCCTTCCACCTCATTCTTCGACAGCGCGCAGTCCTTCGCCATGGTGCGGGGCGGCCATATTCAGCTCTCCATCCTGGGTGCGCTGCAGGTGGCCGAGAACGGCGACCTGGCAAACTGGATGATCCCCGGCAAGATGGTCAAAGGCATGGGGGGCGCGATGGACCTTGTGGCCGGCGTACCCAAGGTGGTGGTGCTGATGGAGCATGCGGCCAAGGACGGCACGCTTAAAATCCTGACGCACTGCACCTTGCCGCTGACCGGGGCGGGCGTGGTCAACCTGATCGTGTCGGATCTGGCTGTATTCAACGTGGCCCGCCCGGGATTGACGCTGGTGGATAAGCCGGCGGACGTGAGCGTGGATGAGATACGCGCCAAAACAGAGGCGAACTTCGCGGTACATCCAAGCCTGGCTTGATGTTAGCGCATCAGGGCGGTATGACGCCGCCTCCGCAAGGCTTAGCGGAACGGTGGGGGCCATAGCTCAGTTGGTAGAGCGCCTGAATGGCATTCAGGAGGTCAGCGGTTCGACCCCGCTTGGCTCCACCAATCCTCTGCTAGTAAATGCAATAGCTTACACGCATGTTGGTGTTCTACCCTCCAAGCCTGGATCACGGGCGGGACACTTGTCGGACACCCCGCTCTTGGTCTCACAAAGCTCGTGGAACTGAAGCAAGGATTTGATCTGTGAGCGGTTCGCTGCCCCGGACGGCGAATCCTTGCCTCCATCGCGTCCGAGTGTCGAATGCCTAACAGCCGGATTGGCTAGAGATTCGTGGGGAGCTGACACCATGAGCGGCGGCGACAAACAGCTTCTAAGTCGGAGTTTGCCGGAGCGCAATGAGCTGGTCCTTCAACATGACGACTACCCTGAGAGCCCGTCTCTGATCGATGCCGAAATGGCTGCTTTCGACCCCGTCATGGCTTCATCCCGTAAAAGCCCGGCGAGAAGAGTCAATTTAAATTGCCCGTTGTGATGCTCACAAAATTGTATCCTAAGTATAAGCCAGAAATAGATCACCGAATTTTCAAGCGGACTTGCGATATGTGATAAGGTAATTCAACGGAGAGGGTGGGATTCGAACCCACGGTACGCTTGCACGTACAACAGTTTTCGAGACTGCCCCGATCGGCCACTCCGGCACCTCTCCACTCGATGCACATAGCGCGACCTAACCTGTCATGCAAACTGCTCAGCTACCAGCTGCAAGACTCAGCGAGGATCGTCAGTTAGGCTGGAGCAACCGTCAGTTCGCGCTGGTGCAGGGTTAGCTGGCCGCCGGGCATATCAAATAGCCAGTCGCGACATACCTGCTGTGACGTGCGGCTAGAGCATAATTAGGTGGCGCTGGGTCAGGAGTCAGCATTTTGAGCTGCTGCCGGTTCTGTGGACACGCACCTTAAGCTGACGCTGCGTTCCGCTCGAACTCCATAGGGCTGAGATACCCGATGGTCGAGTGGCGTCGACGCGGGTTGTAGAAGCGCTCAATATAGTCGAACATGTCGGCTCTGGCCTGGTCCCGGGTGCGATACACCTTGCGGGCGATTCGCTCGGTTTTCAGCGAGGAGAAGAAGCTCTCCATCGCCGCGTTGTCCCAGACGTTGCCGGACCGGCTCATGCTATAGCTGATGCCATGATCCGCCAGCAGCATCTGGAACTGCTAACTGCTGTATTGGCTTCCCTGATCCGAGTGGTGGAGCAGCGCATCCGGTTTGCCGCGACGCCAGATCGCCATCATCAGCGCGTCCGCAACTAGTTGGGCGGCCATCGTGGCGCTCATCGACCAGCCGACCACACGGCGCGAGAACAGGTCGATGACGGCCGCCACGTAGAGCCAGCTTTCTGCCGTCCAGATGTAGGTGAAGTCGGCGATCCACTTTTGGTTCGGCGCCGTGGCCTCGAACTGCCGATCCAGCACGTTGTCCGCCGCCTCGTGCCGGGTGCCTCGCAAAGCCACCGCACCGGCCAGATCCCTCGATGCTTCGCGACGAAGCCGAACTTTACAACGACTCCCTCGCGAAGTAGGCCGCGGCTTTTTTTTAGGATGTCGCGCTCCGCCTTGAGCTTCGTGACCTCACGCCGCAGCCGATCAATTTCCTGCTGCTCCGGCTTGAGCTGGCCCTGGCCAGGGAAGGCTTGCCCAGGATCCGAGGTGAGCTCCTTGATCCATCGTCGCAAGATGTTCTCCCCGACATCCAGGTCCCGGCTGGCTTGCAGCACCGAAACACCACGCTCCTTGACCAGCCGGACCGCCTCCAACTTGAACTCTCGGCTGAACTGTCGCCGGGTCATCTGCACCCTCCGATCTCGTGAAACACCCTAATCTCGGTGTCCACCAAACCAGCAGCAGCTCACAACGGCAGTCTGCCTCAGGCTTCTGGTCGCCTTGCAATCGGACGGCTTCACCGCACCCCCGTGTGCTCAACTAGAGCATTTTGGGGTTGCGCGGACTCGCTGGTTCTGACTCGACGCTGCTGTTTGAGCAGCGAGGGATGGGATGGTCGCACCGTTGTCGCAGGACCTGCGTCGCCGCCTGGTCCAGGCGGTGGAGGCGGGCAGTTCGGCCCGTGAGGCGGCGCGGTGCTTTGCCGTGAGCGAGTCTGCGGCGATCAAGTTGGTCCGGCGCGTGCGGCAGACGGGAAGCACGGCCCCGGCCCGGATTGGTGGCTATCGCAAACCGTTGCTGGCCGGACACGAGGAGCTGCTGCAAGAGCTGGTGGCGGCCAAGGGCCACGTCACGCTGGCCGAGATCCAGGCCAAGCTCATCGAACGCGGCATCGAGGCTGGCTGCCTGACGACGATCTGGTCGACGCTGCGCAGGCTCGGGTTGTCGCACAAAAAAACAGCCTGAGGGCGTCCGAGCAGGACCGACCGGACGTGGCCGAGCACCGCCGGATGTGGCGCGTGTGGCAGCGCTTAATGGACCCGGAACGCTTCGTGCTCATCGACGAGACCGGCGCCAGCACGAACATGGTTCGTCGCTATAGCTGGGCGCAGCGCGGTGAGCGCCTGGTCCAGGCAGCCCCACACGGGCACTGGCGCACCACCACGTTCGTGGCGGGCCTGCGCAGCACCGGGCTAGTCGCTCCTCTGGTGCTGGACGGGCCGATGAACGGCCCGGTCTTCCTGGCTTATGTCGAGCAATTCCTCGCCCCCTTGCTGCAGCCTGGCGACGTCGTGGTCATGGACAACCTGGGCGCCCACAAGGTGGCGGGCGTTGCTGAGGCAATCAGGGCAGCAGGAGCTACCGTCCTTTACCTGCCGCCCTACTCGCCCGACCTGAACCCGATCGAGCAGGCGTTCGCCAAGCTCAAGGCCTTGCTTCGCGATGCCGCGGCCAGAACCAAGGAGGCGCTCTGGACCACGATCGGCCAACTCCTCGGCCGCTTCACCACCGCCGAATGCCGCAACTACCTCGCCAACTCAGGGTATGAGTTCACGTAAAGCGAAAATGCTTTAGCCGATCAATGGATGCCGGTTCCTGGCCTGGGTGACCCCAATTGCCCATTCCTACCTTGCGGCCCGGTGATGTCGTCGTGCTCGACAACTTAGGTTGCCACCAAGGTGTCGCCGAGCGGCAGGTAATCAGAAATGCGGGCGTATAACTGCTGCTCTACAGTCCGGACCTGAACCCGATCGAGATGGTCTTTGTAAAGCTCAAGACGCTGCTACGAAAAGCCGACAACCGGCGGATTATTACCATCCGGCACCGCACTGGTTCACTGCTTCAGCAGTTCACCCCCACCAGATGCGCCAATTGCGTCAGGCATGCCGGATAACCAAACCTGATCCCGCTACGCTCTGACCCGGGCGGGCCGGACTGCCAAATTGGCTGGCGGCGGCAACGCGCTGAACACGATGCTGCCAACCCGCCGGCACTCGCCACCCGCTTGTTGGCACGCCCAGCCGCAGCGAACGTGCTGATTGACAGCACCACAGAGGCAAGCAGGGCGAACTCTTCCGTGGAGGTCAGGGTGGTGCAGTGGGCGGCAGTGTTAGTGAGGTCGGCAAGCGCGGCACTTCTTAGGAAACCGCCCTCGGCATGGAATTGAGGCTGGGCAAGCTGTGCGTCCCTTAACGATGCAAGCTTGGCGGAGGCCATTCCCGTAATGCCGGAAACCTGTTTCGGATATAGTATTTCTGGCAACTTAGAACGTGTTGGACAGACATTACGACAGTGTCAACCACCACTGGTCCGCCGTCGCGATGCAGCGGGAGCGCCACGTGGCCTACCATCCGCACGTCCGGCTGGCGGCGTCCACTCGCGGCGTTGCCTTACGGTCCAGGCATAGCGCGGGTCTCCGTCGAGTGACGCGGCATGGTCGGCCAGGCGGTTGCGCTCCAGCCAGCTCACGGCGGCCTCCAGTTCCTGCAGGCTCATTTGTCCTCTCGGCTTGCCCCCGGTGCGCCGCTTCAGAATGGCGTTGTAGCGGTGGTACAAGCCTTCGCCCCGGGCTGTCTGCATCGCCCCCTCGTCTTCCACGGCCTGCTGCGCCACCAGTTCGCCCACTCGCCGCCGCAATTTTCGTTCCAGCACGGAGGGCGGATCGAGCATTTCGGTTTGCGCCTCCTGAAGCTCTGGCCGGCAAATCGAGTAGTCCGGGCCAGGCCGCAGCAGGCCGTAGCGCATCGCCAGCGCGTTGCTTTCCAGCGGCACGATGCCGCGCTGTTCCTCCTGGACAGACTTCAGCTGGTCGAGCAGCCAACGGGGCAGCACCCTCTGCAACGGCGGCTTGGGGCGTTTGGCGATCATGCCCTGCTCGGTTTCCACGCTGTGCCGGAAGCGGGCAAAAAGCGGGTCGTCCGGATGGAACACCAAGGCGCGTTGCCCGGCATACAGCCCAGCATGGGGATCCACCCGAGTCGCGCGCGCCATCATCTGTTCCAACCAGGCGCGGGAGCGTATGTGCGTCAGGGCGGCGACCACTGCTATCTCCGGCGCGTCCAGCCCTTCATAGGCCATGGCAACCGTCACCAGCACTGTCGGTTCCGGAAGCAGGCGGTAGCGAGCTAGGATTTGCTGCGCGTCCCGCTCGTCGGATGTGGCGAGCTGCACGGTGTCGGCCTGCGCGTCCGGCATCCAGCCCCGCAGCACATCCGCGTAGCGCCGTGCGGCCATCTGGTCGGGCGCCACGACCAGAAGCTTGCCGAGGCCGCGCGCTTCGGTGCCCGGCGCTAGCCCGCGCACCCGCCGCCGGCCGTTCCGGAGCGTGCGGGTCGCCTCAAACGCCTCCCGCAGTAACTGGTCGGCAAAGCCGGTGCGCAGTGCAGTGAACAGCGCGGGCCGAGTCGTCTCAACTGGCCAGTGCGAGAACAGGCGATGCGGCCCGGCTGGATTACGGGCCTCATCCAACCAGCTTGCCTCGCCGTCCAGCGCCCCGAACAGCACTGGCAGGACGGCACGCTCCGCCAAGGCTTGGGCGCGCGAGTATCCCATAATCGCCCAGCCTGGTGCCGCCAGATCAACCTCGCGGGTCTTGGCGCGAAGGCCGGTGCGATAGGGCAGCCACAGGATGCTACGCCCATCCGCACGCTCCAGCGTGCCCGAGAGCAAGAGGCGCAATTCGGCGCACTCCAGCAGCGGCAGCAGTGCACGGCTCCAGCCAGAGCCGTCTTCCTCCGCGTCGGCGTTGGGTGCGAGTGGGTCAGGTTCCATGTCTGACAAGGCTGGCAGGTGGTGCACCTCGTCCACCACCAGCAGCGTGCGGTAGCGGCGGAACTCAGCCAAATGCAGGTCAGGCGCTGCGGCGACGCTTTGGTAAGTAGTGATATAGCCTTGCAAGCCGCGGCACGGATCGGGCGTGTTGTCGGCGGCCCGCACCGAGATGGCGTGGCCCAGGGTGGCGCGCCATGCTGGGTCGGCAAACGCTTCTTCGGCTTGCAGGCGTAAGCTGTCGCGCGGCACCACCCAGCAGATGCGCTCGACAATTTTGGCAGTAATCAGTGCCGCCGCTGCAATGACCGGCAGCAACGACTTGCCTCCGCCTGGCGTCACTGCCGCCAGAATGTCAGTGATGCCGGAGCCTTCGCCGGAAGCGATGGCCTGCACGATGGCGGCGAGTTGGGCCTGGTGGGTCCGCAACGGGCGCGGGTAGGACGACAAGCAGGTTGGCTCCGAATGAGACGGGAGTGGAGTCTCTGCTATTCTGGCCCGGATGGGAATCCTGGAAGCTGATCGTTCCGAGTGTGATTCACATCTGCTGCTTCATGGACGCGGGTTCACCCTTATCCTGCTTGCAGCGCCGAAGATTGTAGATCATGACAGGCCCGTAGAGGGCTGCCGCGGCCCAGCATCAGAAGTTTAGCGGCTTCCGCCGACCCCATGAGCGCCGTTCGTGGTTCCCACTGGGATTGCTGCCGGGGTTGCGCGGAGTATGGATCAATTTAGGGACAGGGCTCGCGTCGAGGGGGCGCGCACCGATGGTGAAACGTCGCAAAGAGGATGACCCCGCCGGCATCCTAGAGTTTGAGGGGCGGACTGCTGAGGATCCGGAGCTCGTCGAATGGCTTGCCGATCACCGGGCTCGCAATGGTGGCAAGATACGGGTCAGCAAAGGGGGACGCGGCGTACGCGTCATGTTCAGCAAGGAAGCCGACATGCTGTTCTGGAAACAGCGTTCGGAGAAGGCCGACAAAGCCAAACGCGCATCCTGAGTGCAGCTTCGTCGGCTCGATAGGCCACCGGAGGACCACGCTCCACACCGATTGTCCACGCGGCATGCGGCCCGGCGATCATACGCAGCCGGCGATGCCGAAAAGTGCGAAATGCGCCGGCCACAGCGCGGGCAAGGCTGTGCGCCTTCGCCCGGACGTTGCGGCACACAGACCTCAGTCCGAGCTCCAGCACAAGCTCCCGAGTGCCTGCATCTTGACCAACCTGGACGAAGCCGGCGCAGCTATAAAGTGACTGCGCTGGCGCGTTGTCCGCTGATACCAACAAACGGACGCGTTGGCAGCCGACTATCCGCCGCAAATGGGTAAGGATGTCCAGCAAAGCGCACCGGCCATAACCACGGCCTTGCTGGCGCTGGTCTAGTGCCAGCCAACCCAGCCACCAGCAAGAACGGTCCCGAGCGTCGGGATGGACGACGTAGAAGCCAATTGGCTCACCGGCGGCGTCAATGGTAAATAAAGCGTGTGCCGGACTGCGCCGCAGGACAGCAAGGATGTCAGTTAGGGGGCCTAGAAAGCGTTCAACCTGTGATGGGTCGAGGCTGAGACCTGCAATTTCGCCATGCTGAGAACGAGCAAGGCGGCGGTAAGTGAGGGGCGTATGACTCCGTGTGAACAACATGATGTTCTTTGCATGACAAAGGTGCGAGGTCGACCAGACAAGTAGCCTGTGGTTAGCCAACTAGTCGCACGCCCGGATACTATCCGGGCAAAAACTTTCATGCATGAGGCTACATAGCAGAAAAGTACTCGGAGAGCAATCTTCTTGCTCTTGCGTCACGGATTGCAGGTCTTCCAAAATATTGAGTCGTGCTTGACTCTTGGTACATCTGACTGGTGTCGAAAACGGACAAGGCCTCAGCAGGGAAGTTCGTGCCGGGTCAGAACCTAGGCTGTCCCCGGCGGGATTCGAACCCACGGCCCCAGGATTAGGAATCCTGTGCTCTATCCTGCTGAGCTACGGAGACACACGCCTTCACTACCCTAACGATGGCTGCACGTCATCCTATCTACAAGCTCCTGCGTTGAGCCGCAGGTTGCATCCCATCCCTGACGGAGAACGGGCCTGTCTGGCCAACCTTATGCAAACATTTGCACCTGATGCTGCCGCCCTGCACGCGAGCTTGCTGACACTGGATAGCCATATCGATGTTCCTTGGCCGGATACACCCGATCCGTTCACGGAGACAAACCGCCGAGTCGATCTCGGCAAGATGGTTCATGGCGGCCTGCGCGCGGGATGCTTCGCCGCCTATGTGCCGCAGGGCCGGCTTACGGCTGAGGGTTGGACCGCTGCACGGGATCGCGCCTTTGCCATGCTGGGTGACATCCGTGCCATGGCCGCCGAACGCAATGGATTAAGTGCCCAGCTTGCCACCGACGTCGCAGCGATCCGGCAGGCGGCGCGCGATGGCAGCGTCGCCATTATTCCTGTGGTGGAGAATGGCCATGCGTTGGGCGAGGATGTCACTGTGCTGGAGCAATTTCATACCTTGGGCGTCCGCTACATGACCTTGACTCACAACGGCCATAATGCCCTGGCTGACAGCAGCAATCCTCGCGCCGACCTTGGCGATGGCCCGGCGCTGCATGGAGGTCTCAGCGCCCTCGGCCGCGAGGCAGTGGCTGTCATGAATCGATTGGGCATGATGGTGGACGTGAGCCATGTCTCGAAGGCATCCATGCTGCAAGCCGCTGCCCTGTCCCGTACACCCGTAATTGCGACCCACTCCTGCATGCATGCCCTCTGCCCAGTGCCCCGCAACTTGGACGACGAGCAACTGGATGTGCTGCGTGACACAGGCGGTATCGTCCAGATCACCGCTGTCGCCTCTTTCATCCGGCCGCACGGCAAATCCGACACCGTCACTGTCGCGGATTATTGCGACCACCTGGATTATGCCGTGCGCCGTTGCGGGGTGGAGCATGTCGGCATCAGTTCGGACTTCGACGGCGGCGGCACGCTGGCAGGTTGGCGTGACGCGTCGGACAGCGCTAATTTGACGGCCGAGCTATGCCGGCGTGGCTACGACACGTCCGAGATTGCGGCGCTATGGGGAGGCAATTTCCTGCGCCTGATGGAGCAGGCAGAGGTCGCCGCCGCGTGACGATCGACGCTCTCGGCCCGTACCTGCTCTGGACCAAGTCGCTGCACGTCATCGCCGTTATTGCCTGGATGGCTGGGCTGTTCTATCTGCCACGACTGTATGTCTATCATTGCGAGGTGACGCCCGGTTCAGAGGCAAGCGAACGATTCAAGGTCATGGAACGGCGCTTGCTAAAGCAGATTACCACACCCGCCATGATAGCGACCTGGGTCCTGGGCCTGACCTTGGTGTGGACGCCGGGTGCGGTTGACTGGGGTGCCACCTGGTGGCACGTCAAACTGACTAGTGTAATCCTGATGACCGGTTTCCATGGCGCGCTGTCCAAGTGGCGGCGGGACTTTCTGGAGGACCGTAACGTCCGGCCTCAACGCTTTTATCGGTACGCTAATGAGGCCCCAACCCTGTTGATGGCAGTCATTGTCATTATGGCGATCGCGCAGCCCAACTGACGCTGGCTAGGTTGACGCTGAGCTGTAGCCGTGCTTACGAGAGAGTGCGGCCGCTGGCCTCATCCTGACCCGCCATCCTTTCATCGATCTATCTCTGATTACTGGCGCGCATGCAGCCGTCCGCCAGGTTGATGAACCGGGTCGTAGTCCACCTTTCGCTATCAATCTCCCCGAGGTCACGACCGATGCACCTTGCCGAACTTAAGGCAAAATCTCCCTCCGATTTGCTTTCCTTCGCTGAGTCCCTGCAAATCGAGAATGCGTCCAGCCTGCGCAAGCAGGACATGATGTTCGCAATTCTCAAAAACCTGGCTGACAACGAGCAGGCAATCCATGGCGAGGGCACACTCGAAATCCTGTCAGACGGTTTCGGCTTCTTGCGCAGCGCCCAAGCCAACTATCTGCCCGGGCCAGATGATATCTACATCAGCCCCAGTCAGGTGCGCCGTTTCGCTTTGCGCACAGGCGACAGCGTAGAGGGCCAAATTCGCGCACCAAAGGACGGGGAGCGATACTTCGCCCTGCTCAAGCCCAACACGATCAATTTCGAACCGCCCGACGCGGTCAAGCACCGCATCAACTTCGACAACCTCACGCCGCTCTACCCGGACCGCCGACTCAAGATGGAAGTTGAAAACTTTCAATCTGTCGCCAAAGGGCCCGGCAAGGACTTGACGCCTCGGGTGATCGACCTGATTGCACCGATTGGCATGGGTCAACGCGCCTTGATTGTGGCGCCGCCCCGCACTGGCAAAACGGTGATGTTACAGAACATGGCCACAGCCATTGCCGAGAATCACCCCGAAGTCTTCCTCATCGTGTTGCTGATCGACGAGCGGCCGGAAGAGGTGACGGATATGTCTCGATCCGTGAAAGGTGAGGTTGTAGCCTCAACCTTTGACGAGCCAGCGACCCGCCATGTTCAGGTCACTGAGATGGTGCTGGAGAAGGCCAAGCGGCTGGTCGAGCACAAGCGGGATGTGGTAATCTTGCTCGACAGCATCACTCGGCTAGCACGAGCTTACAACACTGTGGTGCCCTCCAGTGGCAAAGTGCTGACTGGCGGCGTTGACGCCAACGCGTTGCAACGCCCCAAGCGTTTCTTTGGTGCCGCTCGCAATATCGAGGAAGGCGGCTCGCTAACCATCATTGCGACCGCTCTGATCGACACGGGCAGTCGTATGGACGAGGTAATCTTCGAGGAGTTCAAGGGCACCGGCAACAGCGAGATTATTCTTGACCGCAAACTGTCGGACAAGCGCACTTTCCCAGCTATTGATATCACCAAGAGTGGTACCCGCAAGGAAGAGTTGCTAGTGGAGCGTGGCATGCTGTCCAAAATGTGGGTGTTGCGGCGCATTCTCAATCCGATGGGTACAACAGACTCGATGGATTTCTTGCTAGATAAATTAAAATACAGCAAGACCAATCAGGACTTCTTCGATGCAATGAATACTTGATGATCTAAGTGTTATCTGAGAATGCCTAGTTGTTATGGTTTTGACGGCAAGCCTGGCCCAGGCTGGTGGCAAGTGGAATAAGGAATGTTGAGAGTAGCAAGCGGCTTTTGGGTACCGGCTTCATACGCCGGACCGGACAGATGAGGGGTAGAATCGGGTTGCGCCTTTTCTATTTCTCTCGGCAAGGCGGAGGAGGATGCTCAACATAGGCCTGCGTGAGCCATCGAACGCCATTTGTTACTTGGCTGTTGAGTTGCATTGAGATCTGACCCGGAGAGGGTCTGAGTTTTCGCTGAGAAATGACCCGTGTTTGTTTCACCTCCCCCGGCGCAATTGCCGGGATTTTTGGAGTGATCGACAAAGGGTTGTTGAGTGTAATCCGCCGGTGGCACTACCGGGACCGCATGCCGATCCGCGAGATCGAGCGGCGGACCGGTCTGTCACGGAACACCGTCCGCAAGTATCTGCGATCCGACGCGGTAGAAGTGCGGTTCAAGGTTCCGGAGCGGCCGAGCCGCTTGGACCCGTTTGCCGATAAGCTGTCGCGTTGGTTGGAGGTGGAGGCGGGCAAGGGACGCAAGGTGCGCCGGACCGCGCGGCGGCTCCACGCGGACCTGGTCGTTCTGGGCTATGACGGCTCCTACGCGCGGGTTGCGGCCTTTGTCCGGCACTGGCGGGCAGATCGAGAGGTTGCGCAGCGCACCACCGGGCGTGGTGTGTTCGTACCGCTCGTCTTCCCACCCGGCGACGCGTTCCAGTTTGACTGGAGGGAGGACTGGGCGGTAATCGACGGCAAGCGGGTCAAGCTGCAAGCCGCACACACCAAGCTGGCGCACAGCCGGGCCTTTGTGGTCCGGGCCTACCGGCTGCAGACCCACGAGATGCTGTTTGATGCTCTGGCCGAGGCGTTCCGGGTGCTGGGCGGGGTTCCGCGCCGGGGTATTTTCGACAACATGCGGACCGCCGTTGATCGCGTCGGCACCGGCAAGGCGCGACAGGTCAATGCGCGCTTTGCCGACATGGCGAGCCATTACCTATTCGAGCCGACGTTCTGCAGCCCGGCCTCGGGGTGGGAGAAAGGTCAAGTAGAGAAAGACGTGCAGGATGCCCGGCGGCCGATCTGGCAGGCCATGCCGAGCTTCTCGGATTTGCCCTCGCTCAATACGTGGCTCGAGGCGCGTTGCGTCGAGCGCTGGGGCGAGATCGTGCACGGGGTCCTGCCGGGCAGCGTCGCGGACCTGCACGCTCAGGAGCGGAGCAGCTTGATGCCATTGGGACGGGCGTTCGACGGCTTTGTCGAGCACACCAAGCGGGTGTCGCCGACCTGCCTGGTGCACTTCGAGGCCAATCGCTACAGCGTTCCGGCCTCGTTCGCTAACCGGCCGGTCAGCCTGCGGGTCTACCCCGACCGACTGGTCGTGGTGGCAGAGGGCCAGGTCGTGTGCGAGCACGCCCGCATCGTCGAGCGCGCGCACGATGTCCCTCGCCGCACCGTCTACGACTGGCGGCACTACCTGGCGGTGATCCAGCGCAAGCCGGGCGCCCTGCGCAACGGCGCACCCTTTGCAGAAATGCCGGAGGCGTTCCGCAAGCTGCAGGCCCAGCTGCTGCAGCGACCAGGGGGCGATCGGGAGATGGTGGATATCCTGGCCCTCGTGCTGCAGCACGACGAGCAGGCGGTGCTGTGCGCGGTGGAGCTGGCACTCGAGGACGGCGTCGCGACCAAGACCCACGTCCTCAACGTCCTACACCGGCTGATTGACGGCGGTGGCACGGCCACGGTCATTGATGCGCCGCAGGCCCTGGTGGTGCGGCAGGAGCCGAGGGCCGACATCGAGCGCTACGACGCGCTGCGGGACCGGGAGGTGCGCCATGCGTCATGATCCCGCCAGCGCCGCCCTCGTGGTCATGCTGCGCGGGCTCAAGATGTTCGGCATGGCCCAGGCGGTGGGCGAACTCGCGGAACAGGGTGCACCAGCATTCGAGGCGGCTGTTCCCGTCCTGTCCCAGCTGCTCAAAGCCGAGATGGCCGAGCGCGAGGTGCGCTCCATTGCCTACCACACCAAGGCGGCCCGGTTCCCCGCCTACAAGGACCTGGCCACCTTTGATTTCGCGGCCAGCGAGGTCAACGAGGCCACGGTCCGGCAGCTGCACCAGGGCGAGTTCACCAATCGGGCCGACAACGTCGTGCTGATTGGCGGACCCGGCACCGGCAAGACCCATCTCGCCACCGCACTCGGCGTCCAGGCCATCAAGCACGGCCGCAAGAAGGTCCAGTTCTACTCCACGGTGGACCTGGTCAACCTGTTGGAACAGGAGAAGACCGCCAACAAGGCCGGGCACCTGGCCGAAAGCTTGCTCCGCCTCGACCTGGTGATACTCGACGAGCTGGGTTACCTGCCGTTCAGCTCGTCAGGTGGAGCGCTGCTGTTTCACCTGCTCAGCAAGCTCTACGAACGCACCAGCGTGGCCATCACCACCAACCTGAGCTTCAGTATCAAGCGACATCAGGAACCCATCCAGGGGCGACACTGAGAACCCAGCCACCT
>CAXSAX010000034.1:0-38230 GCA_964235495.1 uncultured Acetobacteraceae bacterium | reverse complement strand
CGCTGCTGTAGCTCAGTGGTAGAGCACTCCCTTGGTAAGGGAGAGGTCGAGAGTTCAATCCCCTCCAGCAGCACCAAACCGATCTGGTAGGCCCTCGGATTGACCCTACCCGCTGTCACGCGCGATACAGCGCTGCATGATCCTGCTGATCGACAACTACGACAGCTTCACTTTCAATCTGTTCCATCTCATTGGCCGAGTTGGTGCCGTCTGCGAGGTCCACCGCAACGATACGCTGAGCGTCGAGGATGCGCTGGCTTTGGCGCCGGAGGCCATCGTACTTTCGCCCGGTCCGTGCGCGCCGAATCAGGCCGGTATCTGTCTGGAGCTGATCGCCACCGCGGCGGGGAGGGTGCCGATGCTCGGGGTCTGCCTCGGCCACCAGGCGATCGGGCAGGCTTTTGGCGGTGCCGTGGTACGCGCGCCGGTGCCGATGCACGGTAAGGTGGGGCGGGTGGAGCACGCCGGGTCTGACATCTTCGCCGGCCTGCCGAGCCCGTTCGAGGCGGTGCGGTACCACAGCCTGATTGTCGAGCGCGCCAGCTTGCCCGCTACGTTAGAGGTTACGGCCTGGACTGAAGATGGGCTGGTAATGGGTCTACGGCACCTCGCATTGCCGATATTCGGCGTGCAGTTTCATCCGGAAAGCATCGCCTCCGAATGCGGTGTAGAAATCCTGGCGAACTTTTTGGCCATTGCCCGCGGAGCCAATGCGCCGCGCCGCGTCGCCTGATCTTTATACTGCCAATGCAGGCCCTCAAGCCAGTCATTGCCCAGTTAGCCTGCGGCAAGATGTTGACAGAGGAGGAAGCAGAAGCGGCGTTCAGCGTCATCATGTCCGGCGAGGCAACCTCGGCGCAGACCGCCGGTTTACTGATGCTGCTGCGGGGACGGGGCGAGACGGTGGCCGAGCTGGTCGGTGCGGTGCGGGCTATGCGGGCGCGAATGCATGCAGTCGAAGCACCCCCGGGTGCGATGGATGTGTGTGGCACGGGCGGGGACGGCGTCGGCACGCTAAACGTGTCCACGGCGGTTAGCTTCGTGCTGGCCGGGTTGGGTGTGCCTGTGGCCAAGCACGGCAACCGCGCCCTGTCTTCCCGTACTGGAGCAGCGGACGTGCTGATGGCGCTGGGCGTGAACGTGGACGTGGAACTTGAACGGCTTTCGGGTGTGCTGCAATCGGCTGGCTGCGTTTTCCTGTTCGCGCCGCGCCACCATGATGCGCTGCGCCATGTTGCGGCGGCGCGGGTCGAGTTGGGCACGCGCACGATCTTCAACCTTATGGGCCCGCTAGCCAACCCGGCCCGGGTCACCCGGCAGCTGACCGGCGTGTTTGATTCGGCCTGGGCCCGCCCGATGGCAGAAACTTTGGCCGTCCTCGGTACCAGCCATGCTTGGCTAGTACACGGCCAGGGGTTGGACGAGCTGACCGTGGCCGGGCCGAACCATGTAGCAATTCTGGAAAATGGCCGCGTTAGTGAGCGCACTGTGCTGCCAGAAGAAGCGGGTTTGCCCCGTGCTCCCATTGAGGCGATCCACGGCGGCGAAGCGGCGGAAAACGCAGAGGCCCTACTGGCGTTGCTGGGCGGAGTGCACAGCGCCTACCGCGACACGGTTGTGCTGAATGCGGCTGCGGGGTTGGTGGTGGCGGGCCGTACCACGACATTGATGGCTGGCGCGATGCAGGCGGCGGCTTGCATCGATAGTGGGGCTGCGCTGGTGGCGCTGGATCGGCTGCGGCACGCAACTGCCTGAGGAGGGGTAGCGATGGATCAAGCCATGCCGGACGTGCTGGCCCGAATTTGCGCTGACACTTTGGCGGAGGTGCAGCAACGCAAGCACGCCCTGTCAATAGCGGGCTTGCGCCGCAAGATCGTGGAAGCCCATCAGCCAGTTCGGGGTTTCGGCATGGCTCTCAAGGCAGCCGTAATGGATGGGCGCTGCGGGCTGATTGCTGAGATCAAAAAGGCCTCACCTTCCGGCGGCCTGATCCGTCCCGAGTTTGACCCTGCGTCCATCGCTTGCGCCTATGAAGCAGCCGGCGCCACCTGCCTATCTGTACTGACTGACCGCCCTTACTTTCAGGGTGAAATCGCCCATCTCCGCGCCACTCGTGCAGCGACTAAGCTGCCAGTGCTGCGTAAGGACTTTATGCTCGATCCTTGGCAGGTTTATGAGAGTCGCTGGATGGGAGCCGATTGCGTGCTGCTCATTATGGCTGCGCTGAGCAATGAAATGGCCATTGAGCTGGAAAGCACGGCGCGCGATCTGGACATGGACGTACTGGTTGAGGTGCACGACGCCGCCGAATTGGAACGGGGACTCGGCTTGCAAACACCGTTGATCGGAGTGAACAACCGCAATCTCAGGACATTGCGAACCGATTTAGAAACAACGATAGAGCTTGCATCATATGTTCCTCCTGACCGGTTGTTCATTACCGAAAGCGGCATACGCACACGCGAGGACGTGATGCGGCTCAGCAAGGTGGGCGCGCAATGCCTTTTGGTCGGCGAGAGCCTGTTGCGCCAAGCCGACCTAGGAGCTGCTGTGCACGAGTTGCTGGGAACTTGCGCGTCGTGAGTTTGACGCATTTCGATACGGCCGGGCAGGCGATCATGGTGGACGTATCGGCGAAGCCCGAGACGCACCGCACCGCAACTGCGCGCGTCCGCGTGATGATGCTGCCTGCCACGCTTGCAGTGGTGATGGCTGGAACCGCGAGGAAAGGCGACGTGCTGGGAGCCGCCCGCATAGCCGGCATCATGGCAGCTAAACGTACTGCCGAGCTGATCCCGCTATGCCATCCGTTGCCCATATCCGCCGTCACCCTGGATTTAAAACCCGGTGATGGAGCGGTGGAGATCGCCGCCACCGTGCGGACCACGGGGCGGACAGGGGTGGAAATGGAGGCACTGACAGCAGCCAGCATCGCCGCGCTGACGGTGTATGACATGTGCAAAGCGATTGACCGTGGCATGCAGATTGATGGTTTGCGCGTGGTCCACAAGGATGGTGGCAAATCCGGCGCGTTCAGCCAGGCGTGATTAATTTATGTTAAGCGTGGCACAGGCCCGTGCTCGCATCCTGGCACCGCTACAGCCTGTGCCGGCCGAGACGGTGGCGTTGGCGCAAGCCTGGGGACGAGTGCTGGCAGTGCCCGTCGCGTCCCGGCTGACTCAGCCGCCCGCGGACATGTCGGCCATGGATGGTTACGCCTTGCGTTCCACTGATGCCGCGCCAGGGGCTGTGTTGCGCGTTGTCGGGTCAGCGCCGGCGGGTCATCCGTATGGTGGCCAGGTCGGACCGGGCGAGGCAGTGCGGCTATTCACTGGCAGCGTGATGCCCGCCGGCGCGGACACAGTTCTGTTGCAAGAAGATGCGGTTCGTAGCGGTGACTCTGTCGAGGTGCTCGAAGCGTGCACCGTTGGGCGGCACATCCGCCGAGCCGGACAAGATTTCGGTGCCGGCGATGTGCTGCTGAAGCCAGGCCGCAGGCTGGGCGCGCGGGACATTGGGCTGGCGGCGGCGGCCAACCATCCCTGGCTTAGCGTGCACCGTCGCCCCGTGGTGGCTATCCTTGCCACCGGAGACGAAATCTCCATGCCGGGCGAACCCATTGGACCCGGCGGCATCGTCAGTTCCAATTCCCACGCCATTGCCGCCCTCGTGCGTGCGGGCGGCGGTGAGCCGGTGATCCTACCAGTGGCGGGGGACAATCGAGCTGCGATCGCGGCGGCGGTGGACGGACTGGGCGGCGTGGACATGCTGGTCACCACGGGCGGGGCCAGCGTGGGTGAGCATGACTTGGTGCAGGCGGCGCTGGCGGAGCGCGGGTTCGAGTTGGATTTCTGGAAGATTGCCATGCGCCCCGGCAAGCCGTTGATTGCCGGACGCGTGGCAAACACGCCGATGTTGGGACTGCCGGGCAACCCGGTGTCTGCGTTGATATGCGCCGCATTGTTCTTGCTGCCGTCTCTGGATGTGCTGGGTGGCCTGCCTGCCGCGGCGCCACGCACGGAGAGGGCGGTGCTAGGTGCATCTCTGAACCAAAACGATGGTCGGGCTGACCATCTTCGTGCGACCCTGGCCGTGGAACCGGGCGGGCTGCTGGTGGCGATGCCATTCGCCCGTCAAGACTCTGGCATGCTGAGTTTGCTGACCCGGGCAGACGCGCTCGTCTTGCGTGCGCCCAATGCCCCGGCGCTGCCAGCCGGAGCGGAGGTGGAGGTTATCCGACTCGACACGCTCGGGTTGTAGAAACACGCTTGACGGCGCCTCGGGAACCAATATAGAACGGGTTTATGGTTTGTTCCTGTGGAGTCTGCGATGCTGACGCGTAAGCAGCATGAGTTGCTGATTTTCATTGACCACCATCTGCGGACGACTGGGTTTTCACCCTCGTTCGAGGAGATGAAGGAAGCGCTCAGCCTGCGCTCCAAATCCGGCATCCACCGGTTGATCTCGGCCCTGGAGGAGCGTGGCTTTTTAAGCCGCCACCATCACCGTGCACGGGCATTAGAAGTGTTGCGCTTGCCAGAGTCCGGCACTGTCTCCTCGCGTGGCGAGACGTCAGCCTTTGCCCCCAATGTGATCCAGGGAGATTTCACCGGCAATCGACTGGCAGGGGCGCGTGCGGCACCAGATGCTGCGGCGGTGCAATTACCGCTTTACGGCCGGATCGCCGCTGGCCAGCCCATCGAGGCGTTGCGGGATGGCGGTAGCCACATTGAGGTGCCAATGGCCATGCTTGGTACGGGAGACCATTACGCGCTCGAGGTGGCCGGCGACTCGATGGTTGAGGCAGGTATTTTGGACACGGATACAGTCATCATCCGCAAGGGCGACACGGCAGAGAACGGCCAAATTGTGGTGGCGATGGTGGACGAATTAGAGGTCACACTGAAGCGGTTGCGGCGGCGTGGTGGCATGATCGTGCTGGAGCCGGCCAACTCGAAATACCCAGAGCGGATTTTCCCGGCTGACAGGGTAAAGGTGCAGGGCAGGCTAGTGGGGTTGTTACGGCGCTACTAGCGCCAACCATGCCCGGCGCGACATGTTGGACATGGATTATCCAGGAACATCGCCAATGAGGATCAATCTAACTGGACGCCGCGCCGTGGTAACCGGCTCTACTGCCGGAATTGGATTGGCCATTGCTCAGGGCTTGGCCGTTGCTGGCGCTAGTGTGACAGTGAATGGACGCACCGAGCAACGGGTGCAGGCCGCAGTGGCAGCGGTGCTGGCGCAAACACCGGGAGCGCCTGTTTCCGGCGTAGCGGCGGACCTCTCAACTGCGGATGGCGTGGCTACTTTCCTGGGGCAAGTGCCGGCCGCTGACATCTTGGTCAACAATCTCGGCATTTTCGCGCAAGTGCCGTTTGCCGATATTGTGGATGCGGAATGGCTGCGGTTTTTCGAGACTAATGTGATGAGTGGCGTGCGAATGTCCCGCGCCTACCTTCCCGCCATGGTCGCTGCTGGCTGGGGTCGGGTGGTGTTTATCTCTAGCGAGTCGGGACTGAACATTCCTAAGGAGATGATTCATTATGGTATGACCAAGACCGCCCAACTCGCTATTTCGCGTGGCTTGGCGGAATCAGTCGCCAACACGGGTGTCACGGTGAATGCGGTGCTGCCCGGGCCGACCCTGTCCGAAGGCGTGGCAGCAATGCTAGGCGAGGCTGATCCAGAGGCGGCCGGCCAGCAATTTATCAAGGAGTTCCGTCCCACCTCGCTGATTGGCCGGCTAGCGACGACAGAGGAGGTAGCCAATATGGTCGTTTATGTTTGCTCGTCGCAGGCTTCCGCCACCTCCGGCGCCGCAATGCGGGTAGAGGGCGGCGTGTTGCGCGCGATCGGCTGACGCTTAGTGCTCTGCCATGATCTGAGCCAAGGTCACAGGGTGGAAATGCCTTACATCCACGCCCACATCAGCCTGTCGCAGTTGCGGTTTCAACCGGCCATGGCTGTGGCCGTGCAGGTTCCAGGCACCATGTGTCATGTCTCGCCAGGTGCGAAATGCGTAATGGCAAAGCACTAGAGCGGTGTTGTCCACGACAATTTCTGCATAACTCTGTACGCTGGCCCAGCCTGGTTGGGTAACAACATCCGCTGAGTCGTTATTGCCGATAACCAGATGCTTGCGGCCGGGCAAAGCAGCTAGAAGAGCTGCCGAGTTCACTTGGCGGCCAACCGCGAAGTCGCCAAGGTGCCACAACTCGTCGTCCGGTGCGACCGTCGCTTGCCACGCGGTGATCATGGCCATGTCCATTTCTGATACGGAGGCAAACGGGCGGCGGTGAAAGCCGCGCGCCGCGCCGTGTCCGAAATGCGTGTCGGCGGTGAACCAGGTTTCCATTCCGTCAGTGGCAGTTGGTGCGGCCGGTGGCAATGCAGTCTTGCCCAGCAATCCAACCTTGCAGCGTAGGGAACAGCAGCCAGGCCAGCACCCCCAGTATCAAAATGCCGCCGAGCACCAGCACGGGCATAAAGCGAGAGGGCGGCGGCTTGTCTGACATTGGACGCGACTTAGCACGAAGCGGGGAGCCTGGCAGCCTCAACAGGCAGTTTTGCATTGCGCAACAAGGTTCTTGCCCGATGGCTCCCTTGCCGCTGCCCCGAGGCAGCGCTACGTGAAAGCCTCAGAAAAACGGGAGCGGTCCGATGGATCAGGCAGTCGAGCAGGCTGGGCACGGCGAGCGGGCACCGGCGTCCAACACGTTCATGACGCGCGACGACCTGCTGCGTGCCTACGGCGACATGCTGCTGATTCGCCGCTTCGAAGAGAAGGCGGGCCAGCTTTACGGCATGGGTTTAATCGGCGGCTTTTGCCACTTGTACATCGGCCAGGAAGCAGTCGTGGTCGGTATGCAAGGTGCGCTCAAGGATGGCGACGAAGTCATCACCTCGTATCGCGACCATGGTCATATGCTGGCGACCGGCATGGAGCCGCGCGGGGTGATGGCGGAACTGACGGGGCGCTCGGGAGGCTACTCCAAGGGCAAGGGTGGCTCGATGCACATGTTCAGCCGGGAGAAAAACTTCTTTGGCGGCCATGGCATCGTTGGCGCGCAGGTGAGCCTCGGCACCGGCCTCGCGTTCGCTAACTGGTATCGCGAGAACGATGCCGTGTGCCTCACGTATTTCGGCGACGGCGCCGCCAACCAGGGTCAGGTGTTCGAGAGCTTCAACCTGGCAGCGCTGATGAAGCTGCCCTGCATCTACGTCATCGAGAACAACATGTATGGCATGGGCACTAGTGTGGAGCGGGCGACCGCCTCGCGCGACCTGTCACAGAATGGCTCGCCCTGGAGCATGGCCAGTGCTGCCGTGGATGGCATGGATGTGCAGGCGGTGCGGCAGGCGGCGGAGATGGCAGTGGCGCATTGCCGTGCCGGCCAAGGTCCGTTCTTGCTGGAGATGAAGACGTACCGCTACCGCGGCCATTCGATGTCGGATCCGGGCAAGTACCGCACCCGCGAGGAAATTCAGAAGATGCGCGGTGAGCGTGACTGCATCGAGCACGCCCGGCATCAATTGCTGGACATGGGCGTGGACGAAGAGGCTCTGAAGCAAGTCGATGCCACGATCAAGGCGCGCATCGCAGAGGCGGCGGAGTTTGCCCAGGCTAGCCCGGAGCCCGCGGAAAGCGAGCTGTGGACCGACGTGTTGCTGGAGGCCTGAAGCCCGTGTCCACCCAAGTACTGATGCCGGCGCTGTCCCCCACGATGACAGAAGGCAAGCTGGCCCGGTGGCTCAAGAAAGTAGGTGAGGACGTGCGCGCCGGCGATGTGATCGCCGAGATCGAGACAGATAAGGCCACCATGGAAGTGGAGGCGGTGGACGAAGGCACGCTGGCCCGCATCTTGGTGGAAGAAGGCACGGAGGGCGTGGCCGTCAACACGCCCATCGCCGAACTGGGTGGCGAGGATGGCGTCACCGCGCCGGAGAAGCCCGCCGCAGAAGCGCCGCAGAAGCTGGAGCCGAAGCGGCCGGAGCAGGTGGCATCTCACGTGGTACTCGCAATGGCAGTTGCCGCCCCAGAGAAGGATTGGGGGCCGACTGCCCCCACCACCGTGCGCGACGCGTTGCGGGATGCCATGGCGCTGGAGCTGCGGCGCGATCCAACGGTGTTCCTGATGGGTGAGGAGGTCGCGCAGTACCAAGGCGCCTATAAAATTAGCCAAGGCCTGCTGGACGAGTTCGGTCCGCGCCGCATTATTGATACACCGATTACCGAGCATGGCTTCACCGGCCTGGCAGTGGGCGCTGCGATGGCGGGGCTGCGCCCGATCGTGGAGTTCATGACCTTCAACTTTGCCATGCAGGCGATTGATCAGATTATCAACTCTGCCGCCAAGACTCTTTACATGTCGGGCGGGCAGATGGGCTGCCCCATCGTATTCCGCGGGCCGAACGGGGCGGCCAGCCGGGTCGCAGCCCAGCATAGCCAATGCTATGCCAGTTGGTATGCGCACGTGCCGGGGTTGAAGGTGGTCGCTCCCTGGTCTGCCGCAGACGCCAAAGGCCTGTTGCGCGCCGCTATCCAAGACCCAAACCCGGTGGTGTTCCTGGAGAACGAGATTCTCTACGGCCAGACCTTCGATTGTCCGACCGACAACGGTTTCATTCTGCCGATTGGCAAGGCCAAGGTGGAGCGCAAGGGCCAACACGTCACGTTGGTCGCGTTCTCTGTCATGGTGGGGGTCGCGATGAAAGCGGCGGAAATGCTGGCCGAGCAGGGCATTGAGGCCGAGGTGATCAATCTACGCTCGCTCCGTCCGTTGGACACGGCGACCATCGTGGAAAGCGTCAAGAAGACCAACCGTGTGGTGAGTGTGGAGGAAGGCTGGGCTTTCGCCGGCATTGGCGCCGAAATTGCGATGCAGGTGACGGAGCAATGCTGGGATTGGTTGGACGCGCCGCCAATGCGGGTAGCGGGGCTAGACGTGCCGTTGCCGTATGCGGCCAACTTGGAGAAGCTGGCGCTACCGCAGCCGCAATGGGTAGTTGACGCCGTGAAAAAGATTGCCTGATGGCCACCAACATCCTTATGCCGGCGCTGTCGCCCACCATGACGGAGGGCACCCTGGCGCGCTGGCTTAAGAGGGAGGGCGACACTGTTACCGCCGGGGATGTACTGGCCGAGATCGAGACCGACAAGGCCACTATGGAAGTTGAGGCGGTGGATGAGGGCGTGTTGGGTCGTATCCTGGTGGCTGATGGCACGGCCGGCGTGCTGGTAAACGCGCCGATCGCGATTCTGGTGGAGGCGGGGGAGAGCGTGCCTGAGGCCAACGGTGCCGCCCTCACGGTCAAGGCGGCGCAGTCGCCGGTGTCAGGGCCTTCCGCGCCGGGTGCGCCGCCGTCCGGCCCATCTGCGGGCGAGCCCCCCGCCACTGCGGCGTCTGTGCCGCTTCCAAATGGCCATGACCATAAAACTCGGGTGTTTGCCTCGCCGCTGGCCCGGCGGATGGCGCAGCAGGCTGGGCTCATGCTGGACGGCATCCGCGGCTCAGGGCCGAATGGGCGCATCATCAAAGTGGATATCGAAGCAGCTAGCGCCCGTTTGATGGCCAAAGAGACTCCAGTTCCCGTCCATAATTCGCCATCGGCTGCCACGCTGCCGGCCCAAGGGCTGCCGCCGGCGGTTGCACCCGCACCGGCTTCCGCAGCGAGGCCAGTGGCTATCGTGGGCAAGCATACGCTGGTGCCGCATACCACTATGCGCCGGGTGATCGCTCGGCGGCTGACGGGAGCTAAGCAGACCATCCCGCATTTCTACGTCGCGGCGGATATCGAAATCGATGCGCTGCTGAAGCTGCGGGCCGACCTAAATGCGCGCTCCACCAAGGACGGCCCGGCGTCATTTAAGCTGTCCGTCAATGACTTGGTGATCAAGGCGGCTGCCGTGGCGTTACGCCGAGTGCCAGCCGCCAACGCGAGTTGGACTGAGGATGGCGTCGCCCAGTATGAGGACGTGGACATCAGCGTGGCGGTGGCGACGGAGGGGGGGCTAATTACGCCCATTATCCGCCGGGCGGATCAGAAGGGCGTGGCGGCGATCAGCAGCGAGATGAAAGACCTGGCCGCCCGTGCGCGTGCCGGCAAGTTAAAGCCCGACGAGTTCCAAGGTGGTGGGTTCGCGATTTCCAACCTAGGCATGTATGGGGTCAAGTCATTCTCCGCCATCATCAACCCGCCGCAGGGCGGCATCCTGGCCGTGGGCGCCGGGGAGCCGCGCCCCGTGGTGCGTGACGGCGCAGTCGTGCCCGCCACGGTAATGACGGGCACGCTGAGCGTGGACCACCGGGTGATTGACGGGGCAGTGGCGGCAGAGTGGATGGCCGCGTTCAAGGCCATCGTGCAGGATCCGCTGAGCCTGATGCTCTAAGCAACCCTCTCCCGTCACAGGAGAGGGTTGGGGGCCAACTGAATCGCTCGCATATGACCGATCGTAAGTCACCCTTTCCCGCCTGCAGGAAGAGGGGAAGAACGGAGTGATCATGGCCGACCAGTTTGACATCATCATCATCGGCGGCGGCCCCGGGGGTTACGTGGCCGCTATCCGCGCTGCGCAGCTCGGCATGAAGGCGGCCGTGGTTGAGCGAGAGCATTTGGGCGGCATCTGCCTCAACTGGGGTTGCATTCCCACTAAGGCGTTGCTGCGCTCAGCCGAAATTAACCACCTGCTGCACAACCTGCCGGAATATGGCTTCGCGGCGGACAACATCCGCTTTGACCTGCCAGCGGTAGTCAAGCGGTCGCGCAAGATATCCAAGCAGCTCGCCTCTGGCGTGGGCCACTTGCTGAAAAAGAACAAGGTCGCCGTCATCGAGGGCGCCGGCAAGCTTGCCGGCAAGGACACGGTAGCCGTGGGTGAGCGGACGCTGACCGCGCCGCACATCATCCTGGCCACGGGAGCGCGAGCGCGGCAACTGCCCGGCATCGAGACGGACGGCAAGCTGGTCTGGTCTTACCGCGAGGCAATGGTGCCGTCTGCAATGCCGAAATCTCTGCTGGTCATTGGCTCCGGCGCAATCGGCATCGAGTTCTCCTCATTTTACCGCAACATGGGTGCCGAGGTGACGGTGGTAGAGGTGCTGGACCGCGTGCTGCCGGTGGAGGACGCCGAGATCAGCGCGTTCGCCCGCAAGGCGTTCGAGAAGCAGGGCATCAAGATCATCACTGGCGCTAAGGTGAAGGCGGTGAAAAAGGGTTCAGATAGCGTGACCGCTACCATCGAAGTCGACGGCAAGACACAGGAAATCACGGTGGACCGGGTTATCTCCGCCGCAGGCATCGTCGGCAACGTTGAGGACCTTGGCCTTGAAGGCACCAAGGTAGTGGTTGAGCGCACCCATGTGGTGATCGACGAGTACTGCCGCACCGGCGAACCCGGCGTTTATGCGATCGGCGACATTGCTGGTGCGCCGTGGCTTGCGCACAAGGCGAGCCACGAAGGCGTCGTGTGCGTCGAAAAGATTGCCAAGCTGAACGACGTGCACCCAATCAACTGGACCAATATCCCCGGCTGCACTTATTGCCGGCCACAGGTGGCTTCTGTGGGCTTGACAGAGGCGCGGGCTAAGGAGACGGGGCATGAAGTTCGTGTCGGCCGCTTCCCCTTCGTGGGTAACGGCAAAGCGCTGACTATGGGCGAGCCGGAAGGCATGGTGAAAGTGGTATTTGACGCTGGCACCGGGGAACTGCTGGGCGCTCACATGTGCGGTGCAGAGGTAACAGAGATGATTCAGGGCTACGCCATTGCCCGCACTCTGGAGACCACCGAGACGGACCTAATGCACACCATCTTCCCGCATCCCACGGTGAGCGAGACAATGCATGAGGCGGTGCTGGACGCCTATGGCCGGGCCATTCACTTCTAAGAGCCGGCGCGCTGCCCAGGACGGAATGAAGTCTTCCCATTTCTCAGCCTAGCCACATAGGGCAAGCCGTTCCGCCACAACGAACGCGGAGCCCGGGGCGACTTGAGTGAACAGGCAGATGTCCTTTACTTGCCTTAGCTGGGCCAGCGAAGCGGCGAAGTGCGCCTCAGCAGCGGGCTGCACAGTGGCGCGCTCTTCTGGCGTGAGCCGCCGGGTCAGAGTCATGTGGAATCGCCACTGGCGCAGCACATACGGGTAGCCCCAGTCCAGCAGCAAGGTGTCCTGCTCGGCGGTAAGCCCGGCTTGGCGGCGGCGGGCGAGTTCGGCCGGCTCAGCCGGTTGCCGGTGGATGTCCAGCTCGGTCACGCAGGCATCGGCCAGGGCGTGCAGCGGCGGGCAAGGGGTGCATTCCTGTAGAGCCAGGAAGCCGTCCAAATCGGTCACGCGCAGGGCTGGCAACTCGAATGGCGCGGCGGCCTCGGCCAGCGCCGTCGCGTCCTCTACTAGGTCGGTCCAGCGATGAGCCAGGCGCATCGGCGGTTTGAGCGTTGCGTGAAATCCATACTTAGCCGGTTCCCGCGTCATCACCTCTCGGCTGGGATGGTTGATGCGCTGGCCGGTCTGCGGATTCCGCCCTAGCCACACGCATCCAGCAGTCCAGAGCGGGTCGTCCAAAGCGGGTGCATAGTAGACCGCGACCCGCGCCGTCAAATCACCCGCTCCCCGGCTCGCCACACCTGCCGCACGATGGGCTGGCCCTCGTGCACCCGCACGCGTACCAAATCCGCCCGCAGCCCCGGTTCGATCCGACCGCGGTCGTGCAGCCCAGCCAGGCGGGCCGGGCGGTCCGTCACCATGGCCGCCGCCTGCGGAAGCGTGATTCCCGTGGTGCGGACGCAGGCGAAGATGGCGTCCACTAAGCTGGCCGGCACGTAGTCAGACGCCAGGGCGTCCACAACACCCTCCTGCACTAGGTCGGCTGCCGCCACGTTGCCGCCGTGGCTGCCGCCGCGGACGATATTAGGTGCCCCGGCGATCACCCGTATACCGCACGCCTTGGCCGCCTTGGCCGCCGCCATGGCCACGGGGAACTCGCTGACTTGGATGCCATCGCAGCGATTCTCCTCGATCTCCTCCACCGTACGGTCATCATGACTTGCCAGGACAGCCCCACTGCCGCGCACCCGGTCCAGTGTGGCACGCCGGTTCGAGTCGCGGTAGCGGGCACGCAGTTCCTGCAGTTCGGACATCCGCCGCTCGATGGCGTCCACGGCCACGCCCTCATCCCGCCGCATGGTCCGGTAGCGGTCGAGGTTGGCGTACTGGCCCATGCCGGGTGTATGATCCATCAGGCTGACCATGCGAACGCGCGGATGGTCAGCAACCGGCTCCAGCAACGCCAGCACGTCAGATGCCGGCATCTCGCAGCGCAAGTGCAGGAAGTGCTCGCTCTTAAGCAGCCCCGTGCCGGCTAGCGCGTCGCCATCCATCACGCCGTCCAGGAAAGTGCGGATGCGGCCGCGGCCAAAACCCAGGTCGCCAAGGCACAGCGCGTCCAGCACCGTCGTCACCCCAGCGGCGGCGCATTGGGCGTCGTGCGCCACCATGGCGGAGCGGGACGGCCAGCGCGCGTTGCTGCGGGGCTCGACCTGGCGTTCAAGGTTATCTGTGTGCAAGTCGATCACGCCGGGGATCAGGTAGTCACCATCCATATCGCAGCCGCCGACAGCCCCAGGCTCCACGGCCTGGATATTGGCCCCGTCAAGCGCCACGCCGCCAAGCATCACTCGGTCCGGCAGGACAAGCCAGGCGTTAGTCAATCTGGTCATGGCGCGTCCTGGCGGCGAAGGAGGGTGGCTCCCGAAGTAGGACTCGAACCTACGACCGAGCGATTAACAGTCGCTTGCTCTACCAACTGAGCTATTCGGGACCATTGGCCGGGCGCGTCTATAGCGGCGTTGCCAACCGAGCGCAATGAGAATGGCGCGACCTTGAGGGAGGGGCAGAGCGGCGAGAGCCCATGAGGCAGAAAGCATTTCCACAACTGGCCGGAATCGGGTTAAACTCGGACATAGGCCAGGCGCCTTGATGCGGGTGTGGTGGAATTGGTAGACGCGCCGGACTCAAAATCCGGTTCCGCAAGGAGTGTCGGTTCGATTCCGACTACCCGCACCATTTGCCAGTTGGGGCAATCATCTCGATCGGCGGCGACCTAGCTCGCCGCCATTAGCCGGATGCGCTTTCCAGCAACGCCCAGTGCCACCCGACCGCCTTTCAACGCAAGTGCGTCCTCCCCGAATATGCGGCGTCGCCAGCCGGCCAGGGCAGGGACGTCCGGCGCGTCCTCCAGCACCAAGCGGTCGATATCGTCGGATGAGGCGACCAGCTTGGGCGCCACGTCGTGCTCTTCGCATTTGGCTGCCAGCAGCACTTTCAGCAAGGAAACCAGCGCCGGGGATGGCTTGGCGCCCTCTCGCCCGCGCGGCGCTTCCGGCAGTCCATCGTCCGGCAGTGCCGCAGCAGCGGCGATGGCGGCCAACAACCCAGCGCCGCTGCGCCCCTCGGCAAAGCCCCGCGAGAGGCCGCGGCAGCGGGCCAACGCCTCAGCAGTGTCGGGCGCAGTGGCGGCCACCTCCATCAGGCTCTCGTCGCGCATCAAGCGCTGGCGTGGGATGTTGACCCGCTGCGCTTCCCGCTCCCGCCAGGCGGCCGTGGCGCGCAACACGCCGAGTAGGCGGCGGTTGCCGGTGCGGGGGCGTAGCCGCTCCCACATTGCGTCCGGGTCAGCCCGGTAGGTGGCGGGGCGCGCCAGCACCTCCATCTCTTCCAGCACCCAGTCTGTGCGGCCCTCTTGCTCCAGCCGCTCCCGCAGCCGCAGGTAGGCAGTGTGCAGGAAGGTCACGTCAGCAGCGGCGTAGGTGACTTGGGCGGGGGAAAGGGGGCGGGCGGACCAGTCGCTGAACCGGTGCGCCTTGTCGATCTGCCCACCGGTGAGCGCCGATACCAACGCGTCGTAGCCGACCTGATCGCCGAACCCGGCCACCATGGCAGCGACTTGAGTGTCGAACACTGGCTTCGGCACGGCACCGAACAGCTCTAGGAAAATCTCAATGTCCTGCCTTGCCGCGTGGAACACTTTAAGCACTGCCTCGTCCCGCATCAGGGCGCTGAGCGGCGCCAAGTCCATCCCGGCGGCCATGGCGTCGATCACCGCATTCTCCACCGCCCCCCCGAGTTGCACGACGCACAGCTCTGGATAGTACGTGCGCTCCCGCATGAACTCGGTATCAACGGTGACGAACGGCTCGGTCCGCAGCCGCTCGCATAAGGCGGCAAGAGAGGCAGTGTCGGTGACAAGGGTAGGCAGGGGATACTCGAGACGTCTGGCCATCCGTCTTTATCGGCGGGACCAGTTGGTTTCGTCAAAGCGCCGGGTCAGAACACTGCGACCAGGCTCACGCCCACGATCATCAAGCTGGCCCCGACAAGCCGCCATAGCCCCGCCGTGTGCTGGGGAAAGCCGAGCCAACCGTAGTTGTCGATCAGCAGGGAAGCAACCAGGGAGGCCGTCACAGTAAGGCCGATGAATGGGCCTGCACCGATTTTGGGCGCCGCAATCGGCTGCGTGGTCAGGAAAATGGCACCAGCGATGCCGCCGAACCAAGCCCACCACGGCACCTGCGACGCCTTGCCGCCGAACCCGAACTGGCCGAGCACCAGCGACCCGGCCAAGGTGATCAGGCCGGTGCCGCACACGCTGATCACGCTGACCATGAATGGCCGCTCAATCGCCTTGTTGATGGCCGAGGTGCAAGCGGCCTGCAATGGGTTCATGAACCCGGCCAGGATGACAAGCGGATAGAGCAGGTATTGCATGACGGACCAGTCCGGAAGGAGGAGCAGCATGGACCTCCGGCGGGCCGTTTGGTTCCTGCCGGGTCAGATTATACCCTGGAAGCGCAGCAATCCTAGGGCGGCCAGGCTGATCGCATCCTGCAACGCGCCGGCGCGGATCATCGCTTCCAAATCCGCCAGCGGCACGGCGCGGCATATCATACCCTGCTCGCTGGCTTCCCGCATGGGCTCGCCCTGCCGCAGCCCGGTGGCCAGGAACACGTGACCGGCTTGGTCGCTGTAGCCGGGGCCTTGGAACATCGTCGCCACATGGACCAGGCTGTCAGCCAGCAGCCCCGTCTCCTCCCGCAACTCGGCGGCGGCGGTCTGCTGGGGGGTGATGCCGGGGACCAGCTCGCAGGTGCCCATCGGCAGTTCCAGCAGGCGGCGGCGGATCGGATAGCGATACTGCTCGACCATGGTGACGCACCCGTCCTGCCAGGCCACTACCACGACAAAATCCGGTCGCTCGACCACGCCGTAGAGCCCCTCCGAGCCATCTGCCCGGCGCACCGTGTCTTCACGGACGCGCAGCCAGCGGTTTTGGTAGGCGATCCGGGTGGTGAGAGGCGTGATCTCGTTGGGCATGGCATGCAGCTTACACGGCGGCCGATGCGGGAATGCAAGGGTGTGAAAGCCGGGTGAACAGGTGAATGACTGTCACACTAGCTTCATCAAACCGCAACATTAGCATCGCGCCTGGCGACTAGGTTCCGCCCATCGCCCGAACCGGCGGCACCTTGCAGCGTCGGTCAACCCACACCTAGGAGATCACATGCCTTTCACACGCACGGCCCTCGCCGTGGCTCTCGCCGGCTTCTCTTTCGCTGCTCAGGCTCAGCAACAGATCACCGGCGCAGGCGGCACTTTTCCTGCACCGGTCTATGCGAAGTGGGGCGAAGCCGCGAAGCCCGCGATCGGCATCGAGCTGAACTACCAGGCCATCGGCTCCGGCGGCGGCCAGAATCAGATCACCAACCGCACCGTCGATTTTGGCGCCTCTGACGCGCCCATGGACCTGGCTAAGCTACAATCTGCCAACCTGCTACAATTCCCGACCGTGATGGGCGCCGTGGTGCCGATCGTGAACATCCCTGACGTGAAGACCGACGATCTGAAGCTGACTGGCGCTGTGCTGGCCGACATCTACGCCGGTAAAATCGTTAAGTGGAACGATCCCAAGATCGCCGCCCTCAACGGTGGCATCAGCTTGCCCAACCTCGCCATTGCTCCGGTGTATCGCGCCGAGGCGTCCGGCACGTCATTTGTGTTCACCTCCTATCTGTCTGCCGCCAGCCCCGACTGGAAGGCTGCCGCCGGGGCAGGCACCAGCGTGAAGTGGCCGGCGGGCGCGGGCGCTAAGGGCAATGACGGTGTAGCGGCCACCGTGGGCCACACCCGCGGCGCAATCGGCTACGTCGAAAATGCCTATGCGACCCAGAACCACCTCATCACCACCCAGCTGCAGAACAAGTCGGGCGCGTTTGTCAAACCAACTATGGAGTCGTTCCAGGCGGCGGCTTCTGCGGGCGACTGGGCCGGCGCATCCAACTTCGCCGTCAGCCTGATTGACCTGGGCGGCGCGGGCGTGTGGCCGATCGTGTCCCCCACTTTCATCCTGCTGCCGAAAGACCCGAAAGATGCGACCAAGAGCGCTGACGTGATCAAATTCTTTGACTGGACCTACAAGAGCGGCGGCGCTATCGCCTCGCAGCTGGACTATATCTCACTGCCCGCCGCGGTGCAGGACAGCGTGCGTGAGTATTGGCGGCACGATGTGGCGGTGAACGGCCAGCCCGTTTACAAGTAGCGCCGCCACAGCCTGGTCAGCACCTTGTCGCAAGTCCTCGCCGCCACCCCCGAAACTCAGCCGCCCGCCGGCCCCGCGCGGCGCCGCGCGGGGTCCACCGGCCCGGTGGGCGACAAGGTGTTCGCGGGCCTGGCCCGCGCGTCCGGCGTGCTGGTACTGGTGTTATTGGGCGCCATTATCGTCGTGCTGCTCATCGGCGGGCTGAAAGCATTCCACGCGTTCGGCTTCGGCTTCCTGGACAACGCCGACTGGGACCCGGTGAACGACATCTACGGCGCCGCCGTGCCGATCTACGGCACTCTCGCCACTGCCGTGCTGGCGCTGCTGCTGTCCGTGCCGCTCGCCTTCGGCACTGCCTTTTTCCTGACGGAGATGGCGCCGCAATGGATGCGCCAGCCGATCGGTACCGCCATTGAACTGCTGGCCGCTGTGCCCTCCATCATTTTTGGCATGTGGGGCTTCTTCGTCATCGTGCCGATCATGGCCGAGTACGTGCAGCCCTGGGCGATTGACACGCTGGGCAATGTGCCTGGGCTCGGCCTGCTGTTCTCCGGCGCACCGTTTGGCACAGGCATTCTGACGGCGGCGCTCATCCTGGCCATCATGATCATCCCGTTCATCGCCGCCACCATGCGCGACGTGTTCCTGACAGTGCCACCGATGTTCAAGGAGTCCGCCTACGGCATCGGCTGCACCCGGTGGGAAGTAATGCGCTCCATTGTACTGCCATACACGCGCAGTTCTGTGGTAGGCGGCATCATGCTGGGGCTCGGCCGCGCGCTGGGCGAAACCATGGCCGTCACCTTCGTCATTGGCAATACCAACCGGCTGTCCCCCTCCCTGTTCGCGCCTGGCAACACCATCGCTTCCCTGGTGGCGTTGGAGTTCCCGGAATCGCCGGCGGGCAGTCTCAAGCTGTCCTCCCTGCTGGCGCTCGGCTTCATCCTGTTCGTGATCTCCTTCATCGTGCTCGCCATCTCCCGCCTGCTGCTGCGCCCACGGGTGCGAACCTGATGAGCACGACCGTCCGCACCTCCAGCGTTCCCGGCCCGGCGCTGGACCGCAGCGCGGCGGCGCGCATGGCCCGGAGGCGCCGGCTTTCCGACCGGATCGTGGCTGCGCTGTGCATTGCCGCCACGGCCATCGGGCTGCTGTTCCTGGCCTCTATCCTCTACACCCTGGTCGCCCGCGGCATCGCTGGGTTGTCGCTGGGCGTGCTATACAAGAACACGGCGCCCGCCGGGTCGCAGGGCGGCCTGGCCAACGCCATCGTCGGCAGCCTCCTGCAAACAGTGGTGGGCACCGCCATCGGCACGCCGATCGGCCTGATGGTCGGCACTTACCTGTCCGAGTACGCTGGCGGGTCGGCGCTGGGCAACGCCGTGCGCTTCGTGTCTGACGTGCTGCTGTCGGCGCCTTCGATCCTGATCGGCCTGTTCATCTACCAGATCGCCGTGCTGCCCTTCGGCGGCTTCTCCGGCCTTGCTGGGTGCATCGCGCTCGCGGTGATCGTAATCCCCATCGTGGTGCGCACGACGGAGGACATGCTGCGGCTGATTCCGATCTCGCTGCGCGAGGCCGCCATCGCGCTAGGCGCGCCCAAGTGGCGGGCGATCGTCTCCATCTGCTACCCGGCGGCGCGCGACGGCATTCTGACGGGCGTGTTGCTCGCCATCGCCCGCATCGCCGGCGAGACCGCGCCGCTGCTGTTCACCAGCCTGGGCAATCTCAACCCAACGGTGAGCCTGGACCACCCGGCGAGCCTGATCACCGCCTTCGGCACCGCCATGTCTAGCCTGCCAGTGACAATCTACCAATACGCCGGGTCGGCGTACCAGGACTTGGTTGACCTGTCCTGGGTGGCGGCGTTGTTGATCACCTTCGGCGTGCTGGCGCTCAACATACTGGCGCGGCTCGCGCTGCGCCGCCGCTGACCGAACCAGAGGACTCCCGCATGAGCGACCACGCCACCTTGCAAGCTGCCGGCAACGCCCCGGGCCGGTCCTTGGCCGCGCTGAACCGGCCGCGCCTCTCCATCCGCGGCCTCGATTTTTATTATGGCACTAATAGGGCGCTGAAATCCATCACACTCGACCTGCCCGAGCGACAGGTCACCGGCATGATCGGCCCGTCCGGCTGCGGCAAATCGACCCTGCTGCGGGTGCTGAACCGGATGTACGACCTCTATCCGAACCAGCGCGCCGAGGGTGAGGCCATGCTTGACGGCGAGAACATCCTGAACCCGGCGATGGACCTGAACATGCTGCGCAGCCGCGTGGGCATGGTGTTCCAGAAGCCGACGCCATTCCCCATGTCGATCTACGACAACATCGCGTTCGGCGTGAAGCTGCACGAGAAGCTAAACCGGCCGCAGATGGACGAGCGGGTCGAGTGGTCGCTTACCCGTGCCGCCCTCTGGCCGGAGGTGAAGGATCGGCTCGCCGCTTCCGCCACCGGACTATCTGGCGGCCAGCAGCAGCGCCTGTGCATCGCCCGCACCATCGCCACCCGTCCCGAGGTGATCCTGCTGGATGAGCCGACCTCGGCGCTGGACCCGATCAGCACGCTTAAGATCGAGGAGTTGATCGACGAGCTCAAGCGCGACTTCACCATCGCCATCGTCACCCACAACATGCAGCAGGCCGCCCGCTGCGCCGACCAGGTGGCGTTCTTCTACTTGGGCGAGTTGGTCGAGGTGTCCCCGGCGGCGCAGATGTTCACTGCTCCCCGCCAGAAGAAGACGCAAGACTACATCACCGGGCGGTTTGGTTAGGAAACACAGTCATGACCGATGCCCAGCCCGAGCACATTGTCCGGTCCTATGCCCAGGATTTGGTCGCCCTGCGCGACCGAATCGCGCAGATGGGCGGCCTAGTGGAGGCGCAAGTGGCCGCCGCCGCTGCCGCCGTAGTGCACCAGGATAGTGCCGCCGCCACCCAGGCCATGGAGCAGGACCCGGCCGTCGATGCTCTGGAACGCGACGTTGAAGCCCAGGTGATCCGCATGCTGGCGCTGCGCCAGCCGATGGCGCAGGACCTGCGCCAGATCGTCGCGGCGCTGAAGATCACTGCCGCCCTGGAACGGATCGGCGACTATGCCACCAACGTTGCCAAGCGCTCCATCGTGCTGGGCCAGTTCGCCCTGCCGTTCAGCCTGTCCGGCATCGCGCACATGACGCGCATGGTGCAGGAAAGCCTGAAGCTGATTGTTGATGCAGTGGGGGAGAACGACGAGGCGAAGGCGATGCAAGTCTGGCGCTCGGACCAGGCGGTGGACGACATATACAATGCGATCTTCCGCGAATTGGTCACCTACATGATGGAGGATCCGCGCAACATCACGCCCTGCACCCACCTGCTGTTCATTGCCAAGAACCTGGAGCGCATCGGCGACCATGCGACCAACATCGCCGAGACGGTGCACTACGCTGTAACTGGGGAGGCGCTGCCGGAGAGCCGGCCCAAGGGCGACATGAGCGCCTACGCCGTTATCCGGCCGCGGGACTAGGAGCGCATCATGCCCGAAAGCATGTCGAGCCACGCAAAGCCGCTGGTGCTGGTGGTAGAGGACGAGGCGGCGCTGGCCACCATGCTGCGCTACAATTTGGAGAAGCAGGGTTTCCGCGTCGATGAGGCGGTGGACGGGCAGGAGGCACTGACCCGCATCGCCGAGGCGCAGCCGGACTTGGTGTTGCTGGACTGGATGCTGCCGGTAATGAGCGGCATCGAGGTCTGCCGCCAGATTCGCCGCCGCCCCGCGACACGGGACTTGCCCGTTATCATGGTGACGGCGCGCACTGAGGATGGCGATGCGGTGCGTGGTCTCAACACGGGGGCAGACGACTACATCACCAAGCCGTTCAGCATGGAGGCGCTGCTCGCTCGGATGCGCGCCCTGTTGCGCCGCGCCGGTGCGTTGCCGGCCAAGGGAAGGCTGCAATTTCAGGACATCACGGTCGATCTGTCCGCCCACCGGGTGCAGCGCAGCGGTCGCGCGGTGCATCTGGGACCGACGGAGTTCCGCCTGCTAGAGTTCTTCATGCAGCACCCGCGCCGTGTGTTTTCCCGCGAGGAGCTGCTGGACGCGGTGTGGGGACCGGACATCCACGTGGAGCCGCGCACGGTGGATGTGCATATCCGCCGGTTGCGCAAGTCGATCAACGGGGACGGGGAGGTTGATTTGGTGCGGACGGTGCGAGCGGCAGGGTATGCCTTGGACACGGAGTCGCTTTGATAGTGGACACGAAGGCGCTTCGAACAGCTCGGCTTCTGCTGCGACGCTGGCAGCCCCGTGACAAGCAGGCTTTCGTGGCCTTGAACGACGATTCTGAGGTGATGCGCTATATGCCGGGTCGGCTCACCCAGCGCGACAGCGACGGTTAGGCCGATCGCATCGAGGCTGAATTCGAGCGCGACGGCTTCAGATTATGGGCGTTGGAACTGCCAGGAGAAGCCTCGTTCATCGGGTTCACTGGTTTGAACCGTATCTCGTTCGCCGCGAGCTTCGCGCCGGCCGTGGAGATCGGCTGGAGGCTAGCGCCCAAGTTCTGGGGCAAAGGCTATGCGACCGAGGCTGCGCGACTTGCGATGCGGATCGGCTTCGAACAATTTGCCCTTCAAGAGATCGTCGCTGAAACCATTGAAACCAACCTCGCCTCCCGGCGGGTCATGAAGCGGCTGGGGATGACGTATGACTCCAGCGCCGATTTCGACCACCCGCAAATCGCAGACGATCATCCATTGCGACGATACGTGCTTTATCGCCTGTTCCAAACCTGCTGGAGCGATGCTCGATAACCCATTCCGGTTGCAGCGTTCAAACGGACGCCGCTATCAGGTTAATCATCTAAAGCGCCAGGGTGTTGTCCCGCCCCACAGAGTTCGTCGGCCGTGACCACGATTCCAGAAAGGTCCACTGTAACCGAGCCGTTAGCGGTAGCTAACATTTCGATGCCATTGGATCTCCGGTGATGGTGCGTCACCACTTGCCTGATTGGGTGCATGATTAAATAACGCATCACTGACAATATGCGGAAATAAACGGCCAGTTTGCCTCCAATATCTGTCGAGGCTCGTGCCGAGAGCGAAAATACGTCCACGAGAATTACCAAGTTGGGCGCAGCTATGGCGTCGTTAGCCATCGGCTCGCCGCAACTTATCAACGCGTCCGGTTCGTAGTCGCTGTCGCTAGTCTCTGCCATCGCAGCATCAGGCAACGCCTGGCAATCAACGTTCGCCGCAGCGACTACGCGGCCCAGTGCACGATAGACCACTCGTTTGACCCGAAGATGCGCCCCCGTTCGGCGTCGTGGCCATGGATGCGATTATAAACCGGTTTATAACGGCCTTTCGGCTGTGCATCGCACCGGCGTCTGAATTCCTTCTGGAAGTAGGCGTGATCCGCTTCCAGCAATGAGAAGTTTAGGAGGATCTCCGGTGGCGTTACACTGCAAAGCGTAGCGCGCCGTGCTGCTACCGCCGCCGGTGCGCCCGGTGGCGGATGGCCGCGTGCCGCACCGGCGGCGGGGGAGGCGGCGGACCGATCTTGTCGAACGTCGCGTCCAGTTCTTGGGCGGCGAACGCCTCCGCATCCCGGGCCCGGGCCACCGCCGCTCCCATGCCGAAGAACTCGTGCGTCATGCCGCCATACTCGGTGCGGGCGACCTGGTTGCCCTGTGCTTGCAGCTTGTAGGTCAGGAATAGGCCGTCGGAGTCGAGCGGGTCGATCTCGGCGGAGACGATCGTGGTGGGCGGCAGGTTGTGCAAATCAGCGCGGCCGATTAGGTCAAGCCGCGGATCGTTCAGGTCGGCCGGGCTGGCGACCGTGTTCTTTACATACCACAGCACGTCGTCTCGCCCGAGCGGCACCGCGCGCTCGTCCGCAATGTAGGACGGGGTGTGGGTGTCCACGCCGGCCACCGGGTACACCAGCAGTTCGTGCACCGGGGGTGCCAAATGAGCGTCCCGCGCGGCGATGGCCACGTTGATGGCAAGGTTGCCGCCTGCCGACTCGCCCGCCACCGCGATGCGCCGCGGGTCTGCCCCCAGGCTCGCCGCGTTGGCCAGCAGCCAGCGATAGGCGGCGAACGCGTCGTCGTGCGCGGCCGGGAAGCGGTTCTCCGGCGCGAGGCGGTAAGCGACCGAAAGCACCATCGCGTGAGCCTGCGTCGCCAGCGCTCTGCCAGACTCGTCGTAGGTGTCGAGGTCCCCCGTCACCCAGCCGCCGCCGTGGAAATACAGGATGATCGGCTCCCCCACGTGACCCGGCGTCGCGTCATACAGCCGGGCCTGCAACAGGCCTGCCGCGCCGTTCACCTGCAGCGTCCGCGTCCCGATGAAGGCTGGGGCGGCGGGGTGCCCGGTCTGGGCAGCGACCACGGCGCGCACTGCGTCCTGCGGCGTGGGCTGCTTGCGGGCCTGCTGCACGCTCAGCGTGTGGACCGGCCGGGCACCCAGCCGGACATAGGTGCTGACCACGCCCGCCATGTCCTCTGCCGCGCGGCCGTTGGGATCGCGGAACGGCGTCGAAAGCTGGCAGCCGCCCAACAGGGTGGCCGCAAGTAGGCTGGCCAGCCAACGCGGTCGGACGCAGGCATCGGTCGGCGGCATCTTCGTTCTCCATTAGAGCGCATTGCAATTCCAGACTGGGCGGGTGCGCTTGCGTTGTCTTCCGTGCCATCCTATCCGCGCCGCAACAATACCGATCCTTTCCCAACTTTCTCGGAGCAACCAGCATGGCCGCCATTACCGACATCGCCGCCCGCGAAATCCTGGACAGCCGCGGCAATCCGGCGATCGAGGTCGATGTGATCCTAGACAGCGGCGTGCTCGGTCGTGCTGCGGTGCCCTCCGGCGCCTCTACCGGAGCGCACGAGGCAGTGGAGCTGCGGGACGGCGACAAGGCCCGTTACGGCGGCAAGGGCGTGCGCCAGGCGGTGGCGAACGTGGAAGGCGAGATTTTTGACATGCTGAGCGGGCTGGACGCCGCTGAGCAGGTAAAAATCGATGAGATGATGATCGATCTCGATGGCACCGCCAACAAGTCCCGCCTGGGCGCCAATGCCATCCTGGGCGTCTCGCTCGCAGTGGCCAAGGCGGCGGCCGAGGATATCGGCCTGCCGCTCTACCGCTACATCGGCGGCGTGTTCGCCCGCACCCTACCGGTGCCGATGATGAACATCATCAACGGCGGCCAGCACGCAGACAACCCGATCGACATCCAGGAGTTCATGATCCAGCCGGTTGCCGCCCCCACCGTGGCGGAAGCGATCCGCATGGGCTCCGAGATTTTTCAAGCACTGAAGAAGGCGCTGAGCGCCGCCGGGTTCGGCACCAACGTGGGCGACGAGGGCGGCTTCGCGCCTAACCTTAAGTCCGCCGACGAGGCGCTCGGCTTCATCGCTAAGGCCTGCGAGGCGGCTGGCTACCGCCCCGGCGAAGACGTCACCTTCGCGCTTGACTGCGCTGCCACTGAGTTCTACCGCGACGGCCATTACGCGATGGCAGGCGAAGGCAAGACGCTCGATGCCGCCGGCATGGTGGCCTACCTGAAGGATCTGGCCGGGCGATTCCCAATCGCCTCCATCGAGGACGGTTGCGCCGAGGATGACTGGGATGGCTGGGCGCACCTGACGGCGGAGTTGGGCGGCCAGCTGCAACTGGTGGGAGACGACATCTTCGTCACCAACCCTGAGCGGCTGCGCCGGGGCATTAAGGCGCATACCGGCAATGCTATCCTCGTCAAGGTCAACCAGATCGGCACCCTGTCAGAGACGCTGGACACGATGGAAATTGCACATCGGGCGGGTATGGCCACTGTGATGAGCCATCGCTCCGGCGAGACGGAAGATAGCACCATCGCTGACTTGGCGGTAGCCGCCAATTGCGGGCAGATCAAGACCGGCAGCTTGTCCCGCAGCGACCGCACGGCGAAGTATAACCAGCTTATGCGAATCGAGACGGAACTCGGCCCAGTGGCGCGCTACGCTGGCCGCACCATTCTGCGGCATTAAGGCGACATCGTTGCGCTGAGTTTTGAAATATCATTTTCGTGCGTTCACATTACAATCGGGCATGCTAGGATTTGCCTCGAAATTGAGGCTGAAATCTCAGGATAAATGCATGTCAGTCGGACGTGAACTAAGGCGGCGCACGAAAGCTGCAGTGCCGCCTCTGCTGCTTTTCGGTATTGCGGGCTACTTCGGCTGGAGCGCCACGCAAGGGGACCATGGGCTGCAAGCTTACGCGCGGCAACATGACCAGCTTCGCCTTGCACAGGCCGAATTGACTCGTGTCAACGCCGACGTCGAGACCTGGGAGCGCCGAGTCGGCGGTCTGCGCAACGCTCGCCTGGACCCAGACACTCTGGACGAGCGGGCGCGCGCGATGCTGAACCTGGCCGACCCGGTGGATGTCGTGGTGATGTATGGGCCAGGCAAGAAGCTGTTCTGACCGCAGCGGTGTAGCCGATTCCCAAGGCGACAGATGACCGGCAATGGTTATTCGTGAGACAGCTTTGCCGCGGAAAGTGCGAATATCCGCAAGGTTGGACTAGGTGCCAGCTTCCCTGAACTACAGTTTCTTCGACGACCCATTCGGTGAGAAGCGCGGCTACTCCTGGCGCAGCCGCACCTTGGGCTGGGTGACCGACCGACTATTCGATCTGCCCCTGGTCCTGCAAGGCAAGTCGCGCCGCCTGAGCAAACAAGCTGCCCTGGTTCCCCTCCGCCGTATCTTGGTCACCAGCGTCGCAGTGCCGGGCCGCGAGCCACAGCTTGACCGGGTTTTGCAGGCGCTGCAACAAACTCGGCACCATGTGAATGTAGCAGTTGCGCCGATGGCGGAGCGAGGGAAGTTCCACAACATCAACATCGCCTTGCGGGCTTGCGACCTTGCCAGCTTTGACTGGTTGCTGGTGACCGACGACGATGTCGCTTTCCCAAAAAACTTCTTGGATCGATTCATTTTCCTGGCCGAACTGGAAGAGCTGAAGCTCTGTCAGCCGGCACATCGCTTCCACTCCTACGTCAGATTTATCCTAACAGTCCGACGCTGGAACTGCCTCGTGCGCCGGACCAGTTTCGTGGAGTGCGGGCCGGTTACGGCATTTCACCGTGATGCCTTTCACCTCGTCCTTCCATTCTTGGAGTCACGTTGGGCTTGGGGGCTCGACCTGCATTGGGCTGAGCAACTCCGCGCCGTCCGCTTACCTCTCGGCATCGTGGATGCAACCCCTATAGAGCACCTCAAGCCGGTCGGGAATGGTTACGACTTCAACGAGGCCATCGCCGAGGCGAAGGGGTTTCTGAACGAAATCGGCTTCGACCGAGACAAAAGAGACATTTTGCGAACGGTGTCGGCCCGCAGCTCGCTTTAAGGGGTCACGCCCACGTTCGAGCGAAGCGGAAGATAATAGCGTGCAACGAAGCCTCCAGCACGCCGGCAAGAAACATCATCACGCGGCTCCCGACGCCAGTGGTCACTTTGCTGCCGCCATACAACCCGAGGTGGGCGACGTTATCAGCCAGGGTGGCTTGAGCCTGCATGGCGTCGATAGACGGACTGAAACTCGTGGCGACCGCGTGAGCACTCAATTCTCTGAATTCAGCGAGCGCCGCCTCAGACTGGTCCGCAGCCAGGACACTGCTACTAAGGAAGCTATAACCCAGCTTCGGCGTGCCTCCTGCAACGGTTTGCGGAGTGATTGGAATGAAACAGTTCAAGAACCGCGGCGACGAGCCGCCTGAAAGTTCCTCGAACTTTACCTGGTAAAACGGAACGGTGGCTGTTTGCCCTTCCGTGCTGACGGCGGCTGCATTGGCTAAGCTGGTCGAATCGGCATGCTCATCGAAGACCGCAACGTGCAATGTCAGGTCGAAATCCGAGACTATTATGCTTCACATCCGCATTTTGCTGTTCTCCTTGTAACGAACCGCTGGTTGCTAGATAGTTAATAGACCGGAGCAGCAGCGGCAGGCCAGTAGTTAACCAGGTAGTTGCTACCTGCATTGCCGCTATAGTGCGTCCAGCGCGAGAACGGCAACGGTTAACGATGCGCTTTGACCCCTGTGGTGACGTGTTGCTGGCAAAAGGCTACCCGGCACTGGCTGTGGGCGCGTTACCAGCCTGCTAGCCTCACCTCATGCGTCATGTCCCGCCTCGTCGAACTGGACTAGCCGTGCCAGGCGGTCGAACTCCGCCACTGTCAGCGTCTCCGCCCGCCGCTCCGGCGCGATGCCGGCACGGGTGAGCAGCGCCTCCCCGCCGTGCGAACGCAGCGAACCGCGCAGCATCTTACGGCGCTGCCCAAAGGCGGCAGCTGTCAGTCGTTCCATGGTGGCGAACAGGGCGGGCGAGGGTTGCGCTGGATGGGGGCGGAAGCCAACCACGGCAGACACGACTTTCGGTGGTGGCCAGAACGCCGCGGCCGGTATGCGGGTGAGTATGGCTGCTGTGCCCGTCCACTGCGCCAGCACGGCCAGGCGACCATAGGCAGGGCTGTCAGGTGGGGCGCAAATGCGTTCGGCGACCTCCAGCTGGAACATGAGAGTCAGCCGCTCCCACAAGGCAGCCTGTCGTAGCCAGCCGATCAGTAGCGGGGTGGCGACATTGTAGGGCAGGTTGGCCACCACAGCGCGAGGCGTCGGCACCAGAGCGGCCAGGTCAAGTGCAAGCGCATCGCCCGACACCACGCGCAGCCGCGGCTGCTGCGCCGCCAGTTCTTCCATGGCGGTCACCGCGCGCGGATCAATTTCGACGGCAGTGACGGACTCAACGGAGCTGTCCAGCAGCGCCCGCGTCAGCCCGCCAGGTCCCGGCCCCACTTCCACTACATGCCGCCCGGCAAGGTTGCCTGCCAAGGCAGCGATACGGGCTGTGAGATGCAAGTCGAGCAGGAAATGCTGCCCCAGCGAACGCCGCGCGTCCAATCCATGACGCGCGATGACCTCCCGCAGCGGACCCTGCGGTGGTGCGCTCACCCCCCGCGCATGTCGATGTTGGCCCGGCGCCGCAGGTCACGCACCAACTGGCGGGACACCAGCTCTACCCGCTGGTTCAGCAGGCGGTTGCCAATGTCTTCCTTGTTGCCCTCGGCCAAGTTCTTCTGGTCTCGGCCGCAGATCACCAGCAGACCGATGCCGTCGGTGGACACCAAGGGCTTGCTCACCTGGCCTGGCGACATGTCGGTGAGGAGGGTGCGCATTGGGCCAGCCAGGGCTTCCAGCCGCACGTCGCCGGGGTCGGCAGGTCGGGGACTGGCCACTGCTTTGGCGGCTGCCTCCATGCCAGGGCAGTCGTGCACGGACTTCATCAGGCCTTGCGCCGCGATCAGCTGCTTCTTTTGCTGATCTGTCGGATTGCTCGGGTCCAGCGGCGTGCTGAACGGCAGGAAGACTTGGCGCAGGGAGACGATGGTCGCCATGTCGCGGCCGACCTCGCGCTTGCCGCGCAGGGTGACGATCATGATCCCGCCGGGAACCGGGATCGGGTTGCTGATCGCGCCCTCCGGCATGTCCTTCAGCACGGCAGCGACGGGGGTGTCCAGGGAACCTGCCGACAGCCAGTCACGGTCGCCGCCTTGCAGCGCAGTCTGGCTCTGGCTGAACTGCGCGGCCACCACGGAAAACGGTGCGCCAGCCCGCAGCCGCGTGATCACCGTGTCGGCAAAGCGTTGCGCATCGGCGGACTTGGCTGGGTCGTCGATCGGTAGGAAAATCTCGCCGATGCGGTATTCGGGTTGCCCCGCCTGCGCTTTCATCGTTGCCTGCTCGGCCGCCACGTCAGCGTCGCTCACCTCGGCACGCGGGCCAAGCTCCTCGCGCAGCACTCGGGTCCAGCCGATCTGCACCCGGGTCTGGTCGTACAGGGTGCGCAGCGCCACGCCTTCTGCCCCTAGCTTGGCGCGCAGAGTGCCCGGCGCCATGCTGTTGCGTTGCTCGATAGTATTGATCGCCTGCGCGATCTCCTTGTCCGTCACGACGATCTTGCGGTGCTGCTCCTCCTGTAGGCGCACCCGCTCGTCGATCAGCTGCTGCGTCACTTGCGGACGCAACCGGGCCAGCACGTCCGGCGTCACCGGCAAACCCGTGGATAGGGCGAATAGCCGCCCGCGTGCATCGATGTCGCCCTGGCTGATCACATCGCCATTCACGACCGCTACGATATGCTCGCCGGATGTGGCCGCTTCGCCAGCACTTACTGTCTGTGCCTGGCTCGGACGCTGCTTGACGGAGGAAATTGGACCGGCCGCTGCCAGGAGCTGGACGGCAAAGACCAGGCTGGTAGAGGCAAGAAGGCGCATGGCGGTCATCCTGTTCATCCGTGGAACCCAATCTGTCCGACTGTCTTGAGCGTGACGGTGAACAGGATCGTGGTCGATCCGTTGTCGTTGTTGATCGACGTGTAGCGCTTGTAGAAGTTGGTGTCGAAGATTAGGCACTCGTTCTCGTAGGTCGCGTGGCCACCAACCGAGTCCATTACGGACAAACTAAGGTTGCGCCGGGCATAGGCGCTGACCTTGTAGCCGCCATACTGGCTGCTGAATCCTGCGGTGACCTCGTTGCGCGGCGACAAGTAGCTGGAAGGATAGCCGGTGGGCAAGACTGTTTTGGGCGACTGGTCGTACAGGAAGTACGGATTGGTTGCCGAGTAGAAATACCCGGCTGACGCCCGGAACAGCGGCACGCCCGCAGAAGCCAGGCCGTCCGCAAAACGGATGTCGCCGTTGCGCGGATCAACCCGGGTGCGTGCCGTGAGGTCCAATAGGCGAGAGGGTGTGAAGGTGGTGCGTGCCACCACGTCCGAGACTCGATGGTTAAGGCCGGACAGCAGCGGCACGCTGTCGTCCACGTGCTCCTTGTAGGACTGCCCAACCAGCGAATCGATGTTGGCGCTGCCGATCATCCAGCTTGCATGCACCCCCGCATTGGCTCGCAGCCCGCCCTCGAACCGGTCGATGCCGGGGTAGCGGTTGATGGCGAACAGGTTGGCATCGGTGAACTCGAAATCGAGGCTGTCCTCGTTTGGAATTCTGCCGCCCAGGAAGGACGGCGCGTTGGGCGCCGCAATCAGCTGCACAATCGGCTCGACGATTTGGCTGCCCAGGGCACCGCCGTCGCGGATGAACGGCCAGCGCATCTCGGCGGCGAGCGTCGGCTGCGCGTGCGCGGTGGTGACGTCCGAGGGCATTCCGTAGGTCGGCTGCTGATTGACCCCGCTCGCCTGGTAGGCGGCCAAGTCGGCGTGGAGCGTAACCTTGTATTGCTCGCCGTAGCGGCCGGAGAATGGGCGCTGCCAGTCTAGGCTGGCACCGGCGCGCTGCGTGTCGGTGCCCTGGGAGCGAAGCACGTCGAAATCCACGGTGTCGAAGCGGAACCGGCCCCCCAATGCGTCGGGCTCGGCGAAATAGCTGTACTCGTAGCGCGGCAGAACGTATGGAACCTTGCCCTGCACGATCGAGGTAGCCAGGCCCTCGTACCCGATGGCGTCAAGCTTGGTGTAGGAGCCAACGCCGAATCCCTCGATGAAGGCGTTGCTGGTCAGCACCGTGTTAAAGTTCGGCACCTGGAAGTCGGTCAGGTAGGTGGCGGAGCTGGCATAGTTGAGGTTGAAGCCGTAGCGCCAGGTCTCGTCGTAGCTGAAATTGCCTTTGGCGAAGACGAAGGCTTGCGGCTCGCCCCGGTCGATCGCACCGCCGGCGTAGAGCGACAGCGTCCCGTTGTTGAAGCGACGGCGGTAGTCCGCCGTCAGCTCCTCGCCCGACCCGGTGGTGATCTTGGGCGTGACTGTTACATCTTGGTTTGGGTCGATCGCCCAATAGTAGGGTGCGGCGAAGAAGTAGCCTACGTGGCTGGTATTGCCGAAATCGGGCACCAGCCAGCCGCTCGCGCGCCGCACGGACGGGTCGGGGTGGGAGAAATACGGCAGATAGCCAACCGGCACGCCGAGGAAGTCCAACGTTGCGTCGTGGTACTCAAGGCGTTGATTTTGCAAATCCTGCGTCGCTGTCACGGCGCGCAACTGCCACAAGGGCGGCTTGGTCGGATCCGTTTTGCACAGGTTGCAGGTGGTGTACACGGCGCGGGTCAGCTCGTTGACCTGCCCATCCGTCCGTCGCGCGCCGTTGGCCGCCAGCTTGCCGTTGCTGGCCAGCAACGCGCGCATGCCCTTCAGCACGCCTTCCCGCATGCCCTGAGTCAACTCGGCGTAGTCGGCGAACAGCACCTGACCGTCCGGCTCCACCACCACGACGTTGCCGCTGGCTGCCGCCACGTTGGTATTGCGGTCAAACGTTACCTTGTCGGCGCGCAGCACGTGGTCATTCTGCCAAGCCTCGACGTGGCCGGTGGCGGTGACAATACCAGCCGTGCGGTCATATTCGAAGCTGTCGGCGGTGAACGCGACCGGCTGGTTGCGGTCCAGCGGTGTCACGTCCTTGCCGCCCACCGCCGCGGCCAACTGCGCCACAGCCGGCCGCGGCATCGCCAAAGCTATCAGGCCGGCCGCGGCCAGCACGAGCCGCCGCGTCATCAGCCGTCCTCGAGGTGCAGCAGCAGCGACACGGCAAGCATCAGCCCGGCTAGCGCCGGCGCCCAAGCGGCCAGCACTGCCGGCAGCGCGCCGGACTGGCCGAACTCCTCCGTGACCTTGGACACCACGAACAACATGAACCCGGCCGCGACGCCACTGCCGATCATCTGCGCCACGCCGCCACGCCGGCTCGGCCGCATCGAGAACCCGGCGGACACCAGCGCCATGGTGCCCGCCAGCAGCGGCAGCGCCAGCAGCGCCTGGAAGTGCAGCCGATGGCGGATGGCCGAGAAGCCGGAGCGCTCCAGCAACGCAATGAAGTCCGGCAGCGCCCAAACGGAGAGCGTGTCGGGCGAGGCGAAGCTTTCCTGCACCCGACCCACTGTAAGGTCGGTCGCCACCCGCATGACACCCACAGGCTGCGGCAAGTGGTCCGGCATAATGGTGCGCGCGCCTTGCAGCAGCCACGATCCCGGCGTCAGCTCGGCACCCGTCGCCTCTACCCGCAGCAACAAACGGTCCTCGGCATCCAGCCGAAAGATGCTGACATTCTTGGCGGTCAGCAGGTTGTCGCGCAACGAGACGGAGTCGGCGTGCAGGAACGCGACGCCCGCCGGGTCAAACTCGTGGTCGGCCTGTCGCAGCCAGAGCTGGCCGCCCGCCAGCGCCAACGGCCCGCCTGACGTACGCAGGTACGTGTTGTCCAGCGTCTCGGCCCGCGCCAGCATCACGGAGGAGAGCGGGCTGACGACGCCGGTTGCGAACGCGCCCAGCAACAACGCGCAGGCAAGCGGGGCGGCCAGGAACTGCCACGCGGACACCCCGGCCGCACGCGCCACCACCAGCTCGGACGACCGCGTCAGCCGCCAGAACGCGAGGATGCCGCCCAGCAGAACGGCGAAGGGCAGGATTTCCATGGCGATGTAGGGCAGGCGCAGGGCGGCGATCTCCAGCACCAGGCTGAACGTCGCGTCCGGCTTGGTGGCTGAGCGGCGCAGCAGTTCGATGAAGTCGAACAGCGACACCAAACCTGCCAACGCCGCAAGCATCACCAGCACGGCCGTGGTGAACTGGCGCGCCACATAGAGCGAGAGGGTGGCGGCGATGGTCATGCTGGCCGGGCCATCCCGCGCAGCCGCCGGAACTGGCCCACTCCGGGTATGAAAAGCAGCCATCCGCAGACCAGCGCCGGCGCGCCCGCCACGAACCAGATCAGCGGCAGCAGCGCCGTCGAGCGCGCCGCCAGGTTCGCCACGGCCAGTTGAGCGGCCAGCAGCGCCACGACGCACAGCACCGCAGCCAGCGGGCGCAGCACATTGCCGTGGCGGCGGAACGAGCCGGACAGCACGGAGAGCAGCGCCACCAGCGCGAAGGACAACGCGGTCAGCGGCGCGGAGCGGCGGCGCGTCGCCTCCACCAGGAACTTGCCCGAGTCGCGGATGTTAAGCGCGCTCGTCTCCGGATGGATCAGCTCAGCCAGCGACATCTCGTTCACGTCGCGGTATCGCACTTCCTCGGCCTTGCCGCCATGCGCCAGGTCGATGGAGTTGCGCGCAAAGGTCAGCACATTCAGCCGGCCTGTCAGGCGGTCCACCTCCTCGCGCGAGCCGGACTCAAGCAGCACGGCGGGGCCGTTCGGACCGTCCATCATGTGGCCGCGTTCGGCCAGGATGGTGGCCCGGCTGCTCTTCTGCCGCCCGTCCTCAATCAGGATGCCGCGTAACGTGCCGTCTCGCTCGCGGGAGCGGATGTACACGGTCAAGTCCTCGGACACGGGGGTAAACACGCCCTCCTGCAGCAGGAAGGCGGCCAGCCGATTGCGGATTTGGAACTGATACTCGCGGAACGCCGCGTAGCTGGTCGGGACCACCGAGATGTTCAGCACGTAGCAGCTCGCCACCACCAGCAGCGCTAGCGCCAGCGCCGGGCGGGCCAGCGCCAGTGGCGACATGCCGGCCGCTCGCATCACCGTCAGCTCACGGTCGCCGGACAGCCGGGTATAGACGAACTGCACCACCACAAAGGTCGTGATTGGCAGGATAACGGCCACGAAGTTAGGGATCAGCAGCCCGGTCAGCCGTAGGAACACCCACAGCGACAACCCGCGGTTGACCACCAGCTCCACGAACCGCAGCGACTGCGTGAGCCAGATCAGAGCCACCAGCGCGGTGGTGGCCGCGAGCAGGGCAACCAGCAATTGGCGGAACACGTAGCGGTCCAGCCGGGTGACGAGAGGGTGCGGCATGAGGGGCGGGGCCATATCCTGGCAATGGGGCTGCCTGGGGTCAGGCAGCGCACCTTAGCCTCCGGCTCCCTTGGGTCCAAGCCGTGGCGTGATTGCTGTAACAATCCGGCAAGCGGCCAGCAGAGCGCTGCCCTGACCTTCGCTTCGCAAAATCTCAGTCCAAGTGAACCACCACGCCCACCCTCGGGACCCGGCGGGGCAGCAGAAAGGCGAGCCCGCCCGTGAGCGCCAGCAACCCGGCGTTGACCGTCAACGCCGCAGACAGCGCCCGTTCATAGTCGGCCGGGCCGGCCGCCCGGCCCAGCACGGTGAAGAAAAGCCCCATGACCACCGCGACGCCGAGCGCGAACGATACCTGCTGCACCATGTTGAACATGCCCGAGGCGGCGCCCGCCTCCTGAGGAGGGATGCGGTTGCTGCCGACCACGGAGGACACCAGCGTCGGCAACGCGAAGCCTTGCCCGCAGCCGTACCAGACCAGCAACGGCCACAAGCCGACCAGGTTGATGGGTGCCCCGTGCGCCGTCCTGGCCAGCATTACCACGCCGAGCAGGCCGCTCGCCATGAGTGCCGTGCCCAGGCTGATGGCGCGCGGGCCGATGCGCAGGGCCACGCGCGAGGACGCCAGCGACCCGGCGACGAAGCCGATGCCGAAGGCCAGGAACACCAGCCCCGCCGCCAGCGGGCCGAAGCCGAAACCCTGCTGGAGGAAGATGGTCAGCCCCATGAAGAACGCCGACAAGCCGGCAAAGAAGGTCATCGCCATCACCAGGCCCAGGGAGAACGCCGGGTCTCGGAACAGCCGCAGGTTGACCAGGGGCGTGCGCCCGGTACCCAGCAGGAGCCACTCGTAAAGCACGAACGCGGCCAGCGCCGGCCCGGCGGCGGCGAGCGACAGCAAGGTCCAGGGCGGCCATCCGAGCGACTGGCCCTCCACCAGCGGGTAGGTCAGCAAACCTAGCGCCAAGGTCACGAGCACGATGCCGCCGGGGTCGAGCGTGGACCGGCCCTGCGCGCGGGAGGGGCGGAGCGTCGTGCGCGCGAAGGCCAGGGCGACTGCGCCCACGGGCACGTTGACGAGGAAGATCGGCCGCCAGCCCAACCCGGCGATGTCCGCCTGCACCAGCGCGCCGCCGATCAGCTGGGCGGTGATGGCGGCCAGGCCCATCGTGGTGCCGAGATAGCCGATCGCCCGCCCCCGCTCGTCCTCGTCGAAGGTAACGCGGATGGTGGCCAGCACCTGCGGGCTCATCATCGCCGCCGTCAGCCCCTGCAGCACTCGCGCCGCGATCAGCATGGCGGGGGTGGCGGCTAGGCCGCACAGGGCGGAGGCCACGGTGAAGCCGGCCATGCCGATCATGAACAGCCGCTTGCGGCCGTACAGGTCACCCAGCCGTCCGCCGGTGATCAGCAGCACCGCAAAGGCGAGGCCATATCCGGCCACCACCATCTCCAGGTCCTGCGGCCGTGCGCCCAGCTCGGTGTGCATGGCGGGCAGGGCGACGTTGACGACAAAGAAGTCGAACGCCGTCAGGAAGCTGCCCGTCAGCAGCACGACCAAGGCCACCCAGCGCTTCGGGTCCAGGCCGATGGAAGCGCCCAGCGCTTCCGGAGTATCGTTCAAGGCAGCATCTTGCCGGGGTTCATCAGGCCTGCCGGGTCCAGCGCTGCCTTGATCCGGCGCATTGCGTCCAGCTCCGCACCGCCGCGCCACTCCGGCATCATGTAGGGCTTGAGCTGTCCCACGCCGTGCTCGGCGGAGAATGAGCCGTCCAGCTCCCGCACCACGGCACCGACCGCGTCCATGATCTCGTGGTCACGGGCGAGGAAGGCGGCAGGGTCGCCTCCCTCCGGTTGCTCGAAGTTGAAGTGGATGTTGCCGTCACCGATATGGCCAAAGGCGACGCAGCGCACGCCGGGCACCAGCGCCGCCACCGCCGCCTCGCCCCGGCGCAGCATCTCGGGTACCTGCGAGACGGAGACGGAAACGTCGTTCTTGACCGAGGCGCCTTCGCGCTTCTGCGCCTCCGCGTGTTCCTCGCGCAGCTTCCACAAGCCGGCGCGCTGGGCGTCGCTGGCGGCGATGGCGGCGTCCGTCACCGTGCCGTCCTCCAGGGCGGCTTCCAGCAGCGTCTCAAGCCCATCCCGCAAGTCGTTGCCTTCGCGGGGAGTTGCCAGCTCCACCAGGGCGTAATGCGGAGCGGGGGCGATCGGCAGCACCGCACCCGGGATGTGGCGGATGACCAGTTCCATGCCCGCGCCGCCCATGTACTCGAAGGCAAGCAACGCCGCCGGGTCATGCCGTTGGAAACGGGCGAACAACGCCAGGGCGGCTTCCGTCGAAGGGACGGCGCACAGGGCCACCTCCCGCTGCCGCACGGCAGGCGACAGCTTCAGCACGGCCGCGGTAATGATGCCGAGCGTGCCTTCCGACCCCACGAGCAGTTGGCGCAAGCAGTAGCCGGTGTTGTCCTTGCGCAGCCGGCGCAGGCCGTTCCACACCGCTCCATCAGGCAGCACCGCTTCCAGCCCGAGCACCAGGTCTCGCGCGTTGCCGTGGCGCACGGTGTTGTTGCCGCCGGCGTTGGTGGCCAGCACGCCGCCGACTTGCGCCGTGCCCTCGGACGAGATGGACAGTGGCAGTAGGCACCCAGCGGCGGCGGCGGCGTCCTGCGCCGCCTTCAGGGTGGTCCCAGCCTCCACCGTCAGAGTCATGTCCACCGGATCGATTGCGCGCACCCGGTTCAAGCGGGCGAGGCTGACCACCACCTGCCCGGGCGCGCTCGGCACGCCGCCGCCGACCATGCTGGTGTTGCCGCCCTGCGGCACCATCGCCACGTTGTGCCGCCCGCATAGCCGCACCGCCGCCGCGAGCTCGTCCGTGTTGCTGGGGCGCAGCACCGCCAGCGGCGCCTGGTCGTACAGCCGCCGCCAATCCTGCCCGGCCACCGCGATGTCGGTAACGCCGGTCAGCAGGCCGCGGCTGCCGAGCAGATGCTGCAGTTCGCCAAGCAGAGACGGAAATATGTAGGTATCAGGCATTGGGTGGCTCCCTCCCGATAGGTGGGACGACGTGCCCAGCATGGCAACGGCTCCCCTGCCACGCACGTGCAAAGCCCCTTTGCTTCAGTGTTAAAGTCGGCTTCATCCCGGACGAGCAGGGTCTTGCCATGAGTCTATCTGTCATCCCGTTTGGGATTCGTAGCAAGGTCACGGGCTTGCTGGCCGGGGTCCTGGCCTGCACGCTCGTCCTCGGCGTGTTCTCCTTGCGCAAGATCAACCAAGTGGACGCCGCGGCCAACGAGATGCGGGAGGAGTGGTTGCCGCTGATCGAGATCGCGGGCGACCTCGCCAAGAAGGTTGAGGCGATACGGGCCGACCAGGCGACGTCGGCCCTGAACATCTCCGTCCCAATGCAGGCTGCTCTGGCCGGCGAGGAGTTGCAGCTCATCATCGACATCAGCAGTCAGATTGACACGCTGAGCCGGAAAGCAACTGACTCGGAGCAGCGCGTAATCATTGATGAGATCAGGAAGCAGTGGGCGCTCTTCGGCCAGCAAACCGAGCAGCTGGACGCCCTCACCCGCAATTCAGATGTCGCAGTGGCAAACGTGCTGCTGGCAGGCGAGATGCAGGACACCCTCTTCGCACTGCGAACATCTCTGACGAGCGAGGGCGAGTTGCTGATCCGGGCCGCGAACCAGCGCGCTGAGCTTGGTAAGCACACCGCTAAATTGGCGCGTGTGCAGGTTGTTGTCGGATTTGCTTTAGCCGTCATGGCAGTTTGGGCCGGAACCTGGGCGTTGCTTCGCAACTTGGTTGATCCGATTGTTTTGATGACGCAGACGATGGCTCGTTTGGC
>CAXSAX010000033.1:0-38726 GCA_964235495.1 uncultured Acetobacteraceae bacterium | reverse complement strand
CGAAGCCGGACTATGCCCGCATGTCGGATGCCGAGCTGCTGCGCATCATCAACGAACCACCACCGCCCGATAGCGGGTGAGCCGGCTACCCGGTCAGCCGTGCGATCAGCGCCTCGTAGCGGTTGATGTAGTCGTCCATCGCCAGGTGCTGCTCGGCCCAGCGCCGGGCGGCGGTGCGGCGCTGCGCCACCGCGGCGCCGCCTTCCAGCACCTCGGCGATGCGGTCGGCCAGCGCCCCGGGGTCGAAGAACGGCGTCAGCACGCCCGTCTCGCCTGATGTCACGAACTCGCGCACCGGGGCGGTGTCGCTGCCGACCAGGGCGCAGCCGCACGCCAGGGCCTCGCGCAGCGACCAGGAGGCGACGAACGGGTACGTCAGGTACACGTGCGCGTCCGAGCGTTGCAGCAGGCGCAGGTAATCCTCGTAGGCCAGCCGGCCGGGGAAGTGCACCCGGTTCCGGTCCAGCCGCGGGCCCAGCTCGGCCAGCATGTGCTCCCGCCAGGTGCCGGAGGACAGGCGGGAGCCGTAGCTCACGCCGTCGCCGCCCACCACCACCACCCGCACCTCCGGACGGCCGCGCAGCAGCGCCGGCAGCGCGCGCATCAGCACGTGGAAGCCGCGGTATGGCTCCAGGTCGCGCGCCACGTAGGTGACCAGGCGGTCTGAGGCGGCGATCGGCACCCCGGCGATGGCCGTGGCGCGAGGAGCCTGCGCCGGGCGGCACTTCTCCAGGTTCACCCCCTCGCGCAGCACGTGGATGCCGGGGCGGGACCAGGCCGGGTAGGTGTCGAGCTGGAACCGGGTCGGCGTCTGCCCGAAGCCGGGATTGGTCAGCGCCAGCAGGTTGACCGCGTTCTTCGCCCGCACCGCCGAGTGCGCCGCAACGCCCATGGGGAACTCGGGGTCGAAGTCCACGTCCTGGCCGGCCAGCGCGTAGTAGAACTCGTGGTAGCCGAGCAGGGGGGCGTCCGGCCACACGTCCGGCAGGTTCAGCAGCTCGCCCCAGCCGTGGTGGCCGATGATGATGTCCGGGGTGAAGCCCAGCGCCTTGACCTGCTGCGCCGCCCGCGCCACCGCCTCCGCCCGGGCCATGGCGTGGGAGAAGTCCCGCGCGTCCGGATGGGTGGGCGCGTCCGGGCGGCGGGGCGGCTGGTAGGTGATGCGGCGCACGCCGGGCATGGCGTTGGCGTTGGGCTCGCAGATGAACACCACGTCGTGCGCCCGCTGCGCCAACAGATGGCGCACCAGGTGCAGGAACTGCCCGGGGAAGTTCTGGTGGACGAACAGGTACCGCATCGCGGCGGGACGCGGGGCGGAAGCCTAGCGGCCGCGCCCCTTCGGCTTGCCGCCGCGCCCCGGCGGCCGCCGCGCCGGGGCCGCCACCGGCTTGCGGGCCACGGAGGCCGGCTTGGCCGGAGCCTTTGCAGGCGCCTTCTTGGCCTGCGCCTTGGCGGCGGAGACCTTCGCGGCAGGAACTTTTGCGGCGGGAGCCTTCGCGGCGGGGACCTTGGCCACGGCAGCCGCCGGGGGGGCGGCCGGCCGCTTCGGCGTCGGCGCGGCGGGCGGCTGGGCCTTGCGCTGCGGCGCGATGGCGATGCGGAACGCCTCCAGCGGCGCCAGGCTGGCGGCCTCGCACGCATCGCCCTGGCCGACCGGGCCGACCGCCGTGCCGTCCGTGAAGGTGGCGCTCAGCTCCACCACGTGGGTTTCCGCCGCGACGCCGCGCAGCCGCACCCGCAGACCCAGGATCGGCAGCGCCATGCCGCGGCTGCCACAATACTGCCCGCCCTCCGCCCAGGGCGACAGCCAGCCGCGGCCCAATACGGCCTGGTATTCCACCTCGCCCGGCGTCACGCCGCCCTCGCGGGGGGACAGCGCGAAGCCCTCCACCCAGCGCTGGCTGCCGCGCTCGCCCACCCACTCGCCCAACCGGGCCAGCACGTCGCCGCGATTCTGCAGGTGGGCGGCGATCTCCGCGTCCGACACCGCCTCGTCCGACAGCGTCTGGCCGCTCGCGAGCTCGAGTCCCTCGCCGGGGACGGGTGGGGCAGCGTTCGGCACGGCGTGGGCGGAGGCGGCCTGCACGCCCTCCACCAGCCGGGTGACTTGCAGGCGCGGCGGCTCGTGCTGGCTGTGCTTGGCCTGGTAGATGGTCATCAGCACCTGCGCCGGGCCTTGCGCGACGCGGATCAGCGCGGCCGCGTCCAGCGCGCCCAGCCAGCCATCGTCGCGGAAGCCGCTGATGGTGACGCCGCGGCCGGACGGACCCGGCGGCACCGACAGCCGCGCGCCGGGCAGCCCGGTCTGCGGGTCCGGCGGGCTGGAGCCCGGCGAGTGGTACACGCAGTACACCCCCGCATCGAGCTGCATCAGGTGCGCCGAAACCTGCAGCTCGGTGACGATGTCCTGGGGGGCCGGCGGGGCGTCGGGCATGCATGCGCTCTTGGCTAGGGGCGAGGCTGGCTCAGATGCCAGGATTCGCCGGGGTTGGCGATGGGGCGCGGCCCGGCCCGGCGGCTTTGATGGCGGGATGACGCACGGACGCGCCGCCCCGCAGCAGCCAATCGTTCAGCGCCGGCGCGGGCAGGCCGAGCGGCAGCACGTGGCCCCAGCCGGTGCGGCGCACCCGCTCGGCCGGGGCGCCGAGGTCGAACACGGCGGCGCGCAGGCCGGCGCGCCAGGCCTGCGCCAGGGTGAAGCACCAGGTTTCCGGCCAGATCGACGGCAGCAGCGCGAGGTCGGCGCCTTGCTCGCGGATCAGGCCCTCCACCTCCGCGGGCGCATACTGCCCGGTGATGAAAACCGGTCCAGCTCTCAGCAGCCGCTCGTCATCGGCGGTGTATCCCACGACGGTGTAGCGCAACGGCAAGCGCCGGGCCGCGGCATCCCGCACGCAGGCCAGCAGCACCTCGTAGCCCTTCTCCACGCCGATGCCGCCCACCACGCAGACATGGCCGACGGCGCCCGGCGTGGGTGGCGGCGGCGGGATGGCGGCGTCGTCCTCCCAGGGCGTGACCGTGGGGCGCAGGCCGGGGAAATGGCGGCGCAGGCGGGCGGCGCAGTCGGCTGAGGGGGCCGTCACGCGCCGGGCGGCGGCCAGCAGGGCGGTCGAGCGGGCGAGCAGCGCGGTGGGAGCGATGTCCTCGTCCAGGTTGCTACCATGGTCGGCGATGCAGGCTTCGCAGCCGGACACGGGAGGCTCGCCGCAATAGCCGTGCTGCGGCACCAGGGCGATGCGCGGGCAGAAGCTGGCGTAGTCGTGCACCACCACGTCCTGCGGCACGCCGAGCCGGTCCGCCAGCTCCAGGATCGCCGGGGCATGGCCGAGCGCGTGGTGCAGCTCCACGAAGCCGGCCCCGTCGGCGCGGAGCAGGCGCAGCAGCGCGTCCCACTCTTCCGGCAGGCGGTAGCGCAGGTTGGGCGTGTCCTCTCCCACCACCGCTGCGTTGCCGTCCGGGCGGAGCAGGATGGGCCGCACGCCGGTCGCGCGCAGGGCGGCGGCGCGCTCGGCCACCACGCGGTCCACCCCGCCGCCGCCGGCATGCGTGACGAGCACGGCGGCGCTGGCGGCGCGGCCGGCCCGCCAGCGCAGCGCATCCAGGCGGCGGCGGGCGGGCGCCAGCGGGTCCTGCGCGATCCAGGCGGCGACCAGCGCGTCATAGCCCGGGTGCAGCCGCCTCAGCACGGCGCCGTTGCGGGCCAGCAGGTGGCGGCGGGCCGGGCCGAAGCTGGCGCCGCCCTCGTGCGCCACGAAGCAGCCCGGAGCGGCCACGTGCCGCCAGCCGCGGTGGCGGGCGCGCAGGCACCAGTCGTTCTCCTCGCCGTAGCCCTGCGCGAACAGGTCCTCGCGCAGCAGGCCCACCGCCTCTAGGCAGTCCCGCCGGATGAACATGCAGAAGCCCACCGCCACGGGAATCTCCACCGTGGCGGCGCCGTTGGCGCGGCGGGCCAGGGCGGCGGTGGCCGCCGGGTCCGTCATCGGGTTGCCGCCCGCGGCGCGCGGGTAGCTGAGGATGGTGGCGTCGTTCGACAGCGGGCAGGCGCTGCCGATGTCCGGCGCGCTGTGCGCCGCCTCCGCCAACGCCGCCAGCCAGCCCGGCGGCACCAGCGTGTCGCTGTTGAGCAGGGCCACGTCCCGCCCGGCAGCGGCGCGCAGCCCGGCATTGGCCGCACCCGGGAAGCCGCGGTTCCGCTCCAGCCGGTGCAGCACGATGGACCCGGCGGTGGCCAGCGCGTCCAGGTCGGCGGCGAGCGCCGGGTCCGGGCCGCAATCGTCCACCACGTGCAGCCGGCTGCCGCGCGGCAGGGTGGGCAGGACCGAGCGGAGGCAGGCGAGCGTGGCCGCGCGATTGCCGTGCACCGGCACCACCACGTCCACGGGCGGCCGGGCGGGGCGGAGGGTGGGAGGGGGGCCGCGCACATCCGCCCAGACGGGGGTGAAGCCGGTCGCCTCCCCGGCCGCCGTGCGGCGCTCGATCCCCGGGTCGATCGGGCTGCCAAGCAGCGCCCGGCCATCCGCGCCCGCCACCTGCAGCGGGCCGTCCGGCAGGCTGGCGGCGGGCACATGGAAGCGGCGGGGACGGGCCAGGGGGCGGCCGAACCCGGGGTCGTCCAGCGGCTGCCGCGCCACCAGGCGCAGCACCGTGCCGTCGCCGGCGGTGACGCGCAGCGCCGGGTCACGGCCGGGGTCGCGCGGGTGCCAGGCCCAGCCGGTGAGGCTGCCAGCCTCGGCGGCGACGAAGCCTTCCACGGCTGCGATGGCCCGCAGGTCGATCGGACTGCCCAGCAAGGGAACGCCATCGCGGGAGGCGGTCAGGCTGTTGCCGGAGGGGATGCGGCAGGTGCCTTGCGTCCAGCGCGGGGCGAGCGGGCGGCCATCCAGCGCCAACTGGGCCGGGGCATCTGCCTGCAACTGGCCCGCGCCGTCCACGCCGCACCAGCCCGGCGCACCCACGGCCTTGGCGATCGCGGCGGCCAGCGAATGCGCTGGCGGGCCAAGCGCGTGCCGGGACAAGGCTGCATGCATCGCAGCCGCCGCCTCATCGGCGGCTCCGGTGCGCAGGGCGGCGGAGCCGGCGCCGAGCCAGGCCTCCGCCAGGTCGAGGCGGGTGGCAATGGGGGTGAACAGCCGCAACGCCTCCGCGGGATCGTTGCCGCGCAGGCAGGCCAGGGCGAGGCTGAGCGCCACCATATCGTCGTTCGGCATGATGCGGCGGGCGCGTCGCAGCCAGCGGCGGGCCTCCGCCGGATCAGGTTCCGCCTGGCCGATACGCCAGGCGGCGCTGCCCAGGTCCGACCACATCTGCGCGGCGGTGCGGATGTGCCGCGCCTCGCTGCGGGCAGGCGCACCGGGCGGCAGCGTGCCGAGCGGGCCGCCGCACGGCGGGTCAGTCAGCGGCGGCGGGCACGCCCTGCCCGGGCGCGGGCGTGGGGAGTGCCGCGAGGTCGGCCGCGGCATCGGCGATGCCCTGGTTGCGGGCCTGCTCCAGCCAGAACCGGGCCTGTTCGAGGTCCTGCTCCCCGGCCAAGCCACGGGCCAGATAGCGGCCGAGCATCATTTGCGCGAAGCCGTGGCCACGCTCGGCGGCTCGGCGGAACCATCTCTGCGCCACGGGGCGGTCGGTCGGGATGTCATGTCCGCCGCCGTGCAGGGCGCCCACGGCGAACATTGCGCCGGTATGGCCCTGCTCCGCCGAACGGGTGAACAGGGCCAGGGCCTCCGCATGGTCCCGCTTGCCGCCGCGGCCGTTCACCAGCATCTCAGCCAGCGCCGTCTGCGCGTCAGCCAGGCCGCCCTCCGCAGCACGGGCGATCCAGCCGCGGCCCTCCACCACGTCCGGCGCCACGCCGCGGCCCTCGGCTAGCATCTTGCCATACCAGTATTGCGCGGTGACGACGCCGTCCGCCGCCTTGCGCAGCCATTGCGCGGCCCGGCGCTCGTCCCGCTCCACGCCGACGCCCTCGGCCAGGCAGACGCCGAAATTGAACGCGGCCACCAGGTCGCCGCTGTCGGCAGCCTTCTCGAACCACTCGCGGGTGCGGATGCGGTCCTCCTCGTCCCCCACGCCGCGCATCAGCAGGTTGGCCAGGTCGCCCTGGGACGCGGCGTTGCCCGCCTCGGCCGAGCGGCGGAACCAGCGCGCCGCCTCCTCCTGGTCCCGCGCCACGCCAGCGCCGGTCAGATGCAGCAGGGCCAGCGCGCGGGCGGCGGCGGCGTGGCCCTGCTCCGCGGCGCGGGTGAACCAGAGCGACGCTTCGGCGTAGTTCGGCGGCAGCTCGCCGCCTTTGGCGTACAGGTCCCCCACCATGGCGGCTGCCTCCGCGTCGCCGGCCAGCGCGGCCTTGCGCAGCCAGGTCTCGCCGGACACGCGGTCCTGCTTGACGCCACGCCCTTCCATCAGGGCCAGGCCGTAGCGCGCCTGGCCCGGGCGCACCCCGGCCTCGGCAGCGACGCGGTAGCACGCGACGGCCTGCACCGGGTCGCGCGGCAGCCCGATGGCGAAGTCATGCATGACGCCCAACAGATACTTCGCCATAGGCAGGCCTCTGGCAGCAGCGCCTGCCATCAGGGTGGCCGCCTCCTGCTGCGCTTCCGGGGTTGGCGCGCCCCGCACAAGCGCCAGGGCCAGGCCGAGCTGCCCCTGGGCATTGCCGCCCTCGGCCGATTGGCGATACAGCCGAGCCGCCGCGTCCAGGTCCCGCATGTCCTCCGGCCCGGTGGACAGGATGGTGGCCAGCACCGCCTGCCCCTCGGCCGAGCCGGACTCGGTCGCCATGCGGGCCCATTTGGTGGCGGCGCGATAGTCCGGGGCGGCGTTGGAGATGGCCTGGTAGAGCACCGCCGAGCGGCTGGCGCCCTCTCGCAGCAAGCCGTGCACGTAGAGGCCGGCCAGCCGGGCCTGTGCTTCCGCATGCCCAGCCAGGGCAGCGCGCTCAAACCAGCTTGCCGCCTCCGGGACCGAGGGGGGCAGGCCCATGCCTTCGAGATAGGCGCGTCCGAGGCGGAATTGCGCTTCCCCGTCCCCCGCCTTGGCCGCGCGGCCAAGCAGCGCCAAGGCGCGCGGCACGTTCTTGCGGGCCAGCGCGCGCTCGACCCGCTGCAGCGGCGCCCGCGGCGGAAAAGCCGTGCGCAACCGCGACAGCAGCCCTTTCACAGCGTCAGTCCCGCGCGCCTCACGGTTCGCGCATTCCGTCCTGCGCGACCGGCAGGACACGGGCGAAGATGTAGCTCAGCACTGTGCGCTTGCCGACCATGACGTCGCACGTGACGGGCATGCCGGGGGTGATGCGGAACTCCTGGGGGGTGTCGTGCAGGTTCACCTGGTCCAGCGATATCTTGATCCGGTAGTAGCTTTGCCCGCCCGGCGCCTGCTCCGGCCGATCTGTGCCGCGCATCACTTGGTCCTGCTGTTGCTGGCCGGTGAAGCTGTCCGGGCTGACAACCCGCACCGTGCCCTCGGCGGAGCCGTATTGGGTAAACGGGAAGGTGTCGAACTTGATGGTCACCCGGTTGCCCACGTGCATGAACCCGGCGTCGCTCGCCGAAACCGTGGCATCGATCTCCGTCGGCGCATCTTTCGGCACCAGCTTGAGGAACTGGTCGCCCGATTGCAGCACCGATCCGACTGAAACGGGCGCACGGCTGAGCACGATGGCGTCCTGGTCCGCCCGCAATTCGACCAGGCTGGAGCGCTTGGCCGCCTTGGTCAGGTTGCCTTGCGCCTCGTCCAGCTTGCGGCTTTCCTCCGTCTCGGACTGGGATACCTTGGCGTGCCAATCCTGATCGTAGGCGGCGGCGTCGGCCTGCATCGCCTGCAAGTCCCCCGCAGCCGTCTTCACTTCCTGCTGTGCGTTCTGCAACCCGCGCTGCACCTCCATGCGCTGGTCGGTCGATTGCAGCCGGGTCAGCTGGCTGCCCCAGCCGAGTTGCTCCAGCTCGCGGCGTTTGCCCTCCACAGTGGTAGCGACTTGCAGGCGGTCGCTGTAGGACTGGATATCGCCGAAATCCTTGGCCAAAGTCGCCTTCAAGCCGTCAATCTTTTGCCTGTAGTTTTCCAGCCGGAACATGCGCTCCGCCTTGCGCTGAGCGAAGATCGCCTGCTGCACGAGGCTCGACGGATCGAGCACGCTGGGCTGGTACTCAGTCCCGGCCGCCTCGGCTGCGAGGCGGTCCACCTCAGCCTGCAAGCTCGCCACCGAGAGCGACAGCGCGTTCTTGTCCGAACTGGTGAACGTGGGGTCGAGCTTGGCCAGCAACTGGCCCTTGTGCACCACATCGCCCGCCTGCACATCGATCTCGCGCACGATCGAAGTCTCGAGCGGCTGCACCACGATGGTGCTCTGGGCGGCGACGATCTTGCCGGGGGCGGTCACCACCTTGTCGATCGGAATCAGCCCGGCCGCCAACGCGCACGCGACGAACAGGGTGGCCACGGTGTAGATCACCCCGCGGGCCGGAGCTTGGGTGCGCGTCTCCATAAGTGCTGCGGAAGGCGAGTAGAACTCCAGCAACGCGGGCATCTGAGAGTTCTGGCGGCGGGTGAGCCGGTTGCCGGTGGTCGTGACGCTCATCGTCGAGTCTCCTCAATCGCCTTGGGCGGACACGGGGGCGAGCAGGGCGGCGCGCGCGCCGACCGGGTCCATGTGGCGGTTCTGCTGCAACCACAACGCGCGATAGATCGAGCAGCGTTCCAACAGCACGTCATGCGGCGCCACGTCCACCACGCGGCCCTTGTCCATCACCAGAATCTTGTCGCACTCGACGAGCGAGGCCAGCCGGTGCGACACGATCACCATGGTCCGGTTGCGGCCGATGCGGGTGAGGTTGGCGTTCACCAACGCTTCGCTTTCCGGGTCGAGCGCGCTGGTGGCCTCGTCCAGGATCAGGATGCGTGGGTCCGTGATGAGCGCCCGGGCAATGGCCAGGCGCTGCTTCTGCCCGCCTGACAGGTTGGGCGAGCCCTCCTCGACCCAGGTGTCGTAGCCCTGCGGCAGGCGCTCGATGAACTCCTCCGCTCCGGCCAGCCGAGCGGCGCGCACCACGTCCTCGATCGTCAAGCCAGCGCGCCCGGCGGTGATGTTGTCCCGCACGGAGCCGCGGAACAGGAAGTTGTCCTGCAGCACCACGCCGAAGGAGCGGCGCAGGTGGGCGAGGTTGATGTCCCGCAGCTCGGCGCCGTCGATCTTGAGGAACCCGGCATAGTCCGGGTTCACGCCCTGCAACAGCCGGGTCAGCGTCGACTTGCCGGAGCCGGAACGGCCGACCACGCCCAGCATGGTGCCAGCCGGAATCGCGAAGCTGACGCGGTCCAGCGCGGGAACCTTGCCCGTGGGATAGGTGAAGGTCAGGTCCTCGAACGAGATCGCGCCCTCGAACTGCGGGCGCAGGCCGGCGCCCACCTGCTGCTCCGGCTTGTTGTTCAGCACGAAGCCAACCTCGCCCACGGCGGCGCGGACGTCGGTGAAGTCCTCCAGCAGCCGGGCCAGGCCGACCAGCGGCTGGGTCACGCGGGCGCCGAGCATCATGAATGCGACCAGGGAGCCGACGCCGACGCTGCTCTGGTCCGTCAGCACGAAATAAGCGCCGACCATGATGACGCCGCGGCTGATGAAGGCGTCGATCGGGGTGATCAGCGTCTGCGGCCAGTTCGCCAGCCGGCCGACCTCCAGCCGCAACTCCCCGGCGGTGGCAACCCGGCTGTCCCACTCGGCCTTGCGCTGCGGCTCCAGGGCCAGCGACTTCAGCGTGCGCATCCCCTGCACGCTTTCCACCAGCACGCTGCTCTTGGCCGCTTCCGCCACGTTGACCCTGCCCATCAAGCGGCCGATCGGCTTGAGGAAGATGGCGATGATGATGGCGATGCAGCCCGCCGCGGCCACCACCATCCAGGACAGGGTGGCGTTCATCCAGAACAGGAAGGGCAGCAGGAACACCAGCGTTATGGTGTCCAGGAAGGTGCCCATCAGCTTGCCGGTGACGAACTCGCGCACCTTGTAGACCTGCATCAGGCGATAGACGGTCTGGCCGGCCTGGTTGCGCTCGAAGAAGTCCAGCGGCAACGACACCAGGCGGGCGAAGAGGTGCAGGTTGAGCCGGGTGTCCACGCGGGTCGAGACGACCTGGATCAGCTCGCGCCGGGCATAGCCGAGCAGCGTCTCGTAAATTGCGGCGATGGCCAGGATACTGCTGAGCAGCACGAGGGTGGACATGCTGTGGTGGCCGATCACGCGGTCGATCACCGACATGACCAGCAGCGGCGGGATGATGGTCAGCATGGACAAGGTGAGCGAGGCGATGCCCACATCGTTCATCAGCTTGCGCTGGCCGAGCAGCATCCGGATGACCCAGCTCAGGGAGAATTGCTGGTCGGCGTCAGCCTGCCCGCGCATGCGGCGGACGAGGATGACCTCGCCGGACCACAGCTGAGACAGCCGCAGCCGGTCCACCGCGATGGCATCGTGCCCGGCGGAGCGCGGGTCCCGCACCCAGACGATGTCCCGGCTCGCGTCCGAGCCGACCAGCACGCCGGCCGACCCGTCGGTGAACAGCAGCACAACGGGCGAGATCTGGCCGACCCCGGCCTGCTCCGTCATGCGGAGCAGCTGGGGCCAGGCGAGCCGGTTGGCCTTGGCGATGAGGCCCTGGTCCCGCAGCCACTTCACCAGGGACAGCGGCGAGGGCACCGTGTCTCCAGCGTCCATGTGGAAGTCCCCGCGATCCAGCTCCAGCCCGTGGTGCCGTGCCACGGCGGCCACGGCGAGCAGCCGCATCTCGGCCCTGTCCACTGGATCAGCGCCGTTGATGGTGCCTGGATTGATGGCCGGGTCGGCAGCCGGGTCAACGGGGATCGGCTCGGGAAGGTCCAAGTGTCTCATTCCTCGTGCGTGGGATGGCCGTAGGGTAGCGGCTGAGATGGCCGGTTTCTATCCGCTATGCTCCCGATAAGAAAGCATCGCGTTAATTAAGCTGGGTTCATGCGGCCCATTCAGCACTGCGCCCTGATGGGTGGCCTTGGCAGATGGCAGCCTGCGGGCCAGTCTGCGGCGCGCAACGGAGGACGCCGCCCGCATGGAGATTCGACCCGCCGAGAGGGCCGACCTGGCCGATATCCAGGCCATATACGCCCACCATGTGCTGCACGGCACGGGGACGTTCGAGGAAGTGCCGCCCTCCCTGGAGGAGGTGGAGGCGCGCCACGCCGCCGGCGCCGGGCGCGGCTGGGCCTGGTTGGTCGCGACGGACGACACGGGCGTGCTGGGATACGCCTACTACGCCCAAATCCGCGACCGCTCGGCCTACCGGTTCTGCGCCGAGGACAGCATCTACGTGCGCGAGGACGTGCGCGGCCAGGGCGTGGGCAAGGCGCTGGTGTCCCGCCTGCTGGCAGACGCGGAACGGGCCGGGTTCCGCCAGATGGTTGCAGTGATCGGCGACAGCGAGAACGTGGGCTCCGTGGGCATGCACGCCTCGCTCGGCTTCCAGCTGGTGGGCACGTTGCGCGCCACCGGACTCAAGTTCGGGCGCTGGCTGGACACGGTGTACATGCAGCGGGCGTTGGGCGCGGGGGACGACAACATCCCGGAGTGAATGCGCAACCGATGGCCTGCTCGCGCGATGGTGCCGCATCGACAGGAGCGACCGTCCATGGCCCTCGACCCCCGCACGCTGTATCCCCGTCCGCCCTTCGACGCCACGCCGCAGACGGCGCCGGGTTCATCGGCGCGCATGAGGCCGGAGCCGAACTACGGCGAGGATAGCTATAGCGGCTCCGGCAAGCTGGCAGGCCAGGTGGCGCTGATCACGGGTGCGGATTCCGGCATCGGCCGCGCGGTGGCGCTGGCCTTCGCGCGGGAGGGGGCGAATGTGCTGCTGTCCTACCTGGCGGAGGAGGAGGAGGATGCGGACGCGGCGGCGCGGGCGGTGCAAGAGGCCGGCCAGCAGGCGGTGAAGCTGCCCGGCGACATCTCCGACCCGGCGCATTGCCGCGCCCTGGTGCAGGCCGCCATCGACCGGTTCGGCCGGCTGGACATCCTGGTCAACAACGGCGCGTTCCAGATGACGCGCACCAAGCTCGACGAGATCACCGACGAGGAGTGGGACCTCACGTTCCGCACCAACGTTCACTCGCAGTTCTATCTCTGCAAGGCGGCGCTGCCGCATCTCAAGCCGGGCGCGAACATCATCAACACGTCGTCGGTGAACTCCAAGCACCCGATGCCGTCGCTGCTGGCCTACTCCGCAACCAAGGCGGCGATCGCCAACTTCACCATTGGGCTGGCGCAGATGCTGGTGGAACAGGGCATCCGGGTGAACGCGGTGCTGCCGGGTCCGGTGTGGACGCCGTTCATTCCCGTGGGCATGGAGCCGGAGCAGGTGAAGAGCTTCGGCAGCCAGTCGCCGATGGGCCGCCCGGCGCAACCGGCGGAGCTGGCGGCGGCCTATGTCTACCTGGCGTCGGACGATGCCAGCTTCACGACGGGGACGTTGCTGCCGGTGCACGGGGGAATGGTGATCTACTAGGGCGGCAAGGATTGGGGCGGCGGCCCGCCGGCTGCTAATGCGCTGCCGCCCAGCTCGCACCCTTGCCCGTTTCCACCACCAGCGGCACCGACAGCGTCACCGCCCCCTCCATCACGGTCCGCGCCACCTCCGCCAGCGTGTCAGCCTCCGCTTCAGGCGCCTCGAACAGCAACTCGTCGTGCACTTGCAGCAGCATGCGTCCCGTCAGGCCGGCGGCGGACAGCGCCGCGGGCAGCCGCACCATGGCGCGCTTGATGATGTCGGCGGCCCCGCCTTGCAGCGGCGCGTTGCTGGCCTGGCGTTCGGCGTAGGCGCGCTTGGACGGGTTGCGGTCGGCGATGCCCGGCACCCAGCAGCGGCGGCCGAACGGCGTCAGCACGTAGCCGAAGGTGCGCGCTTCCTCCCGGGTCAGCTCCATGTAGGCGCGGATGCCAGGGTAGCGCTGGAAATAGGCGTCGATGTAGGTCTTCGCCTCGCCCGCGTCGGTGCCGAGCTGGCGGGCCAGCCCAAAGGCGCTGATGCCGTAGATGATGCCGAAGTTGATCGCCTTGGCCCGGCGGCGCACCAGGCTGGTCATCTCGGCCATCGGCACGCCGAACACCTCGGAGGCCGTGCGGCTGTGGATGTCCTGCCCCGTGGCGAATGCCTCGCTCAACGCCGGCACGTCCGCCACGTGGGCCATCAGCCGCAGCTCGATCTGGGAGTAGTCGGCGCTCACCAGCACGTGGCCGGGTGCGGCCACGAAGGCGCGGCGGATGCGGCCGCCCTCCTCCGTGCGGATTGGGATGTTCTGCAGGTTCGGGTCGTTGGAGGAAAGCCGCCCCGTCGTGGTCGCGGCCATGGTGAAGGTGGTGTGGACGCGCCCGGTCGCCGGGTCGATTTCGCTCACCAGCGCGTCCGCGTAGGTGGATTTCAGCTTGGCGAGCTGGCGCCATTCCAGGATGCGGCCCGGCAGCTCCACGCCGGCATCCGCCAGGACCTGCAACGTGGCCGCTTCCGTGCCCCAGGTACCGCTGCTGGTGCGGCGCCCGCCGGGCAGGCGCATCTCGTCGAACAGGATTTCGCCCAGCACCTTGGGGCTGCCGAGGTTAAAGGGCCGGCCGGCCAGGGCATGGATGTCGGTCTCGGCGGCGGCCATGCGCTCGCCGAAATCGGCCGACAAGCGGCGCAGCTCCTCCTCGTCCACGCGGATGCCAGCCGCTTCCATGCCGGTCAGCACGGGGATCAGCCGGCGCTCGAGCTGCTCGTACAGCGCGGTGGCGTGGGTCTCGGCCAGGCGGGGGCGCAGGGCTTGGCGCAGGCGGAAGGTGCAGTCCGCCTCCTCGGCCACGTGCGCGGCCGCGCGCTCCACCGGCGCGTGGGACAGCCAGAGCCGGGCGCGGCCGGTGCCGGTCGCCGAGTCCAGCCCCGCCACCCCATGGCCCAGATGCAGGCGGGACAGCTCCTCCAGCGTGTGCGGGTGCGCGCCGGCGTCCTGCGCGTAGGATAGCAGCATGGCGTCCTCCACCGGGGCCGCCGCGGCGAACCCGGCGCGGCGCAGCGCGTGCAGCCCGGCCTTCGCATCATGGAACACCTTGAGCACGGCGCCGTCCGCCAGCATGGGGGCGAGGGCAGCCTGCACTGCCGCCAGCGCCATCTGCTGCACCGGCCGGTCCAGGTCGCCGATGTGCCCGAGCGGCACGTAGCAGGCCTGGCCCGGCGCGGTGGCCAGGCCAAGCCCGGCCAACCCGCTGCCGTCCACCGCCGGGGTGATGGCGAGCAGGCCGCCGCGCCGGGCCGCGTCCAGCACGGCGGCGAGCGCCGCTGGGTCCGCGACGGCGGCGTAGGGGCCGAACGGAGCCGCGTCCGCCACCGGCGGCGGGGCGGGCGCATCGCTGCCGAGGGGGCCGTCAAGACCAAGCCGGGTCACCGTCGAGCGGAAGCCCATGCCGACCAGCCAGCCCACCAGCGCCGTGCGGTCCGGCTCCCGCGCGCCCAGCGCGTCGAGCGGCTGCGGCAGAGGGGCGTCCTCCCGCAGCACGACCAGGCGACGGGACAGGCGGGCCTGCTCGGCATGGGCGAGCAGCAGCTCGCGCCGCTTGGAGGGCTTCATGGCGGGGGCCGCCGCCAGCACCCCCTCCAGGTCGCCGAACTCGGCCAGCAGCAGGCAAGCGGTCTTTGGGCCGATGCCAGGCACGCCGGGGATGTTGTCCACGGCGTCGCCCATCAGGGCCAACAGGTCCGTCATCGCCTCCGGGCCGCAGCCGAACTTCTCGCGCACCTCGTCCGGACCGATCGCCTTCTGCTTGATCGGGTCCTGCAGCACCACGCCGGGGCGGATCAGCTGCATGAGGTCCTTGTCGGACGACACGATGGTGACCCGACCGCCCGCATCCGTGGCGGCCCGGGTGTAGGCGGCGATCAGGTCGTCCGCTTCCCAGTCGGCCAGTTCCAGCGCCGGCACGTTGAAGGCGGCGGTGGCGTCCCGCACGAGGGCGAACTGCGGCACCAGCTCGACGGGCGGCTCCGGCCGCTGCGCCTTGTAGGCGTCGTAGATGCGGTTGCGAAAGGTGACTCGGCCGGCGTCGAAGATCACCGCCAGGTGGGTGCCGACGTGCTCCTTCAGCAGCCGCGCCAGCATGTTGGTGAAGCCGAACACCGCGTTGACCGGGGTGCCATCGGCGCGGGACATCGGCGGCAGGGCGTGGAAGGCGCGGAAGATGAAGCCGGACCCGTCCACCAGCACCAGGTGCATGGGTTTTGCCGGAGGGGCCGCCCCGGAGGCCACCTGGGGAGCCGCGTCGCTCAGTGGCCTGAGTCCCCGGCGCCGGGCAGCAGCACGAACACGCGCGAGCACCAGGGGCAGAAGGTGCGGTCGTGCACGATGCGCAGCCACACCCGGGGATGGCCCATGCCGGCGCTGCCGCCGTCGCAGGCGACCACGCGGTCGTCCACGTGGATGATCTCGGGCTCGCCGACCGGCATGTCGGGCGGAGGTTCTGGCGTGGATGCGCCGAACGGCATGGAGGAACCTCGACTGGTGGGAATGGCTGCCGGATGATAGCTGTCCTGGCCATGAGTTCAACCGCTCGCGCCTTGCTGGCCTGCACGCTGCTCCTGCTGGCGGGGTGCGCCGCCCGGCTGCCGCCCTACGGCGTGGCGGACCAGCCGATCAAGGGGCAGCCGCCCGCGCCCGATACCGTGTTCACCATGGCGGATGGGGTCCGCCTGCCTGTGCGAGTCTGGCTGCCGCCTGACGGGCAACCCACGACAGCGGCGGTGCTGGCGCTGCACGGCTTCAACGACAGCCGCGACCAGTGGGCCCTGCCTGCCCCCGTGTTCGCCGCCAGCGGCATCGCAGTCTATGCGCCGGACCAACGCGGTTTCGGCGACACGGCTGCCCGCGCCACCTGGCCCGGCGTGCCCGCCCTGGTGGACGACGCGGACGCGATGGCGCGCCAGATGCACCAGCGCTTCCCGGACGTGCCGCTGTACGTCATGGGCCAGAGCATGGGCGGCGCCGTGGCGCTGGACCTGGCGGCCCGGCCCGGTCCGCCGCCGGTCGCCGGCACCATCCTGATCGCCCCTGCCGTGTGGGGCCGGCCGGAGCAGGGCCTGGTGCTGTCAAGCGCGCTCTACGTCGCCAACGGCGTTGCGCCGGGCTACCACATCACGTCTGGCAACGTGCCGGTGGACATCCACGCCAGCGACAACCGCGACGCGCTGATCGCCTTGGCGCGGGACCCGCTGACCATCCGCAGCACGCAGGTGTCGGTGCTGAAGGGGTTGGTTGACTTGATGGACTCCGCCCAGCTGAACGCGCCGCGCGTGCAGGGCCGCAGCTTCATCGCCTACGGCGCGCATGACGACCTGATCCCGGTGGAGGCGATGAAAGTCGCCTGGGCACACCTGCCTGCCGACACGAGGCGCGCGGTGTATCCGAACGGCTACCACTTGCTGCTGCGCGACTTGGACCGGCAGGCGGTGATCGGCGACGTGATCGCGTGGATACAGCACCCTGATGGGCTGCTGCCCTCGGGCGCGGACATCGCCGCGGCGGCCTGGGCGACGCGGTACCATCCGGGGGGTGGCCTTCAATTCTAGGCTGGGCTAAGGAGATGACGCGGGACCCGTAGCTCAGCTGGATAGAGCGTCGCCCTCCGAAGGCGAAGGTCGCACGTTCGAATCGTGTCGGGTCCGCCAATCTCTCAGCAAGTTAGAAGGTTCGCGGTCAGCCGCCGGGCCATCCTAGATGGATCAGGCGCTAGCCCGGCGCACGGTCGCATCTTTGCTTAGATGCCCCTCCCGCTGAAAACTGAACCACCGCCCATTTCCCACGATGATGTGGTCCTCCACCGCCAGCCCCACCACCCGGCACGCGCTCTGCACCAACTGGGTCATCTCGAAATCCGCAGGGGACGGCGTGGGGTCGCCGCTTGGGTGGTTGTGCACCAGGATCACCGAGGATGCGCCAAGCTCCAGTGCGCGCCGCACCACCTCGCGCGGATAGACCGGCGTATGGTTTACCGTGCCGCGCGCCTGCGCCTCGTCGGCCTGCACCTGGCCCTGGCCGTCCAGGAACAGGATGCGGAAATGCTCCAGCGGCTCGCGCGCCAGCACCGCGGTAAGATACGTGATCAAGGTGTCGAAACTGGTCAGTGCCGGCTGCTGCATGATGGCGGCGCGGGATACGCGCAAAGCTGCGGCATGCACCAGCTTGATGGCGGCCACGCTGTGCGGGCCGAAACCCGGCATGGCGAGCAGGTCACGCGGCGGCAATGCCAGCACCGCTGCGAAGCTGCCGTGCTGGCTGACGGCGCGCTCCGCCGCAGCCGCGCCCTCCGGCGCCACCCGGGCCAGCAGCGCCGCCAGCAACCCGGCGTCACTCGTCTCGGACAGGGCGGCCGGCGATGCTGGAAGCGATCCGGCCGCCGAAGCTTGAGGGGCCACCCAGTCCACGAAAGGGGCGGCCATGTCGGGGAAGCCCGACGCCCTGGTCACCGCTGGCGCAGCCTGCAGCCGGTCGAGCGCGGCCATGACCGCGGCCAGCACGTCTTGGCGCAGGCGGTGCAGCTTCGAGCTGCCGGGCCGGATCACCGCGACCGCGACGGCGCGCTCGGTGCTGCCATAAGGCTGATGCTCGATCGTGACCCATCGCGCGCCGGGGATGGCGCTGACGGCCTGGCGGACAGCTGGAATGGCATTGGCGGCGGTGATCCCGTCCGGCAGATTGTAGGGCCCCAGGGCGACCACGGCATCGAACACCGACGGCTCTGCCGGGCGCAGCAGGGGCCAGCGCATCAGGGCCGCCGGGTCACAGCAGGCCCATGCGCTTCAGGCTGACCGTCTTGCTGGCGCCGTAGAGCCAATGATCATGCACGGTGATGGACAGCACGGTGGCGGCGCGCAGGATGCAGCCGGTCAGCTCCATGTCGCGGTCGGTCGGCTGCAGCTTGCCGGGGCGGCAGGTCACGAGGATCAGCGCGGTTGCGTGCAACTGGATGGCGCGCTTGGCCACTGCCTGGCCGACTTCGGGCGGCGGCTCGTCCTCCCTGTGCCGCAGCTCGGCCAGCAGCTGGTTGCGGTTGTTGAGCAGCAGCACGGCCAGCTGCGGCGGGCCTCCCAGGCGGGCGGGCGGGTCCAGGTAGCTGGTCAGGCGCTCGGCCGTGTTGAGGAGGGGACGGGAGCGGATGTCTGCCTGCGCAAGCCGCCGGGCGCTCTCGATGACGAGTTCGAACACGCCGACCGTGGGGTCATCCAGGCTGGCGCGGCGCAACTCCGCGGCCGGCGCAGCAAGCGAGCGGTCCAAGGAGCCGAACCGGTTGATGACTGTCTTGGCCAACGGTTTGGTGTCCCGCCGCGGGATGCTGAGGAACAGCAGCATCTCCAAGACCTCGTAATCCGCCAGCCCGTCCGGACCATGGGCCAGCAGGCGGGCGCGCATTCGGCCACGGTGGCCTTGCGGCCCGGTGGTGGCGAAAGGCGCGCCCTGGGACGGCATGGGGGCAGACATGGCCGCAACGGATCATATCTTACATTTGTATGCCACAGCTTCGGCGACATTGCCCGGGCCTGCAACAGCTTTTGATGCTGCTTTCACGGCTTAGCCGCCATTCGCAACACAAAATTGTGCGCTGCACAAAAAGCAATTGCCGTAGTCGTCAAAGCGTGGCGTTATGTTAACGCAGCGTCGTTTCGACGCGCTGCATTGGACGTTTCCTCCCTAAACTTGGCGGCGCCTTCGGGTGCCGCCTTCTTTTTTAATGGCAAGGCAGAGTGAATGCGCTTGGTGCGCATGCCCGACCTGAAATCCACACTGCATTGCCGGCAACGCACCAATAAAGCAGCGATGGCAGGCCGCTAGGCCCGCCTCATGTCATGGCAAGTCAGCGCGAAGTTTGCGGCGCCGGTCAAGCCTGAGGACTGCCCCCAATGCACCCAGGTTGGTTCCCGCGGTCGTCCGGAGCTGCGGTTGTGGCCGGCGGAAGTCCGCTGCCCCGTGGCCGATGATGAACAGGGGTCGATCTATCAGCCGAGCCGGTAGCGCATGGACAGCACTGGGTCGGTCCGCAACGCGGCGAGTACGGCAGGGTCCGGAAAGGGCAGAACGACCCGGGTGAACCATGGCACCTCGCCACGCACCCGCTGAAGGAACAAACGGTCAAGTGCCGCCGCCGCTTGAGAGCGGATGGTGCAGCAGCCGCACCCTGCTGGATGAACCGAGCCCGGCAAAGGCGGCAGCACCGCGTCAGATGGGCCGGGCTCAGCACCGAACACCACGGGAATGCGCGCATCCATCAAAGCCATTCCATAGACATAAGCATATCTTTATGTCATAGCAATCTCCATGGATGCCCTCCTTGCCGCTTTGCGCGCCGCCGCCGAGCCGACTCGGCTACGGTTGCTCGCCCTCGCGGCCCGCGGCGCATTCTGCGTCGTCGAGTTCACCGAAATTCTCGGGCAGTCGCAGCCCCGCCTGTCCCGCCACCTGCGGCTGCTGGTCGAGGCGGGCGTGATGGAGCGGGTGCGCGAGGGCGCCAACGTGTGGTTCACCCTGCTCCCCGGCGACACGGTAGTGCGGGACCTGCTCGCCCGCCTGCCCCCAGCGGACCCGGTGCTGGAAGCCGACCGCCGCCAGGCCGCCCGCGTGCTGGCCGAGCGCGCTCGAATCGCCTCCGAGAGCTTCCGCCGGCAAGGCGCCGACTGGGACGAGGCGCACGCCCTGGCGCTGCCTGTGGCCGACATCGAGCGCGCCGTGCTCGCCGCGGTGGGCGCCGCCCCCGGCTGGCTGCTGGACGTGGGCGCCGGCACCGGCCGTCTGCTTGAGTTGCTGGCCCCCCGGGTGGAGCGCGGCCTGGGCGTGGACGCCAGCCGGGCGATGCTGGCGCTGGCCCGCTCCCGCCTGGCCAAGCCGGAACTGGCCCACTGCGCCGTGCGTCAGGCCGACATGTACCGCCTGCCCCTCGCGGATGCCTCGTTCGACACCATCATCCTGCAGATGGTGCTGCACTACGCCGAAGACCCGGCGGCCGCGATGGCCGAGGCCGCCCGCGTGTTGCGCCCCGGTGGCCTTTTGCTGGTGGTGGACCTGCTGCACCACGGCCGCACCGAGCTGCTGCACCGCCTCGCCCATCGCTGGCCCGGCTTCGACGACGTTGCGGTCGCTGCCCTGTTCACCTCTGCCGGGCTGACCCCCGGTCCCGCCTGCACCGTGCCGGGCGCGCTGCCCGTGCGGCTCTGGCCCGCCACCATCCCCGCTGCAGCGCCTGCCCCCACTGCCACGGCCTCAGCCGTCAAGGAACTCGCATGACCCGGCCCCACCTGCTCGACGCCCTGCGTGACCGCGTGCTGCTGTGCGACGGCGGCATGGGCAGCCGCGTGCAGGCGTTGACGCTGGACGTGGAGCGCGACTACTGGGACCGGGAGAACTGCACGGAGGTGCTGAACCTCTCGCGCCCCGACCTGGTGCGCGAAATCCACCGCGGCTACTACGCCGCCGGCGCGGACATGGTGGAAACCAACAGCTTCGGCGGCAGCCCGATCACCCTGGCGGAGTTCGACCTGCAGGACCGCACGCACGAGATCAACCGCCTGGCCGGCGAGCTGGCGCGCGAGGCGGCGGACAGCTTCGCGGACGGGCGGCATCGCTGGGTGCTCGGCTCCATCGGGCCGGGCACCAAGCTGCCCTCGCTCGGCAACATCGCCTATGACCCGCTGGAGGCGGCGCTGGCCGCGCAATCCGCCGGGCTGATCGCAGGCGGGGTGGACGCCATCCTGATCGAGACCTGCCAGGACACGTTGCAGATCAAGGCCGCCGTCAACGGCGCCAAGATCGCCCGCGCGGCGGCGGGCAAGGACACGCCGATCTTCGTGCAGGTGACGGTCGAGACCACCGGCACGCTGCTGGTGGGGCCGGACATCGCCGCCGCCGCCACGGTGGTGCACGCGCTGGACGTGCCGCTGATGGGGCTGAACTGCGCCACCGGCCCGCAGGAGATGGCCGAGCACGTGCGCTGGCTCGCCGCCAACTGGCCGGGGCTGCTCAGCATCCAGCCGAACGCCGGCCTGCCCGAGCTGATCAACGGAGCCACGCACTACCCGCTGGGCGCGGCCGAGATGGCGAGCTGGGTGGAGCGCTTTGTGCTGGAGGACGGGCTGAACCTGGTGGGCGGCTGCTGCGGCACCTCCATCCCGCACATCGAGGCGCTGGACGCCATGCTGCGCCGCCTGGGCGAGCAGCGGCCGGTCCCGGTGGCGCGCAGCCACCATTGGGTGCCATCGGTCGCCAGCCTATACGGGCAGACCCCGCTGCGGCAGGAGAACAGCTACTTCTCCATCGGCGAGCGTTGCAACGCCAACGGCAGCAAGAAGTGGCGCGAGCTGCAGGAGCGCGGCGACTGGGACGCCGCCGTGTCGGTGGGCCGCGAGCAAGTGGCGGAGGGCAGCAACAGCCTGGACGTCTGCACCGCCTTCGTCGGCCGTGACGAGAGGGCCGAGATGGACGAGGTCATCACCCGCTTCACCTCCAGCGTGAACGCGCCGCTGGTGATCGACAGCACCGAGACCAACGTGATCGAGGCGGCGCTGAAGCTGCACGGCGGCAAGCCGATCATCAACTCGATCAACTTCGAGGACGGCGAGGCGCATGCGGGCGCGCGGCTCAAGCTGGCCAGGAAGTTCGGCGCCGCCATCGTCGCCGGCACCATCGACGAGACCGGCATGGCCAAGACGGCGGAGCGCAAGCTGGAGATCGCCGAGCGGCTGGTGGCGTTCTGCTGCGACCAGCACGGCCTGCCGCAATCGGACCTGATGATCGACCCGCTGGTGCTGACGGTCGCCACCGGCAACGAGGATGACCGCAAGCTGGCGCTGTGGACGCTGCAAGGCATCCAGGCGATCCACGACAAGTTCCCGGACGTGCAGATCGTCCTGGGCCTGTCCAACGTGAGCTTCGGCCTCAACGCCGCCGCCCGCGCCGTGCTGAACTCCGTGTTCCTAGACCTGGCGGTCAAGGCCGGCATGACGGCGGCGATTGTGCACGTCAGTAAAATCCGCCCGCTGCACCAGATTCCGCCAGAGGAGGTGCAGGTCGCCGAGGATTTGTTGCTCGACCGCCGCCGCGAGGGCTACGACCCGCTGCACCGCCTGCTGGAGATGTTCGCCGACCGCAAGCTGGCCGACGCCGTCAAGAAGACCCGCGCCGAGACCGTCGAGGGCCGCTTGAAGGACCGCATCGTCGATGGCGACCGCAAGGGCCTGGCCGACGAGCTGGACGACGCGCTGCGCACCCTGCCGCCGCTGACCATCATCAACGAGATCCTGCTCGACGGCATGAAGGTGGTGGGCGAGCTGTTCGGCGCCGGCAAGATGCAGCTGCCCTTCGTGCTGCAATCGGCCGAGACCATGAAGGCCGCCGTGGCCCATCTGGAACCTTTCATGGAGAAGGTGGCAGGGCAGGAGAAAGGCACCATCGTGCTCGCCACCGTGAAGGGCGACGTGCACGACATCGGCAAGAACCTGGTTGACATCATCCTGACCAACAACGGCTACCGGGTGGTCAACCTTGGCATCAAGGTCACGCTGGCGGACATGGTGGCCGCCGCCAAGGAGCACCGCGCCCACGCCATCGGCATGTCCGGCCTGCTGGTGAAGTCCACCGTCGTGATGCGCGAGAACCTGGAGGAGATGACCCGGCAGGGCCTCGACATCCCCGTCATGCTCGGTGGCGCGGCGCTCACCCGCAACTATGTGGAGGATGACTGCGTGCAGTCCTACGCGTGCGGCCGGGTGGTCTATGCGCGCGATGCGTTCGACGGCCTGCACCTGATGGACCGCGTGACCGGCAACGGCTTCGACGACTACCTCGCGGCCATCCAGTCCAAGCGCACCGGCAAGGCGCGCAACACCAAGCGCACGCTCGGCGCCGCGGACAAGGCCGCGTTCCGCCCGGTGGACGTGGCCGAGGTGCGCGCCCGTAGGAGCCGCCTCACCCACGACGTGCCCGTGGTGCAGCCGCCGTTCTGGGGGGCGCGGGTGCTGGAGAGCACGCCCAAGGCGGTGCTGCCGTTTCTCAACGAGCGCAGCCTGTACCAATTCCAGTGGGGCTTCCGTAAGCAGGGCCGCACGCTGGAGGACTTCCTGGGCTGGGCCAAGCAGGAGTTGCGCCCAGTGATGAAGCGCATGTTCGCGCTGTGCGAGGCGGACGCCATCCTGCGGCCACAGGCGATCTACGGCTACTGGAAGGCCGCGGGCCAGGGCAACGACCTGATCGTGTTCGACGAGGACGGCACGACGGAGCGGGCGCGCTTCACCCTGCCCCGCCAGCCCAAGGAAGACGGCGAGTGCATCGCTGACTTCTTCCGCGACGTGGACGAGGCGGAGCGCGACGTGATCGGCTTGCAGGTGGTGACCGTCGGCCAGAAGGCGTCCGACACCGCGCGGCTGTGGTTCGAGGACAACCGCTACCAGGACTACTTATACCTGCACGGCTTGTCGGTGGAGATGGCGGAGGCGATGGCCGAGTACACCCACAAGCGCATCCGCGCCGAGTGCGGCTTCGCGGCGGAGGACGACCGCGACATGGACAAGATGCTGTCCCAGTCGTACCGCGGCAGCCGCTACAGCTTCGGCTACCCGGCCTGCCCCAAGCTGGAGGACCAGGCGCCATTGCTATCCCTGCTGGGGGCGGAGCGCATCGGCGTCGAGATCAGCGACGAGTGGCAGCTGCACCCGGAGCAGAGCACAAGCGCCATCGTGGTGCTGAACCCGCGGGCGAAGTACTTCTCAGTGTAGCGCGGCTGCGCCGGGCAGCCGGCGTCAGCTTCTCTGTTCGGTCGCCTCGCACACCTGCTCTAGCAGGCTGCTGAAAAAGGCCGAGGATACATCCTGCAGGGCTCTGCCCTGCACCCGAAAGGGGATAGTCATCCCCTTTACCCCTATCTCTAGGTGTCCAGAGGACGACTGTCTTCTAGTGGGGTTCGGGGCGAAGCCCCGATTTTTGCTTCGCGGAGTTTTCAGCACCCTCCTAGGGCGACAAGCGCGCGCTGGCCCATGCGCGCGGCCGGGTCCAATTCAGCCGCCAAGTCCGTGTCGCTGTCCGCCCACCCTCAAGGCTCCGTCTCCATGAACGCGCCGATGCGCTCGTTCAGGAACTGCGCATCCGCCGGGCTCGCCCCCGCCCCCGCCGGGTGCCCCCACAGCGAGGGGATCGGCACCAGCTGGCAGTGCGGGATGAACTGCGCCTCGAATTGCGCATCTTCCACCGGGAAGTACAGGTCGGTCTGCGACGGCATGTACAGCACCGGCGCCTTGATCGAGCGCAACGCCGCTTCCAGGTCCCCGGCGAAGGGCGGGGTGCCGCCCACGTCGTGCATCTGCCAGGTCCGCATCTGCAGGATCAGGTTGTTGGCGTCCGCCCCGTCGAAGAACTCCGCCTTGTAGTGGTCCACTGCTTGCGCGAGCGTCGTGCCGGGCGGGAACTCGGGACGCCACAGCTCCTGCCGCCACCATTCCTGCGAGTACAGCCAGCCCAGCCACACCAGTGACGTGGCCTCGATCCCATGCGTCGGCTGGGCCGTGTAGTCGCCGCCCGCGAACGCCGGGTCGAGGGTGATGGCGGCGATCTGGCCATCAAGGCGGACGATGCCATGGCCATAGGTCTTGGCGGTGCCGGAGGTGGCCACCACGCGATCCATGAAGTCCGGGTAGCTGACGGCCCATTGCAGCGCCTGCTGCGCCCCCATGGAAAAGCCGATGACGGCGCGCAGGTGCTGCACGTGCAGCTGCTCCACCAACAGGCGGTGCACGGCAGCCACGTTGTCGCGGATGGTGATGGCGGGGAAGCGGGGGCCGTGGAACGGCTCGGGCGTGTTGCTGGGCGAGGAGGAGCGGCCGTTGCCGAACAGCTCGCTGGTGACGAGGAACAGCTTGGCCGGGTCGAGCGCCTTGCCCGGCCCAATCAGCCACTCGTAGCCGTGCAGGTCCGCCATGTAGTGGGAGGGCAGCAGCACGGCGTTGTCCCCGGCGGGGTTCAGCGTGCCGTAAGTGCCGTAGACCACTCGCACCTCCGGCAGCGTCGCGCCGCCCTCGGTGGCGAAGCCGGAGATCACGAACTCATGGCGGACCGGGTCGTCCGGAGCGGGAGCGGCGGCGGTGAGCAAGGTAGACATGGCAATTCCCATCAGGCGCGCCGTGTGAGCGTTCATCCGGCCACCATGGCTGCCAAGCCGGCGCGCGCCAACCGCCTCAGTCCATGACAATGCGCGGCCCAGCTGCCATGGGGGCGTCCAGCTTGGCCCAGAGCCGCTCCGCCAGCGCCGCGTAGGCGCGTCCGCCCGGGCTGTCCGGCGCGCCCGCCGCGATCGGCCGACCGGCGTCGCCGCTTTCGCGGATGTCCAGCAGCAGCGGGATTTCGCCCAGGAACTCCACCCCGAGCCGCTCGGCCTCGCGCCGGGCGCCACCATGGCCGAACAGCTCGGCCCGGTGGCCGCATTCGGGGCAGCAGAAATAGCTCATGTTCTCCACCAGCCCCAGCACCGGCACCTGCGTCTTCTCGAACATCCGCACGCCCCGGCGCGCGTCGGCCAGCGCCACATCCTGCGGGGTGGACACGATCACCGCGCCGGCGAGCTTGAGCTTCTGCGCCACCGTCAGCTGCGCGTCCCCGGTACCCGGCGGCATGTCCAGGATCATGATGTCCAGAGCGCCCCATTCCACCTCGCCGAGCAGCTGGTTCAGCGCGCCCATCACCATGGGGCCGCGCCACACCATGGCCTGGTCCGGGTCCACCAGCAGGCCGATCGACATGGCGCGCAGCCCCCAGACCTCCAGCGGCAGCATCTTCTTGCCGCGCAGCTCCGGCTTGCGCTGGGTGCCCAGCATCTGCGGCAGGCTCGGCCCGTGGATGTCCGCGTCCAGCAGCCCGACCCGGCGGCCGGCCCGCGCCAGCGCCACGGCCAGGTTGACCGCCGTGGTGGACTTGCCGACGCCCCCCTTGCCGGACGCCACCGCCACGATGTGCCGCACGTCCGGCAGCAGCCCGGCTGGAGCAGGGGGCGGCGCGGGCGGCGGCGGGGCGGAACGGTGCGCGGTCAGCACGGCGGAGACGTTGAGCACGCCGGGCAGCCGCTGCAGCGCCGCCGTGGCCCGCACGCGCACACCCTCCATGGCGGGGGCGGAGGCGCGGTCGGCCAGCAGGGCAAGGTGCACGAGGCCGCCACGGAAGGTCAGGCTGTCGATCAGCCCCGCTTCCACGATGTCCCGCCCGGTCGCGGGATCGGGAAGGGCGCGCAGCGCCTGGCGCAGGGTGGTTTCGTCGGTTTCGGCCATGCGCTTGCAAACCCCCGTGGCATCATCAATATCACGCCACGTTCCCATCGGAGCTGGCCGCGCCCGGATATGGCGATCGGGCATCGCGATGCCAACGCCACGAAGGCCAACCCGTAGGAGCGCGGCAGCCCATGCCCTGGAACAACAACGGCAACGAGCCCACGCCCGGGCCGTGGGGCACGCCCGGCGGCCGACCCGGCGACGGCAAGCGGACGCCGCCCAAGGGAGATCGGGGCGAGAACCGCGGGCCGTGGGGCGGCAATGGCGGGGGCAACGGCCCGAACACCGGCCTGCCTGACCTGGACCAGCTCATCGCCCGCGTGAACAACGGCCTGCGCGGGATGCTGCCGCCAGGCAGCGGCTTCCGGCCCGGCCTGCCGTCCCGCTTCCCCCGCTCCAGTGGGCGCGGCCTGTTGCTGCTGGCGCTGCTGGCGGTGGCCATCTGGCTCGCCACCGGGTTCTACCGGGTGGAACCGGACCAGCAAGGCGTGGTGCTGCGCTTCGGTGCATTCAACCGCACCTCGCTGCCCGGCTTGAACTACCATATCCCCTGGCCGGTCGAGGCGGCGCTCACCCCATCCGTGACACGGATCAACCGGGTGGAAATCGGCTTCTCGCCCCGGCAATCGATCGGCGCGCTGCGGATGACCTCGCGCGGCCTGGTCAATGATGGTGCGCCGGATGGGGCGCAAAGCGTTCCCGCCGAAAGCCTGATGCTGACCGGCGACGAGAACATCATCGACATCGACTTCGCCGTGTTCTGGAAAGTGCGAGACGCCGGCGATTACCTGTTCAACACGCGCGACCCGGACGACACCGTGAAGCAGGTGGCCGAGAGCGAGATGCGGGAGGTGATCGGCCGCACTCCGATCCAGCCGGCGTTGACGGAAGCGCGGGCGCAGATCGAAACGGACGTGCGGACGGGGATGCAGGCGGTGCTGGACCAGTACAAGTCGGGCGTGGAGATCACCCAGGTGCAGCTGCAGAAGGTCGATCCGCCAGCCGACGTGATCGAGAGCTTCCGCGACGTGCAGCGGGCCAACACGGACGCCGAGACCGCGCGCAACCAGGCCGAGAGCTACCGCAACGACATCGTGCCCCGCGCCCGTGGCGACGCGGCCCGCCTGGTGGCTGAAGCCGAAGGCGCCAAGCAGGCCACCGTGGCCGAGGCCGGCGGCCAGGCGCAGCGCTTCGGCAGCATCTATGCCGCCTACAAGGCCGCCAAGGACGTGACGCTGCGGCGGCTGTACATCGAGACGATGCAGGCGCTGGTGTCCCACACGCCGACCACGGTGCTGGACGCAGGCGTCAAGACGCCGCTGCCGCTGCTCAACCTGGGCGAGCCGCTGGCGGCCGGCCCTCCGGCTGCCCCGCCGGCCCCAACGCCGGCGCCGGCGCCATGATGCGCCAATCAGCCCTGGTGACCGGCATCGCCCTGTTGGTGATCCTGCTCGCCGCTGGGTCCTCGCTGTTCACCGTGGGGCAGACCGAGCAGGTGCTGATCACCCAGTTCGGCCAGCCGATCCGGGTGATCGCGACGCCGGGCCTGCACGTGAAGGTGCCGTTCATCCAGACGGTGATCACCTTCGACCGCCGCCTGCTGGACTACTCGACGCCGGGCGAGGAGGTAATCCTCAGCGACCAGCGCCGGTTGATCGTGGACAGCTTCACCCGCTTCCACATCACTGATCCCTTGCATTACTATCAGGCGGTTGGGGCGCAGGAGGACGCGATCCGCGCCCGGCTGAACTCCGTCGTCACCTCCGCGCTGCGCCGGGTGCTGGGCAACGAGACGTTGCTGGCGGTGCTGTCCACCAACCGCGGCCGCATCATGGGGTTGATCCGCAACGAGGTGAACACGGAGATGGCCGGCTTCGGCGTGGCGATCGAGGATGTGCGCATCCGCCGCGCCGACCTGCCGGAGGGCAACACCCAGGCCATCCTGGCCCGCATGAAGTCCGAGCGGCAGCGGGTGGCCAGCCAGGCGCGCGCCGAGGGGGCCGAGGCCAGCGCCAAGATACGCGCTGACGCTGAGCGGGACCGCACCGTGTTGCTGGCCGATGCCCGCGCCACCGCAGACACGCTGCGCGGCCAGGGCGAGGCCACCGCCATCGCCACCTACGCCACGGCATTCAACCAAGACCCACAGTTCTTCACTATCTATCGCACGCTGCAGGCCTACCGTGAGGGCTTCGCCGGGGGGCAGTCGCGCATCGTAATGTCCACTGACGACGATTTCTTCAAGCTGCTGCGGCAAGAGCCTGCCACGCCGCCGCCCTAAATGACGCCTCCTCACTGCGACCTTGCCATGCTTCAGCCGATGCGGGCATCCCCGCCTGACAGAAGGGTTTGACATCCATGCGCCTGAAATCCCTGCGCGCCGCGGCGCTCGCCACCGCCCTTGCCCCCATCGTCATGCCGGCGGCATTCCTTGTTGTGCCGCTGGCCCTGCCTTTCGCGGCCCATGCCCGAAGCGCTCCGGACAGCTTTGCCGACCTCGCAGCAGCCCTGGCGCCCGCGGTGGTGAACATCTCCTCGCAGCAGGCGGTTCAGGCCAAGGCCGACCGGCCGGGCGGGCCGGATGAGCAGCCCTTCCCGCAAGGCTCGCCCTTCGAGCAGTTCTTCAAGGATTTCATGGAGCGCCACGGCGGCCAGGGCGGCGGTCCGGGCGGCGGCGGGCAAAACCGCGGCGACAACGGCGGTGGCGACGACTCGCCGCGGCGCGGCGTGGCGCTCGGCTCCGGCTTCATCATCGATCCGGCTGGCTTCATCGTCACCAACAACCACGTCATCGAAGGTGCGGACGAGATTACCGTCAACCTGCATGACGGCACCTCGCTCAAGGCCAAGCTGATCGGCCATGACGACCGCACGGACGTGGCGCTGCTCAAGGTGGACAGCCCAACACCGTTGCCCGCGGTGCCGTTCGCCGACAGCGACAGCGCCCGCGTGGGCGATTGGGTGCTGGCGATCGGCAACCCGTTCGGCCTCGGCGGCTCTGTCACCGCCGGCATCGTCAGCGCGCGCGGCCGCGACATCCGCCAGGGCCCGTATGACGACTTCATCCAGACCGACGCCGCCATCAACCGCGGCAACTCCGGTGGCCCGCTGTTCAACATGAATGGCGAGGTGATCGGCATCAACACGGCCATCTACTCGCCTTCCGGCGGCTCCATCGGCATCGGCTTCTCCATCCCGTCCAACATGGCCAAGCAGGTCGTGGCGCAGCTGAAGGATTACGGCCGGGCCAAGCGCGGCTGGCTGGGCGTGCAAATCCAGCAGGTCACGCCGGACATCGCCGACGGGCTGGGGCTGCACCCGGCGCGCGGCGCCATGGTCGCCAGCGTCACCGACGACGGCCCGGCTGCCAAGTCGCAAATCCACGGCGGCGACGTGATCCTCAAGTTCAACGGCTCCGACGTGAAGGATCTGCACGCGCTGCCCCGCCTGGTGGCTGAAACCGAGATCGGCAAGCAAGTGCCGGTCGTACTCTGGCGCGACGGCAAGGAGATAACGATCCAGGCCTCCATCGCCGAGCTGCCCGACGAGGTGCAGCAGGCGAGCGCGACCCAGCAGTCCACCCCATCGCCCAAGGCGTCCAGCACCGCCGTCGCCATCACCGGACTTGGCATGAAGATGGCGCCGCTGACCGACGATCTCCGCGCCAAGTACAACTTGGCGGGCGACCAGAAGGGCGTGGTCGTGACGGAGGTCACCAACAACGGTGCTGCCGCCGGTCGCGGCCTGAAGGCTGGCGACGTGGTGACAGAAGTGCAGCAGGAAACCGTGTCCAGCCCGCAAGACGTGCAGGAGCGGGTGACTAAGTATCGCGGCATGGGTCGCAAGACGGTGCTGATGCTGGTGCAGAACAGCGACGGCCTGCGCTGGGTGCCGTTGCAGCTCACCAACGACAAGCCTGGCGGCTGATCCTGGCGGGAGCAGCCTGACCTGGCCCGGCATCGGTCGGGTCAGGCCGCTTCCACCAATCCCAGCGCCTGGGTGGTGAACAGGCGGCGGTAAATCCCGTCGCTGCTCAGCAACCCGGCATGCGTGCCCTCCTCGGCGACGCGGCCGCGCTCGAACACCATAATCCGATCCAGCGCCCGCACCGTGCTCAGCCGGTGCGCGATGATGATAGCGGTGCGCCCCTGCATCAGCCGCAGCATCGCGTCCTGGATCAGGCTTTCGGACTCGGAGTCCAGGCTAGAGGTCGCCTCGTCCAGGATCAGGATTGGCGCGTCGGCCAGGAAGGCGCGCGCCAGCGCCACACGCTGGCGTTCGCCGCCCGACAGCTTGATACCGCGCTCGCCCACCAGCGTGCCATAGCCCTTCGGCAGTCGGGCGATGAACTCGTGCGCGTTCGCCAGCCGGGCCGCGTGCTCGACCGCGTCCTGCGTGGCGCCGGGTCGGCCGTAGCTGATGTTCTCCGCCAGCGACCGGTGGAACAGCACCGGATCCTGCTGCACGACGGCGATCTGCGACCGCAGCGAGGCCTGCGTCACCGCGGAGATGTCCTGCCCGTCGATCAGGATGCGGCCGTCCGTCACGTCGTGCAGGCGCGCGATCAGCTTGACAAAGGTGGTCTTGCCCGACCCGGAGCGCCCGACCAAACCCACCCGCTCGCCCGGCGCGATCCGCAGCGAGAAATCCTCGTATAGCGCCGGCTGCCCGGCATAGCCGAAGCCGACCCGGTCGAAGCCGATCTCACCGCGGCTGACCTGGATGACGGGCGCGCGCGGCCGGTCGAGCACGCCGGGCACCTCGCTGTTCAGCAGCACCATCTCGTGCATGTCGTTTACCGAGCGCTGCAGCACGGCGATGTGCTGGCCCACGTCGCGCAGGTAGCCATGCACGACGAAATAGGTCGTCAGAACCCAGGTCACGTCGCCCGGCGTCGCCCGCCCGGCCCACCACAGCCACAGCGCGGCACCCACCACGGCCGTGCGCAGCAGCAGCAGCGTGGCCGCCTGGGCGGTGCCGCTGTTGGTGCCGCGAATCCATTGCCGCCGGGTGCGCCGCGACCATTTGGCCAGCGTGCGGTCCAGCTGCGCCTCCTCCCGCATCTCCGCGCCGAACGACTTGACCACGGCGTTGCAGCTGATCGCGTCCGCCAGGATGCCGCCGAGCCGGGTGTCCCAATGGTTGGCCAGGCGCGCGGCCGGCGCCACGTAGCCGAGCGACGTGGCGGCGGACAGGGCGATGGTGGCTGCGGCGCCCGTGGCGATGATGGCGCCCATGACCGGCCAGCGCAGGCCGAGCAGCACGGTCGTTGCGGCGAGCACCAGCAGGGACGGAAACAGCGCCAGCAGCAGCGTGTCGTTCAGCGTGTCGAACGCCCACATGCCGCGGCTGACCTTGCGCACCGTGGACCCGGCGAAGGTGTTGGCCTGCCAGTCCGCCGAGAGGCGCTGCACGCGGCCGAAGGTGCTGCGGGCCACCGCCGTCATGTTGCCGAGCGTGAGCCGGGTGATGCCGAGGAACGTCGCGTAGCGCGCGGCCACCAGGGCGAGGCCGAGCCCGGCCATGGCGGCGAGCGACCACAGGGCGGCGCGCAGCGCAGCGGCGCGGTCGGCCGCGCCGCTCGCGACGGCGTCGATCAGCCGCCCGGCGAAGAGCGGCATCAGCACATCCGACATGGTCCAGGCGACGACGGTTGCGAGGATGAGCGCCAGCACGGACGGCGTGCGACGCCACTGCGCGAGGGTGAAGGCGAGGACCTGCCGGAACGGCAGGACTCCATGGCGGAAACGATGGGAGAGCACGGTGCGATCCAGCCCGGAGCGGCTGGCCTCTGATCGGAAGGAAGGGAGCGGCTGCGGGAGCCTCGCAGCGGAGCGGGAGCGAGTGCCCTAGTGGGCGAGGCGTCCCGTGGTCGGTCGGCTGGTAATCGTCATGCAGACCTCCCTGGCTCGAATTCAGTCCTGCAGCAGGGCTAGCGCAGGATGCCGGTCGGGCGCAACCATTTTCAGGGATGGCGCGGACCTTGCCGGTCATCGCCGCTCGTCAACGAAGCGGTAGCAAGCGGCGCGATAGAACATCCTGTCGCCTCAATTCGGCGATCAATTTGGCATCGTGCGCGCCTTGGCCCACCGCAGGCCCATCAAAGGAGACACCTATGGATAAAACCGTGACCAGCCTGATCGCAGCTCTCTCCGCCGTTGCAGCCGCCGTGCCGTCCCATGCCGCGCCGGTGACCCCGGCCGCCGTGCGGCAGGCGATGGAGTTCAGCTCGTATGCCGACCTGCTGAAGCCGATTCCCAACGCCGTCGCAATCCTGCAAGCTGCCGAGGCGGAGGAAGCCGCGCCCTCAGACGGGCAGGCAAGGGTGGAGATGGTGCAGTTCTACCACCACCATCACCACCGGTTCTTCCGCCGCCACTACTATTACCATCACCACCACCATCATCGCTTCCACCGCTACTACTGAGGCTGCGGCTCGGCCTGTCCCGGCGCGCGGCGAGCGCCGGGACAGGCCTTACTTGATCTTGGCACCCTTGGCCGCGCCGAGGATGCGGCGGTAGGTGCCATCGAACACCGTCTGCGTCGACGAGGTCCATCGCGTGTCGGCGGACAGGGTCTCGCGGCTGGCGTGGATGCGGCGCGACTGCAGTTCCCGCTCCGCCGCTTCCTCCTCCGACATCTCGGCCAGCTCGAATTTCGCCTCTGCCTCGACCACGCGGAACTGCATGAACGGCTCACCCGGCCGGAATACGTGCCTCTGTCCCTCGGCCGGCGACTTGAACACCACGAAGCTGATCATCGGCCACCACTGCCGCAGCACCGCCGGCACGGCGACGGGCACCGTTCCCGTGGCATCGGTGTAGAAACGCGGATGCGTCTCCACCTTAATGGCAAAGCCCTCCTCGGCCTTGAGGTCCAGCAGTAGCTGGAAGGTATAGTACTGCCTGCCGAAGCTGCGGAAGGGCGGCCATTGCAGGCCCGGCGATGGCGGCTCGCCGAACTCCCCCTCGAACACCGGGATGCCGCCTCGCGTGGTGACGCGGCACTCGTCACCATAAGGATAGAACACCTCGATGCCGCCCCGCGCCGCCTCGGTGAACGGCAAGCAGTGCCAGGCCTGCTCGTGCGAGCCGTCGGCGCGCGGCTGCTGCTCGCCCGCCCAGCCGGGGACCTCCAGCCGGGTCCGCCGGGGCTGCAGCCCCGGGTTGATCAGCCTGTATTTGACCACAGACATGCCAAACCTCTCCTCATGCTCAGCGGGAGCAGCCTAGCCGCTCGGAGGCAGCGGCGCGATCGCTTGAGCCCGTCAGAGCCGAGTGCAGCCAGCCGCTCAGTTCGCGCCCGCGGCGGTGCAGGCGGCTTAGCGCGGCATCTCCACGTCGATCTCCAGGGTGGACACGGACTGGCCCTGGTCGAGGCTCACCTTCACCTTGTCCCGGTCGATCTCGACGTGCTTGGCGATCACCTTGAGAATCTCCTCCTGCAGCGTCGCCACCAGGTCGTCGCCGCCCATGAAGGCGCGCTCGTGCGCCAGCAGGATTTGCAGCCGGTCCCGCGCCACGGGGGCGGAGGTGCGCGGCCGCAGGAACCCGAACAGGCTCATGCCACCCGCCTCCCGAACAGCCGCCCGAACAGGCCGTTCCTGTCGCCGTGCACCGTCATGGGAACCACCTCGCCGCGCAGCCGCCGGGCGGCGTCTTGGTAGGCCCGCGCCGGCGCGCAAGTCGGGTTGCTCAGCGTCACCGGAGAGCCAAGATTGCTGGCGCGCAGCACCTCCTCGCTGTCCGGGATGATGCCGAGCAGCGGGATGGAGAGGATTTCCAGCACGTCGTCAGTCTTCAGCATGTCGCCGCGCTCGGCGCGCACCGGGTCGAACCGGGTCAGCAGCAGGTGCTTGTCCATCCGCTCGCCGCGTTCGGCCCGCAGCGTCTTGCTGTCCAGCAGGCCGATGATGCGGTCCGAGTCGCGCACGGAGGACACCTCGGGGTTGGTCACCACCACGGCCCGGTCGGCGAAGCGCATGGCCAGCGCCGCGCCCTTCTCGATGCCGGCCGGGCTGTCGCAGATCACCCAGTCGAACCGCTCGCGCAGCTCGCCCACCACCCGGCCCACGCCCTCCTCGCTCAGCGCGTCCTTGTCCCGGGTCTGGGAGGCGGCGAGCAGCGACAAGGTATCGACCCGCTTGTCGCGGATCAGCGCCTGGGAGAGCTTGGCGTCGCCCTGCACCACGTTGATCAGGTCGAACACGACCCGGCGCTCCGCCCCCATGATGAGGTCGAGGTTGCGCAGGCCCACGTCGAAATCGACGATCACCACCTTCTGCCCGGATTGCGCCAAGGCCACTCCGAGCGAGGCGGTGGAGGTCGTCTTGCCCACCCCGCCCTTGCCGGATGTCACCACCAGCACCTCCGACATACGACTGAACTCCCGCGAATATTATGTTATCATTATCATGACAACGGCGTCGTCCTGAAGCGTGGCGTGAACCGGCTGGCCCCACAGGACTGCCGGCATGTCGTCCGCCACCTTGTAGATGCCGTTGATGGCGATCAGCTCGGCCTCCATCCGGCGGCAGAACACACCCGCATCCGCAGCGCCGGCGAAGCCTGCGATCACCCGGCCCCGCAGCGTGCCGTACACGTGCACGCTGCCGCCCGCGATCACCTCCGCGCCGGACGCGACCGAGCCCAGCACCGTCACGTCGCCGCGCTCGAAGAACACGGTCTGGCCGGAGCGCACGGGGCCTTGCAGCACCAGGGAGCGCGGCTCCGGCGGGCTGGGCGGCGCTTCGTCCATGATGTCCATGAACCGGTCGGCCCGGCCCTTGGTGGCGATCGGCGGGCGCCCCCAGGTGGCGCTGTCCGTCCAGCCGGGAGTAGCGCCTTCGACGCCGATGATCCGCATGTCGCGCTGCTCCAGCGTCTCGATCAGGGCGGGGAACGCGGCCTCCTGCCCGGCCAGCGCGGAGAAGTCCACGATCACCGGCCGGCCGTCGAAGAACGCCGGGGAGCGCGCAACCTGGCGTTCCAGCGCGTCCAGCCACTCCACGATGGGCGCTTCCGGCATCAGCACCAGGGCCACGAAGGAGCGGCCCTTGAGGCGCAGGGTGGGCTTGGCGGGGCTGGACACCGGGCTGCGGACTCCAAGGACACGGATGGCAAGCCTTGGTTGAAGCATCCCGCCCAAGCCGATGCAACGATCAGCTCCGCGGGTTTCGGCAGCGCGGCGCAGGCAGGCCGCAGCTCACGAATATTGCGCTTTCCTCATATGTTAAATGACGGTTATATCCCGGTAAGGCTGGTGCGAACCGGTGCCGTCATCTGGAGGAAGAATGTTCAAGCACCGCCTCGCCGTCCTCGGCCTGCTCCTGAGCAGCGCAGCCCAGGCCGCCCCCGTGACGTTCGACCTCACCGGGACCGTTACCCAGGCCGCCGGCAATCCCGGAGTGACGGCGGGCGAGCAGATTCCCATCGTCATCACCATCGATGACGCCTATCCCGCGACCACGCCCGGCGGCGGCCTCTATTCCTACAATGCCGGCTTCAACCCCGTCACCGGATTTGGCAACATCGTCAACTCCGCCCTCTTCGCAGGCTTGGATCACAGCGGCTTGTTCCAAACCGCCACCGTCGGTGCAGGTGGCGGGATCACCTTCCACACCACCAGCCCGCAGGTGGGGTCCGGCTTCGACCTATCCTTGTCCGGCGCGCTCGACGGCGTACTCCCCACAACCGCCCTGCCTACATCGCTGAGCGCGAGCCAGTTCACGTCCGGCACGTTCGCAGTGACAGAAGCGTTCAGCCCAACGCAGTTCGGCTTCTCCGGCGTCATCGACGGCCTGGCCAGCGCAGCGACTGCGGTGCCGGAGCCAGCCTCGTGGGCGGTGCTGGCGTTCGGGCTCGCCGGCCTGGCCTGGTTCCGCAGCCGCGCAAGCCGGGCCTGCTGAGCGGCGGCGCGCCGCAGCGCCGTCACAGCAGGACATAAGCCCGCGGCAGCAAGGCCGCCGGCAGGCTGAACGAGGCGAGAGCGGACGCTCACGGACGCAGCCGCGCCTGGCCCAGCAGCCAATGAAACTGCTCGTGATAGACAAACTCCTCGACCCGGCGTGACGTGAAATCGACATAGACCGGGTTGAGAAGCACGGCGAAGGCGGCGCGGTCGGTCACCTCCCGGTCGATCGCGGCCCAGGCTGCCGGGTCGCCGCTGTCGGCGGCGTCCTGCATGCGCGCGTCCAGCGCCGGGTCGCACAGGCCGCTGTAATTGACCGAGGCGTCGGTGCCGGGGTGGTAGGCCCCGCAGCTGAACATCGTCGGCAGGAAGTCCCCGGCGCCGGGATAGTCGTCGTACCAGGTCGTGAGGCTGATCTGCACGTGGTTGAGCGTGTTCTGGATGTAGGGGAACTGCAGGCTGGCGGAGAGCACCCGCAGCCGGGCGTCGTAGCCGAGGTCCGACAGCACGCTCAGGATGTAGGTGCCCAGGGTGCGTTGCAGGTCGGAGTTGTCGAGGATCAGCGTGACCCGCATGCCGGCGGTGCCGCTGTCCCGCACCAGGGCCTGGGCCGCCGCCAGGTCGTGCGGGAACGGGCAGTAGGGCACGTAGCCGGGCAACTCCGGCGGCAGAATCTGGCAGGACGGCACGGCCAGCCGCGGGCCGCCGAACAGCTTCACGACCGCGGTCCGGTCGATCGCCATGTTCACCGCCCGGCGCACCCGCAAATCGTCGAACGGGGGCTCGTGCAGGTTCATCGGCAGAAACCAGATGCCGATTTGCGGGTCGAGGTGCACCTGGCCGGCGTAGTCTGCGCCCAGCTCGCCCTGCCGGTCCGGCGGCGGCGGGTTCTCGAACATCCAGTCCGCCTGGCCGTTCTCCACCTGCGTCACCTCCGCCTCGCCTTCCAGGCCGTAATGGTAGTCGATCGCGTCCGGGATGCCGGCCGGCTGCGCGTCCTCGCTCCAGACCTGGAAGTATGGGTTGCGCTCCAGCCGCATCCCGGTCGCCGGGTCGTACTGCGCGATGCGGTAGGGGCCGGTGCCGGGCAGCGGCACGGTGCCCACGTCGTGGTCCGGCGCCGCGGCAGGCACGATGTTGGCGTGCTGGAACGCGAGCTTGAGCAGGAAGTCCGGGTCGCGCCGGGTCAGCCGGATGGCGAGCGTGCCCGCCGCGTCGTCGGCCACGACACCGGGCAAGGTGCAGCCCGCCGGGTGGGCCAGGCAGTCGGCCGCGCCCTCGATGCCCGCATAGAAGCTGCCGGCGGTCGGGCTGGCGACGCGGAAGATGCGGCGAAAGGTGGCGGCGGCGTCGCTCGGGCGCACGGGGCTGCCGTCCGAGAAGCGCAGCCCGGGGCGCAGGCGGAATCGGTAGAGCAGGCCCCCGTCCGAAGGGGTCGGAACGGCGTCCGCGAGGTCCCCCACCAGGTCCAGCCCGGCTGCGCCCGGCACGCGCCGGAAGCCGATCAGCCCGTCGTACACCACCGCGAAGAGCTGGCCGTATTGCGCCGTGTAGTTGATCTGCGGGTCGATGGTGCCCGCCCCCGCCGTGGCCAGCAGGCGCAGCGTGCCGCCCTGCCCCTCGGCGTGGGCCGCGCCGGCCAGGCCCAAGCCCAGGCCCAGGCTGAGGCAAAGCAGCGTGGCACGGATCATGGCGGGGCTAGGACCTTGCGCTGGCGGGGGAGCGTGGCGGCGGAGACGGCCAGGCAGGCGAGCGCGCCGGTCAGGATGTCGCCCACCCGGAACAGCGGCCGCAGGTAAGGGTCGCCCCCGGCGCCGGGGACCAGGAACACGACGACCAGCGTGGTGCCGGCCAACCGGTAGCGGGGTGCGGCCGCCGTCAGCGCCGCGAGCGGAACCAGGCCGGCCACGAACAGCGGCAGCGCCGGCAGGCCTTGCTCGCGCAGCGCGATCAGCGTCATGCCGCACGCCGCCCCGACCAGCGTGGCCAAGACCCGTTCCCGCCCGGCGGACAGCGTGTGGGGCAGGTCGGACTGCATGACGGTGATGGCCGTGATGATGGCCCAGTAAGCCTCCGGCAGGCGCAGCAGGGCCGCGCTGCCCCAGGCCAGCCCGCAGGCGGCCAGCAGGCGGCAGGCCTGGCGCAGCACGGCGGGACAGTCACGGGGTGCCATGCACGGTGCTTAGCGGGCACGGGCCTGGCGGGAAAGCCAGCCGCGCGCTCGCCGCCCCTCCCGAAAGGCGATGGCGGCCCGCCATGCACCCGGGGGTCCTATGGCAAGCGGAAATCGCTCGGCATGGGGCTGGCAGGGCTGAGAGGCCGCGTGGTCCGCATCGGCTGCCTGGGCGGCGTGGCCGCGGCGATGGACGGGCTGGCAGGGTGCAGCAGGGAGGCCGCGAAGGCGGCGTTTCGCTCACCCGCTATCGGGCTGCGGTGGCTCGTTGATGATGCGCAGCAGCTCGGCATCCGACATGCGGGCATAGTCCGGCT
>CAXSAX010000032.1:0-39468 GCA_964235495.1 uncultured Acetobacteraceae bacterium | reverse complement strand
GACGCCGCCAACATATCCCTTCCAACATCAGATGTGATTTTCAAGGAACGAGAACCGGCAGAGTCGCAGAAGCTACGTGCCAATGCGGCTCTTTCAGATCAACCCCACGCCGTGGAGCAAGGCAGTAAGCTTATATCACCAATGCCGGAAGAGCAAGCTCTTATTGCCGTCATCAGCGAGACAGCATCTAGGCCCCCCATGAGCCGGGGTCAAGCGGTTCCAAATCTCGTTGCGCAGGCGTCTTTTGGTGCAATGCACCTCGTCTCCCATATCGTCTCTTGCAGCCCCTACCGCGCCGACTGAGGAGCCAACCATGCGCTACTTTCCGATTTTCATGGACCTGCAAGGCCGGCGTGCCCTGGTGCTTGGGAAAGGCGAGGCTGCCGAACGCAAGGCCGAAGCCTTGAGCCGGTGCGGGGCTGAAGTCACCCAGGCAGTCAGCTTCACCCCGGCCCTGCTGGATGGATGCAGCATCGCAATCGGAGCCGAAGCCTCCGAGGACGACCTGCAAGCCTTGATCGCCGCAGCGTCGCAGCGGGGCATCCCGGTCAACGTCGTGGATCGGCCAGCTTGGTGCAGCTTCATCACTCCAGCCGTCGTTGACCGCTCGCCCATCACGGTTGCCGTGTCGTCGGGAGGAGCGGCGCCGGTGCTGGCGCGGCTGATCCGTGCGCGGATCGAAGCACTGGTCCCCCCAGCCCTGGGACGGCTTGCAGCCATCACCGACGAGTTCAAGGCTGAAATCCGCCGCGCCCTGCCAGATACCGCCCTGCGCCGCCGGGTGCTAGAGCGCGCCCTGGGCGGCCGGGTCGCGGATTTGGTGGCGATGGGCGACGAGGACGGCGCTCGGCAAGAGATGACCCGGCAGATCGCTGACGGCGCCCCTGCCAGCGGCGTCGTCTACCTGGTGGGCGCCGGGCCAGGAGCGGCGGACCTGCTGACCGTGCGGGCGCACCGGCTGCTGGGCGAAGCCGATGTCATCGTGCATGACCGGCTGGTGGGACAAGACGTACTTGACATGGCCCGGCGCGATGCCGAACGAATCTACGTCGGCAAGGCGCGCGCGAACCACTGCTTGCCCCAAGAGGGCATCAACGATCTGCTGGTTCGGCTGGCGCGCGAGGGCCGCAAGGTGGTGCGGCTGAAAGGCGGCGACCCATTCATCTTCGGGCGCGGCGGCGAAGAGGCCGAGGCGCTGGCCGCCGCTGGAGTCGCGTTCGAGGTGGTGCCCGGCGTCACCGCGGCGCTTGCCTGCGCGGCGCAGGCCGGCATCCCGCTTACCCATCGGGAGGCAACCCGGACGGTGACCTTCGCCACCGGCCACACCAAGGATGGACGGCTTGAACTCGACTTCGCCCAGCTTGCCCGCGGCGGCACGCTGGCGGTTTACATGGGCATTGTCACGCTGCCGCTGTTGCGGGACGGGCTGCTCACGGCGGGGCTGGACCCGGCTACCCCGGCGGCACTGATCGAACGCGGCGGCACCCGGGCGCAGCGGCTGCTCAAGGGCACCCTGGACACGCTGGTGCGTGATGCGCCCGGCTGGTCCACCGGCGGTCCCACCCTGGTGATGATCGGCGCGGTGGTCGGGCGGCAGGCGGTGACGGCGGCACGGGAGGCGGTGACAGCTTAACACCCGCGTCCTTCCCCCAGGGACAAGGTCTTCCAAACGCTTGTGTACGCGGGTGCGGGGCAGCCTCTCTGGGACGCTTACTGTGCTGTCCATCCCCCATCGATTGACAGGGGCGCCCCTGTCATCGTGGCCGCCGCTTCCGAGCAAAGGAACACCACCAGCCCACCGATGCTCTCGGGCGTCGTGAATGCGGCCATGGCCTGCTTGTCGGTTAGGAAGCTGCGCGTCACCTCCGCCACTCCCTGCGCTTCCCGCTTGGCCCGGCTGTCCAGCTGTTTTTGCACTAGAGGAGTCAGCACCCAGCCCGGGCAGATCGCGTTGCACGTGATGCCGTCGTTCGCCAGCTCGAGCGCGGCCACCTTAGTCAGCCCGACGATGCCGTGCTTGGCCGCAACGTAGGCGGACTTCTCGGCGCTGCCGACCAAACCGTGCGCAGAGGCGATGTTGATGATGCGGCCCCAACCGCGGCGCTTCATGCCAGGGATGGCAGCCTGAATGGCGTGAAAGGCGCTGGACAGGTTGATGGCGATGACCGCATCCCACCGCTCAGCCGGGAAGTCCGCGATCGGCGCCACATGCTGGATGCCCGCGTTGTTGACCAGGATGTCCAACCGGCCAAGTTCCGCTTCCGCCCGGACCACCATGGCGGTGATCGAAGCGGCGCGGCTGACATCCGCTCCGTCGTGCAAGACTTGCACGCCATGCTCGGCAGCCAGCGCGTTGCGGGCCTGCTCGATCGCCGCCGGGTCACCAAAGCCGTTCATCATGATGTCAGCCCCTGCAGCGGCGAGGGCATGGGCGATGCCGAGGCCGATGCCGCTGGTTGATCCCGTGACGAGGGCCGTCTTCCCCTTCAGGTCCATACATGCTTTCCCCGGCTGCCGGTGGATGATTGACGGCCGCGTCCACCATGGCAAGCAACGCCAGGACGGGAACGCAACGGTCCCAGCATCCACGCGTTCTATGGCGGACTTCCAACATAGGAGACGCCACATGGCGAAGGGCCAGACCACCAAAATGCCGGCCGACCAGACGACCGGCGGCGTGCACATGCACCGCACCAAGAACAACCAGAATGCCAAGGCCGTATCGGTCGAACTGCTGCAAGCACGGCTGGCGGATGGCATCGACATGGCGTTGATCACTAAGCAGGCGCACTGGAACCTGAAAGGGCCACAGTTCATCGGCGTCCATCTTATGCTCGACAACTTCCGCAAGGAGCAGGACGAGTATGTGGACATGATGGCCGAACGCATCACCCAACTCGGCGGCACAGCGCGCGGCACCGTGCAGGAAGTCGGCAAGAAGACGGCATTGGCGCCCTACCCAGTCGATATCTACCAGGTCAGCGACCACGTTCATGCGCTGATCGACCGTTATGCTGCGGTCGCCAACGCGATTCGCAGCAACATCGACGAGGTGGATGAGGCTGGTGATGCCGACACGGCGGACCTGCTCACCGAGGTGTCCCGCGGCATCGACAAGCAGCTGTGGTTCCTGGAAGCCCACACCCAAGAGCGTTCGGCCAGCGAGACCTTCCCGACAGACCAGTAGGGTCCACCCGGCAAGATCGCACCTGTAAGTCTTGCACCCGACTCCCCCGCGCGCCTAGCGTGCGCGGGAGATACGGGAACACAGCATGAACGATCTGTTTACCCCGGCCAAGGCTGGACGGGGTCAAAATTTTTACACCGCCAAGGACATCGAAGTTCTTGAAGGTTTGGAGCCGGTGCGCCGGCGGCCAGGCATGTATATCGGCGGCACGGACGAGAATGCACTGCATCATCTCGCCGCGGAGATTCTCGACAACGCCATGGATGAGGCCGTCGCTGGTCACGCGACATCGATCGACTTTGCAGTGCAGGCCGGCAATTGGTTGAGCGTGCGGGACAATGGCCGCGGCATTCCGGTCGATGCGCACCCCAAGTTCAAAAGCCTCAGCGCCCTCGAAGTCATCCTCACTACGCTGCATTCCGGCGGCAAGTTCGGTGGTGACGCCTACGAGACATCTGGCGGGCTGCACGGTGTCGGCAGTTCAGTGGTCAATGCTCTAAGCGAGTCGCTGGAAGTAGAGGTGGCGCGAGACCGAACCCTGTGGCGACAAAGCTATGCACAGGGCAAGCCCACGACAAAGCTGGTCAATGCCGGACCGGTGCAAAATCGGCGCGGCACCACCATCCGCTTCAAGCCCGACCCGGCCATCTTCGGCCCCCTGCAGTTCAGCCCGGCGCGGCTCTACCGACTGTGCCGCTCCAAAGCCTACTTATTCCGCGGCGTGCAAATCCGCTGGTCCTGCGACCCGGCACTGCTTCAAGCCGGCACCCCGGCCGAGGCCGAACTGCACTTTCCAGGGGGGCTGCGCGACAGCTTAATGGAGGAGGTGGGCGACACCCCGATGGCTGTGCCGGAAATCTGGGCGGGCGAGGCGGACCTACCCACGCGCGAGGATGGCCGCACCGGCGGGCGGGCGGAATGGGCGGTAACTTGGCTGGAGGGGGCGGACGGTTTCCTGCACTCCTACTGCAATACGGTGCCGACCCCGCTGGGCGGCACGCATGAGGCGGGGTTTCGTGCGGCATTGCTCAAGGGCGTGCGCGCCTGGGGAGAGCAGCGCAGCAATCGCCGGGCGATGCAGGTCACTGGCGAGGACGTGACGGGGACCATGGCGGGCAAGCTCTCAGCCTTTGTGCGGGACCCGCAGTTCCAAGGCCAGACCAAGGAGCGGCTCACCAGCGCCGACGCCGCCCGGCTGGTCGAGACGGCGATGCGGGATCGGTTCGATCACTGGCTGGCCGGCAACCCGGCGCAGGCGGACAACCTGCTGACGGCGCTGATCGAACGGGCCGAGGAGCGGCTGCGGCGGCGCGAGTACAAGGACGTGGCGCGCAAGACCGCCACCAAGCGCCTGCGGCTGCCGGGCAAGCTGGCCGATTGCACCAGCGAGGTGATGAGCCAGACCGAGCTGTTCCTCGTGGAGGGTGACAGCGCCGGCGGCTCGGCCAAGCAGGCGCGGCGGCGCGAAACGCAGGCGGTGCTGCCGCTACGGGGCAAGATCCTGAACGTGGCCAGCGCCTCGGTTGATAAGCTGCGGCAGAACCAGGAGCTGCGGGACCTGGTGGAGGCGCTGGGCTGCGGCGTAGGGGAGCGGTTCGACCTCAAGAAGCTGCGCTACGGCCGCATCATCATCATGACGGACGCGGACGTGGATGGGGCGCACATCGCCAGCCTGCTGATGACGTTCTTCTACCGCGAACTGCCGGAGCTGGTGCGCGAGGGCCATGTGTTCCTGGCGCAGCCGCCGCTGTACCGCATGACGCAGGGTGCGCGCTCGGTCTATGCGATGAACGATGCCGACCGGGTGCGTCTGGCCAAAACGTTCAAAGGCGCCGGCAAAGTCGAAGTCAGCCGGTTCAAGGGGCTGGGCGAGATGCCGCCCGCGGCCTTGAAGGAGACCACGATGGACCCAGCGAAGCGCACGCTGCTGAAAGTGGTCGCCTCCCCCGAGCGGCGGGCTGAGACGAGCGAGTTGGTGGAAAATCTAATGGGGCGGCGGCCGGAGCTGCGGTTCCGCTTCATCCAGGAGCACGCGCGGGACGTGGCGGTGGAAGAGGTGGATGTCTGACCGCAAGCAGACGAAATTTGCGTCTAGTACTTCAAGTACTGCCGCAGCCGGCCAGGACAACAGCCTACCAGCAGGCTGACCTGGCGCTGGCTACATGCTCCCGTTGAGACGCAGTGAGTACTGTTCAGGCTCAAATTTTGTAACTTGTTCGATGATAAAGGCTATGCCGGCCAGGCAATCGGGCCGCCATCGCAGCCGCTACACTATACAGTGCCGAGCTACAGCGTGCTCTTCACGCTCGGGGCCAAGATTCAGCAAAGGGCACGACTTTGGCGCTTACCTTTTCACACAAGGGTGTCCAAAGGCCCTCGTCTTTTGGCGGAGTTCGAGGCAGTGGCCCGATCGCTGAGCCATTTTCCCACTTGGCGTCCCCATCGCATGGTCGGCCGCTCCACGAAACGGTGCAGCAACGTAGCAGTCGCCACGCAGGTGAGGATCGCAGCAATAGCTGCCACGGCGTAGGACAGCCGCCAAGCCATCATCAAAAACGACATGAGGGTGAAGCCCAAAATCGCGTGCACCAGGTAAAGCGGGTAGCTGATGGCGGCGATGCCGTCGAGAACGCGGCTGGGCCGAAAGCATGCCCGCCACTGATAGGCGGCGGCGAAAACCCCGACCGCTGCCGTCAGGCTGAGGGTGCGCGCGGCCGTCTCGTCGGCGAGGGGGCCAATGCGCCAGCACAGCGCCATCAGGACAAGCATTCCTGCCGTGCCAACTGCGAGTTCCCGCTTGGAAAGCCTGCCGACGTAGTGAGCGTGGAACAAGGTCCCGATCAGGATGACGACTAGGTAGATCGCCTCTGAGTCGAGTTCGCGCGTGAGTGGGAGCCAGCCCCTGCCCACGGCTGCGTTGAGCGCCAGGGCGCCCGCGGCGCAGGCAAGCGGCAAACGCAGCCCCCCTTTAAGCAGGAGCGGCCGGCATAGCGCTGCCAGCAAGTAGAACTTAGCCTCGATGGACAGCGTCCAGCTCACCCAGTCGACGGTCTGCTGCCCAGCCAGGGTCTCGACCAGCAGGCTGTTCACCGCATAGCTACGCCAGCCATAGGCGGGCGAGCGATGCCAGTAGGCGCCGCTGACGGCGATCACCACGTACTCGATCAGCAGCGCTGCCCAGAACGTGGGCAGGATGCGGGCCGCGCGGGCCAGCAGAAAGCCGCCGCCCGTCATGCCCCGAAGCGAGAACGGGATGACAAAGCCGCTGATCAGGAAGAACAGCCCGATGCCCAAGCTGCCCAGATCGACCGGCAGCGCCTGCATCCAGAGCGCCACGGCGGCAACCGGCGTGTCGAGCGGCGGCGCGGCGACAACCCAGGACACATCCACACGCAGCCTCTGCACCACGACGGTGTGATGAACCAGAACGACCATGAGGGCGGCAGCGCCCCGCAGCTGGTTGGCAAAGACCAGTCGGTCGGCTGACGCGCCAGGCTTCATCTCACGACACGAGCCGCCGCAAGGCGCGGAACGGCGGCGTGATCCGCATGGAGTCCGCCGCGCGAGGCATCAAGCGATGTCGGCATCCGAGAAGGTTTCCAAGTTGGCCGCTTTCCGGCGCAGAACTCAATCACGGAACTCGCGTTCCCGATCGGCTATCAGCATCCCCGGCAAACCCGGTGTGGCATGGAACGCGAGCAGCCTCATATCATCGATGCCTACAAACCGGTGCTCGAACCCCTCCAGCGCCAGTTCAGCCCTCGATGCAGGATGGGCATCAACTGTTCTCACATCTTGCCGTGCTTTCGGCACGTCGTTTGCCATGATCATGCTCCCCTTGCCTTCGCCATCCCGATCGTCGCGCTGCCGTGAGATTGTCAGTTTCGTCGCCAGACCGCTATTGCCATGCGCACCCGGCGCGTCGTCGGCAGGGGAGACTGCGTTGGACCTGAAACCGCTTCTCGGCCTGCTTGGCGTCCTGCTCGCCGCCCTCACGGTCGAGTTCAACGACGGCGTGGTCGGCGCGGCGCTGATCGATGTGCGGGGCGGCCTCGGCATCAGCAACGATCCTGGCACCTGGCTCACCAGCCTGTTCTCCACGGGGCAGGTGATCGGCATGTCGATCTGCACGTTTTGGGCGGTCACGGTGTCGATCCGGCGATGGACGTTGTTTGCCATCGCGCTGAGCGGCGGCGCCACGCTATGCATCCCGCTCACCTCGAACCTCACGCTCCTGTATGGGCTGCGTTTCCTGGAGGGCCTCGCGTCCGGCTTCACCATCCCGCTGCTGCTGACGGTGGCGCTGCAGGTCCTGCCGCCGCCGATCAAGCTGTATGGGCTGGCCGCCTACGCGCTGACGGCGACGTTCGGGCCGAACATCTCTGTGGCGCTGGCGGCCTTGTGGACCGACATTATCGGGTGGCAGTTCGCGTTCCTGGAAGATTTGCCGCTCTGCGCGCTGGCCGGCCTGCTTGTCTGGTACGGCGTGAAGCAGCAGCCTCCGCAATATGATCGCATCAGCAAGTTTGACTGGCGCGGGATGCTTCTGGTGGTCGCCGGGTTCGGCGCGCTGACGACCATGCTCGAGCAAGGCAATCGCCTGGACTGGTTCAACTCGCCGGCGATCTGCGTGCTGGCGCTGGTGAGCGTCGTGGCGCTGCCGCTGCTGGTGCTCAACGAGCTGATGGTGGAGTTGCCACTGTATAAGTTCTCGCTGCTGAGGCGGCGGAATCTTGCGTTCGGGCTGGTCACGCTGTTCACCTTCCTCATCCTTAGCCTGTCAGCCTCGACCATCCCGATCGACTACCTGACGGAGGTGGCTGGCTACCGGCCGCTGCAATCCTATGTGGTCACCCTGCTGATCGCGGCGCCGCAGCTCGTGCTGCTGCCGCTCGTGGCGGCGCTCCTGAATTTCGAGAGCGTCGATGCCAGGTGGGTGATCTTCGCCGGGATTGCCTGCGTCATCACGGCATGCGTCGGCAACTCGTTTCTCACCTCGGTCTGGGAGGGCGACACCTTCCTGCTGTGGCAGGGCTTTCAGGCGGTGGGCGGGCCGCTGATCGTCCTGCCCTTGCTGATGATCTCGGTGAACACCATCACGGACCCGGCGGACGGGCCGTTCGCCTCGACTTTGGTGAACACCATGCGCGCCGTGGCGGAACCGGTCGGCGTTTGGACATTGCAACTCATCATGCGCTGGCGAGGAGCGCTGCACTACAACCGCATCATCGACCAATCCGGGCAAGGGGCCTTCAGCGCGTTGCAACAGCACAGCCCGGCCAGCGTGAGCGCGTTCCAGGGCACGGTCCAAGTGCAGGCCACCGTGCTGACGTTCAGCGACGCCTTCCTGATCATCGCCTGCGTGGCCATGGCGCTGATGGTCGTGCTGCTGGTGCTGCCGGTCCGCACCTACCCGCCCCGCATCATCGCCCAGCAGCATTAGGATCCGGCCATGGACGAGGAAGACAAAGGCGACAACGAGGAAGACAAGCCGGAAAGCAAGGACAAAAAGCAGGACGGCAAGGACAAGCCGAAAGACGACAAGGACAAGCCGAAAGACGGCAAGCCCAAGGACAAGGAGAAGCCGCCCAAGCGCAAGCCGGTCTGGCCGTGGCTGCTGGGCGGCATCATCGTGCTCGGCTTCATCGCCGCCGTGCTGGTGATCATCTTCGCGCCCGCGCCCGACGTGTGGACCGACGACGCTTATGTCACGGCGCACTATGCGACGATCGCGCCACGAGTGTCCGGGCAAGTCGCCTCCGTGGAGGTGGACGACAACCAATCCGTGATGGCCGGGCAGCTGCTGACGACGATTGACGACCGGGACTTCCGCGCTGCCCTGGCCAATGCCGAAGCGATGCTGCAGCGCGACCGGGCGCAACTGGCCGACGCCGAAGCGTCCATCCAGCGCCAGCCCGCCGTGGTGGACCAGTCCCAGACGCAGAACCCGTCAGCCGCCGCGCAGCTCGTCCTGGCCCAGGCCAACCAGAAGCGTTACCACGACCTGGCCGCCACCGGCGCCGGCACGGTGCAGGAGCGCCAGCAGGCGGACGCGCAGCTGCAGCAGGCCCAATCCAGCGTGGACCAGGCCAAGGCATCCACGGAAGCGGCCAAGCGGCAAATCCCGATCCTGACGGCGCAGCGCGCGGCGGCGGCGGCCACCGTGAAGTCCGACGAAGCGCAGGTCGAGCAGGCAAGGCTCAATCTCAGCTACACCCGCATCCTGGCCCCGCTGGACGGCATGGTGGGCGAGCGCACCGTGCAGGTGGGCAACTACGTGGCGCCAGGCGCCTCGCTGATGGTGCTGGCGCCGCTGGACCACATCTACGTCGAGGCCAATTACCGCGAGGTGGCGCTGCGCCACGTGCTGCCGGGCCAGCATGTCCGCATCCACGTCGATGCCTACGACCTATACTTGGACGGCGTGGTGGACAGCGTGCCGCCCGCCTCGGGGGCGGCGTTCGGGGCGGTGCAGCCCAACAACGCCACCGGCAACTTCACCAAGATCGTGCAGCGGCTGCCTGTGAAGATCCTGGTGTCGCCGGGCCAGAACGAGGCCAAGCTGCTGCGCCTCGGCTTTTCGGTGGAGACGACCATCCACACCGGGCTGGCGGACGTGCAGGGCGAGCAGGGCGCAACCACCACCCGGCTGACGGCGCCTCGGCCTTGAGGCGGGTGCGTTGGGCTTGGGCCTGGGCGCGGGCTTGGGCCGCCCTGCTGGCGGGCTGCACGGTGGGACCCGACTTCCATCCGCCGGCGGCCGACGCGCCACAGGGATGGGGGCCGCAGCGCGCGGACGTGTCGAGCCGCACGGATACGGCGGAAGCGGACCCGCGCTGGTGGAACAGCTTCGGCGACCCCGAGATGAGCTCACTGGTGGAACGGGTGGCGACGCAGAACCTGGACCTGCAAACGGCGGCCGAGCGCATCCTGCAAGGCCGATCGCAGCGGGAGGTGGTGGCCTCGCAAGGCCTGCCGCAGCTCAATGAGCAATCCAGCTACCAGCACACCCGGCTCAGCCCGGTTGGCAACCCGGTGTCACTCGTCGTGGTCAGGCCCGGCGCGCCGGAAGAGTTCGACGTGTACCAAAACGGCGTCAGCTCCTCCTGGGAGCTGGACTTGTTCGGCCGGGTGCGTCGCGGCGTGGAGGCGGCGAACGCCGACACCCAGGCCGCCATCGAGGACCGGCGCGGCATCGCCCTCTCCGCCATCGCCGAGTTGGCGCAAGACTACCTGCAATTGCGCGGCGTGCAGGCGGAGCGGGCCATCGCGGAGCGCAACCTGGGCCTGGCGGAACAGGACACGGGGCTCGTGCAGCGGCGCTTCGCCGACGGCGTGGCCACCACGCTCGACCTGGCGCAGGCGAAGGCGCAGCAATCCACCATCGCGGCCACCGTCCCCCCGCTGCGCGCGCAGGAGGCGGCGCTGATCAATGCCATCGGGCTGCTGCTGGGCGAGCAGCCGCGCGCGCTGGAGGCCGAGCTGCACGGGCCGGCGGCGCAGCCCGGCGTGCCGCCGGTGGTGCCGATCGGGTTGCCCGCAACGCTGGTGCGCCGCCGGCCGGATGTGCGGCAGGCGGAGGCGCGGCTGCACGCGGCCACGGCGCAGACCGGGGTGGCCGTGGCGGAGTTCTATCCGGACGTGACGCTGATGGGCGACTTCCAGCAGCAGGGGCTGCGCTTCCGGGACGCGTTCGGCCTTTATGCGCGCCAGTTCCAGGTGGGGCCATCGGTCTCCATCCCGCTGTTCCAGGGAGGGCGGCTGCGGGGCACGCTGCGGATGCGGCAGTCGCAGCAGCGCGAGGCCGCGATCAACTTCCAGCGGACGCTGCTGAGAGCCTGGCGGGAGGTAGACGACGCGCTGACGGCCTATTCGGAGGCACAGCGCCGCAGGGTGCAGGTGGCGGAGGCCGCGGCGCAGAACGCCACGGCGCTGGGGGCCGCAAGGCAACGCTACGTCGAGGGCGTGATCGACTTCCTCAACGTCAACTCGACCCAGGCGCAGCTGCTGCAAAGCGAGAACGACCTGGCGAACAGCGACATGCAGATCGCCACGAACCTGGTGACATTATACCGCGCGCTGGGCGGCGGCTGGGAGATCGCGGACGCGACGGGGCCGTCCAGGCCGTGAGGCGGGGCGCTCAGTCGTCCCAAACTCCAGCACCCTGGGCAATGCGGGGGTCGGGGCCGACATAGGTCCGCTCGGCCGTTTGCGCCCGGCGTTGCCTGCGCCGGGCCAGGGATACGGCGCAGAACACGTCAAGCGTGGTGATGCCGGCAACCAGCACGAAAGCGATCTCCGCCGCACCCTGCCGCCGGTTCGCCGGCGCCAGCGCTGGCGCCAGCACCGCGAGGTCCAGCACATCGCCCAGCACCCGCGCCACCGGCCCAGCCGGCGAGTCCGGCACGGCGAGCACGGCCAGCCCGGCGGCAACCTCCCGCACGCCGAACCCGGCCACCAGCCAGGGACCGCCCCGCAAGCCGAGCCCGCGCGACAGCAGGCCGGGGGCGGCGATCTCAGCCGCACCCAGGCCGAGGCTGAACCAGCCGAGCGCACGCGACAACAGCAATGGATTCATGGGCGGGAGCCTTTTACTGTAGGGCAGATCAATCAGGAACCCACGGCAGCCCCGCCGGTTCACACTGCCTTCGCGGTCACAGGGCAAAGCGTTGCAAGGAATGGGATACACCATGGCCATCCGACCAGTCCTTCCTGCGCCCGCGTCAGCCCGCGCGGGCATCCGCACGCGTTCAGCGGCGGGAGGCTGACCCGGCATGTGCGGCCGCTTCGCTTCCTTGCTGCCGCCGCACACGGTGCAAGCCATGTTCGGCGTCGCCGGCGCGCTGCCCAACATCGCGCCGTCCTGGAACGTGGCGCCCTCGCAGGACGCCATGGTGGTGCGCCGCCATCCGGACACCGGCGAACGACGGTTGGACCTGCTGCGCTGGGGGCTGGTGCCGGGCTGGACCAAGGATTTGAAGGCCGCCCGCAAGCCGATCAACGCCCGCTCGGAATCCGCCGCCGGGTCCGGGATGTTCCGGGCGGCGCTGACGGCACGGCGCTGCCTGATACCGGCCGACGCGTTCTACGAATGGCGCGCACAGGCGGACGGCAAGCAGCCTTTCGCCATCGCGCGGCAGGACGGCCGGGCGCTCGCGTTCGCTGGACTGTGGGAAGGCTGGCGCAGCCCGGATGGCGAGACGCTGCGCAGCTTCGCCGTCCTCACCACCGCCGCCAACGCCACCATGCGCCCCCTGCACGAACGCATGCCGGTGATCTTGGAGCCGCAGGACTGGCCGGCTTGGCTGGGTGAGGCTCCCGGCGAGCCCGAAACGCTGCTGCGCCCGGCCGCGGACGACGTGCTGCGGCTATGGCCGGTCAGCCGGGCGGTCAACGCCGTGCGCAACCACGGGCCCGAGCTGCTGGACCCCATCGACGACCCGGCAGCGCCGCCACCCAGCGATGCGCCGGCAGGCACGAACCCTGCCTGAGCACCGCTCCGGTTACGTCCGCAGCAGTTGCGCCACAGCCTCCGCCACCACGGCTGGCGCTTCCTGCGGCAGGTTGTGCCCAACGCCCGAGATAACCCGGCGCTGATACGGCCCGCTGAAATGCGCCGCATGGCCGGCTGAGTGCGCCGGGGGCGAGACGCCGTCATCGGCGCCGTGCAGCACGATACTGGGCACGGCGATGGCAGGGCGGGCCGCCAGGCGGCGCTCGACCGGCTCGGCCGCGGGGTCGCCTGGGACGAGGCCGAAGCGATGACGGTAGGAGTGGACCACGACATCGACGAAATCCGGGTTGTCGAACGCGGCGGCCGTTTGCTCGAACACCGCATCGAAGGCCCAGCCAGGCGACCATTCCCGCCACAGCAGCCGGCAGAACGCCCGGCGATCTTGCTCCAGCCCGGCGCGGCCCCGTTCAGAATGCAGGTAATATTGATACCATAGCCGCCGCTCCTGCTCCGGCGGCGAGGGAGACCCGGCGGCGGCGAGGTCCTGGATGTTGTATCCGCCGCAACTCACCAGGCCGCGCACCCGCTCCGGCCACAGCGCCGCCACCACACAGGCGGCCCGGCCACCCCAGTCGTAGCCAGCCAGCACGGCCTGCGGCAACCGAAGCGCGTCCAGCAGCGCCAGCAGATCCATGCCCAAGACCGCCTGCTGGCCCGACCGGTGGGTGCTGGGCGAAAGGAACCGGGTGGGCCCGTAGCCGCGCAGGAACGGGACAATGACCCGGCAGCCCTGCCCTGCCAGGGTCGCACCAGCCTCGTCATAGGCGTGCACGTCATAAGGAAAGCCGTGTAGCAGCAGCACAGCCGGGCCGGTGGACGGCCCAAGCTCCCAATAGCCAACGCAAAGGGCTCCCGCATCAAGCTGCCGCAGGGACTCGTTCACCGAGGGTTTTCCACAAAGCACACGGATATGTGTTGAGCAGCAGTGCGAATGGCCCTACGGTCGAGGCAACCCTGTTTTGCTGAGCGCCGGATGTCTAGTGATCCCGCAGTCCAAACTGCCGACATCATCCCGTTCGTAGCCTTTGTTGGTGCTCGCGGCCATTTCACCGCGGCAGACAGGATCGAACTGCTGCAGTGGCAGGCGCAAGAGGCGCACGAGATGCGGCTGGCCATCCACCGCCGGGTCGAAGGCGATCCGCCAGAGGTGGGCGAGTTTGCAAGCATCTATCCCCGCAATGATCTTTGGGCGGCATGGGGCGCCGTGCGCCAGGGCCGAGACATCAGCATCTGGCGCAGCCGAGACGGCCGGGACATCGGACGCTTCCCGACCATGACAGAGGCACTCGCCGCCGTCACCGGACGGTCGGAGCCGCGGTTGCGACGCTGAACCCGGCGGCACGGCCCTGCAATTGCGCAGGAGCCTCGCGCACCTGCGGCTCGGGCCGCCAGTCCCGGAAGAAGGCGTAGCCGATCTCGCCGGCCAGCAGGATCAGGTCGCGTTGCAGCGCGTCTAGGAACTCGTGCAGCCCGCTGGTGACCAGTTGCGTCACGGAATTGCTGGACAGCGCCGCCCGCACCTCCTCGATCCGCTCCAGCGCCGCCATGGTGCCGCGCAGGTTGTAGCGGCTGCGTAGCTGCATCAGGTGCCACTCGACTTGGCTGACGCACAGGCTGACGCTGCGGGGGAACGACCGGTCGGACAGCAGGAAGGCAACCACATCCTCCGGCTCGAACCCGGCGGGCGCCACCCGGCGGAAGCCGTGATAGCCCGCGGCGGCGCGCAGCACCCCGCTCCATTGGGTCAGCTCGGCCTGGCGCCGCTCCTCGCCGCCCTGCATGTGCAACAGGTGATACTTAATGTCGAGCAACCGAGTGGTCTGGTCGGCACGCTCGATCAACCGGCCCAGCATGTAGAAGTTCCAGCCCTGGTCACGGAAGAAGGTGCCCTCGGTGATGCCGGTGTGGGCCTGCACGCCCTCCTTCAGCCGGGCGCACAGCCGGGTCAGGTGGTCGCCCTCCAGCTCCTCCGGCCCGATCGCCAGCACGTCGCGGTGGAACACGTTCATGTGCATCCACATCTCGGTGCTGATCAGCGGGCGCAGGCTGCGGGCGTTGGTGCGGCCGGCCGCCATGGCGGCCGGGACGGAGGTGGGGTTGGAGCGGTCCAGCAGATAAAACCGCTTGATGCCCTGCGGGTCCAGCGACGCGCCGGTTTCCAGGTAGCGGCCCTCGTCAGCGTTGATGCGCAGCAGCGCGCCCCAAGCCTCGTCCTCCCGGCCGGGGCTCTCGAAGGTCTGGGTCACGTCGATCAGCCGGGCCAGGTTCTCGATGCGCTCGACGTAGCGCGCCATCCAGAACAGCCCTTCGGCGTAGCGGGCAAGCAGTTCGGTGTCCCTTCCCTGCCCGCTCATTCGTCCACGAGCACCCAGGTGTCCTTCGAGCCGCCGCCCTGGGACGAGTTGACGATCAGGCTGCCCTCCTTCATCGCCACTCGCGACAGCCCGCCGGGCAGCACCCAGGTATCTCGCCCAGTGACGGCGAAGGGACGCAGATCCAAGTGGCGCGGCCGCAACCCGCTGGAGGTGAGCGTGGGAGCCACCGACAGATCGATGAGCGGCTGGCTGATCCAGTTGGCCGGGTCAGCGGCCAAGGCGGCGCGGGCCGCATCCAACTCGGCGACAGAGGCGCGCGGGCCGATGGTGATGCCGTAGCCGCCGGACTCGCCCACCGGCTTGACGACCAGGCTGGCCAGGTTGGCGAGCGTGAAGGCCAACCCTTCCGGCTCGCCGCAGATATGGGTTTCGACGTTGGGCAGGATGGCGTCCTCGCCGAGGTAGAACTTGATGATCCGTGGCATGTAGGCGTACACCGCCTTGTCGTCCGCCACCCCCGTGCCGACCGCGTTGGCCAGGCTGACGTTGCCGGCCCGCCAGGCGCCGATCAGGCCGGGCACGCCAAGCAGGCTGTCCGGGCGGAATACCGTGGGGTCCAGGAAGTCGTCGCCGATGCGGCGATAGACGGTGTGCACGGGGCGCAGCCCCCCGGTGGTGCGCATGAACACACGGTCCTGCTCGACCAGCAGGTCGGCCCCTTCCACCAGCGGCACGCCCATTTCGCGGGCGAGGAAGACGTGCTCGAAATAAGCTGAATTGTAGATGCCGGGGGACAGCAGCACGACTTGCGGGTCCGAGATGCCGGACGGCGCGATCTCCCCCATGGCGGCGCGCAGCCGGCGGCCGTAATCGTCGACCGGGTGCAGCCGCATGCCGGCCATCAGGTCGGGGAAGGTGCGGCGCATCAAGTGGCGGTTCTCCACCACGTAGGACACGCCGGACGGGGTGCGCGCATTGTCTTCCAGCACGCAGAACGCGCCGTGGCGGTCCCGCACGATGTCCACGCCGCAGATGTGCACGTAAGTGCCGAATGGGACGGGGAACCCCTCCATCTCGGGGCGGTAGTTGGGGTTGCCCAGCACGAGGGCCGCCGGCACCACACCGGCCTTGAGGATGCGGCGCCCGTGGTAGATGTCTGCCAGGAAGCAGTTGAGCGCCTTGACCCGCTGCTTCACCCCCGCCTCGATATGCCGCCATTCGGCGGCGGTGATGATGCGGGGCAGGCAGTCGAAGGGCAGGATGCGGTCGATCGCCTCGGCCTCGGAATACACCGTGAAGGTGATGCCGAGGTTGATGAGGTCGTGTTCTGCCCCGGCCGCGCGGGTGCGCAGCGCATCTAGGCCGATGGAGGAAACCCGGCCGCGGATGCGGTCGATGGCGCCGCTGTCCCCTGGCCGAGCGGTCAGCTCACAGAAGTACAGGCCGGGGTCGTAGCTTGTGAAAGGGTCGTCAAGACGTTCCGTCATCCTGCCATAGTGAGCGAGCGGACGGATGCAATCAATCCGGCGTCAGCGCAGGATGATGGCGACCCGGCGGTTCTGCGGCTCCCGCACCCCGGCAGCCGTCGCCACCAGCGGGCGGGTGTCGCCGAAAGCCTGGATTTCGATCTCGGCCTTGGGCACGCCGTCCCGCACCAGCTCGGCCGCGACCGTCTGAGCGCGGCGCAGCGACAGCTTCTGGTTGTACTGCTTGGTGCCGGACAGGTCGGCGTTGCCCTGCACCTCGATGCGGCTCGTCCTGACGCGGGTGCTGTTCTGCGCCGCCTCCGCCACGATCTGCCGGGCGCGTTCGGTCAGGTCGGCCCGGTCCCAATCGAAGAACACGAGGTAGGTGCGGGTGGGAGCCGCCACCGGCGCTGGCTGCACAGGCCGGGCGGGCGGCGATGGCGGGGCCGTGTCGAACGCGTAGCGCACGCCGAGTACCAGACTGTGGTTGTAGTCGCTGTTCAGGTTAAAGTTGCCGTTACCGGCATGGACCACGCCATTGGCGCCTGCCACCGCGATGTTATCGGCGGCATGGAATGCCGGCCCGTCCAGCACGCCGTAGAAGCGGTACTCCGCTGTCAGCGACAAGCCGGGGACTGGAGCAAGCGGAAAGGACAAGCCGAAGATGCCTTGATAGGCGAAGTTCGTGGACCAGCCGTGCGCCACTAAGGCAAGGTTGTTCGCCGTGCCGTAGGAATGCACGTTGTACAGCTCGTTGTCCGCGATTCCCGCTCCCGCCCCAATGTATGGATAAAGCCAGTTCAGGCCGATATCCATGTCGAACAAGGCGTTGACCGTGCCGCCGAACTCGAACTGGTCGCCGCCCGACGCGGTGGGACCGGAGCCGTTGACGAAGCCATTGATCTGCCGCACCCGGTTATGTCGAACGTCGCCCTCGATCTCGATACGCACGCCGTTGCCGAAGCCGTAACCCACGCTGCCGACACCGATACCGCCGATGTCGGTGGCAAAGCCCTTTTGCGCGAGGCCCAAGCCCGGCGAGGCGAGCACCCGCTCCTGTTGCAGGTAGTTCCCGCCGGCGCCCGCGCCGATGTAGAGGCCCTGGATCGGCTGGGCTGAAGCGACGATGGGCAGGCCAAGGATGGTAGCAGCGGGCAGCAAGGCGCGAAGGCGGGGCATGACCACTCTCCAAAGTCGCTCCAGCCTTACGGCAGGATGCGGCAAGGCCGCAACAAACGAAGGAGCCGGCCCGATGACCGGACGGCTCCTCCTTCAGGCAAACCGCGTAATGACGCCAGGTGACGCCACTGCGCGGGGGAGTTCAAGCAGTCAGCGTAGGATGATCGCGACCCGGCGGTTTTGCGGCTCGCGCACGCCGGGTGCAGTCTGCACTAGGGGGCGCGTATCGCCGAACGCCTGGATGTCGATCGCCGTGCGCGGCACGCCGTCGCGCACCAGCTCGGCCGCGACCGTCTGGGCGCGGCGCAGCGACAGCTTCTGGTTGTACTGCTTGGTGCCGGACAGGTCGGCGTTGCCCTGAACCTCGATGCGGGTCGCCTGCACGCGGGTGCTGGCTTGCGCCGCCTCCGCGACAATCTGACGGGCGCGATCAGTCAGGTCGGCACGGTCCCAGTCGAAAAACACCAGGTAGGTGCGCGACGGCGCCGCAACGGGGGGAATAGCGGCGGGCGGCGGGGGCGGCGGGGTGGGCGTGCCGAAGGAGTAACGCACACCGGCCAGGATGCTGTGATTGAGGTCGTCCGAGGCGAATTTCTGCCGGGTGCCGATGGCGATGCGGGGCGCAAAGTACTGCTCCTTGATGGAGCTGCCGCCGATCTCGGCCATGAAGCGGTACTCGGCAGTGAGCGCCAGGCCCGGCGTCAGCCCATCAAGCGGAAATGAGAGGCCGGCAATGGCTTGAGCGGCGATGTTGTCGTTCTGGCCGTTGCTGCGCAGGTACTGCCCCACCGTGAAGTTGGGGTTGACCGTCGTGACGTGCAGGTTGGTGTATTGGTTGTGGAGATAACCGCCGCCGGCCCCGATGTACGGATTCACCGGCGAGTCAATTCCATACGACCTGAGCGGAATGTCGTACAAGACGTTGACGAACGCCCCGTACTTGTTTTCCTCGCCGCCAACCGCTGTTGTCGGCCGGAAACCGGCGTCGCCGTTCTTGAAGCGGTTGAGGTTGTTGTTGTAGTACGCGCCCTGCAACTCGATGCGGAAGCCGGTCAGAAACGCGAGGTCTGGAAGGCCCACCTGCTGCACCAGCTGACCCAGGCCATAACCGACGCTGGCGACGGCGACAGGGCCGGCGTCGTACCGGTAGTCGCTGCCGCGGCCGAAGTTCGCTGGGCCGTTGGTGATGTTGCGCACGGCCTCAGTCTGCAGAATGTTGCCGCCGGCGCCGGCGCCGATGTACAGCCCGTCGGCCGGCTGAGCTTGGGCCGCCGGCGCGGCCAGGATCGCTGCGGGCACGGCCAGGACGGTCGCCGCCAGCAGCGCGTTGCGGAGCTTCATTGTTCTTCTCCTCAAGACATTATCTGCGCTCGCACGCAGCCAGCACCTGACGGTCGAGCACTCGCCCCGCCGGCTCCCGGTGAATGCACATTACCATGGCAAATCCCTGGCGGGAGGGTACTGTGGCCAATTCTGCAATACTGTGGCAACCAGGCAACAGAGCTTCGCCTGCTCAAGCAACGGTGAACAGTTGATTACAACTGGCTCAAAGGATTTTGCCGCTGAACGGCGGCAGGTAGTCCGGCGCCTCGAACTCCAGCACCCACAGATCCGGATCAAAACCGCATTGGCGCGCCACGTAGGCGTCCGCCGCCGCCTCCGTCACCGGGGCCGGCCCGGTGCCGCGCAACCAGGCGGCCTCGCCCTCGCCCGCCCGCACCTGGGAGAGCACGACCAGCCCGTCGCGCCCGCGCAGCACCACCAGCACGCCGCCGGCATCCGGGTCGCCGCTGCGCACCACCACGCCGGCGCGCGCCGCACCCTGCCCTAGGCGCAGCGCCATCTGCACCCACAGCTTGGCCTTGACTCTCGGTTCGGACACTCAGCGCCCCGTCATACGGTGAGCACGGTGGAACCGGTGGTGCGCCGGGCTTCGAGGTCCGCGTGTGCGCGCGCGGCATCCGCGAGGGGGTAGCTCTGGTTGATCGTGATCCGCACCGCGCCGGACGCGACGGTTGCGAACAGGTCGGTGGCCATCGCTTCCAGATCCGCGCGCTTGGCCACGAAGGTGGCGAGGGTAGGCCGGGTCAGGAAGAAGGAGCCCCGCACCAGGATGTTGGGGTCGATCGGTTCCACCGCGCCGGATGACTGGCCGAACAGCACCAGCGTGCCGGTCGGGCGCAGGCAGGCGAGCGAGCGGTGGAACGTGTCGCGGCCGACGCTGTCGTAGGCGACGGGCACGCCCTCGCCGGTCAGCTCCAGGGTTCGCGCCACGAAGTCGGTTTCGCCCAGCACGAGAGGGTGGTGGCAGCCATGCGCCCGGGCCAGCTCGGCTTTGGCCGGCGTGGACACGGTGCCGATCACCGTGGCGCCAAGGGCGTGCGCCCATTGGCACAGGATCAACCCCACCCCACCGGCCGCGGCGTGGGCCAGGATCGTGTCGCCGGGCTGCACCCTGTAGCTGCGGCGAACCAGGTACTGCACCGTCATGCCCTGCAGCATCATCGCCGCGGCCGTGCGGTCATCGATCGCGTCCGGCAACCGCACCAGCCGGTCGGCCGCGATCAGCCGGTGTTGGCAGTAGGCGCCGATCGGCCCGGCATACGCGACGCGCTCTCCCACGGCGACGGCGGTGACGCCCTCGCCCAGCGCCTCCACCACGCCGGCGCCCTCGGAGCCGGGTACGAACGGCATGGCCTGAGGATAGAGCCCGGTGCGCTGATACACGTCGATGTAGTTCAGCCCCACCGCCGTGTGGCGCAACAGCACCTGGCCAGGGCCGGGTTCCGGCAGGTCGTATTGCTCCCAGCGCAGCTCATCCGGACCGCCATGCTGGTGCACCCGCATGCCATGAGTCTTCATGGCCGTCTCTCCTCCGAGGCTTGCCGCGCCAACCCGCCCGCGCGTTCCACAAACCCGGCGACGGCGGCGACGCCCTCGCCCGCCCGAATGTTGGTGAACACGAACGGACGCTCGCCGCGCATGCGGCGGCTGTCGCGGTCCATCACCTCGAGACTGGCGCCGACGTGGGGGGCGAGGTCGGTCTTGTTGATGACCAGCAGGTCGGAGCGGGTGATGCCGGGCCCGCCCTTGCGGGGGATCTTGTCACCGGCGGAGACGTCAATGACATAGAGGGTGAGGTCGGCCAGCTCGGGGCTGAAGGTGGCGGCCAGGTTGTCGCCGCCGCTCTCGATCAGGATGAGGTCCAGCGCCGGGAAGCGCCGCCGCAGCTCCGCCACGCCGGCAAGGTTGATGCTGGCGTCCTCGCGGATGGCGGTATGCGGACAGCCCCCCGTCTCGATGCCGAGGATGCGGTCGGGTGCGAGGGACCCGGCGCGGGTGAGGAACTCGGCATCCTCCTTGGTATAGATGTCGTTGGTGATGGCGGCGATGTCGTAACGCGGCGACAGAGCGCGACACAGCGCATCCATCAGCGCCGTCTTGCCGGAGCCGACCGGGCCGCCGACGCCCACGCGGAGCGGGCCGTGTTCGCTGGTCATGTGCGGAACAGCCTCGTGTACTGGGTTTCGTGGCGCATGGAGGCGATGTCGGAGCGGAAGCACGCGCCGCCGATGTCGTCCAGGGGGACGTGGGCGGTTTCGGCCGCGATGGCGGCGATGGTGGGGGCCAAGCCGGCCAAGATGCGCAGTCCGGCAGTCTGGCCGAGCGGGACGAGGCGCACCGCGGCGGAGACGAGGTTGGCGGCAAAGGCGTGCAGCAGGCCGAGGGCGACGTCATCTTCCGGGACGGCGTGGGCGGCGGCGAGCGCCCCGAGCGCCACGGGGTAGGCGATTTGGCCTGGTTGGGCGTCCAGCAACGACGCGCCCCAGACTTTGGACGCGAGAGCGAAGGCGGTGCCTTGCGCCATCGTTTCGGAGAGGCGTTCGACTGAAGGTTGGACGCACGCCGCCATTGCCTGCACTGCCATCAACGCGTCCCGGTTCGCAGCTCGGTGCGCGTGGCGCAGCAGGATCGCGTCCGTACGCCCGCTGCCATGGCGCAACACGTCAGCAAGCCACGCACTAGCCGTCACTTGGTCACTGATGTCGCCGGTCTCGACAGCCCATTCCATCCCATGGCTGTAGGCATAGGCTCCCGTAGGAAATGCGGGGGACAACCAGGTGAGCAGGAGCGAAAGCATCACTCCACACCAAACCAGCGTGGCCGGACGGCCAATGCAATCGCGACTGCTGAGACCTGGATTTCCAGCATCGGGAACAAGAGGTCGGCAAGTGCAGAGGAGGACCAACTCTCGTTTTGCAGCCGACCCGGCATGCCGCTGAACACGATGAGGTTTGTGACTATCCCTAACGTCGCGCCCCAACAGACTCGGCGCGTTGTCGTCATCAGACCGTTGCGCGCGACATGCCGAACAGCGGCATAAGATACAGTAAGTGGCACGACAGCCGCCACCGCTGCGACCGGAAAAGCTACAACCCAGAGAAAGAGCAAGCCGATAAGCGGTCCTTCAAATGCCGGGGAGATACCTTGGTAAAAACTTAAGGCGAAAAGTGCGCCTTCATACGTAAAAGGACCGAGAATAGCGCTGATCAGGATACCGCTCCCGACAACATACAGGCAGCCCATGAGCCAACTGCACGGTTCTACCTGTCGCTCAGTCGACATCGTGATCGTGGCCATGCCCACCCGCGTAAGCCCCACCCTCCGGATCAAACGGCGCATCCGCCGCTTCCACGTGCCCGCCCAGGCCCCGCACCATGTCGGCGATCACGTGGTCCGCCCGGATGCGGATGCGCTCGCCCAGCAACTGCACCGGCAAGTGGCGGTTACCGAGGTGCCAGGCGATCCGCACCAGCTCCGCCGGGCCGTGGGCGTGGATGTCCAGCACCGGCTCGGGCCGGGCCACCACGCGGACGATGCGGCCGTCATCGGCCTGCAAGGCGTCCCCGTCGCGCAGCCGCACCGCCTGCGGCAGGTCGAGCAGAATGTCCTCGCCCGCTTCCGTCGGCAACACGACCCGGCGGCGGTGGCGGCGGTCGAAATCGATCAGCACCCGGTCGTCCTCCAGCGCCTGGTTCCAGGCGCCGGCAGAAAGGACTCTCGTGGAGCGGAGCATCAGCGCCGGGTCTCGAAGGGCGGGATGCCGAGCCTCGTCGCCCAATAACCCGGCTTCGGCGCTTCGGAGAGCGACGCCTCGAACGCGTCCGCCAGGGCGCGGACCTGGGCGGGCGTGAAGACGTCCGCCTTGTCCAGTTCTTCTACGAACCTGGCTCGATTGAAAATGGCCATCGCTGCTAACCCTAAAACAGGAAATACCGTTGCGCCATCGGCAGCACCTCGGCCGGCGCGCAGGTCAGCAGCATGCCGTCCGCCCGCACCTCGTAGGTCTCGGGGTCCACCTCGATGTTCGGCATCGCGTCGTTGTGCAGCATGGAGCGCTTGCCGATGCCGCCCCGGGTGTCTCGCACCGCAGACAGCATCCGGCGCAGACCCAGCGTGCGGCCGAGATCGGCCTCCATCGCGGCGGCGGAGAGGAAGGTGATGCAGGTGGCGGCCAGCGCGCCGCCGTAGGCACCGAACATCGGACGGTAGTGCACCGGCTGCGGCGTGGGAATGGAGGCGTTCGGGTCCCCCATCGGCGCGCAGACGATCATGCCGCCCTTGATGACCAGGTCGGGCTTCACGCCGAAGAAGGCCGGCGACCACAGCACCAAGTCGGCCAGCTTGCCCGGCTCCACGCTGCCCACCTCGTGGCTGATGCCGGCGGCGATGGCCGGGTTGACCGTGTACTTAGCCACGTAGCGCTTGGCCCGCGCGTTGTCGGCCGCGCCGTCGCCGGGCAGCGGCCCGCGCTGCTGCTTCATCTTGTGCGCGGTCTGCCAGGTGCGAATGATGACCTCGCCCACCCGGCCCATCGCCTGGCTGTCCGAGCTGATCATGCTGATGGCGCCCAGGTCGTGCAGGATGTCCTCGGCGGCGATGGTTTCGCGGCGGATGCGGCTCTCGGCGAAGGCCACGTCCTCCGGGATATTCGGGTCGAGGTGGTGGCACACCATCAGCATGTCCAAGTGCTCGTCGAGCGTGTTGGAGGTGTAGGGCCGGGTGGGGTTGGTGCTGGAGGGCAGCACGTTGGGCAGCCCGGCCACCCGCAGGATGTCCGGCGCATGGCCGCCACCGGCGCCCTCGGTGTGGAAGGCGTGGATGGTGCGGCCCGCGAAGGCGGCGATGGTGTCCTCCACGAAGCCGCTCTCGTTCAGCGTGTCGGTGTGGATCATCACCGGCACGTCGAACCGGTCCGCGACCGAGAGGCAGCAATCGATGGCGGCGGGCGTGGTGCCCCAATCTTCGTGAAGCTTGAGGCAGGAGGCGCCGGCCCGCAGCATCTCCTCCAGCGCCGCCGGGCGGGAGGCGTTGCCCTTGCCGGCGAAGGCCAGGTTCACCGGCAAGCCCTCCGCCGCCTGCAGCATGCGCGCGAGATGCCACGGGCCCGGCGTGCAGGTGGTGGCGGCGGTGCCGCTGGCCGGCCCGGTGCCGCCGCCGACCATGGTGGTGATGCCGGAGGCTAGCGCATCCTCCACCTGCTGCGGGCATATGAAGTGGATGTGCGAGTCCACCCCGCCCGCGGTGAGAATTTTGCCCTCCCCAGCGATAATTTCCGTGCCGGGCCCGATGACGATGGTGACACCCGGCTGCACGTCCGGGTTGCCGGCCTTGCCAATGGCGGCGATGCGGCCGTTCACCAGGGCCACATCCGCCTTGACGATACCCCAGTGGTCCAGGATCAGCGCGTTGGTGATCACGGTGTCGGCCGCCCCCTCCGCCTGGCTGCGCTGGGACTGGCCCATGCCGTCGCGGATCACCTTGCCGCCGCCGAACTTCACCTCCTCGCCGTAGGTCGCCAGGTCCCGCTCGACCTCGATGAACAGGTCGGTGTCGGCCAGGCGCACGCGGTCCCCGGTAGTGGGGCCGTACATGTCGGCGTAGGCGCGCCGGGTGATGCTCACAGCGCCCCCATCACGCCGCCGCGGAAGCCGTGAACCTGTCGCGCGCCGCGGAACGGCACCAGGGTCACCTCGCGCGCCTGGCCCGGCTCGAACCGCACGGCAGACCCGGCGGCGACATCAAGCCGCTGGCCACGAGCCAGCGCGCGGTCGAACTGCAACGCTGGGTTCGCCTCGGCGAAATGGTAATGGCTGCCGACCTGGATTGGGCGGTCCCCGGTATTGGCCACCGTGAGGGGGGTGCGCGGCTGGCCGGCGTTGATGGCGATGTCGCCATCCAGGGTGATGACCTCGCCCGGGATCACGGCGCCGGTCACCGGATCGGCTCGTGCACGGTGACGAGCTTGGTGCCGTCGGGGAAGGTCGCCTCCACCTGCACGTCGGCGATCATCTCGGCGATGCCGTCCATCACCTGGTCCCGGGTCACCACGTGGGCGCCGTGCTGCATCAGGTCGGCGACGGAGCGGCCGTCGCGGGCGCCCTCCACCACGAAGTCGCTGATCAGCGCCACGGCTTCCGGGTGGTTCAGCTTGACGCCGCGGGCCAGGCGGCGACGGGCGACCTCGGCCGCCATGGCGACCAGCAGCTTGTCCTTCTCCCGCGGCGTCAGGTTCATTCAGCAGCTCCATACCCGGGGCAGCGGCCGGCTGCCGCGCACCGCCGCCAAGGCTGCCACAACCGCCGCCCGCGCGCACGCCCCATCGCGCGACACCAGCCGGGCGACCAGCAGGCCGTCCAGGGCCGACGCCCCCGCCTCCCACGGCGTCAAGGCGGCGCGCAGCTTGTCGAGCCAGCTTGGCGCGTCGGGGGCTGCCAGCAGCAGGGTGGCCACCGCCCGCCCCCCGGCCGCCGAGGCCGGGCGGTCCAGCACCGCCTGCACCGGGCCGTCCAGGCGGATCGCGTCGTGCCACAGCAAGTGGCCGCCGCGGTGCAGCCGCACCGTGTCGCGCAGCCGGGCGGTGCGGACCGTCTCGCCCATCAGGGTGCGGCCGAACACCAGCGTCTCGACGCCGAGGAACCAAGCGTCCGGGGCCAGCGTCACGTCCAGCCGGCGATCCAGGGCACAGGCGTCGAATAGGATGGCCTCCTGCGGCAGCCACTCCAGCGCGGCGCCGGCCGCCACGTGCAGCGCCGTACGCAGCCGTGCGGGAGGGTGGCCGTCCCGCGCCCGGTAGAACCGTTCGGCCGCCTGGCTCGCCACGGTCAGCCGGCAGCCTGGCCCGGCCTCGATCCGCGTCTCCAGTCGGTCGCCCTGCGCTACACCGCCGGAGCTGTTGAGCGTGACCAGGGTGGTCCACGCGCCGTTCTCGGGACGGGGCAGCCGCGCCTTGAGGCAGCCGGACTGGCGGAGGTCCCGCAGCACGGTGGAACCACCTCGCTGCTTGACGGTGACGCCAAGTTCACCGCTGGCACGCTGCAGGACAAGCGCGCTCATGGCGGCAAACCGTCCAAGCAGATCGCAAGCCTGCGGTTCTGAGACGGCGGCCGTTGCAAAAAGCGCATTGTCCGCAACGCGGTCTGGCCGGTCAGACCATGTGGTGACCAGAATAACTGGCACCGCTTGCAGGATTTACAATTGCGGTTTCGGCTTCGTGCCGTGCTGCTGATTTGCGATGTTGGCAAGGGCGTGAATGAGACCTTGAACGACACTTTGATCCCTTGCGCGGCTGGTCGAATTCGGAGGAAGATAAAGCCATGAACTGCCTGTTATCATTTGCGCAACGGCTTTCGGCGGCACCGGCGCCCGTTCGTCGGCAAGGCCGCGGCTGATGTCGGGACAGACCATGCCGGCCGGCTCCGGTGCCTCGCCGCTGCGCCAGCTGTTCCTACCGGGTGCGGACGCGATCCTGCGACTGGTGGCGCTCAGCCTGGTGGGAGTGATCCTGGCCGCCAGCATCGGGCTGTACGCCTGGTCGCACAGCGACTACATCGGCGGCGTCGGCATCGCGCCGGAGCAGCCAGTGCCGTTCAGCCACAAGCACCATTCGGGCGAACTGGGCATCGATTGCCGCAACTGCCACCAGCAGGTGGAATACCTGGCGTCGGCCGGCCTGCCGCCCACCCACACCTGCATGACCTGCCATTCGCAGATCTGGACCAGTTCGCCGATGCTGGAGCCCGTGCGGGCCAGCCTGGCGAATGACCAGCCGCTGGAATGGGCGCGGGTGAACAAGCTGCCGAGCTACGTATACTACAACCACTCGATCCACATCACCAAGGGCATCGGCTGCTCCAGCTGCCACGGCGCCATGGACACCATGCAGCTGACCTACCGCGCCAACTCGTTCCGCATGGAGTTCTGCCTGAACTGCCATCGTAACCCGGAGAACTACATCCGGACCTCCGACCAGATTTGGAACATGGAATGGACGCCGCCGGCCAACCAGAAGCAACTCGGCGAGCAACTGGTCAAGGAGAACCACATCCTGGGGCCGAACGCGCTATCCGACTGCTCGATCTGCCATCGGTGAGCCGATGACCCGCTTGATCCCACCCCGCCGCGGCCCGCGCAACCTGGCGCAGTGGCGCAGTCTCGACCAATTGGCGGACACGCCGGCGTTCCGGCAGTTCATGGAGGCCGAGTTTCCCGCCGTGACGGACCTGTCATCAGGACCGGAGCGACGCAGCTTCCTTAAGCTGATGGCGGCCTCGCTGGCCCTGGCCGGGCTCGCTGGCTGCGATGACCCACCGGACGGGCGCGACCACGAGGTGCCGTTCGTCATCAAGCCGGAACGCGCCGAGCCGGGCCAGACAATGCACTATGCGTCCCTGGCGATGACGGACGGGCTGGCCAACGGCATCCTGGTGACGGTGCGGGACGGCCGTCCGCTCAAGATCGAGGGCAACAGCGACCATCCGTGGACCCGGGGCGGCACGGACATGTTCAGCCAGGCCTGCGTGCTGGACCTGTACGACCCGCAGCGGCTGCAAACGCCCCGCCACGCCGGCGAGGCCAGCAACTGGCAGGGCCTGCGGGTGGCCACGTTCAACCATTTCGCGGCATTGCGCAGCACCGGCGGCCACCGGCTGCGGCTGCTCACCGGCCCCGTCACCTCCCCGTCGCTGCTGGCGCAGATCGCCGATTGGCAGCAGAGATTTCCAGCCATGCATTGGCACAGCCATACGCCGGTGGACCGCGCGGCCAGCTATGACGCCACCCGGCGCGCCTTCGGCCAGCCGCTGGAGACGCGTTTCCGCTTCGACCAAGCCAAGGTGCTGGTTTCGCTGGACGGCGACTTCCTCGACCCTGGCCCGGCGCAGGTTGGCACGTCGCTCGACTGGGTGCAGGCGCGGCAAGCCTCGGCCAAGGCCGGATCACTGCTTGCGATGCACCATGCCGGGTCAGTTCCCAATCTCACCTCGTCCAAGGCCGACTTCACCCTGGTGGCGACCCCGGCGGACGTGGCGGCGCTGGCGCAGGGCTTGCTGGCCGATGCGGCGAGCCCGGCGGCTCCTGCCGCTGCGACGGCCGGTGCGCCGCCGCTGGAGAAGTGGCGCGCCCGCGTGGCCGCCGCCTTGCATGCCAATCGCGGCGCGAGCCTGGTGCTTGTCGGCGGCACGGCGCCGGTTGCGGTGCAGGAAGCGGTGCACAGGCTGAATGCGGCACTCGGCAACACGGGGCGCAGCGTGTTCTACACCGCCCCTGTAGTACAGCCCGGGGAGTCGCTGGCCGATCTGGTGGCGGCGATGAAGGCCGGCGAGGTCGAGACTCTTGTGATGCTCGACACCAACCCGGCCTATGACGCGCCGGGCGAGCTGGGCTTCAGCGAAGCACTGCAAAAGGTGCCGCTCAAGATTCATGCCGGGTTGTTCGACGACGAGACGGGGTTGCGATCCGATTGGCAATTGCCGCTCGCGCATCCATTGGAGAGCTGGGGCGACGCGCGTTCGGTCGATGGCACGGTCGGGCTGGTGCAGCCGATGATCGAGACGCTGTTCGACGGCAGGACGGCCGCCGAAATCTTGTCGGTGCTGGCGGATGCGGAGCCGAAGAACGCCGAGCAGCTTACCAAAGGCTACTGGCGCAGCACGCAGACTGACGACGACGTGTTCGCCGACCAGTGGCGCAAGACGCTGCTGAACGGCTTCATCGCTGGGTCGGCCTTCCCGCCGCAGGACGTGGAGCTGCTGCCGCGGGTACGGGCCGCGTCGGCCGGGGCGGTGCCGGATGGGCTGACGGTGGTGTTCCGCCCTGACGCCACGGTGTGGGATGGCAAGCAATCCAACAATGGCTGGCTGCAGGAGCTGCCCAAGCCGCTGACCAAGCTGGTGTGGGAGAACGCGCTGTATGTCAGCCCGGCGCTGGCCGCGCGCGAGAAGCTTATCACCGGGGATATCGTGACCCTGGCCGTATCAGGGCGGGAGATCGAGGGGCCGGTCTGGGTGCTGCCGGGCATGGCGGATGGCGTTGTGAGCGCCACCTTGGGCTACGGCCGCACCGTGCCGGAGATGGTTTCGACCGGCTGGGGCTATGACGCCTACGCGTTGCGGGCTGCAGGCGACGCCTGGCAGGTGCAAGGCGTCAGCCTGCACAAGACGGAGCGCCGGGTCTCGTTCGCGACGACTCAGGACCACAGCACGATGGAAGGCCACGACTTCGTGCGGGTGCAGCACGAGGGCGACGCGCCGGCCGGCGAGACGGAGAGCTGGACGCAACCGACCATCTACGGCTCGCCCAAGCATGGCGGGGACGGCATCGCCTGGGGCATGGTGATCGACCTGGATGCCTGCATCGGCTGCAACGCCTGCGTCATCGCTTGCCAGTCCGAAAACAACATCGCCGTGGTGGGCAAGGAGCAGGTGGCGCTCGGCCGCGAGATGCATTGGCTGCGGGTGGACCGCTACTACGAGGGGCCGGTGGAAGCGCCCAAGACGCACTTCCAGCCAGTGCCGTGCATGCACTGCGAGGACGCGCCCTGCGAGGTGGGTTGCCCGGTGGAGGCGACGCTGCACGACAGCGAGGGCCTGAACTTGATGGTGTACAACCGCTGCATCGGCACCCGCGCCTGCTCCGGCTACTGCCCCTACAAGGTGCGGCACTTTAACTGGCTGGACTACACCAGCGGTGCCGCGCCGAGCCTGCAATTACAGCGCAACCCGCAGGTCAGCGTGCGCTCCCGCGGCGTGATGGAGAAGTGCAACTACTGCGTGCAGCGCATCGAAAGCGCGCGGATCAGCACCGGCCGGCTCAATCAGCCGATCCTGGATGGCCAGGTGCAGACGGCGTGCCAGACTGCCTGCCCCACCCGCGCCATCACTTTTGGAAACCTTGCCGGCGAGGGCACGGCGGTGGCGGCCGCCCGGGCCGACGAGCGCAACTATGCGCTGCTGGGTGAGCTGAACGTGCGGCCACGCACCACCTACCTGGCCGAGCGCGCGCCGCGTCGCACGGCTGAGACCGGAGAGGGATGACATGAGCGTCACGACGCAGGGCCCGCGCGACCCGCTGATCGCCCCCGGCGAAAACTGGACCTCGGTCGGCCACGAGGTCACCGACGTGGCATTCGGCCATGAGGGCGGAATGCGCTGGTGGTACGCGTTCGCCGTCTCCCTAGCGCTGGTGGGGATGCTGGCGGCCAGCGTGTTCTGGGTGCTGTACGAGGGTACCGGGGTCTGGGGCAACAACATCCCCGTCACCTGGGCGCTGGACATTGTGGGCTACGACTGGTGGATCGGCGTGGCGTGCGGCGGGCTGATGACCTCGGCGCTGCTGCTGCTACTGGGAGCCGAGTGGCGCGGCGCGGTCAACCGCATCACCGAGGCGATGGCAGTGATCGCGGCCGCGGCAGCGGGGCTATATCCGATCATTCATCTCGGCCGATCATGGTTCTTCTACTGGAACCTGCCCTACCCCAACACCTTCCTGCTGTATCCGCAGTTCCGCAGCCCGCTCTACTGGGACGCCGTCGACATCATCAGCTTCCTCGGCATCGCGCTCACCTTCTGGTACGTCGGCATGATGCCGGACCTGGCCGCCATGCGAGACCGTGCGGTGGACAGGGTGGAGCTGTACTCTAGCCGCCCTGGCAACTGGACGCGGGTGCTAAAGGCGCAGCTCTACGGCATCATCGCCCTGGGCTGGCGCGGCTCGGTCACCCATTGGCAGCGCTGGGACCATGCCTATCGCATGCTGGCCGTGTTCGGCGTGGTCTTGGTGGTATCGTTGCAGACGGGCGCCGCAGTGATGTTCGCCGGCACCGTGGAGCCTGGTTGGCACGACGTGCTGTCTCCCGTGTCGTTCGTGTTCGCCGCACTGTTCGCGGGCATAGGCGTCGTGTCCACCATCCTGGTGACCATGCGGGCGGTGTTCCCGCTGCGCCCGTTCATCACGCCGCGGCACTTCGACATGCTGGGAGTCCTGTTGCTCGGGCTGGGGCTAGTGAACCTGTATTGCTATGCGGCCGACTACGCGACAACCGCGCTGGGCGGCGTCGGGTTTGACTCCGCCGTCATGAAGCATCGCTTCAGCGGGCCGAACGCTTGGTCCACCTGGGCCGTGATTCTCTGTTCGCTGGTGCCGGTCCACCTGTTCTGGTTCCGCGCCGTGCGTCGCTCGGCGGTGGCGCTGTTCCTGGTCGGGCTGCTGGTGGCGTTCGGCATGTGGGCGGATCATTTCATGCTGATCGTCATCACCTTGCAGCATGATTTCTTGCCGTCGGCGGCGCATTCCTACTCGATCGACCTGATCGAGGTGACGACGTTCCTGGGCACTGTCGGGCTGTTCATGTTCTTGCTGCTGCTGTTCCTGCGCTACCTGCCGGTACTGTCAATCGTGGGCATGCGCGACCTGATTCCCGCCCCGTCTGCCGCTCCGGCTCCCGGCATGGCAGCACGCCGTGGCTGACGCCCAGCACAGCTCTGGCTCCCCGCTTTGGGGGGTCAGCGCAGAGTTCGACACATCCGAGGCGATGGTGGCCGCCTTGCTGGCGCTGCGGGACCGCGGCTTGGGCCGGCTCGACGCTTACTCGCCGGTGCCGATCGCAGCGGCGGCCGAGGCTTTGAAAGCGCCGCAGCAGCCGGTGTTCCCGTTCGGCGTGGGCGCGGCCTTCCTAGGTGCCGGCGCCATGTTCGGGCTGTGCACCTATGGGACCATCGTGGGTTATCGGTTCAATATCGGCGGGCGACCGCTGTTCAGCTGGCCATCCTTCGTCGTGCCGAGCGTGTCGTTCGGCTGCCTGCTGGGTGCGCTGACCGTGTTCGGCGTCATGCTTACGCTGAGCCGCCTGCCCCGGCTCAACCACCCGGCCTTCAACATCCCGTATTTCACTCGGGTCACTGAAAGCCACTTCTTCGTGGCCGTGGAGGCCCGCGACGAGACCTTCGACGCCGAGAAAGTGGAGGACGCGCTGACCGCGCTGACCATGCAGCCCCGCCGCATCAGCCGGGTGCCCCGATGAAGCCTGCAATAGCTGCCGCGCTGTGCCTCTTGCCGTTGCTCGCCGCCTGCAAGCGGGAGGACATGTACACGCAGGACTCTGCCCGCACCTGGGATAAGACCACCTTTTTCAAGAACCAGAGCTCCATGCGCCCGCCGGTCGTCAATACGGTGGCCCGCGACGCGCCGTATGCCCCGGCGGCCGAGCCCGGCATCATCACCGAGGCGTTGCTGGAGCGTGGCCACCAGCGCTACGATATCTTCTGCACGCCGTGCCACGGCCGCGCTGGCAACGGCGAGGGCATGATCGTGCAGCGCGGCTTTCCGCATCCGCCCTCCTTCGTGGAGGGTAAGCTCCGCAACGCCAAGGCGCAGCTGTTCTATGAGGCAATCACCAACGGCTACGGCGCCATGTACAGCTATAAGGACCGGCTCTCCCCCGAGGACCGTTGGGCCGTCATCTCCTACATCCGCGCCTTGCAGCTGAGCCAGAACAGCGCCCCGGACAGCTTGCCCGAGAGCGATCAACGTTCGCTGGAGGCGGCCAAGTGAGGCTGGCACCGCTGCTGGCGATCGCCATCGGGCTGCTGGCCGCCGCAGGCTGGATAGTGATGGCGCTGGCCGACGCCGACGTCATGCCGTCCTACTTCGCCGCCTGGCTGTTCTGGATGGCGGTGCCGTTCGGGGCGCTGCCGTTGGTGATGGGATTGGAGGCGCTGGGCCGGTCGGAATGGCCCGCCCTGCTGACGCTGCGCCGGGCCTGCCTGCTGCTGCCGGTCGGCGCCGTGCTGGCGCTGCCGGTGCTGTTCAGCACGGCCGTCCTGTTTCGTCGGCCGGACATCGACTCGCCGCTGCCGGCGGCCTGGATGGCGCCGGGCTTCTTCATCGCCCGCGCCGTCGTGATCCTGGCCGTGTTGTCCGTTCTGGCGGTTCTGTTCAGCCGCACGCCGGCGGTTCCCCGTCGCAGCCTGGCCATGGCAGGGCTGGCCTTGCATGTCTGCCTAGTGAGCCTGGCGGCGGTGGACTGGGTGCTGGCGCTGCAGCCAGGCATCGGCTCCTCCGCGTTCGGTGTGCTGCTGATGGCCTCGCAGATAGGCATCGCGGCCAGCCTCGCGGCTTTCCTGCTGGCGGTGACCACGCCGGCGGCAGCATCGCTGAGCGGGCTCGGGTTGTTGCTCGCGGTGCTGCTGGCAAGCTGGGCCTTCCTGCACTTCATGCAGTTCCTCGTCATCTGGTCGGCCAACCTGCCGCATGAGGTGGTCTGGTATACGGCGCGCACGCCGGGCCTGGGCAGCTTCACCGTCTGGTTCGGGGTCGCCGCGTGCGTGCTGGCGCTGGGATTGCTGCCAACCGCGCTGGCCAAGGCGCCGCCAGTGCTGGCCACGGTGGCCGCGATGTTGCTGGCGCTGCACCTGGCCGAGACCCTGTGGCTGGTGACGCCGGCGTTCCGCGGCAGCTTCATCGTGACGCTGCCGGACGCGCTTGCGGTGTTCGGACTAGGCGGCTTGTTGGTGGGCCTGCTCTTGCTGGTGCTGCCGCGCCAGGGAGGGAGGCACCGTGAAGCAGCCTGAGCCGCGGGACAGTTCCACGGTGGCCGGCGCGGCCGTGGGACTGGCGGCGCGCGGCGCCCTGTTGCTGGGCGGCCTCACCGTGGCCATGCGGGTGGGGCTTCGTCGCAAGCCCACGCCCGAGCCCGCCGCCCCCAAGGAAATCTCTTTCCTGTCTCCGGCTGAGCAGGCCTACAGCCCGGACGAGCCGCTGGACAACGGCGAACTTGGCCGCGGCGAGCCGGTCGAACCGCCCAGCCAGTCGGCCGCGCAATCCGGCCACGAGACGGAGGATGTCAATGCCAAGACGGTCGGCAGGCTCATCGCCGGGCTCGGCGCGGGCGCTGCGGTCGCGTTTGGCGGGATGATCGCGCTGCGCGTGTTCCTGACCCACGACTATCACAACGCCCGGCCGCATCTGACGGCCGAGCAACTGGTTCACATCAAGCCGGCCGCACCGACATTGCAGGCCAACCCGGTGCAGGAGCTTGCCGCGCTGCACGGCCGGGAGAACACGCTGCTCGACAACTACGCCTGGAACGACCCCACCCACACGCACGGACGAATCCCGATCGAGCGCGCCATGACGCTGATCCTGGGTCATCCGTTGGACACTGCGCCATGAACTCGAGTCCCAATCCACTCGGCCTCTGGCCGCCCTCGGCTTCCGCGAGCGCTGCGGAGATGGACCACCTCATCTGGTGCTTCACGGTGCTGACCCTGGTGCTGGTGGTGCCGATCTTCTTCGCCATCACCCTGTTCGCGGTCCGCTACCGCGAAGGGCGGCCGGTGAATCGCGCCTACACCGAGACCCGGGACCGGATGCTGGAGCTGAGCTGGATGTTCATCCCGTTCACCCTCACGCTGATCTTCTTCGCCTGGGGCGCCAGCATGTTCGTGGGGCACAAGACCCCGCCCGCCAACGCGACCCAGATCGAGGCGATCGGCCGGCAGTGGATGTGGAAGTTCCAGCACCCCGGCGGGCAGGCGGAGATTAATGACCTGCACGTGCCGACCGGCGAGCCGATCCTGATCAACATGATTAGCCAGGACGTGATCCATTCCTTATACATCCCCGCCCTGCGCGCCCAGATGGAGACCCTGCCGGGCCGCTACACCCAGCTCTGGTTCAAGGCCGACCGGCCGGGCGTGTACCATATCCTGTGCAGCGAGTTCTGCGGCACCGACCACTCGGTGATGGGCGGGCTGCTCTACGTCATGACGCCGGCGGACTACGGCGATTGGCTGAGCCAGCAGGGCACCCGGCCGAACATGGTGCAGGCGGGCGAGAAGGTTTACGCCAGCTACGGCTGCAGCGGCTGCCACCAGTCCAACGATACCGTCCGCGCGCCCTCCCTGGTCGGGCTGTTCGGCAAGGAGGTGCCGCTGGAGGAAGGCGGCACGGTGGCGGCGGACACCACCTACATCCGCGATAAAATCCTGAACCCGGACCACAACAAGATCGCCGGCTACAAGCAGATCATGCCGGCCTTCAAGGGCCAGATTCCAGAAGACGACGTCGCCCGGCTGATCGACTACATCAAGGACGCGGGCAGCCAGACGGAGCAGCCGCAATGAGCCCCCTCGACACCGCCCTACGGGATCCGGCCACCGCCCACGCCACCATCGGGCGGCCGCTCGACTACCTGCACGAGAAGCACACGCTGCGGTCATGGTTCCTCACCACGGACCACAAGCGGATCGGGCTGATGTACCTCGCCTCCATCACCGGGTTCTTCATCATCGGCGCCATCGCCGCCGGCCTGGTGCGGCTGTCCCTGCTGGTGCCGGACGGCAGCGTCTTCACCAGCGACACCTACAACAAGCTGTTTACCATCCACGGCGTGGTGATGATCTGGTTCTTCCTGATCCCGTCCATCCCCACGACCTTCGGCAACTTCCTGATCCCGATCATGATCGGCGCCAAGGACCTCGCGTTTCCCAAGCTCAACCTCACGAGCCTCTACGTGTTCGTGGGCGGCTCGCTGTTCACTCTGGCGGACTTGCTGATCGGCGGGGTGGACACCGGCTGGACGTTCTATGCCCCGTACAGCAGCACGTTCAGCAACACCTACGTCGTCCCGGCGCTGTTCGGCGTCATCATCGTGGGCTTCTCCTCCATCCTGACCGGGCTGAACTTCGTCGTCACCATCCACACGATGCGCGCGCCGGGGATGACCTGGTTCCGCATGCCGATCTTCGTGTGGACGCACTACGCCGTCAGCCTGATCTTCCTGCTTGCCACCCCCGTCATCACCCTGACCCTGGTGCTGCTGTTGCTGGAGCGCGCGTTCGGCATCGGCATCTTCGACCCCACGCTCGGCGGCGACCCGGTGTTGTTCGAGCACCTGTTCTGGTTCTACTCGCACCCAGCGGTGTACATCATGCTGCTGCCGGGCATGGGGGTGATCAGCGAGATCATCCCGTGCTTCGCGCAGAAGAAATTGTTCGGCTACCGCTTCGTCGCCTACGCCAGCATCGCACTCGCCTCGCTGACGTTCTTCGTGTGGGGCCACCACATGTTCTTCAACGGCGAGAGCGACACCGCCGCCCTGGTGTTCTCCATCCTGAGCTTCACGGTGGCGGTGCCGTCGGCGGTGAAGGCGTACAACTGGACCGCGACGATCTACAAGGGCAACATCCGGCTGAAGACGCCGATGCTCTACGCCATGGGCTACATCGGCCTGTTCGTGCTGGGCGGGCTGACCGGGCTGTTCCTGGCCACCCTGCCGTTGGACGAGCACATGCACGGCACCTACTTCGTGGTGGCGCACTTCCACTATATCATGGTGGGCGGCACGGTGCTGGCCTTCCTGGGCGGGCTGCACTTCTGGTGGCCCAAGTTCACCGGTCGGCTGTATCCGGAAGGCTGGGGCATGGTTGGCGCCTTCCTGATGTTCATCGGCTTCAACGTGACCTTCTTTCCGCAATTCCTGCTCGGCTATCTCGGCATGCCGCGGCGCTACCATGAGTACCCGCCGGAGTTCCAGCTGCTGAACGTCATGTCCTCCGCCGGCGCCACCATCCTGGCGGTGGGCTACATCTTCCCCATGGTGTACTTGGTCTGGTCGCTGTTCTACGGCCGCAAGGCGCCCTCCAACCCCTGGGATGCCAAAGGTCTCGAGTGGACCACCACGTCGCCGCCGCCCACCCACAACTTCCTCACGCCGCCCACGGTTGACTTCGAGCCGTACGACTACCCGGTCCAGCCGGTCGGCGACGCTCCGGCGCAAGGGCGGCCCTGATGTCGTCACGGGCGATCGGGCTGCCGGTCGGCATTGAGGTCGAGGGCCACTTCACCAACGCGGCCCAGCAGCGCGAGGCGGGCCAGCTGGGCATGTGGGCCTGGCTGGTGACGGAGCTGCTGCTGTTCGGCGGTGGCTTCTGCGTCGCCCTGGTGCTGCACTACCAGCACCCGGACTCGGTGAAGGCCGCCGTCTCCCACCTCAAGTTCTGGATCGGCGCGGTCAACAGCGTGGTGCTGATCTGCTCCAGCCTCACCATGTCCGGCGCCATCGTCATGTCCCGGCTCGGCGGGCAGCGCTGGATGGTGCGCTGCATGCTGCTGACGGCGGCGCTCGGCGCGCTGTTCCTGGTGCTCAAGAGCTTCGAATACTACGCCGATTACGATGAGCACATGATCCCGTTCATCACCCACCCGTTCGCCCTGGAGAATGACCCGGCGGCTGCCCTGTTCGTCAACCTGTACTTCGCCGTGACCGGGCTGCACTTCTTCCACCTGACGACCGGCATCGCCATCCTGCTGTGGATGACGCGGCGGGCGAGCCGGCCGAATTTCCTGCGCCAGCACCAGAACTGGATCGAGGTGTACGGCCTCTACTGGCACTTCATCGACCTAGTCTGGATCATCGCCTTCCCCGTGCTGTACGTGGTCGGGCGATGAAGTTGAACCTGGACCTGCCCAACGCAGAAGACCAGCGCGAAATCTGGCACCACATGCGGGTGCCGGTGTTCGCCTTTGCGGCGTTGCTTTGCTTCCTCGCCGGCATCATCCTGCTCGGCGCGCTGGTCCCCTCGAGCGTGGCCTCCTACCTGGAAGTGGGGCTGACGCTGTGCATGATGATCACGGTGCTGCTGTTCACCATGGAGGTCCGCGAGGACCAGCCCGTGTTGCAGCTCTGGGCAGTGGTGGGCTTTTGCTGGCTCACCATCCTGCTCGGCATGACCATGATCGACTTCGTCACCCGATAGCAGGGCTTCCCTCCCCAAGGTAAAGCTGTCCAGAGGACGACTGTCCTTTGGTGGGGTCCGGGGCAAAGCCCCGGCCTTCTGTTGCCATGGGTGACGCCCCCTCCCGCTTTTGCTACCACCCAGGCCAAGCCAAGGAGCGCGCGGTTGGGACGGACGCAGCAGATCGCGAGCTTCAGCATTGTGCTGGGTGCAGGCGTGTTGGCGCTGAAAACAGGCGCCTGGTGGCTGAGCAACAGCGCCGCCCTGTTCTCGGATGCCCTGGAAAGCACCGTCAACGTCGCCGCCGCCGTCATCGCCCTGGTGGCGCTGCGCTTCGCCGAGCGCCCGGCGGACGCGAATCACCCGTACGGCCACCAGAAGGCCGAGTTCTTCGCCGCCGTGGTGGAGGGCGTGCTGATCATCGTGGCCAGCCTTGCCATCCTGCAGCACGCCCGGGCCACCTGGCTGGACCCGGCGCCGCTCGCCGCTCCCTGGCAGGGCCTGGCGCTGAACGCGCTGGCCGCCGTGCTGAACGCCGCCTGGGGCACCGTGCTGCTGCGCGCCGGCCGTCGCAGCCGGTCCATGACGCTGCACGCCGACGGGCGGCACCTCTGGGCGGACGTGGTGACCTCCGCGGCGCTGCTCACCGGGCTTGGCCTGGCGCTGTGGACGGGGCTGCCGCTGCTGGACCCGCTGCTGGCCGCCGGCATCGCCGTCTACGTGCTGTGGTCCGGCACCAGCCTGATCGGCGAGTCCGTGGGCGGCCTGATGGACGCAGCGCCGCCACCCGACGTGGTGGACCGCATCCGCCACCTGGTGGGCGAGCACGCCGAGGGCGCGCTGGAGGTGCACGACCTGCGCACCCGGCACGCCGGCCGGCTGACCTACCTGGAGTTTCACCTCGTCGTGCCGGGGGACATGCGCGTGTCGCAGGCGCACGCCATATGCGACCGCATCGAGCAAGCCTTGCGGCGGGACATGCAGCATCTCACCACCACCATCCACGTCGAGCCGGAAGGCAAGGCGAAGCACCACGGAGTTCTGGTCCTATGACGATCCGCATCGACCGAGTCGTCACCCGCGGCGGCGACGGCGGCCAGACCTCCCTGGGGGACGGCACCCGGGTCGCCAAGGACGCGCTGCGGGTGGAGGCGTACGGCACGGTCGATGAGGCCAACGCCACGCTCGGGCTGCTGCGCCAGCACACCCGGGGCGAGCCGGACGCGATGCTGGCGCGGGCGCAGAACGACCTGTTCGACGTGGGCTCCGACCTCTGCGTGCCGGGCGAGGCCGGCGACCGGCTGCGCCTGACCGATGCGCCCTCCCTCCGATTGGAGGCCGAGGTCAACGCGATGACCGCCACGCTGCCGCCGCTGGACAGCTTCATCCTGCCCGGCGGCACGCCCGCCGCGGCCCACGCCCACCTGGCCCGCACGGTGGTGCGCCGGGCCGAGCGGCTGGTGGTGGCGCTGGCGCGGGAGGAGGCGGTGAACCCGGCGGTGATCCGCTTCCTGAACCGGCTGTCGGACCACCTGTTCGTGCTGGGCCGGGTGCTGAACGAGCATGGGACGGCGGACGTGAAATGGGTGCCGGGGGCGAATCGGTGATCTGCCCGCTGGGGCATCGCGCCTAACCGGGGAGGCGGCTCACCCGCTGTTGAGCCGTTTGCGGGCCGCTTCCCGCACCATGGCGGCGGCGAGCTGGGCGTCCGTCATGTCGGCATATTCGATCT
>CAXSAX010000031.1:0-40917 GCA_964235495.1 uncultured Acetobacteraceae bacterium | reverse complement strand
AGGCTCATAACCTGAAGGTCACAGGTTCAAATCCTGTCCCCGCAAAATGAATTGTGCTGCATCATAGCAGTTCCTTATACCTGCCAGCTTCTCGACGGTGAAAAGCGCGTATGAGTGCTCAGATGAAAGACACGCCTGCTGACCGTTCAGCCGCTTCGGCGAGCGCTAAGAAAGCTATGCTGGAACGGTTCAAAGCTCGTCCCGCAGCTGACGATCCGGCGGTTATTGAACGTCAGGCCGCCCAGAAGGCCATCGCCGATGCACGGCAGGCCCGTCTCATGGAACGTAAAGCGCTCCAAGAGGCTGAGCTGGCCCGGCAGGCGGCTGAGCAAGCAGCCCTGCTTCTCAAGCAGCAAGCTGAAGCTCAGGAGCAAGCCGAGCAGCAAGCCCGCAAGGCGCAAGAAATCGCCGTCGCAGAACGGGACTATAAGGCCAAGGCATTGGCCTTGGCTGCCGAGCAAAAAGCCGCACGCGATGCAAAGTACGCCAAACGAAAAGCTCGGTAGCTCTAAGTCATTCTGATCGACTCTGTATAGCGTCGATCCTTTCGCGGCCATTCTGGCCGATGTGCACGCTTTCCGGGCTGTATCCGCTTACCTCGAATGGCCAACGATTAACCATACTGATGATTTACTCGGCTTCCCGTGGACGCCGGTCCCCCCGCTTGGCGCAAGCACAGCAAGAAGCCTGTGAACGTCGCCGGCTCAGCGCACGCTGGAGAAGCTAGTTGGCAGCAGGAATTCATTGCTGATATGGCCCACGATGGCGCCGTTCCGCTCAGTCTCCGCCCGCTTGGCAAGCCATTCCGGATCGGATTGGAACGCTGTCCATTTCACCTCACGCTCAGCCAGGTTTTCCCACGCGAGCAGGTAAGTCAGGGTCTGGTTCGATTGGCCGACCAGCGTCGTCCAGAACCCGGCTTGGCGTATCCCGTGCCGCTCCCACAGCGGCAAGGTGATCGTCTCGAAACGGGCAAGCAGCGCCGGAAGCCGGCCTGGGATGCAATGATAGACGCGCATCTCGTGGATCATGGCAAACGGCTCCCTTGTCGCGGGCCACCATGCGCGGTGAGCAGGCTAGCGGCAACCGGCGTTTGGTTTTAGCATTCTATAGTTATGGATCCAGACACGAGCTTGAACCCGAAGAAACGCCGGCATATCGGCCTGTGGGTCCTGGGTACTTTTGTGGTGGCGATCATCGCCCTGGTCGTCTTGTGGGACTGGGACTGGTTCCTGCCGCTGGTCGAAGCCCAGGCAAGTTCCGCCCTGGGCCGCAAGGTCACGGCGCAGCACCTTCATGTCCATCTCGGCCGAACCACCACCGTGTCGTTGGACGATATCGTCGTGGCCGACGCCGATGGCTTCCCCGCCGACAAGCCATTCGCCACCATCGACAAGCTGACGGTCGTGGCCGACGTGATGGCGTATATCCGCTCACGCCAGATCGTGCTGCCGCAGATCGTGGCCGACCATCCCGTCGTGGACGCGGAGCAGAGGGCCGACGGCAAGGCGAACTGGCCGACCGGCAGCAGCAACGCCTCGTCCAGCAAGCCATCCGATCCGAACGCCGGTCCGAAGATCGGTCAGTTGCTGGTCAACGATGGCCATGCCCACATCGTGCTGGCCCGCTTGAAAGCGGATTTTGCCCTGGACGTTGCCACGAAGGCTGCAGCGTCCGGCGCCGCGACGCCGGACAGCCAGGCCGGCCAGATCGTCGTCGATGCCAAGGGCACCTACGCCGCCCAGCCGATCATTGGGCGGCTGGTGGGGGGTGCCCTGTTGTCGCTGCGAGACGCCAGCCAGCCCTACCCTATCGACCTGCATATCGAAAATGGTCCGACCAAGGTCGTGCTGAAAGGGACCGTAGAGAATCCGCTCAGCTTCGCGGGCGCCAACCTGAAGCTTGAGCTGTCCGGCCCAGACATGGCAAAGCTGACGCCGCTGACCGGGGTGCCGATCCCGGAAACCCCGGCCTACTCCATTGCCGGCAAGCTCGATTATGCCGACCGCAAGATTCGGTTCACCGGGTTCACCGGCCGGCTCGGCGAGAGCGATTTGAACGGCGACATCTTGGTGGACCCGACCCGGCAGCGCCCGTTCGTCGATGCCAACCTGTTTTCCCATCGCGTGCAGCTGGCGGATTTGGGGGGCTTCATCGGCGAAACGCCGGGCCGCAAAAGCGAGGGCAATCAAAGCGCCGCGCAGAAAGCCGAGTTGGCCCATCGCGAGAGCAGCGGCAGGGTTTTGCCCGACACCCCGATCAATCTGCCCAAGCTCAACATGGCCGATGTGCGGCTGCGCTACCGCGGCGCCCACATCGAAGGCCGGTCTGTCCCGCTGGACAACATCGTGGCCGATCTTGATATCAACGATGGCCAGATCAAGCTGCATCCGCTCTCATTCGCGGTGGGCACGGGCGAGATCAGCTTGACCTCGGATTTGGCGCCCCAGGGGCACGAGCTAAAGACGGCCACTGAAATAGAGTTCAAGCAGCTTGATGTCGCCAGGCTGCTATCCGCCACCCACGCCGTCAACGGCGCCGGGTCGCTGAGCGGCAGCGCCAAGCTCGACTCGACGGGCAGTTCGCTGGCAACCCTGCTCGGGCGCGGCGATGGCGGGCTGCGGCTGGGCTTGTCCGGGGGCAACCTGAGCGCCCTGCTGGTGGACATTGCCGGGCTCGAGTTCGGCAACGCGCTGCTGTCCGCCTTGGGAGTGCCGTCCCGTGCCACTCTGCAATGCTTTGCGGCCGTGTTCACGCTACAGCACGGGATGCTGAGCACTGACACGCTCGTGGTGGATACCAGCGAGGCGCAAATCAAAGGTACTGGCGAGGTCAACCTCGCCGACGAGACGATCGACTACAAGCTCAAGACGGCGTCGCGGCATTTCAGCGTCGGCACCTTCCCTACGCCGATCGACATCACCGGCCACCTGGCCAGCCCATCCATCAGGCCGGAGATCGGCCCGCTTGCCGCGCGGGCGGGAGCCGCAATAGGCTTGGGCATCTTGTTTCCCCCGGCGGCGCTGCTGCCGACCATCCAACTCGGCACCGACAATGACGGCGGCTGCGCTGCAGCCGAGACAACGGCGGCACGCAGCACTCCAGCTGCGGCAGAGGCCATCACCCACAAGCATTCCGTGACGCGGGGACACTAAGGGCTTAGGCTCCAGCCCCGCAGCCAACCTTTCGCGGCCTTCGTGCGGGCTAGGCCTCCCAGCGGCCCTGACCTAGCCGGGTAACCATGCGGCTTGCTGGACCCAGGGCTTAGCCCGGTCGATCGGCCAAGGCCGCGACCCGATCCGCCAAGCGCATTCGCGCCGCCGGCAGTTGCTTGTGCTGGATGCCGAAAGCGTCGCGCGCCAGGAAGTGCCCGGTCAGCGCCAGGCCGGCGGCCCAGCCCGCCGGGCCAGCCTCGCCGCCACGCAGCAACGGGGGCAGGGGAAGCAGCCGGTCCTTCCACGCCCCGGCGGCGGCCTCGCTCACCGCGCGTCCCGTTCGTGGCGAGACCCAGGCCAAGTCCTCCAGGGTGCCCGTCACTGTGCAGCTCCTCAAGTCGAGCCCGTAGCCCAGCTCCCGCAACAGCGCCAACTCCCAGTCGATCAGGTCCGTCAGCACAGCCGGCCCGGCCGGAAGTCGGGCGATCAGCTGCAGCATCCCGGCGAACACCTGCGGGTGCGGCTCGCGTTCGATCAGCGCCCCTTCCGCCACGGCGCAGGCGCTGGACAGCACGGCAAGCGCGAGGGGGTCATCCATCGCCAAGGCAGCCGCCGGGTGCACCAGCTCTCCGGTGAACGCGCCCAACTGGTCTTCCAGCCTGGCGAGCCAGCGCACGTCCAGGAGGTTGCCGGGCTGCCATACCCCGGCGCCCCGGCGGGAGGCGCCGCCCCGGGCGAGGCCACGATGCGCGCCGTGCTCGGCCGTCAGCACGGTGGCGAGGGCGTCGCCTTCCCCGTAGCTGCGGGCCGCGAGCACGATGGCGGAGGCCTGCCACTCCATGGCGGGCTAGCCGGGGTCCTCCAGGCCGATCGCCCGCAGGCGCGCGCCTTCCTCGTCCCAGCCGGCCCGCTCCTTCACGTTCAGGAACAGGTGCACCGGGCGCTCCAGCAGGCCGGCCAGCTGCTGCCGGGCGCGGGCGCCAATCTCGCGGATGCGCGCACCGCCGCCGCCGATCAGGATGGCCTTGTGGCCTGGCCGGGTGACGTAGACCGTGGCGTCGATCCGCACCGAGCCGTCCGGCCGGGCGGTGTAGCTCTCGGTTTCCACGGTGGTGGCGTAGGGCACCTCCTCCTGAATTTGCAGGAAGATCTGTTCCCGCACCAGCTCGGCCGCCAGCAGCCGGTCCGGCAGGTCGGTCAGGTCGTCGGGCGGATACAGGTAGGGGCCGACCGGCATGGTGGCGGCCAGGCGGTCCAGCAACACGTCCAGCCCTTCGCCGTTGACGGCGCTGACCATGAAGGTCTCCTCGAACGCGGCCAGGCCGTTGAGGTCGGCGATGAGCGGCAGCAGCGCCGCCGGCGTCACGAGATCAACCTTGTTCAGCACCAGCCAGGTGCGCCCGCCGCGCTGCGCCAGCCGGGTCGCGATATCCCGCACGGCAGCGCGCGCCCCCGCCTTGGCGTCCACCAGCAGCAGGGTGACATCGGCTTCCTCGGCCCCCGTCCAGGCGGCGTTGACCATGGCGCGGTCCAGCTTGCGGCGGGGCGCGAAGATGCCCGGCGTGTCCACCAGCAGCATCTGCGTCTCGCCACGCATCAGGATGCCGAGCACCCGGAACCGCGTGGTCTGCGCCTTGGGGCTGACGATGGACAGCTTGGCGCCGGTCATGCGGTTCAGCAGGGTGGACTTGCCGGCATTCGGGGCGCCCACGATGGCGGCGAAGCCGCATCGCGTCGTCACGATGCGTCACCATATCGCGTCGTCACGTCGTCATGCAGCCAGTTGCCGCAGCAGGTCGGCGGCGGCGTCGCGCTCCGCCATCTGCTTGGTGCTCGCCTCGCCCTTGCCGGTGCGCCCCATGGCCGAGACGGTGACGGTGAAGACGAAGGCATGGGCCGGGCCGGAGCGGGGCAGCTCCACGAAGGGGGGCAAGGCGGCGCCGCGCGCCTCCATCCACTCCTTCAAGTCGGATTTCGGGTGCTTGGGCGGGCTGCCCTGCGCCTCCACCGCCTCCGCCCAGCCGCTGCGCACGAAGGCCCGCGCCGCCTCCAGTCCGCCATCGAGGTAGAGGGCCCCCAACACAGCTTCCACCCCGTCGGCCACCACGGCGGCGCCGCGGCTGACGCCGGCGCGGGCCTCGTTCGGCGCCAGAATCAGCGTATCCGGCAGCCCGAGCTGGGCGCCGATGGCGGCGAGCAACGGCTCGGCCACCAAGTCCGCGTGACGCCGGGCCAGCAAGCCTTCGGCCTCGGCGGGGAAACGCTGCACCAGCCACTCAGCCATCAGCAGGCCGAGCACCCGGTCGCCGACAAACTCCAGGCGCTCGTTGGAGCGAATGCGGCTCTCCGGCCGGGAGGTCCGCGGCACGGCGGAGCGGTGGGTGAGCGCCTCGCGCAGCAGCTCGGGGCGGCTCCACTGGTGACCAAAGGCCGCTTGCGTCACTGGATGCCAGTCAGGATGCGGTTCCAGCGGATTTCGAACGGCCATTCCCACACCTGCCACCAGGGCGCCGACGCGCTGACGGAGAAGAAGATGAACTCCGCGCGCCCGACCAGGTTCTCGACCGGCAGGAAGCCCACGCCGCGCGGGTCACGCAAGGAGTCGATGTTGCTGGCGGAAAAGCGGCTGTCCAAGCTGTTGTCCCGGTTGTCGCCCATGGCGAACAGGTCGCCCTCCGGGACGACGTAGTCCTGCGTGTTGTTGGCTGCGCCCTCGTCGCCCATCTTGGCGATCAGGTGAGTGTAGTTGCCTGGCAGCGTTTCGGTGTACTGCTGCTCGCCGATGGAGGAGCCGTTCTCGTCGGTTGCCACCACCACGCCGGTCGGGTGGCGCACCGCCGGCTGGCCGTTGATGTAGAGCGTGCCGCCACGGACCTGGATGTGGTCGCCGGGCAGGCCGATGATGCGCTTGATGTAGTCCTCGTAATGGTCGTTCATGTTCTTGAACACCACCACGTCGCCGCGCTTGGGCAAGCTGCCGAAGATGCGGCCGGAGAACAGGTTGGGGGAGAACGGAATGGAGTAGCGCGAGTAGCCGTAGCTGAACTTGGAGACGAACAGGTAATCGCCGACCAGCAAGGTCGGGATCATGGACCCGGACGGGATGTTGAACGGCTCGAACGCGACGGTGCGTATGGCCACGGCGATCAGCCCGGCATACACGATTGTCTTGACGTTCTCGAGCCAGCCAGCCGGCTTCGCGGGGGCCGCTGTTCTTGCTTTGGCCATAGTGCGGCGATCCGGTGAAATGCTGCCGGATGAAGCCGATGGCGATGCGATCTGTCAAGGAAAGCGGCGGGACGGCGACCCGGCTTGACGCCCGCGCTGCGATGCAACACGGATCGCGCCATGCCGTCATCCCGATCCGCGACCCTTGCCCTCTCCGCCGCCCTCGCTCTGTTGCCGGCTGCGGGGCGGGCGGACCCGGCGGCCACGCCGGGAGACATTCCCGCAACCTTCACTAAGCCGGACGCGCAGAACGACTACATTAAGTGCGTCGAGATGATCCCGATGCGCGACGGCGTGAAGCTCTATACGGTGATCGTCATCCCGAAGGACGCGCACGACGCGCCCATCGTGCTGACCCGCACGCCGTACAATGCCAAGAAACGGGCCGAGCGCGCCAGGTCCCCGCTGATGATGTCCATGCTGCCCGGTGCCGACGAGGACTTCGTCCGGGCCGGCTTCATCCGCGTGTACCAGGACGTGCGCGGCAAATACGGCTCTGAGGGCGAGTACGAGATGACCCGCCCCGTCCGCGGCCCGCTCAACCCGACGCAAACCGACAACGTCACCGACGCCTGGGACACGACGGACTGGCTGGTCCACAACCTGCCCCAATCCAACGGCAAGGTGGGCATGATCGGCTCGTCCTACGAGGGCTTCACGGTGGCGATGGCCCTGCTCGACCCGCACCCGGCGCTCAAGGCCGCCGTCCCGGAAAGCCCCATGGTGGACGGGTGGATGGGCGATGACTGGTACCATTACGGCGCGTTCCGCCAAACCAATCTCGACTACATCGCCGGCCAGACTGAGCAGAAGGGCGAGGGCGAGGGCGTGCCGCGCACCGCCTACGACGATTACGAGACGTTCCTCGCCGCCGGGTCCCCGGGCGCCTACGCCGAGGCCAACGGCTTCGGCCAGCTCGGCTGGTGGCGCAAGATGCTGGCGCATCCGGCCTATGACGGGTTCTGGCAGGGCCAGGCGCTGGACAAGATGCTGGCCGCCCGCCCCTCAAGCGTGCCGACCCTGTGGGAGCAGGGGATGTGGGACCAGGAGGACATGTGGGGTGCCAACCAGAGCTGGCTCGCCCTGAAAGCCGCCGGGCACCTGGCCAACAACTGGCTGGTGATCGGCCCCTGGTCGCACAGCCAGGTCAACGGCCCGGGCTGGAACCTCGGACCCTTCAAGTGGGTGGGCGACACCGCCCAGCAGTTCCGCCACGACATGGTGCTGCCCTTCCTCACGCAATACCTGAAGGACGGCCCGCCCGCGAACCTGCCCCGGGTGGCGTTCTACGAACCGGCCGCGAACCGCTGGGAGCAGTTCGCCGACTGGCCCACCGCCTGCGAGACGGGCTGCTCCCAGGGCGTGAAGCCGCTCTACCTGCAACCCGGCTTCGGCCTCGCGTTCGAGAAGCCGGCCGGCGCGGGCGAAGGCGACTCCTACGTTTCCGACCCGGCCAAGCCGGTGCCGTTCGAGCCGCGCCCGGTGCGGTTCTCCGACCGAGACGCCTGGCGCACCTGGCTGGTACACGACCAACGCTTCGTCGATGGCCGCCCCGACGTGCTGACCTACCAGACGCCGCTGCTCACCGCCCCCGTCAAGCTGCAAGGCGCACCGGTCGCCGACATCGTGGCCGCGACCACGGGCACCGACGGCGACGTGGTGGTCAAGCTGATCGACGTGTACCCGCCGGACTACCCGGCCCAGCCGGAGCTGGGCGGCTACGAGCTGCCGATCGGCACGGACATCCTGCGCGGTCGCTACCGCGAAAGCTTCGTAACCCCCTCGCCGATCCCGCCAGGCGCGGCGCAGCACTATCGGTTCACCCTGCCGAACGCCGACTACACCTTTCTGCCCGGGCATCGGATCATGCTGCAGATTCAGTCCACCCTATTCCCGCTGTATGACCGCAACCCGCAGAGCTACGCGGACAACCCGTTGTTCCCGAAGGCTTCCGACTACCAGAAGGCGACGGTCACGGTGATGCGGTCGGGCGACGGGGCGAGCGCCATTTGGCTGCCCGTAGTGCCGTAGCCGGTCAGAGCCGGGTCAGCACCACCGGGATTTCGCTCCGGTCCGTCCGGGGGGCAGCCGGGGCCCCTTCCGCCGGCCACGCCCACCCCGCCCCGAACAGCGCCCGCATGGCCGGAAGCGGGCAGTCGAACGGTGGCCCGCCCGCCCGCCCGGTCTGCATGAATAGGATGAACAGGCGTCCGCCAGGCCGCAGCCAATTATGCAACCGGGCGGCATAGTCCGGCAGCACGGCCGGGGGCAGGGCGCAGAGGCAGGTCTGGTCATACACCGCGTCGAACGGCGCGCCAGGCTGCCATGCCAGCAAATCCGCCTGGTGCACCGCTCCGGCAAGGCTGGCCGCTTCGAGTCGGACCCGCTGCACCGCCACGGAGGTGGGGGCGAGATCAACCACCGTGATGTCGAAGCCGTCCCGCGCCAGGGCCAGCGGCTCGCCGCTGCGGCCCGCGCCGGGCAGCAGGATGCGGCAGGGCGACAACGTGCCGCTGCCGCGCCAGGACACGAAGGCCGGGTTGAGCGTCGGGCGCTCCCACGGCGTGCGCTCCGCCTGGAACCGCGCCTCCCAGTTTACCGAGGCATACGGCCCGCTCACGCCGGGTCGCCGGAGATCATCACCTGGGCGAAGGCGTAGGGATGCTCGTCGGTCAACGTCAGGTGCAGCGTCGCTACCTGGCCCGGCGGCGTGATCGCGCGCAGCCGTGCCGCCGCCCCCCCGGTCAGCGCCAAGGTGGGCTGGCCGCTCGGCAGGTTCACCACGCCCATGTCGGAATGGAACACGCCGCGGCTGAACCCGGTGCCGAGCGCCTTGGCGCAAGCCTCCTTGGCGGCGAACCGCTTGGCGAACGTGCCGGCATGCAACCCCGCGGTGCGCCGGGCCGCCCGCGCCCGCTCCGCCGGGGTGAACACCCGGCGCAGGAACCGGTCGCCGAACCGCTCCATCACCTGCGCGATGCGGCGGATGTCGCACAGGTCGGAGCCGATGCCGAGGATCATGCCGCGCCCTGCTCAAGCACGGGCCCGCTCCACCTGCGTCACGCCCTGCGCGGCGCGCAGCCCGGCGATCACCGTCGAGAGGTGCCGCAGGTCGCGCACCTCCACATCGACCAGGATTTCAAAGAACTCCTGCTGCCGGTTGACGATCTTGAGGTTGGTCACCGACCCGTCCTGCTTGGAGATGGCGTTGGTCAGCGCCGCCAGCGTGCCGGTCTCGTTGGCGGCGATGACGCTGACGCGCCCGGTGTGCATCCCGCCGCCGTGGCCGTCCCCCTCCCAGCCGATGTCGATGAACCGCTCGGGCGTAGCGGCGAAGCTCTCCAGCGTCTGGCAGCCGCTCGCGTGCACGGTGACGCCCTTGCCGGTGGTCACGATGCCGACGATGCGGTCCCCCGGCAGCGGGTGGCAGCACCCGGCATACTGCACCGCCATGCCCGGCAGCAGGCCGCTCACCGCCAGGCTGCCGCCGGGCCGGCTGGGCGCGCGGGAAGTCAACGGAGGGATCATCCGCGGCGCGCGGGCGGACTGGCGCAGCTCGGGATAGGCCGCGTGCACCACGTCCTTCGGCCCGGTGTTGCCGTTGCCGACGTTGACGTACAGGTCGTCGAGCGAGGCGGCCTTGAGGCCCTTCAGCGCCGCCTCCAGCACCTTCTCCGAGCCGTCCAGCCCCTCCTGCCGGAACGCCTTGGCCAGCGCCGCGCGGCCAGAGTCCAGGTTCTGCTGCCGCTGTTGCAGCGCCACGTGCCGCCGGATGCGCGCCCGCGCCTTGCCGGTGACGGCGAAGCGCTCCCAGGCGGGGGAGGGGGTGCCGCCGCGCGCGGTCATCACTTCCACTTGGTCGCCGTTCTGCAGCTCGGTCCGCAGCGGCAGCAGCCGCCCGTTCACCTTGGCGCCAACGCAGGTGTCACCCACTTGGCTGTGCACGGCATAGGCGAAGTCCACCGGGGTCGCGCCGCGCGGCAGCTGGATCAGCTGCCCCTTGGGCGTGAAGCAGAACACCTGGTCTTGGTAGAGTTCCAGCTTGGTGTTTTCCAGGAATTCGTCGCCGGTGGCGGAGTTCTCCAGAATCTCCAGCAAGTCGCGCACCCACGGGAAGTCCTGCCCGTCGCCGGGTCCTGGGGTTCCCTGCTTGTAGCCCCAGTGCGCCGCAACCCCGTTATCGGCCACCCGCTGCATGTCGGCGGTGCGGATTTGTACCTCGATCTTCTGGTTCAGCGGATGCCGCAGCGTGACGCCGGTGTGCAGGCTCTGGTAGCCGTTGGATTTCGGGGTGGAGATGTAGTCCTTGAACCGCCCGGCGATCACCGGGTAGCTCGCGTGCACCGCGCCGAGCGCCATGTAGCAATCCGCCCGCGCCGGCACGACCATGCGGAACGCCATGATGTCGGACAGTTGCTCGAAGGCGACGTTGCGCCGCTGCATCTTCTCCCAAATGGAGTACGGGCTCTTCTCCCGCCCGGTCACCTCCACCGCCTGCACGCCCGCCTCCCGGCACACCCGGGCCAGCTCGCCGCGCACGTTCTCGATGATGTCCGCTCCCTGGCCGCGCAGGAAGTTCAGCCGCGCCTGAATGGTCTCGAACGCCTCCTTCTCCAATTGCGCAAAGGCGAGGTCCTGCAGCTCGATTTTCACCTCGTCCATGCCGATGCGCTCGGCGAGCGGCGCGTAGATTTCCATGGTCTCGCGGGCGATGCGCTGCCGCCGCTCCAGTGAGCCCACGAAGCACAGCGTGCGCATGTTGTGCAGGCGGTCCGCCAGCTTGACCAGCAGCACCCTGATATCCTGGCTGATCGCCAGCACCAGCTTGCGGAAGTTCTCCGCCTGCTTGGAGCGCTCGGCCTTCAGCTCCAGCTTGGTGAGCTTGGTGACGCCATCGACCAGCCCCGCCACCGGCTTGCCGAACCGCGCCTCGATCTCGCTGAGCTTGATGCCGGTGTCTTCCACCACGTCGTGCAACAGCGCGGTGACGATGCTGCCCACATCCAGCCGATAGCCGGCCAGGATGTCCGCCACGGCGACGGGGTGGGTGATGTAGGGGTCGCCGTTGTCTCGGCACTGTCCGCCATGCGCCTGCATCGCCATGACGTAGGCGGCGTCGATCAGCCCGGTGTCGGCCTTGGGATCATAGCTGAGAACCCGCTCGGTCAGCTCGAACTGCCGGATGATCGGCGCGCGCGGCGCCGTCGGGTGTGCGCTCGCCGTCCCGTCGGGGGCGAACAGCGTTCGGTGGAAGCTCGGCCTGTCCATGCCCCCCCGGTGCGGCTAGCGGCGGCGTCCGCCCAACTCGGCCTCGATGGCGGCTTCGAGGTCCTCGGGGGACATCTCCTCCACGGGCAGGCTGGCGGCTTCTTCCTCGGCCGACACGTCTTGCAGGCCGAAGATGTTCTGGTCGGTCGGGATGAGGTCGAGCACCTCCTCGTCCGCCGGCTCCGGCTCCGGCGCGCGGGACAGCGACTTGATCAGGTCCTGCTCCAGCTTCGGGATCGCGATGGTCTCCTCAGCAATCTCGCGCAACGCCACGACCGGGTTCTTGTCGTTGTCGCGGTCAACCGTCAGCTCTTCGCCGCGGCCTAGGTTGCGCGCGCGCTGCGCGGCGAACAAGACCAGCTCGAACCGGTTGGGCACGCGCTCGACGCAATCCTCGACTGTCACGCGCGCCATGGGGCAAGACTCCGTTGAACGACCGATCCACCTAACTAGGCCCTGAAGGGCTATCTCGCAAGTGCGAACACGGCTTGACGCCCTGCTCCGGCAACCCGGCGAGCAGCTGCCGGGCGGAGAGCCCGAGCACGGGATGCCGCCAGTCCGGCGCCACGTCCAGCAGCGGGCGCAGCACGAAGGCGCGTCCATGCAGGCGGGGATGCGGCAGCACCGGGTCCGGCGCGTCACGGACCCGGCGGCCCATGGCGAGGATGTCGAGATCCAGCGTGCGGGCCGCGTTGGGCACGCTCCGCTCCCGCCCGTAGCTCAGCTCCATGGTTTGCAGCGCGCGCAGCAGGGCCGCCGGGTCGGCGGCCCCAGCGAGCCGCGCCACGCCGTTGACGTAGGGCGGCTGGCCGGACGGCGGCATCGCTTCCGTCTCGTACCAGCGCGACACTGCGGCCAGGCGCAGCCCGGCCACCCCGTCCAGCGCCGCCGCGGCCGCCTGGCAGGTGGCAAGCGCCGCGGGGAAGGTCGGCAGGTTCGCGCCCAGGGAAATTAAAATCATTTCACCGGCTTGGCCTTTGTGCAGCGCACCCGTGCCGTTATGGTCAGGCATTGCTTTGGCTCGTGCGGCTGCGTGGCAGCTGCGTTGAAGGATTTAAGAACGTGCTGTTTCTTCCCACTGAACGGACTGCCTTGTTCATCGACGGGGCCAATCTCTACTCCGCTTCGCGCAACCTGGGGTTCGACGTCGATTACCGGAACATGCTGGAGTTTTTCCGCGCCAAGACCAACGTGATCCGCGCGTATTACTACTCGGCGGTGCTCGAAACCGAGGAGTACTCGCCGCTCAAGCCGCTGACCGACTGGCTGGCCTATAACGGCTACTCCCTGGTGACCAAGCCGGCGCGCGAGTTCACCGACGCCACAGGCCGCCGCCGGGTCAAGGGCAACATGGACGTGGAGCTGGCGGTCGACATGCTGGAGCTGGCGCCCAAGCTGGACCATGCGGTGCTGTTCAGCGGTGACAGCGACTTCCGCCGCCTGGTGGAAGCAGTGCAGCGGCAAGGTGTGCGGGTGTCCGTGGTCTCGACCGTGCGCAGCAGCCCGCCGATGATCGCCGACGAGCTGCGCCGCCAGGCCGACCAGTTCCTGGAGCTGGCCGAGATCGCCCCCGGCTTCACCCGCCGCCAGATGGAGCCGCGCACCCGCAGCGTGCGCAACACTCCGGCCGAGCCCTACAACGAGCCAACCGAGATCGTCTGACGCCGGAGCCGGACGCCCCGCCGCCCGACTGCGCCCTGTGCCCCCGGCTCGCAGCCTACCGCGCCGCGAACCGGGCCGAGCATCCGAACTGGTTCAACGCCCCCGTGCCCAGCTGGGGCCCGCTGGACGCGCGTTTCCTGGCGGTGGGCATGGCCCCCGGCGTGCGCGGCGCCAACCGTACCGGCCGCCCCTTCACCGGCGACCACGCTGGCCTGCTGCTGTATCAAACCCTGCTGCGCTTCGGCTTCACGCAGGGCGAGTACCGCGCTGACCCGGCGGACGGCCTGACGCTGCATGACTGCCGCATCGTCAACGCCGTCCGCTGCGTCCCCCCCGCCAACCTGCCGGTGCCGGAGGAGGTCCGCACCTGCAACCGCTTCCTCGCCGCGGAACTGGCCGCGATGCCGCGCTTGCGGGTGGTACTGGCGCTCGGCCTGCTGGCCCACGCCGCAGTCCTGCGGACGATGGGCGTGCCGCAAAGCCGCATGAAGTTCCGCCATGGGGCGTTCCACGCCCTGCCGGATGGGCGGTGGCTGGCGGATAGCTATCACGTGTCCCGCTACAACACGAACACGGGACGGCTGACGGAGGCAATGTTCGAGGTGGTGGTGGCGGAGGTGGCGGAGCGGTTGGGGAAGTAGAGACGCCGCGAACTTCGTGGCCCGTTGATCTAGGGCCTATCGTGGACCTCACTGCTTTCCCAGAGGCAGATCTATCGCGTCTTGCCCGGCTAACATTGTCATGCCCGGGCTTGACCCGGGTATCCACGCCGATGGAACTGCAACGGCGGTGGTTGCGCGTCACTTACGCAGGCCGGCAATTACATCGCCTTATGGGTGACCAGGTCGAGCCTAGTCATGACAGAGTGTTCAGCCAGAACCAGCCCAAAAAACTCACAGCGCGAGTTAACAAAAGACTTCAGGGCCATAACTTTGCTCGCTGGTCAACACGAGCGGGCAAGTTACGACTGTCTTCTGAGCTTTTGACAGGCTGTGAAACGCTCGGATGTCTCTGCCCAGTAATGCCAGCGCTCTCGCAAAAGTCCACTGCATTCAAGAACCCACTTGTTCACTTCGGGCCGCTGATCCCGTCCAAAATCAACCCCTAAAGGCTGGATGTTTCTTCCAGCGACCTCAAATTCAGCTCTTACGCTCCAGGGAAAGCGCTTTGTGTTGATATGAGCCGCAATGACCTCTGAAGCCCAATCATCAACGATGGCAACAGCCGCCTTTCGCGCTTCTTCCTCACAGCCCAAACGGATGACCTTCTCCACTTTCTCGCAGACAAACAGGAAGTGGCGCGGCGACAGCATCTTGTAGCTTCCATACGGTCGGGCCGAACGTGATGGTCATGTGCCCCAGAAATCCTTAACACTGGGGCAGATAAGTCGCTTGAGCCATATACCGCAGACTGCAAAGAAAAGCATAGGAGAGGGGTGAGTCAGATGAGCGAGGCTTACACACCCTTATCAGCCGAAACCCTGAACAAAGCCGAGTGCCAAGCGTTGATCGCCGCAGTGACAGAATCTCGCGCCGATCCCCGGCCCGACGTGCCGCACGAGGAAGTGCGGGTAGAGATTTCAGCCGAAATTGAGGCTCTTGAACGGCGGCTGGTTCCACCAACCGCGTGAGGGTGCTTTGGCGGACGGCAGCCCGTGATGACCGACGACGCATCACGGCTTGGCTGACAGCCTCGCCGTCCTGCCTGCCAAAGGCAGGCCAGGCCGCGTGCCGGGCACGCACGAGCTGTCCGCCGTGCCGCCCTATGTCATGGTCTACGAGGTGGATGACGGCACTGGAACGGTCCGCATCCTACGGGTTTGGCACACGTCCCAAAACCGCTAAGCGCGATGGCCTTCACGGCTCGGCAAAGCCCCTCAAACCCCCCGCCCCGGCACCCGGTGCCGGAACGCCAGCGCCTCCGCCACGTCCACCCGCCGCACCACCGGCGAGCGCGCCAAATCCGCAATCGTGCGCCCCACCCGCAGCACCCGGGTAAAGCCGCGCGCCGACAGCCGCAGCTTCTCCGCCGCCTGCTCCGCCAGCGCCCGCGCGTCCGGGTGCAGCGCGATCGCCGCCGGGTCCGCCTCGGCGTTCAGCGCGCCGCGCTCGCGCTGCCGGGCGCGGGCGGCGGCGATGCGCTCGGCCACCACCGCACTCGGCTCGCCCGGCGGGGCGCGGCTCAGCTCGGCGGGCGGGATCGGCTGCACCGCCACCGTCATGTCGATGCGGTCCAGCAGCGGCCCGCTGATGCGGCTGAGGTAGTCCTCGCCGCAGCGGGGCGCCTTGCCGCACTCGCGCGCCGGGTCGCCGAGATGGCCGCAGCGGCACGGGTTCATCGCCGCCACCAATTGGAAACGCGCCGGGTAGGTGACGTGGGCGGCGGCGCGCGCCACCGTGGTGCGGCCGGTCTCCAGCGGCGTGCGCAGCGCCTCCAGCGCCGGGCGGGGAAACTCCGGCAGCTCGTCCAGGAACAGCACGCCGCGGTGCGCCAGGCTCACCTCGCCCGGCCGGGCGCGCTGGCCGCCGCCGGTCAGCGCCGCGGGGCTGGCCGAATGGTGCGGCTCCCGGTAGGGCGGGCGCTTGACCATCAGGCCGCCCACCAGCAGCCCGGCCACGGAATGGATGGTGCTCACCTCCAGCGCCTCCGCCGGCGTCAGGTCCGGCAGCAGCCCGGGCATCCGGCAGGCCAGCATGGACTTGCCCGCACCCGGCGGCCCCACCAGCAGCAGGTTGTGCCCGCCGGCCGCCGCCACCTCCACCGCGCGCTTGGCCGCCTCCATGCCCTTCACCTCGGACAGGTCCGGGCCAGGCACCCGCTCCGCCACCCCGGCGGGCGGCGGCGGGGTCAGCACCTGGGTGCCGCGGAAATGGTTCACGGCGCACAGCAGGTCGGGCAGCGCCAGCACCTCCACCTGGCCGGCCCAGGCCGCCTCGCCGCCCTGCTCGGCCGGGCAGATCAGCCCGAGGCCGCGGGCGGAGGCGGCGATGGCGGCGGGCAGCACGCCGGCCACCGGGTTCAGCGTGCCGTCCAGGGAAAGCTCCCCCACGGCGGCGAACCCAGCCAGGTCCTCGCGCGGCAGCACGTCCATCGCCGCCAGCACGCACAGCGCGATCGGCAGGTCGAAATGGCTGCCCTCCTTCAGCAGGTCGGCCGGCGCCAGGTTGATCAGCACCCGGCGCGGCGGCAGCGCCAGCCCCATGGCGGTCAGTGCCGCCCGCACCCGCTCGCGCGCCTCGCCCACCGCCTTGTCCGGCAGCCCCACCACCAGGAAGGCGGGCAGGCCGGAGGACACCTGCACCTGCACCTCCACCGGCACGGCCTCGATGCCGGAGAAGGCGAAGGATTGCACCCGGGCCAGGCTCATCCGCCGAACGCCGCCAGGAACGCCTGCAGCAGCGGCGCCAGCGTGTCCGTGTTGTAGCCGCCCTCCTGGATGAACGCCGCCGGCGCGGTCAGCCGGCCGATCGAGGCGCCCGCGCGGGCGAACCCCTCTGGCGAGACGGACAGGAAGTGCAGCGGTTCGTCGCGCGAGGCGTCGAACCCCAGGCTGACCACCAGCGCGTCCGCGCCGAACCGCTCGACCTGGCGCAGCGCGGCATCCAGCGCCGCCAGCCAGCCGAGGTCTGCCGTGCCCGCGGCCAGCGGGAAGTTGCGGGTGAGGCCGAGGCCCGCCCCGGCGCCCTGCTCGTCGGCATGGCCCACGTACCAGGGGTAGTAGCCCGCCGGGTCGCCGTGGATGGAGGCGAACAGCACGTCGCCGCGGGTCCAGAACAGGCCCTGGGTGCCGTTGCCGTGGTGGCTGTCGATGTCCAGCACCGCGACCCGGCGCGCGCCGTGCGAGATCAGCCGCTCCACCGCCAAGGCCGCGTTGTTGAGGTAGCAGTGCCCGCCTGCCCGGGCGGCATAGGCGTGGTGGCCGGGGGGGCGGCACAGCGCGTAGCAGTCCCGGCCGCCCGCCGCCTCGTCCGCCGCGGCCAGGGCGCAGGCCGCCGCGGCCTCGATCGCTCCCCAGCTGCCGGCCCCGAGCGGGCAGGCGGCATCGGCCGAGAACCAGCCGGCGCGGCCGATGGCGGAGGCGGGCGGACGTGCGCCGTTGCCCAGCATCTCCGGCGAGGGGTGCATGTTGGCCACCACCTCGGGGCCGGCATCCTCCATCGCCGCCCACTCGGCGGCGGCGCTGGCCAGCCAATCCAGGTAGTCCGCTTCGTGCACCGTCTCCAAGGCGGCCCGGCTGGCGGAGCCGGGCTGGGTGATCTCCAGGCCCAGCGCGCGGCAGCCGGACAGCAGCGCCTCCGCCCGCCCCGGCGTCTCGTGGTTGCTGCGGAGCTGGCCGCGTTGCAGGAAGAAGCGCGGCGCGTGGGCGAGCTGCGCCGGGTCCCAGAAAGCCTTCACGCCTGCACTCCCCCGTATGCTGGGATGCTAGTGCGTTTCGCCCCGGCCGGAAACCGGGTCAGCCGCGCGCGGAGCTGCCCAACCGCTGCATCTTGGCCGCCAGCTCCTCCAGCGCCAGCCGCCAGCGCACGGTGCTGTCGCGCTGCTCGGCCAGGGCGACGGACAAGCTGGCGAGCGCCTGGGCCAGCCGCTCGGACGCTTGCGCCAAGTCCTGCGCCGAGGTTGGCGCCGGGGGCCGCGCCGCGCGGGGGAACGGGATGATGGTGGCGCTGGCTTGCTGGCTCATGAACAACTCCTGGTTGCTCCCGCTTAGCCGACCGCGCTGTCCAAGAAAAGAGAAAATTAACCTTTCCGAAACACTTCAGAACACGTTGATGTGGACTCCCAGCACCCGCATCACGAGCACGATGCCCAGGATGGCGACGACCGTGCCCGACAGCGCATAGCGCAGCGTCATGTAGCCCGGTGGCACCAGCCCCGCCGCCAAGCCCCGCCGCTCCACCAGCGTGGTGCCGACAAAGCCCAGCGCCAGCAGCGCCAACCCGGCGCTGGCGTCGAGCGCCACCACCATCAGCAGCCCGACCCAGCCCACCAGCGAGGGCACCACGCCCAGGGACAGCCGCGCCCGCTCGCCGCGGCCGGACGGCTGCCCCAAGGCGAAGCCCCAGTGCACCCCGCCCAGGAAGGCCAGGATCACGGCGGCGTAGGCGGCGAGCGCCATCGCCCCCCGCCCGTCATCCGGGCGCAGCGCCAGCACGCCGCAGGCCGCGAACGGAAGCAGCCCGGCGAGGCCGAGCAGCAGGGCGAGGACGGGCAGGGGACGGTTCATCGCGCCACTTTGCCCCGCAGCGCCCGGCGGCGATAGGATGGCTCCATGCACATCGCGGCCGAGATCGCCCTCACCCTGCTGCTGATCCTGTTCAACGGGGTGTTCGCGCTCAGCGAGATGGCCCTGGTCTCCTCCCGCCGCGCCCGGCTGATGGTGCTGCAGCGCCAGGGCGTCGCCGGGTCGGCGGCGGCGCTCAGCCTGGCGGAGGACCCGCAGCGCTTCCTGCCCACGGTGCAGGTGGGCATGACGCTGGTGGGCATCCTGACCGGCACCTTCGGCGGCGCCCGCCTGTCCGGCCGGCTGTCGCCGGTGCTGGCCGCCATCCCGGCGCTGCAGCCAGTGGCGGGCGAGCTGGCACTGCTGATCGTGGTGCTGGCCACCACCTTCCTGACCCTGGTGATCGGCGAGCTGGTGCCCAAGCAGTTGGCGCTGCGCCAGCCCGAGGTGGTGGCCGCCCGCATCGCCCGGGCCCTGGGCGCGCTGAGCCGGGCGATGGGGCCGTTCGTGTGGGCGCTGGGGCTGTCCACGGCGCTGGTGCTGCGGCTGTTCGGCGCCGGCCGGCCCGCGCCGCAGAAGGTGACGGAGGAGGAGCTGAAGGCGCTGCTGGCCGAGGGCGCGCAGGCCGGCGTGCTGGAGGCGGGCGAGCGGGACATGATCGAGCGGCTGCTGCGCTTGGCGGACAAGCCGGTGCGCGCCATCATGACGCCGCGCAACGAGATCGCCTTCATCGACCGCAGCGATCCGCGGCGGGACATCGTGCAGGCGCTGAAGGGCGCGCCGCACAGCCGCTTCGTGGTGTGCGACGGCTCGATCGACAACGTGGTGGGCGTGGTGCAGGCCAAGGACATGCTGGACCGGCTGCTGGGCGGCGGCGACCTGTCCGTGGCCGCAGCCCTGCGCCAGCCCATGGTGGTGCCGGACACCATCTCGGCCCTGGACGCGCTGGAGCGCCTCAAGGCCGACCCGCTGGGCCTGGCCCTGGTGATGGACGAGTACGGCAGCTTCGAGGGCGTGGTGACGGCGGCGGACGTGCTGGAAGCCATCGTCGGCGACGCCAGCGACACCCAGCCGGACTTGGCGGCGGACGCGGCGGCGACGCCCGGCAGCCTGGTGGTGGACGGGATGATGCCGGTCGATGAGCTGAAGGCCCGGTTGTCCCTGCCGGACCTGCCGGCGGAGGGCAGCTATCACACGGCGGCCGGGCTGCTGCTGGCGCTGCTGCGCCGGGTGCCCCGCGTGGGCGACAAGGTGGTGTTCGCCGGCTGGCTGTTCGAGGTGCAGTCGGTCGATGGCCGCCGGGTGGACCGGGTGCGAGCGAGCCGGGAGGTGCTGGCGGAGGGTTAGCCGCGGAACCCGTGAGCGCTTTCCACGCTCGGCAGCGGGATCATGGCAGAGTCATGTGGGCGAAGTTGAAGGCCGTCGCCAGTTCGGCCCACCGGTCAGGCACCGTATAGACGATCGGTGGCAGGCCTTTCATCACCACTCCGGATGCCATGACCGCCGCGAACAAATTCGTCAGTGCCGTGTCCAAGCTCATGGTGAGACCCTGCTGATAATAAACGCAGTGTTAACACATATTGAGACTTTGTCAAAATATTAAGACGATGCGCGGCGGTCGCCTCGGTCCAGCTTCCTCGTCGGCTTCCCTGGCCATGACAGCGCCGTGCGCCGAACCGCCGCGCCAGGCTGTTCGCGGCATTGTGGTCTGGCTAGACACAGCCATGGACCCTTTCCTCCCCACCCTCGCCATCCCCGACGACGACCCCTGGCTGTGGCTGGAGGACATCGAGGGCGAGCGCGCCACCGCCTGGGCGGACGCGCAATCTGCCGCCACGCTGCACCGCTTCGGCGGCCCCCGCTACGACTCCGACCGCGACACCCTGCGCACCTTGCTGGACCGCCCGGACAAGCTGCCCGTCCCCGCCCGCCGTGGCGGGCTGCTGTACAACTTCTGGCAGGACGGCGCGCACCCCCGCGGCCTGTGGCGGCGCACCACCCTCGCCTCCTACCGCACCGACACGCCGGAATGGGACGTGCTGCTCGACCTGGACGCGCTCGCCGCGGCCGAAGCCGAGGACTGGGTCTGGCAGGGGGCCTCCACCCTGCCGCCGGCGCACGAGCGGGCCATCCTGCGCCTCTCCCGCGGCGGCAGCGACGCCACCGTGCTGCGCGAGTTCGACCTTGCCGCCCGCGGCTTCGTGCCCGACGGCTTCACCCTGGCCGAAGCCAAGGGCGCCGCCGCCTGGCTGGACACGGACACGCTGCTGCTGTCCTCCGCAGGCCAAGGCGCCACCCAGTCGGGCCATGCCAGCACCGTCCGGCTCTGGTCCCGCGGCGAGGCGCCCGGCGCGCCGATCTTCCAGGTCGGCCCGGCGAGCATGGCCGCCTCCGGCAGCTACGACCGCGAGAACGACCGGCTGCTGTTCGTGGAAACCACCGACTTCTTCAACAGCGCCGTGTTCGCCGGCGACCGCACCGGCCCCACCCAGCGCTTCGACCTGCCGAGCGACGCCGCCTTCGACTACGACCGCGGCTGGCTCGCCGTCCGCCCGCGCACGCCCTGGACCGTGGGCGGCCACACCTACCCGCCTGACACGGTGGTCGGCATCGGCCTCGACGCCTTCCTGGCCGGCGACCGCGCCTTCGCCACCGTGTTCGAGCCGCAGCCGCGCCGCGCGCTGCAAGGCTTCTCCTGGGTCGGCGGCACCCTGCTGGTCAGCGTGCTGGACGAGCTGCGCCCCGTCTTCCTGCTGGTCGAACCCGGCGCCTGGACCCGCCGCGAGCTGCCCGGCCTGCCGCAGACCGGCACCGCGAGCGCCTGGGGGCTGGACACCCGCTCCGAGGAGTCGGACGGCACCCTGCTGGCCAGCTCGCAGGACCCGCTGACCCCGCCGACCCTGTTCCTGGCCACCCCCGGCCTCGCCGCCCCCACGGTGCTGAAGCGCACCCCGCCCGCCTTCGACGCCGCCGGGTGCGTGGTGACCCGGCACGAGGCGGTGTCCTCCGACGGCGAGCGCATCCCCTACGTGCAGTCCGGTCCTCCTGGAGAAACCGGCGACGCGCCGGTGTACATGAGCGGCTACGGCGGCTTCGCGATCTCCCGCCTGCCCAGCTACAGCATCGCCAGCGGCAAGCTGTGGCTGGAGCGCGGCGGCACCACCGTGCTGGCCAACCTGCGCGGCGGCGGCGAGTTCGGCACGCGCTGGCACGAGGCGGGGCGGCGGGAGGGCAAGCGCCTGTCCCACGACGACTTCGCCGCCGTCGCCGCCGACCTGGTGCGCCGCGGCGTCACCCGGCCCGGCCGCATCGCGGCGGAAGGCGGCTCCAACGGCGGCCACCTGATCGCCAACATGCTGACGCGCTATCCCGAGCGGTTCGGCGCGCTGTTCTGCACCATCCCGCTGATCGACATGCGGCGCTACGCCAAGCTGCTGGCCGGGTTCAGCTGGATCGCGGAGTACGGCGACCCGGACAAGGCGGAGGACTGGGCGTTCCTCGGCCCGATGTCCGCCTACCACGCCGCCGAGCCGGGCCGGCCCTACCCGCCGATCCTGCTGGCCACCGCCCGCAAGGACGACCGGGTGCATCCCGGCCATGCCCGTAAGATGGCGGCCAAGCTGCAGGCGATGGGCTACGACGCGCAGTTCTACGAACCGGCGGCCGGCGGCCACGGCTATGGCAAGGACAACGCGGAGGTGGCCGCCTTCGTGGCCCTCGGCATGGCGTTCCTGCGCCGCAGCATCGGGTGGGACGCATAGCCGCCCTGCCTTGCCGCTTTCGCAGCCCCGCCCTACGTCGCGGGCATGAACAAGCCGTCGCTGAGCAAGGACAAGATCCGCATCCTCCTGCTGGAGGGCGTGCACGCAAGCGCCGTCAGCCTGCTGGAGCGCGACGGCTACTCCCGCATCACCCGCGTCGCCAAGGCGCTGGACGGCGCGGCGCTGGCCGAGGCGGTGCGCGGCGTGCACATCCTGGGCATCCGCTCCCGCAGCCAGTTGACGGAGGCGGTGTTCGCCGCCGCCGACCGGCTGATGGTGGTGGGCTGCTTCAGCGTCGGCACCAACCAGGTGGAGCTGGCGGCGGCGCGGGCGCGCGGCATCCCCGTGTTCAACGCGCCCTACTCCAACACCCGCAGCGTGGCGGAGCTGGTGATCGGCGAGATCGTCATGCTGCTGCGCCGCATCACCCCGCGCTCCGCCGCCGCCCATGCCGGGCAATGGGACAAGTCGGCCGCCGACAGCTTCGAGGTGCGCGGCAAGACGCTCGGCATCGTCGGCTACGGCTCCATCGGCTCGCAGCTTTCCACCCTCGCGGAGGGGATGGGCATGCGGGTGGTGTACTACGACGTGATCGACAAGCTGCGCCACGGCAACACGGAGCCGGTCGGCTCGCTCGACGAGTTGCTGCGCTCAAGCGACGTGGTGAGCCTGCACGTGCCGGAGACCGCCGAGACGGCGGGGATGATCGGGCCGGCGCAGCTCGCGGCCATGAAGCGCGGCGCCTACCTCATCAACAACGCCCGCGGCACGGTGGTCGATCTGGACGCGCTGGCGGACGCTCTGCGCCGCGGCCACCTGCTGGGGGCGGCGATCGACGTGTTCCCGGCAGAGCCGGCCGGGGCGGCGGAGCGGTTCGTCTCGCCGCTGCAGGGTCTGCCCAACGTGATCCTGACGCCGCACATCGGCGGCTCGACCGGCGAGGCGCAGGAGCGGATCGGCGCGGAGGTGGCGCACAAGCTGATCGACTACAGCGACGCCGGGTCCACGCTGGGGGCGGTGAACTTCCCGCAGGTGCAGCTGCCCGGCCGTCCGGCCGCCACGCGCTACGTCCACATCCACCGCAACGTGCCGGGGATGCTGGGCCGGGTGAACGGCGTGTTCTCCAGCCGCGGCGTCAACATCGCCGGGCAGTACCTCCAGACGGATGGCGAGCTGGGCTACGTGGTGGTGGACACCCAGGACGCCGAGGGCTGCGACGACTGCCTGGCGGAGCTGCGGGGGTTCGAGGGGACCATCCGGGCGCGGCTGATCCGGCGGCTGTAAGGGCAAGGCTCTGCCCTGCACCCGGAAGGGGACGGGGTCCCCTTCACCCCTGGTCATGTAAACAGGTGTCCAGAGGACGCCCGTCCTCTGGTGGGGTTTGGGGCAAAGCCCCAAGCTAGACTGCGGTCAGCTGCGCCTCGTCCAGCACCCGCTCATGCGCGTCGAGCGCGTTCTTGACCCGGTATTGGCAGATCGGCCCCGTCACCGGCATGATCCGCACGACGGTGTAGATGCCGGGGCGCGCGTTGACATTGCTGCGGTCCGGCGACACCGCGACGCGGTCGCCGGCGGAAAACCTGTGCTTGATCATGGTGCCTCCGCGGGGTTGGCTCAGCACGCTCGGTCCGGCCTGCGCAGGCTGAGATACGCAGCAACAGTCTTACGCTACACGTAAACACTGATTTAAGCACGAATTAACGCTCGTCACGCGCCCGCCTGGCTGGCCGGGAGCGGCGTTCCGCCGTCCTGAAGCGGCGATCAACGCAAGTTGGCATATAAATTGCGTCATCGAACTGAAAGGGACAGACCGGTCTGTTCGTGGCGTATCCGGCCCTTTCGGGACGTGCCTGCCGGACGCAGCGCCGCTGCTTGCCCGGTCATTGTTTGCCATTCCAACAAGGAGCTTAACATGACCTTCGTGAATGCCCTGGGCCTTGTGCTTTGCGTCATCGGCGGGCTGCTGACCTACTTGTCGCTCGGCCCTTTGGGCGGCGTTTACTTCATCTGGGCCGTGTTCATCTTCACCGCGACCGGCGTCGCCCTCGGCGGCACACAGGAAGCGTTCAAGAACCTCGTCGTCTGCGGCGTGCTCGGCGTCGTGCTGGCCTGGGCCGCCTCGCTCATCATTCTCAACGTGCCGTTGGCGCCGGTGCTGGGCCTGCCGATCTGGGGCGGCATCGTCGTGGGCATCACCACTGGCTGTCTGGCCTGGTCCGCCAACATGCCGTTTTTTCCGGCAATCCCGGCCACGGTCATCGCTTATGCGTCCACCTTCGCCTACCTGCTGCAAACCCCGGGCAAGCTGGCCAACGAGGTGCTGCTCGGCGCCACGCTCGCCAACCCGCTCGTGGTGATGACGATCGCGCTCCTGGTGGGTGCGGGCTTCGGCCTCGTCAGCCTGTTCCTGGCAGGCAAGCTCTCCGCCAAGGCGGCCACCTGAGCGTCGCACGTTCCATGAGGCGGCGTCGTTGCAACCGTCTCCGGATATGCTCATCGTTGGCGGGAAGCCGGGATGGCGGTAGCCAGCCCGGCCTCCCGCCAGTTAGAAGAGAATGGAAACCGCGAAGCTCCACCGCTTCCACCGCAGGGTAATCGAGATCGGCGTCTCTTTCGTCTTGCGTGATGCCGGGCGGCCATTCTGCCCGGCATCACGCGTGAAGCTAAATCTCGCACCCTACCTAGGCGGCGCGGTGTCCCACGGAAACACCACCCAGGTGTCCTGAGGCACTTCGGCCACGAACAGGTCCGTCTGCTCCCGGCCCGCCGGCTTGGCGTACAGGCAGGCGAACTGCGCCGCTGGCAGCAGGTCGCGCACCAGCCGCGCCGTCCCGCCATGGTCCACCAAGTCGTCGATCACCACGAATCCGGCGCCGTCCCCCGCCGCCGCAGGCCGCTTCAGCAAGGCGGGCTTGCCGCGGACCTCCTCGTCGTAGCTTTCCACGCACACCGTCTCCACCAGCCGGCAGTCCAGCTCCCGCGCCACGATGGCGGCCGGAACCAGGCCGCCGCGGGTGACGGCCACGATCCCGCGCCACGGCCCCCGGGCAGCCAGTGCTGCGGCCAGCTGGCGCGCGTCGCGGTGCAGTTGCTCCCAGGTGACGGTGGCGTAGGCCGTCAGAACAGCCGCCCGCCATCCGGCACGGCCAGGTCGGGCCGCAGCAGCACCACCGCGCCGTCCGCGTCCGGCAACCCGAGCACCAGCACCTCCGAGCGGAACCCGGCAACGCTGCGGGGCGCCAGGTTCACCACGGCGCACACCTGCCGGCCGATCAGCTGGTCCGCCGCGTAGTGCACGGTGACCTGGGCGGAGGACATCTTCACGCCCAAGCCCGCGCCGAACTCGATCCACAGCTTGAAGGCCGGCTGCCGCGCCTCCGCAAACGGCTGCGCGTCCACCACCGTGCCGACCCGGATGTCCAGCCGGTCAAAGTCTTCCATCGTCGCCTCGCCGCCCATGCCGTCCATCCCGTCCGCTGGTTGCCAAGCCCCGCCCGGCATGGGAGCAATTTGCCCATGCGCGATCTGCACTTGCCGGGGCGCTCCCCGGTTTACGCCACCCACGCCATGGCCGCCACCTCCATGCCGGCCGCCACCCTCACCGCGCTCGACGTGCTGCGCGCCGGCGGCAACGCCATGGACGCGGCCGTGGCCGCCGCCGCCGTGCTGGGGGTGATCGAGCCGCAATCCACCGGCATCGGCGGCGACTGCTTCTGCCTGTGGAAGCAGCCCGGCCGCCCCGTGGTGGCGATGAACGGCTCTGGCCGCGCCCCCGCCGCCGCCGGCATCGACTGGTTCGAGCGGCACGGCATCGCCGCCCTCGACGAATGGGGGCCGCACGCCGTCACCATCCCCGGCGCGGTCGGCGCGTGGGAGGCCCTGCTGGCCGCCCACGGCACACGCGGCCTGGACGAGGTGCTGCAACCCGCCATCCGCTTCGCCGCGGAGGGCTGGCCGGTGCATCACCGGGTGGCGTCCGACTGGACGGCGGCGGCGTCGAAGCTGCGGCGCAACGGCGCGGCGGCGTTCCTCCCCGGCGGCCAGCCGCCCCGCCCCGGCGACGTGTTCAAGCAGCCGGCGCTGGCCGAAACCCTGCGCACGATCGCCAAGCAAGGCGCGCGCGGTTTCTACGAGGGCGCCGTGGCCGCCGACATGCTGGCCACCCTGCGCGCCCGCGGCGGCCTGCACACGGCGGAGGACTTCGCCGCCGGCCGCACCGCCGCCGGGTTCGTGCAGCCGATCCGCGCCGTCTGGCGCGGCTTCGAGGTTTGGCAGTGCCCGCCCAACGGCTCCGGCCTGATCGCGCTGATGATGCTGGGCATCCTGGACGGCTTCGCCACCGCCCATGGCCCGCTGGCGCCCGAGCGGCTGCACCGCCACGTGGAAGCCGCCCGGCTGGCCTTCCGCGACCGCGACGCCTTCCTGGCCGACCCGGCGCACGCCGACGTGCCGGTGGACCGCCTGCTGGACCCGGCCTACCTCACCGGCCTGCACGCCCTCATCGACCCGGCGCGCGCCCTGCCGGACCTGCCGCGGGCCGGGGAGGCGGTGCTGCCGCGCCACCGCGACACGGTGTACCTCTGCGTCGTGGACCGCGACGGCAACGTGTGCTCGTTCATCCAATCGCTGTACCAGGGCTTCGGCTCCGGCATCCTGGCGGAGCGCTCCGGCGTGATGCTGCACAACCGCGGCGCCGGCTTCGTGGTGCAGCGCGGCCACCCCAACTGTATCGCCGGCGGCAAGCGACCCATGCACACCATCATCCCCGGCATGCTCACGCAGGACGGCGAGGCGGTCATGCCGTTCGGCGTCATGGGCGGCCACTTCCAGCCGATGGGGCAGACGCTGTTTCTCACCAACCTGCTGGAGTACGGGCTGGACATCCAGGCGGCGCTCGACCTGCCGCGGCTGTTTCCCTTCGGCGGCCAGGTGGAGATGGAGCGCGGCATCCCCCGCGCCACGGTGGACGCGCTGGCCGCGATGGGCCACGCCCCGGTCGCCATCGAGCACCCACACGGCGGCGGCCAGGCGATCTGGATCGACCGCGCCCGCGGCACGCTGGTGGGCGGCTCGGACCCGCGCAAGGACGGCATGGCGCTGGGCTACTGATGTCCTTCATCCGCGCCTTCCTGCCACTGATCCTGTTCGCCCTGCTGCTGGCCGCGATCGCCTTCGTGGGCTTCGCCTACTACTTCAGCTTCGCCTGGACATGACCGAGCCCTGCGACCTGTCCGCCACGGAGGCGCGGGCGCTGATCGGCCGCCGGGCGCTCTCCCCCGTGGAGCTGCTGGAGAGCTGCATCGCGCGGGTGGAGGCGATCGACCCGGCGGTCAACGCCATGCCGGCCCGCGCGCTGGACGCCGCCCGCGCCGCGGCGGCGGCGGCCGAGCGGGCGGCGATGGCGGGCGACGCGCTGCCGCCGCTGCACGGCCTGCCGCTGGGCGTGAAGGACCTGACCGCTGCCGCCGGGCTGCCGTTCACCCGCGGCAGCCCCATCTACCGTGACCAGGTGGCGGCGGCGGACGAGCGGCTGGTGGCCGACCTGCGACGGGCCGGCGCCGTCGTGCTGGGCAAGACCAACACGCCGGAGTTCGGCGCCGGCGCCAACACCCGCAACGCCGTGTGGGGCGCCACCGGCAACCCGTTCGACCCGTCCCGCTCGGCCGCCGGGTCATCGGGCGGCTCGGCCGCCGCGCTGGCCTGCGGCATGGTCCCGCTGGCCACCGGCTCGGACATGGGCGGCAGCCTGCGCAACCCGGCGGCGTTCTGCGGCGTGGTCGGCTTGCGCCCCAGCCCCGGCGTGGTGCCGCACGAGGCGCGGCCGCACAACTGGCTGCCGCTCAGCACCAACGGCCCGATGGCCCGCACGGTGGCGGACGCGGCCCTGCTGCTGTCCGCCATGGCGGTGCCGGACGGCCGCGACGCCTGGACCCGCGTCACCGACCCGGCGACGCTGCATCCCCTGCCGCTGCGGGACCTGGCCTCGCTGCGGGTGGCGCTGTCGCCCGATCTCGGCTTCGCCCCCGTGGAGGGGGCTGTGACGGCGACGTTCGCGGGGAAGACGGCGCTGTTCCGCCCCTTGTTCGCCGCCGCCGAGGACGCGGCCCCCGACTGCACCGGGGCCGACGAGGCGTTCGCCGTGCTGCGCGCCGTGGCGTTCCTCGGCAGCTTCGCGGCGCTGGACCAGGCCCGGCCCGGCGAGCTCGGCCCCAACGTGCAGGCCAACCTGGCCGAGGCCCGGCGCTACACGGCCGCGGACGTGGCCCGCGCGCTCGGCCTGCAAACCGCCCTGCAACGGCGCTGGCAGGCGTTCTTCTGCCAGTTCGACATCCTGCTGACCCCCGCCATCAGCATCACCCCGCGCCCCTGGTCCGAGCTGTATCCGGCGCAGATCGATGGCCGCCGGCTGGACAGCTACTACCACTGGCTGGCGCTGGCCTACGCCGGCACCCTGGCGGGCCACCCCTGCCTGAGCCTGCCGGTCGGGCTGGATGGGGCAGGGATGCCGTTCGGCCTGCAAATGATCGGCCGCCCCGGCGAGGACGCCTCCCTGCTGTCCGCCGCCGCCGCGTTGGAGGCGGCCCTGGCCGGGGACCTCCGCACCGCGCGGCCGCGGCCGGACCTGGCCCGGCTGCGCGCCGCCCCGCCGATCGCGCACGCGCCGGGGTTCATGGATGTCTGACGGCCCGAGCGACCTGGCGCTCTCCCGCCCGCTCCGGCCGGCGCTTCTCCATGGAGGATCCGACGATCTGGCGGCTGCTTGACGTGCACGGCAACGCCGCCAGCTTCCCGCGCTGGCGTGACCTCCAAGCCGAGCCTGGCGATGCTGTCGGAGACAGCGTGCCCGGCCATAGGCAAGTGCAAGCCGTTGCAGCCGGGCGCGACGCAGCCATGACCCCACTCCTCGATCCGGAGCAGAATGTCCGCCGTGCCGGGTGTCTGAGAAAGCTCGATCAGGTCAGCATCGTCGGGGTAGCTGGGTCGCAAGTCTGGCGGATCAAATTGGGTGGCAAGCTCCCTCGCGTCATCTCCGGTCAAGGTGCATTCCCACGACGGACCAGGGTCCGCGGGCTTCAAGCGGGCGTTCAAAATCGTTAGAAGTTGGCTGCCTTCCCAAAATCGGCACATACGCCGCCAGGTGACCGTGCCGAATGCATCCAACCCAAGCAAGCCCAACCCAAGCGCCATTCGGTGTCCTCGATCATGTTCAAGATGTTGGAGGGTCCGGCCGAGATGGCCGAACAGGTCTATTACGACCTGACAAGGCCCGGACGCCGGCTGCTGCAACAGGCGCGCTGGACCTTGCTGCCCGGCTCTCTCGCCACGTGCATGAGGTGCGAGGGGCTTGCTCAATGGCACTATGCCCCGAGCGGCCCGTGCAGGGACTACTGCGACGATTGCGTGCCCAGAGGGTGTAGCTGCAACATCATCGATCACACCATCCCCGCCCAAATCGTCACAGACCCTCCTGACGCCGAGGGCGTCGAACTTACCTGGACGGATTACGGCGACGTCGAACCGGAGCAGCACCGCGACGATCGCGGACGCTTCCTGCCCTGCTGCGAGTTTGAGTTTTATCAGTGGGGACGACGAAAGCGGCTTGGAAGCTGAGGAGCGCGCACCGGCAGGAAGGGTTGTGACCATCGGCTGGCGCCGCCGCGCTGCCCATGCTGCCTGACGCCGTTCGGACGGCCCTTGCCGAGCGACAGGGGCCGGCCCTATACCTTGCGCACCTTGACGTAATGGGCAGGCAGTGCACGCAACCGGCATCCATCAGGTCATCCCGTCCGAGCTGTTCACCGTGACCCAGCTCGCCGCCGAGCTGGGCATCACCGCCCGCACGCTGCGCTTCTACGAGGACCGCGGGCTGATCGAGCCGCAGCGTCTCGGCACCACCCGGTTCTACACCGCCCGCGACCGCGCCCGCATGAGGCTGGTCCTGCGCGGCAAGCAGCTCGGCTTCTCGCTGCGCGACATCGCCCAGTACCTCGACCTGTACGACGCCGACGCGACCGGCACGGAGCAGCTGCTGGCGCTGCAAGCCGCCGTGGCAGCCCGCATCGCCACCCTGGAGGAGCAGCGCGCCGCCGTGGCGCAGACCCTGGCCGAGCTGCACGAGATCGCCCGCCAAACCAACCACACGCTCGCGCAACGAGCTGGCTAGGAGAAGCCCCATGCCGTCCCCCGTCGTCATCGCCGGCTATGCCCGCTCGCCCTTCACCCTCGCCAGGAAGGGCGGGCTGGCCCGGGTGCGCCCGGACGACCTGGCCGCCCAGGTGATCCGCGAGCTGATCGCCCGCACCGGGGTCAAACCGGAGGACATCGAGGACATCATCATGGGCTGCGCCTTTCCCGAGGGCGAGCAGGGCCTCAACGTGGCGCGGCTGATCGGCCTGCTCGCCGACCTGCCGATCTCGGTGGCGGGCATGACGGTCAACCGGTTCTGCGGCAGCTCCATGCAGTCGGTGCACATCGCCGCCGGGGCCATCGCGATGGGGGCGGGCGAGGTGTTCATCTGCGCCGGGGTGGAGAGCATGAGCCGCGTGCCCATGGGCGGCTACAACCCGCTGATGAACCCGGTGCTGCACCACAAGCAGCCGGGCGCCTACATGGGCATGGGCGACACGGCGGAGAACGTCGCCCGCCAGTGGCAGGTGCCGCGCGCCGAGCAGGAGGCGTTCGCCGTCGCCAGCCACGCCAAGGCCGCCGCCGCCCAGGCCACGGGCAAGTTCGACGCCGAGATCGTCGCCATCCGCCACGGCCAGGCGGTGGTGGACCGCGATGGCTGCATCCGCCCCGAGACCACGGCCGAGGTGCTGGCCGGCCTCAAGCCCGCCTTCGACACGGACGGCACCGTCACCGCCGGCACCTCCTCGCCGCTGACCGACGGCTGCGCCGCCGTGCTGGTGACGACGGAGGCCTACGCCGAGCGCCACGGCCTGCAGCCGCTGGCCCGCGTGCGCAGCCAGGCGGTGGCCGGCTGCGGCCCCGAGATCATGGGCGTGGGGCCGATCGGCGCCACCCGCAAGGCGCTGGCCCGCGCCGGGGTCGAGATATCGGCGGTGGACGTGGTGGAGCTGAACGAGGCGTTCAGCAGCCAGGCCATCGCCTCGGCGCGCGACCTCGGCATCCGCGAGGAGACACTGAACCTGGACGGCGGCGCGCTGGCGCTCGGCCATCCGCTCGGCGCCACCGGGGCGCGCATCGTCGGCAAGGCCGCCAGCCTGTTGCAGCGCACCGGCGGCCGCTACGCGCTGGCCACGCAGTGCATCGGCGGCGGCCAGGGCATCGCCACCGTGCTGGAGCGCGCGTGATGCAGATCAGGAAGGTCGGCGTGATCGGCGCCGGGGTGATGGGCGCAGGCATCGCCGCCCAGGTCGCCAACGCCGGCGTGCCGGTGCTGCTGCTGGACATCGTGCCCGCCGGCGCCAACGACCGCAGCCAGGTGGCCAGCGGCGCGGTGGCCAAGATGCTGAAGACCGAGCCCGCCCCGTTCATGAGCGCCCGCGCCGCCAAGCTGGTCGAGACCGGCAACATCGAGGACGACCTCGGCCGCCTGGCGGAGTGCGACTGGATCATCGAGGTGATCGTCGAGCGCCCCGACATCAAGCAGGCGCTGTACCGCAAGCTGGAGGCGGTGCGCCGCCCCGGGTCGGCAGTGTCCTCCAACACCTCCACCATCCCGCTCAGCGCGCTGACCGAGGGCATGGGCGAGCAGTTCCGCCGCGACTTCCTCATCACCCACTTCTTCAACCCGCCGCGCTACATGCGCCTGCTGGAGGTGGTGCCCGGCCCCCACACCGACCCTGCGACCGTGCAGGCGGTGGCCAGCTTCGCCGACGTGTCGCTCGGCAAGACCGTCGTGACCTGCAACGACGCCCCCGGCTTCATCGCCAACCGCGTCGGCAACTACTGGCTGCAGGTGGCGGTGGTCGAGGCGTTCGACGGCGGCGTCACCGTCGAGGAGGCCGACGCCGTGATCGGCAAGCCGTTCGGCATCCCCAGCACCGGCGTGTTCGGCCTCCTCGACCTGGTGGGCCTGGACCTGATGCCGCACATCAACGCCAGCCTCGGCCGCACCCTGGCGCCGGACGACGCGTTCCACGTGTACAACCGCGACCTGCCGCTGCTCGGCCGCATGATCGAGCAGGGCATGATCGGCCGCAAGGGCAAGGGCGGCTTCTACCTGTTCGACCGCAAGACCCGCAAGAAGCAGGCGATCGACCTGGCGACCGGCGAGTACCGCCCCGAGCGCAAGCCCGAGTTGCCGGAGCTGGCGGCGCGGGACCTCGCCAAGATCATGGACGCCCCCACCAAGGCGGGGCGCTACGCCTGGGCGGTGATGGGCCAGACCCTCGCCTACGCCGCCAGCGTGGTGCCGGAGGCCGCCGGCACCCTGGCCGACGTCGATGCCGCCATGCGCCTGGGCTATGCCTGGCGCTGGGGCCCGTTCGAGCTGATCGACAAGCTCGGCACCGCCTGGTTCGCCGCCCGGCTGCGCGCCGCGGGCAAGCCGGTGCCCAAGCTGGTCGAGATCGCCGCCGGCCGGCCGTTCTACCGCGTGGCTGACGGCCACCGGCAGTTCCTCACCCTGGAAGGCGACTACCGGGACGTGCCGCGCGCACCCGGCGTGCTGCTGCTGGAGGACATCAAGCTCCGCGCCGAGCCGGTGCTGAAGAACGCCTCCGCCGCCGTGTGGGACATCGGCGACGGCGTGCTGTGCTTCGAGTTCACCTCCAAGTCGAACTCGCTGGACGATGCGATCATGGCCCTGCTGGGCAAGACGATCGCGCTGGTGCGTGAGCGGTTCAAGGCGTTGGTGATCTACAACGAGGGGCCGAACTTCTCGGTCGGCGCCAACCTCGGCACGGCGCTGTTCGCCGCCAACATCGCCGCCTGGAGCGAGATCGAACGCTCCGTCGCCGGCGGGCAGCAAGCCTACAAGGCGCTGAAATACGCGCCGTTCCCCACCGTGTCCGCCCCCGCCGGCATGGCGCTGGGCGGCGGCTGCGAGATCCTGCTGCACTCCAGCGCGGTGCAGGCCCATGCCGAGAGCTACATCGGGCTGGTGGAGTGCGGCGTGGGGCTGCTGCCAGGCTGGGGCGGCTGCAAGGAGATGCTCGGGCGCTGGGCCACGGAGGGCAAGCTGCCCGGCGGCCCCATGCCGGCGCCCGCCAAGGTGTTCGAGACGGTCAGCACCGCCACCACCTCCAAGTCGGCGGCGCAGGCCCGCGACCACCTGTTCCTGCGCCCCAGCGACGGCATCACCATGAACCGCGACCGGTTGCTGGCCGATGCCAAGGCGCGCGCGCTGTCGCTGGTGGAGGGCTACCGCCCGCCGGAACCCCGCCACGTGCAGCTGCCGGGCCCGTCCGGCGCGCTGGCGATGCGGCTGGCAGCGGAGGGCTTCCACAAGCGCGGCATCGCCACGGATCATGACCTCGTGGTGTCCACCGCGCTCGCGGACGTGCTGTCCGGCGGCGAGACCGACCTGATGGACACGGTCTCGGAGGACCGCCTGCTGGAGCTGGAGCGCGCCGGGCTGCTCAAGCTGATGAAGACGGCCGCGACGCTGGCCCGGGTGGAGCACACGCTCACCACCGGCAAGCCGCTGCGGAACTAGCAGCAAGACCGCTCACCTCGAAGGAGCTACCACCATGCAGACCTACAAAGCTCCCGTCCGCGACATGCGCTTCGTCATCCACGAGCTGCACGACAGCGCCCGGCTCACCGCCATGCGCGGCCTGCAGGAGGTGACGCCCGAGCTGATCGACACCATTCTGGAGGAGGCCGGCAAGTTCGCCGAAAGCGTGCTGCTGCCGATCAACGCCAGCGGCGACGAGCAAGGCTGCACCTACGAGAACGGCGTCGTGCGCACGCCCCGCGGCTTCCGGCAGGCCTACGACGCGTTCCGCGAGGCCGGCTGGACCGCCATCGCCGCCGACCCGGAATACGGCGGCCAGGGCCTGCCCGAGGTGGTGAACAAGCAGGTCGAGGAAATGATCTCCGCCTGCAACACCTCGTTCGGCCTGTATCCTGGCCTGACCCACGGCGCCTACCAGGCCATCCTAGACCACGGCTCGGCCGAGCTGAAGCAGCGCTACCTGCCCAAGATGGTGGACGGCACCTGGTCCGGCACCATGTGCCTGACGGAGGCGCATTGCGGCACCGACCTCGGCATGCTCCGCACCAAGGCCGTGCCGCAGCCGGATGGCAGCTACCAGCTCACCGGCTCCAAGATCTTCATCTCCGCCGGCGAGCACGACCTGACGGAGAACATCATCCACCTGGTGCTGGCCCGCCTGCCGGACGCGCCGGCCGGGGTGAAGGGCATCAGCCTGTTCCTGGTGCCCAAGTTCCTGCCCGACGATGCGGGAGGACCCGGCGCGCGCAACGGCGTCGTGTGCACCTCCATCGAGCACAAGATGGGCATCAAGGCCTCCGCCACCTGCCAGATGAGCTTCGACGAGGCGACCGGCTGGCTGGTGGGCGAGCCGCATCGCGGCCTGAAGGCGATGTTCACCATGATGAACAGCGAGCGGCTCTCCGTCGGCGTGCAGGGCTTAGGCGCCGCCGAAGCCGCCTACCAGGGCGCCGTGTTCTACGCCAAGGACCGCATCCAGGGCCGCGCGCTGTCCGGCGCCAAGGACAAGGCGAAGGCGGCCGACCCCATCCTGGTGCATCCTGACGTGCGCCGCATGCTGATGACCATCCGCGCCTACACCGAGGGCTGCCGCGCCCTCGGCGGCTGGGTGGCGCAGGAGCTGGACACCGTGGCCCGCTCCGACGACCCGGCGGCCAAGCAGGAGGCGGAGGACTTCACCGCGCTGATGACCCCCATCGTCAAGGCGCTGTTCACCGACATCGGCTTCGAGATGGCCAGCGTCGGCATGCAGGTCTATGGCGGCCACGGCTACGTGCGCGACCACGGCATGGAGCAGTACGTGCGCGACGCCCGCATCGCCATGATCTACGAGGGCACCAACGGCGTGCAGGCGCTTGACCTGGTGGGCCGCAAGCTGCCCGCCAACATGGGCCGCTCGCTGCGCCGCTTCTTCCACCCCGTCAGCCAATACATCGCCGCCCACCGCGACGACCCGGCGACCGGCGCCATGACCAAGGCGCTGGAACGCGCGTTCGGCGCGCTGCAGCTCGCCACCGCCCAGATCGCCGTCACCGGCCTGAAGGACCCGGAGGAGGCCGGCGCGGCCGCCACCGACTACCTGCGGCTGTTCGGCTTGGTGGCGATGGGCTTCATGTGGGTCCGCTCGGCGGAGATCGCCCACCGCAAGCTGCCCACCGCCAACGGCGACGCCCGGTTCTACCAGGCCAAGCTGCACACGGCGCAATTCTACATGGACCGCCTGCTGCCGCAGGCCGGATCGCTCTACCTGGCGATCAAGTCCGGCAAGGGGGCGATGATGGCGATGGACGAGGCGATGTTCTAGCAGGATGCTGAAAAAGGCCGAAGGCGGCGCTCGCAGGGCTCTGCCCTGCACCCGAAAGGGGCCAACTCTTGCAAGCGGGGCATCCCCTTTACCCCTATTTCTAGGTGTCCAGAGGACGGCTGTCCTCTGGTGGGGTTCGGGGCGAAGCCCTGATCCTTGCTGTGCAGAGTTTTTCAGCAGCCTGCTAGCAGGCGGGTCGTTGGGGCGGGGTCAAGGCTCCGCCCGTCTCCTGCCAGGCAAGTGCAACACCCGCGCGAGGAACGCCCAACCATCACACCCGCCCTGCCCATTGTTGCGAACGCTTCGCATTCCTATTGCGCTTGAGAACGAATCGCATATAACGCCGTCGCATGACCACTGCGAACGCACCGACGGCCATGACAGACGTAGCAGCCTTACCTCGCATGCGCCGCCGGACCCTGGCCCGCGTGCTGGCGCTGGTCCTGGCCGGCGGCCTCGCGCGGCCCGGCCATGCCTCGCCGCCGCCGCTCTCCGTGCCGATCACCTCGGAGGACGCGGAGGGCGCGCGCAGCTCCACCGACCTGCTCGGCAGCCTGCAGCGGAGCAACTTCCTGCTGGGCGACCTGTTCGGCCTGCGCAGCGCGCTCAGCCCTTACGGCATCTCCCTCGCCATCCAGGAAACCAGCGAGGTGTTCGGCAACCCGACCGGAGGGGTGCACAACGGGGCCGCCTATGACGGGCTGACGCAGGCGGTGCTGCAACTGGACACGCAGCGCGCCTTCGGCTGGCATGGCGGGCTGCTCAACGTCAGCGCCCTGCAGATACACGGCCGCAACTTCAGCGCCGACAACCTGCTCAGCCTGCAAACCGCGAGCGGCATCGAGGCGGACCGCGCGACCCGGCTCTGGGAGCTCTGGTACCAGCAGAAGTTCCTGGAGGACGACCGGCTGGACATCAAGGTCGGCCAGCAAAGCGTCGACCAGGAGTTCATCGTCAACACCAACGGCGGCTACTTCATCAATACCATGTTCGGCTGGCCGGTGGTGCCGTCCTACGACCTGCCGGGCGGCGGCCCCGCCTATCCGCTGAGCGCGCCGGGCATCCGCTTCCGCTACCGGCCGGTCAACGAGGTCGCGGCGCTGCTCGGCGTGTTCAACGGCAGCCCGGCCACCGACAACGACGGCGACCAGCAGCGCAACAACGCGAGCGGCGCCAACTTCCCGCTCAACCGCGGCCCGCTGGTGTTCGCCGAACTGCAGTACATCTATCCCGCGCTCGGCAGCCTGGTGGGGCCGGAGGATGGAGCGCCGCTCGGCCACACTTACCGGCTCGGCGCATGGTTCGACAACGAGACCTTCAGCGACGGCAGGCTGGACAGCAACGGCGTCCCGCTCGCCTCGCCCGGCAGCAACGGCTTGCCGCTGCGCCACCACGGCGATTATTCCATCTACGCGGTGGCGGACCAATTGGTGTGGCGCAACCGCGCGTTCCCGAACCGCTCCGTCAGCGTGTTCGGCCGCGTCATGGGCACCCCCGGGGGCGACGTGAACCTGATCGACTACAGCGCCAATGGCGGGGTGGTGTACCACGGCCCGTTCATCAGGCGCCCCGACGACACCGTGGGCATCGGGGCGGGCTACGCCCATGTCAGCAACCGGTTCAGGAAAGCCGACCTCGACGCCGTGGTGTTTGCGGACCCGTCCTCCAACGCCTACCTGCCGCAGCGCAGCAGCGAGACGTTCATCGAGGCGACCTACCAGTACCAGGCCTTTCCATGGGCGCAGCTGCAGCCGGACGCGCAATACGTCTTCCGACCCGGCGGCAGCGTGGCCGACCCGAACAACCCAACCCAGCGGGTCAAGAACGAGCTGGTGCTCGGCCTGCGCGCCAACGTGCTGTTCTAGCAACTCCCGCAGGGCGCTGCCCTGCACCCGCAAGGGGCCAACTCTCGCAAGGGGGGCGTCCCCTTGACCCCTCAACAGGTGTCCAGAGGACGACCGTCCTCTGGTGGGGTCCGGGGCAAAGCCCCGGCCTTTCTCGCCAAGGAGCCAACTGCATGCCGAGCATCCCACGTCCCGCTGTCTGCCGCGCCGCCCTGCTCGGCCTGGCCTGCGCCGCGAGCCTGGCCGTCCCGGCCCGCGCCCAGAAGGGCTTCCTTGAGACCGTCCACCGCCACACCACGCTGTCCTCCACGGTCACCGACAACGGTGACCTCAACCCCTACGCCGTGGTGGTGGCGCCGGTATCGGCCGGCAAGGTCATGAAGGACGACGTGCTCGTCGACAATTTCAACAACATCTCCAACCTGCAGGGCACCGGCACCACCATCGTCGGCTTCCGCCCCAGCACGCAGCAGAGCTACCTGGTGGCGCGGCTGCCGCAGACCCTGCCGCAATGCCCCGGCGGCGTCGGCCTGACCACGGCGATGACCATGCTGCAAACCGGCTGGATCATCGTCGGCAGCACCCCCAGCAAGGACGGCACCACGGCCACCAAGGGCGATGGCTGCCTGCTCGTGCTGGACCCGAACGGCAAGGTGGTTTCGGTCTGGTCCGGCCCGACCGTCAACGACCCGTGGGGCAACATGGCGGTGATCGACAAGGGCGACACGGCGGTGCTGTTCATCAGCATGGCCGGGTTCGACGTGCCATCGCCGAGCGTGATCGATCCCAAGACCAGCCAGCCCGTCGTGATCCGCAAATCAACGGTGCTCCGGCTGGAGCTGGCCATGTCGGGCGGCAAGCCGCCCGTGCTGCAAAGCCAGACGGTGGTGGGCAACGGCTTCGCCGCCCGCGCCGACCTGGACAACTTCCTGCTCGGCCCGACCGGCCTGGCGCTGTCCGCGGACGACGCGCTATACGTGACCGACGGCCTGGACAACGTGATCACCACCATCCCGCACGCCAGCACCCGCCAGGACAGCGGCGGCACCGGAACCGTGGTAACGCATGACGGGCTGCTGTCGTGGCCGCTGGCGATGGCCTGGTCGCCGGAGGGCCACCTGCTGGTGTGCAACGGCAAGGATGGCCGCCTGGTGGAGGTGGACCCGGTCGCCGGCAAGCAGGTCTATGCGCAGTGGATCAACAACGACCAGGCGCAGTCGCCGCCCGGCAACGGAGACCTGTTCGGCATCGCCATGACCCCCGACAACAAAGGTTTCTACTACGTGATGGACGACACCAACACGCTGATGCGGGGCGGCCAGCGATGAGCTGCCCCTACGGCGCCCCGACCCGGCGCACCTTGCTCGGCGCCGCGGCCGGCCTCGCCGGCCTGGCCGCCGGGTCGCGCCCGGCCGCCGCGCAGCCGCCGCTGGTTCGCACGCCGGCGCTGCAGCAGGAGCGCTTGCTGCCGTTCCACGGGCCGAACCAGAACGGCATCGCCACGCCCATGCAGGGCCACAGCTACTTCGCCGCCTTCGACCTGCTGGCCGAGACGCGCGCCGAAATCGCCGCCCTGATGCGCGCCTGGACGGACGCTGCGGCGACCCTCGCCGGGGGGTTGCCCATCGCCGGCGCCAGCGACGACCCGGCCGCGCCGCCCGCGGATTCCGGCGAGGTCCGCGGCCTGCCGCCGAGCCGGCTGACCCTGACCTTCGGCTTCGGTCAGACCCTGTTCAGCCGCGACGGCGTGGACCGCTTCGGCCTGCAGCGGCATCGCCCGGCCGCCTTCGTGGACCTGCCGCACTTCCCGGGCGACCAGTTGACGCCCGAGCGCACCGGCGGGGATCTGTCGGTCCAGGCCTGCGCGGACGATCCGCAGGCCGCCTTCCACGCCGTGCGCCAGCTTATGCGCATCGCCGCCGGGGCCGCCCGCGTGCGCTGGGTGCAGGCCGGCTTCATCCCCGGCTACGACCCCAGCGTCACGCCGCGCAACCTGATGGGGTTCAAGGACGGCACGGCCAACCTGCCGGTCGGCGACCCGGCGGCGATGGACCAGTTCGTCTGGGTGGGCGACGAAGGCGGCGGGTGGATGCGCGGCGGCAGCTACTTGGTCGCCCGGCCGATCCGCATCGCGCTCGAGCACTGGGACCAGATGAAGCTCGGCTTCCAGGAGCAGACCGTCGGCCGCGAGAAGGCGTCCGGGGCGGCGATCGGCAACAAGGACGAGTTCGCCCCCGCCGATCTCGACGCCGAGGACGAGGACGGCAACCCCGTCATCGCCGAGAACTCGCATCTCCGGCTCGCCTCGCCGCACAGCAACGACGGCGCCCAGATTTTGCGGCGGGCGTATAACTACGACAACGGCATCAGCATGGTCGCCGAACGCTGGCCGCCCTGGCGTCATGCGTTGGAGCTGGACGCGGGCCTGTTCTTCGTCTGCTATCAGCGCGACCCGCGGTCCGGCTTCATCAGGATCTTCGACCGGATGTCGCGGTTCGACATGATGAACCAGTTCGTGACGCCCGTGGGTGGCGGCTTGTTCGCCTGCCCCGGCGGCGTCGCCCAGGGCCGCTACCTGGCGCAGGACCTGTTCGAGGCGGCCTGACCATCGGGCGGGCAAGGTGCGGCCTGGCCGGATCAACCTTGCCACCCCAGCGACCCACCATCACCCCCGGACTCGATCCGGGCTCCCCGCGAGGGCAGCGCCCGGGCGGTCCGCCCCGGCTACAGGGCCCAAAACCTTGAAAAGCGCCCCATTTGCGTTAGCAAGACAAACAATAGCTTGCGACCGTCCGCATCGCGTGTTCTTATTCCGTTCGTGACCAGCCCACATCCCATCCCCGAGCCAGCCGACGCCGCACCCTGCGACAGCCAGGCCGCGCTGGACGCCCAGCGCCGCGCCAGCCAGGCGCACGCCCTGGCGGCGGTGGCCCGCCTGACCGACCTCACCCTGGAGCTGGCCACCGTCTTGCAGGCCAACACCCTGGCCCAGGCGCACATCGCCGACACCCTGGCCGAGCCAGTGCCGGAGGCCAGCACCGCCGCGTTTGACCGCATCGCCCGCTGCACCCGGCGCTCCGCGCTCACCCTGCACCACCTCGCCCAGCCGCCCCGCCCCAGCCGCAGCGCATCCGAGTACGGTCCGCCAGACCGCACGGCCACCCGGCAGCGCGTGCTGCGCGCCGTGGAGGACGCGATCCAGGCGGAGGCGGGCGACGACGCGCAGGCCGAGCGCCTGCGCGGCGAGGCCCGCGAGCGGCTGGAGCAGCTGGACCGGGTGGAGTTCGTCGGTGACCGGGCCAGCCTGTCGGACGCCAGCCTGCGGGACGG
>CAXSAX010000030.1:0-43950 GCA_964235495.1 uncultured Acetobacteraceae bacterium | reverse complement strand
CGCAGCGCCACCCGGCCGGCCGCGGGCAGGTCGATCGCCGCCGGGCCGGCCACGGCATCCGTGCCGCGGGCGCGCAGGGCTGCGGCGGCGGCTTGGCCCGCATTGCCCAGGATCAGGACGGGGCCGGGGAGCGGCGGCAGCGCGTCCAGGGCAAGCGAGGCCATGGCCGCCGCGTCGCCGAAATACACCTGGCCAGCCCGCCGCGTGTCCAGGGCGACCCAGGGCGTGCGGCCGGCGGGGTCGGCGGCGGCCAGGAGGGCCTCGGCCACGCCCACCCCCACCGTCGGCACCCTCGCGCCCAGCGCCAGGCCGTGGGCCAGGGCCAGCGCGCCGCGGAGCCCGGTAAAGCTGCCCGGCCCCACGGTGACCGCCACGGCGTCGAAGTGCGGCCCGTGCGCCGCGCGCAGCGCCTGCACGAACACCGGCAGCTCGGCGGCGGCGGCGCGGGCGTTGGCGGCGGCGTGGAGGCCGAGGCACGCCGCGTCGTCCATCAGGGCGGCGGAGCAGTGGTCGAGCGCCGCGTCCAGCACCAGCAGCCGCACCTCACAGCACCAGGCAGGCCTCGCCGAACGTCAGCCGGGGGGAGCGGGGGCCGAGGCTCGCCGGGTCGCCATGGCCGAGGTTGACGAGGAAGTTGGAGCGCCAGCCGCTGGCGACGAAGAAGATGGCGTCCACCCGGGCGGTGTCGAAGCCGCTCATCGGGGCGGCGTCCAGCCCGACGGCGCGGGCGGCCATGACGAGGTAGGCGCCTTGCAGCGTGCCGTTGCGCAGGGCGGTCTCATCCGCCAGCGCGGCGTTGCCGGCGAACCAGGCGCGGGCGTCGGCGTGGGGGAACAGCTTGGGCAACTGGTCGTAGAAGCGTGGGTCGTGCGCCACCACGGCGACCACGGGGGCGGCCATCGCCTTGTCCAAGTTGCCGGCAGAGAGGGCGGGGCGCAGGCGCTGCTTGGCCTCGGGCGAGCGCAGGAACAGGAAGCGCGCCGGGGAGCAGTTGGCGGAGGTGGGACCGAGACGCAGGAGGGCGTACATCTCCTGCAGCACGTCCTCCGCCACCGGTTCGTCCCGCCACTGGCCGGGGGTGCGCGCCTCCGTGAACAGGAGCTGGCGCGCTGCCTCGTCCAGCGGCAAGCGGCTACATCTCGACCTGCTGCACCGACTGCACTTCCGGCACGTAGTGGCGCAGCATGTTCTCGATGCCGTGCTTCAAGGTGGCGGAGCTGGACGGACAGCCGGAGCAGGCACCCTGCATGTGCAGCATCACCACGCCCTCGCGGTAGCCGCGGAACACGATGTCGCCGCCGTCGCTGGCCACCGCCGGGCGGACCCGGGTGTCCAGCAGCTCCTTGATCTGCTCCACGATCTCGCGGTCCTCGGGCGCCACGTCCTCGTCCAGCGCGTCGGTGGCACCGTCCATGGCCCGCTCGATCACCGGGCGGCCGGCCACGAAATGCTCCATGATGGCGCCCAGCACCTGGGGGCGCAGCGCCTGCCACTCGGCGCCGTCGGCCTTGGTGATGGTCACGAAGTCACCGCCGAGGAACACGCGGGCGACGCCGGGGAGCTGGAACAGCGCCTGGGCGAGCGGCGAGCGGCCGGCGGCGTCGGGGGTTGCGAAGTCAGCCGTGCCCTGGGCCATCACGTCGCGGCCGGGCAGGAACTTGAGGGTGGCCGGGTTCGGGGTGCCCTCGGTCTCGATGAACATCGTCTTGCCTTCCGAATGGGGACCGTGCCGGTCCACGATGCGGCTAACATGGCGAAGTGGAGGCGTGAAGCAAGGGCCGCCCGCAACGCTGCGGACGGCCCCTTTGGTGCAGTCTTGGCGCGTGCCGTCGGCGTCAGGCTGCCAGCGGCATCCCGGAGGCGGAGGCCATGCGCTGCGCCACCGCGGCGTCGTAGAGCGCCTGCTCCTCCTGCTTGTGCTTGATGGAGAAGCGGATGCTGGCCGCGCCGCACGCGCAGCCGATGGCGGCGATGCCGAGCACCATGAAGCAGAGCTGCGGGTTGCCGGTGCCGCGCAGCAGCAGCCCGGCCGCGACGCCGCCGATGTTGCCGCCGGCGCCGATGATACCGCACACGCCGCCGAGCACCTTGCGGTCGATGAACGGCACCAGCGCGTAGAGCGAGCCGCACGCCATGTGGGTGAACAGGCCGAACACCAGCATCAGCGAGACGGCGGCCGCGGCCGTGCCGGCCTGGGAGAAGGCGATCAGGAACACGCCCTCGCCGATCATCAGGGCGAACAGCAGCCAGGTGCGGCCGTCCAGCCCGCGGGTGCGCGCCACCTTGTCGGACAGCAGGCCGCCGACCGCGCGGGCGAACAGCGCCAGCAGGCCGAACGCGCCGACCGCGTAGCCGGCGTTCTCGATGGAGAGCTTGTAGTGGTCGTAGTAGTAGGTCACCGCGATCGAGTGCACGAACAGCTCGACGCCGAACGACGCGCCGTAGCAGGCGCCCAGCAGCCACACCCGGTAGTTGCGGCCCGCCTCCTTCATGACGGCGAGGCCGCCCTTCTTGCCGACCGCGGTGGAGAGGCCCATGCGGCGCATGTCGGCGAAGTTGCCCTCCGGCGTGTCCTGGGTGAACTTCCAGTAGCCGACCGCCGTCAGCAGCATCAGCACGGCCGGCAGCACCTGGGCGTAGCGCCAGGAGGTGCCCAGGCTGAACCCGAGCGCTGCGACGCCGGCGAGGATCACCGGCATGGCGCTCTGGGTGACGCCGCCGCCCGCGTTGCCCCAGCCGCCCACCGTCGCGTTGGCGGTGCCGACCACGTTGGGCGCGAACATCACGGAAGTGTGGAACTGGGTGATGACGAAGCTCGCGCCGATGATGCCGATCAGCAGGCGGAACACCAGGAACGAGGTGTAGTCCCACGCGAACGCCACGCCGATCACCGGCAAGGCCCCGAGCGTGAGCAAGGCGGTGTAGGTCGCGCGCGGGCCATACTTGTCGCAGAGCGGCCCGATGATGAAGCGGGCGAGCACGGTGGCGAACACGCCGGCGATGCCGATGGAGTAGACCTGGTCGCTGGTCAGGTGCAGGTCGCCCTTGATCACCGGCATCAGCGGCGCGGTGGCGAACCAGGCGAAGAAGCAGACGAAGAAGCCGATCCAGCTCATGTGGAACGCGCGCATCTGCGGCGTGCTGAAGCTGAACAGGTCGATGCTGGTGGCCTTGCTACTGAGCGCCATGCGCGAGGACTCCGACGTGTCGTTGATGGGGACGGGCTAAGATGCAGCCAACGGCCGCGGCCGGGAGGCGTCCCGGGCAGCCGTGGCAGACAGGATCGGCGACCGGCGCGGACCCGTGCGGTCCGGCCAGACCAGGCTCAGCCAAAGCAACCTCCAAGGCGGCCCGGGCACGGGCGGGAGGCACGAGATGTCCACGTCGCTGTGAACAGGACCCGCCGTGCGAAGCGGGCTTCGGAGACGCCATTGCCCCCGACACGCCTCTCAGCAAAATGCGTGCCAAATGACCCGGCGATGGCCTGCCTGGTCTGATCCTTGCGTTGGCGGGCCGCTGCCCGCCGGTCCAGCGACAGGCCTTGGGGGCGGATGAGGTGCCGGATGCCCAACGCCATCGTGCTGTCGAGCCAGGAGCCGGACGCGCCGCCGCTGGCCGCCGACCTTCAGGCAGTCGGAATCACCGTCATCGACCTGGGCGACAGCCCGTTGAAGCTGCAGGAGGTCGTTCGCGCTGCCCCGGATTTCATCATCCTGTATGCGGCCAGCCCTGACTCTGCCTTTTTCGACAGCATCCTCGCGGTGAGCAACGCAGCGCCCTGCCCGGTGGTGGTGTTCACGGTCGATCCGGACGCCGAGAAGATCGAGCAGGCCATCCGCTCCGGGGTGAATGCCTACATCATCAACGGCTACGGCAAGGCGCGGCTGCGCAGCGTCGCCCACCTGGCCCAGGTCCGCTTCCGCTTCGACCAGGTGCTGCGCGGCGAGCTGACCGACGTGAACCAGCGCTTCGCCGAGCGCAAGCTGATCGACCGCGCCAAGGGCATCCTGATGGGCGCGCGGCACCTGCGGGAGGAGCAGGCCTACTCGGCGCTGCGTAGCGCCGCCATGCGGACCAAGCAGCGCATCGGCCAGGTGGCGCGCCAGGTGATCGACTCGGCCCGCTACGCCGAGGCGATCAACCAGGCGGGCCAGCTCCGGATGCTGTCGCAGCGCCTGGTCAAGCTGTACGCGCTGCGCTGCGCCGCGCCGCATGGCATCGACGTGGCCGTCCTGTTCGCCGCGGCGGCCAGCCAGGTGGACGCGACCCTGGCCACCCTGGAGCGCGCCCTGTCCAAGCCGACCTTCGGCGACCTGCTGGAGTCGGTGGCGGCCCCCTGGCGCACCCTGCGCCGCTCGCTCGCGCTGCCCGAGAGCCAGGCCGGCCTGCTGGCGGTGGACGCGCTGGCGGAGGAGATGCTGCTGCGGGCCGAGCTGCTGACGGAGAACCTGGAGATCGCCGGGTTCGCGGTGGCGCTGCACGTGATCAACGTGGCGGGGCGCCAGCGCATGCTGGCCGAGCGGTTCGCCAAGGCGGCGCTGCTGGCGGCGCTGCTGGGCGGGGCGGCCGAGCCTTGGCGCGCGGAGGTCGAGCGCCTGTACGGGCAGATCGAGGAGAGCCTGGCCTACCTGGACGCTTTGCCGATGACCAACCCGGAGATCACCCGCGAGCTGGCCGAGGCCAGGGCGCTCTGGGCCGCCCTGCTCGCCGTCCCGGACATCGGCACGCCGGCCTGGGGCGGCGGCATGGCGGCCACCAGCGAGGCGCTGCTGGCCAGCTTCGAGCGGCTGACGGACCAGCTTGAGCGGGCGGTGCAGTCGATGCTCGCCTAGGAAGCAAGGATCGGGGCTTTGCCCCGGACCCCACCAAAGGACGGGCGTCCTCTGGACACCTGGTGCAAAGGGTTAGGGCGGCGCTACTCCGCCGCGTCGGCCATCGCGGCGGCGGGGAGCCGCACCCGCATGCGGCGGATGCGGCGGGGGTCGGCGTCCAGCACGCGGAACTCCACGCCGGAGGGGTGGGTGACCACCTCGCCGCGCCCCGGCACCCGGCCGGCCACGGTGAAGATCAGCCCGCCCATGGTGTCGATGTCGGCCTCCCGCTCCGCCTCCGACAGCACGGAGCCGACGCGGGCCTCGAACGCCTCCACCGACAGGCGGGCATCCAGGTCCAGCGTGCCGTCGGCGCGCTCGGTGATGAGGGGGGTGTCCTCCTCGTCGTGCTCGTCCGCGATGTCGCCGGTGATGGTCTCGACCAGGTCCTCGATCGTCACCAGGCCGTCGATACCGCCGTATTCGTCCACCACCAGCGCCAGGTGGATGCGGGCCTGGCGCATCTGCAGCAGCAGGTCCAGCACCGGCATCTGCGGCGCCACCATCAGCGGCGCGCGCACGATGGCCGCCAGGTCGAACGCCTCCGGGGGGCCGGCATGGCCGAACACGTCCTTGACGTGCACCATGCCCACCACCTCGTCCAGCTGCTCGCGGAACACCGGCATGCGGGAATGGCCCTCGCGCCTGAGCTGCTCCAGTACCTGGTCGAAGCTGGCATCGACCGAGATGGCCACGATGTCGGCGCGGGGGATCATCACGTCGTCCGCCGTGGTGCCGCGCAGCCGCAGCACGTTGGCGATCAGGGCGCGCTCCTGCCGGTCCAGCTCGGGCGCCACGCCGGGTTCCTGCACGGCGTCGGCGGCCTCCTGCACCAGCACGGCGATGCTGTCGCGCACGCTCGGCTCCGGACTGCGGCGCAGCCTTTGGCGCAGGCGGTGCAGGAAGGGGAGCTTGTCGCTCATGCGCGCCGCCACGGGTTGGGCACGCGCAGCCGGTGCAGGATCAGCGCCTCGCGCAGCTCCATCCGCCGCGCCGCACCTGCGCCGCCATGATCGTGGCCGCGCAGGTGCAGCGCACCATGCACCACCAGGTGGGCCAGCACGTGCGAGACCCGGCGGCCGGCGGCGCGCGCCTCCCGCCGCACCACGCCGGCGGCGAGCACCACGTCGCCGCTGTCGAAGGTCAGCACGTTGGTGGGCTTGTTGCGGCCGCGGTGGCGGGCGTTCAGCCGACGCACCGCGCCGTCGGAGGCCAGCACCACGGCGCCGACGCCGCCAACCGCCGCGGCAGCCCGGGCGGCCCACTGCTCGACCCGGGGGACCATGCGCCGCCACGCCGCGTCGTTGACGAGGATGGGAGTCCCGCCGCTCCTGGGGGCGGTGGGACTCCAGCTACTTGGCGGTTCCATCGCCCTCCCGCTTGGCCCGGCCGCGGGTGTCCCGCTCGGCCACCGCCCGTTGCTCGTAGGCATCGACGATGCGCGCCACCAGGGGGTGGCGCACCACGTCCCGCACGTCGAACCGGTTGACGCCGATGCCCTGCACGCCTTCCAGCGTGTCCAGCGCGTCGCGCAGGCCGGAGCGGGTGCCGGGCGGCAAGTCGATCTGGGTGAGGTCTCCGGTGACGACCATGCGGGTGCCCTCGCCCATGCGGGTGAGGAACATCTTCATCTGCGCCGGGGTGGTGTTCTGCGCCTCGTCCAGGATCACGAAGGCATGGCGCAGGGTGCGCCCCCGCATGAAGGCGAGCGGGGCGACCTCGATCTCTCCGGTGCCCATGCGGCGCGCCACCTGGTCCCCCGGCATCATGTCGCCCAGCGCGTCGTACAGCGGGCGGAGGTAGGGGTCCACCTTCTCCTTCATGTCCCCGGGCAGGAAGCCGAGCCGCTCGCCCGCCTCCACCGCCGGACGGGACAGCACGATGCGTTCGACCTGGCCGGAGGACAGCAGCGCTACCGCCTGCGCCACCGCGAGGTAGGTCTTGCCGGTGCCGGCGGGGCCGATGCCGAACACCATCTCGTGCCGGGCCAGCATGTCCATGTAGGCGGCCTGGCCGGGGGAGCGCGGCCCTACGGAGCCGCGCCGGGTGCGGATGGCGGGCAGGTCCGGCAGCGGCAGGCGCGGATCGGGGTCGGCGGCGCGGCCGACCGTCATGCGGATGGCGGCGTCCACGTCGCCGCTGGCGACCGCCTGGCCGGCTTGCAGGCGCTGCCACAGCCCGCCCAGGGCGGACTGCGCCGCCTCCACCTGGGATGCCTCGCCGGTGATGGAGACGCGGTTGCCGCGGCAGGCCAGGCGCACGCCCAGGCCTTGCTCCAGCCGCGCGAGGTGCCGGTCGTGGTCTCCCAGCAGCAGCGGCAACAGGGCGTTGTCATTGAACTGCATGGTCACGGCGCGGCCGGGCAGGCCGGGCGGCATCGTCGCGGCGAGGGCCGGAACAGGGTGTGTCAAGCGCAGGCGTACTCCTCTACCAGGGTTCCAGACAGCGATGTGGGGGTCGTGGCAACGATCGTCACCCGGGCTTCCCCGCCCACCAGAGATAAAGGCCCGGGAAAGTGCACGGGTTGCAAGGCGGGGGTTCGCCCGCCGAGCTGCCCGGGGCGGCGGCCGGGCCCGGTGACCAGCACCGTGACCTCCCGCCCGGCGCTGCTTGCGTTGAAGGCGGCCTGGCTGTCGCGCAGCGCGGCCTGCAATTCCTGCAGCCGGGCGTCCTTCACCGCCTCCGCCACCTGGCCCGGCGCGCCGGAGGCGGGAGTGCCGGGGCGGGCGGAGTACTTGAACGAGAACGCCTGGGCGAACCCCACGTCGCGCACCAGGGCCATGGTGGCGGCGTGGTCCGCGTCCGTCTCGCCGGGGTGGCCCACGATGAAGTCCGAGGACAAAGCGAGCTCCGGCCGGGCCTGGCGCAGCCGGTCCACCAGGCGGCGGTACTCGTCCGCGGTGTGGCGGCGGTTCATGGCGGCGAGCATGCGGTCCGAGCCGGACTGCACGGGCAGGTGCAGGAACGGCATGAGCTGCGGCACGTCGTGGTGGGCGGCGATCAGCGCCGGGTGCATGTCGCGCGGGTGGCTGGTGGTGTAGCGCAGGCGCAGCAGGCCGGGGATGGCGGCCAGGGCGCGCACCAGCTCCGCCAGGCCCCACTGCCCGCCATCCGGCGCCTGCGCCGCCCAGGCGTTGACGTTCTGGCCGAGCAGGGTGATCTCGCGCGTGCCGCCCGCGACCATGCGGCGGGCTTCGGCCAGCACGGCCGCGGCGGGGCGGCTCATCTCGGCGCCGCGGGTGTAGGGCACGACGCAGAACGAGCAGAACTTGTCGCAGCCCTCCTGCACGGTGAGGAAGGCGGTCAGCCCCTGGCTTGCCGCCTGCTCCGGCAGAGCGTCGAACTTCTCCACGGTGGCGAAGTCCACGTCGATCACGGCGCCGGCGGCGCGGCTGGCGCGGGCGACCATCTCCGGCAGGCGGTGGTAGGTTTGCGGCCCCATGACGATGTCCACGAACGGCGCGCGCCGCAGCAGCGCGTCCCCCTCCGCCTGCGCCACGCACCCGGCGACGGCCAGCACGGTGCGCTTGCCCGCGGCGGTGCGGGCTTCCTTGACGACGCGCAGCCGGCCGAGTTCGGAGAACACCTTTTCCGCCGCCCGCTCGCGGATGTGGCAGGTGTTGAGGATGACCATGTCGGCGTCGTCCGGGCCGCTGGCGGGGGCATAGCCGAGCGGGGCCAGGGTGTCGGCCATGCGGGCGCTGTCGTACACGTTCATCTGGCAGCCCCAGGTGATGACGTGAAGGCGCTTGGGGTCAGGCATGGCGGCATCCGTGCTCCGCCGGGGAGATCCCGGGGTGTGGGGAGCAGTGGGCGAGGCGGTGGGGCTGGTCAAGCTCCGCAGCGTCTTCGGGCCTCCGGCGGGTGGGGGGAGTGTGAGCGGATGGGGGCGTGGGCTGTCAAGGTGGAAGCGAGCAAACCACGTCGTGCTCAGTAGATCAGCTCAGCTTTGTGCTTCTCGATGAAATCAGCCCACTTGGCGGGCTGCCCTCCGGTGATTTCCGGGAAGTTCTCGAACGTGTCGTCAGCGCCTGGGATGGTCCCTGCCGCATAACGCTTCCAGTGATCGTACACGCAGCCCATGTAGGCCATTTCGGCGCCTGTATCGATCATGTTCTGAAGGAACACCTCAGGGGAGAGGGGTTCGTAGCGGAAGGGCTTGCCCACGATCGAGGTCATCAGCCCCGCGATCTCGTCGTAGGTGACGGCGTCATAACCCAGCCTGTATGTCTCGCCGCCGTGCAACTCTGGATGCGCCAGGGCCAAGGCAGCGACTTGTGCCAAATCATCCACGTCCACCCAGCTCAGGCGCGCGCCAGCGACGAAGGCGGTGATCACCCCATCGTTGATCGCCCGCTTCCCACCGTAGCTGAGCACGTTTTGCATGAAGGTTTCCGGGCGCAGATGCGTGTAGGAGAAGCCACACCATTGGATGTAGCGCTCTATCAGCTGGTGCCACGCCCAATGCGCGACGGTGGTGTCATCTCGCCCGCAGGCGCCGAGATGGACAACGTGCTTGACCCCTGCCTTCTTGGCGTTGTCCAGCAAAGCCTTGCTTTGGCGCAGCATGTCGACCGTGTAGCCGGTGACGACAAAGAGGCGGTCGATGCCTTCCAGGGCAGGCCGGTGAGTACTCTCATCGTCAAGATCAAGGACGGCGGTGGAAATGCCCCTGGCCTTGAAGTGCTCAGACTTTGGCGCTGAGCGCACAGAAGCGACGAGTCTGACTGTCTTGTCGGCAACCAGGCGGTCAATCGTCTTACGGCCGACCTGGCCGGTCGCGCCTGTCACAAGGATGGTCGGAACGTTTGTGGCTGACATGCGCCTGTTCATCCTTCGGATGCGTTTGAAGCCTGTGAAGCAGCTGGGCCTCGATGGCGGCCAGGTCCAGAACCAGACCAACCTCGATGCACCGGCACGCCAGCTCCCCAGCGAACCGAACGCGGTGCCGCCGAGCCGCCTGGCGCGCCTTTCGCCGCACCAGCGGCCGAGGCTCGACATGCAGGCTGCGACACCGCTCGGCCCGGCGCGACGCTTGAGATTGCCCGCCCGTCTCGCCACCTACTGGTCATGCAAGACACCACTCCTCACGATTCCATCGGCTGGCATGGCACCACCATCCTGTGCGTGCGCCGGGCTGGGCACGTGGCCATGGCCGGGGACGGCCAGGTCACGCTCGGGCAGACCGTCATCAAGGGCAACGCGCGCAAGGTCCGCCGCATCGGCGCGGGGGACCGGGTGCTCGCCGGGTTCGCCGGGGCCACGGCGGACGCGTTCACGCTGCTGGAGCGGCTGGAGGCCAAGCTGGAGCGGTTTCCCAACCAGCTGGAGCGCGCCTGCGTGGAACTCGCCAAGGATTGGCGCACCGACCGCTACCTGCGGCGGCTGGAGGCGATGATGGCGGTGGCGGACGCCGACCGCTCCTTCACGCTCACCGGCAACGGCGACGTGCTGGAGCCGGATGACGGGGTGATCGCCATCGGCTCCGGCGGCAACTACGCGCTGTCGGCCGCGCGGGCGCTGATGGAGATCGATGGGCTGTCGGCGGAGGACATCGCCCGCCGGGCCATGCGGATCGCCAGCGATATCTGCGTCTACACCAACACCAACGTCATCATCGAGACCCTATAATGGACGTTCCCACCTATTCGCCGCGCGAGATCGTCAGCGAGCTCGACCGGTTCATCGTCGGCCAGAACGACGCCAAGCGCGCCGTGGCCATCGCCCTGCGCAACCGCTGGCGGCGCGCCCACGTGGACCCGGCGATGCGCGAGGAGGTGGTGCCCAAGAACATCCTGATGATCGGCCCCACCGGCTGCGGCAAGACGGAGATCGCCCGGCGGCTGGCCAAGCTGGCGCAGGCGCCGTTCCTCAAGGTGGAGGCGACCAAGTTCACCGAGGTCGGCTACGTCGGGCGGGACGTAGACAGCATCGTGCGGGACCTAGTGGAGGTCAGCATCACCATGCTGAAGGAGTCCTCCCGCAAGGGCGTGCAGGCCAAGGCGGAGCTGCAGGCGGAGGACAAGCTGGTGACGGCGCTGGTCGGCGAGGGCGCTGGCGGGGACACGCGGGCCAAGTTCCGCCGCATGCTGCGGGCCGGCGAGCTGGAGGACAAGGAGGTGGAGGTGCAGGTGGCGGACACCGGCGGCTCCCCCGTGGGCAACCTGGACATCCCTGGGATGCCGCCGGGTCAGATGATCAACCTGGGCGAGATGATGAAGGGGATGATGGGCCGCCAGCAGAAGTCCCGCCGCATGAGCGTGGCGGAGGCGCGGGCGGCGCTGACCAAGGACGAGTCGGAGCAGCTGCTGGATACCGAGCAGGTGACCAAGGATGCCGTGGCGCACGCCGAGCAGAACGGCATCGTGTTCCTGGACGAGATCGACAAGGTGTGCGCCCGCAGCGATGGGGGCTTCCGCGGCGGCGACGTCTCGCGCGAGGGCGTGCAGCGGGACCTGCTGCCGCTGATCGAGGGCACCACCGTCACCACCAAGTACGGCCCGGTGAAGACCGACTTCATCCTGTTCATCGCCTCCGGCGCGTTCCACCTGGCCAAGCCGTCCGACCTGCTGCCGGAGCTGCAGGGCCGCCTGCCGATCCGGGTGGAGCTGGCGCCGCTGTCCCGCGCCGACCTCCGGCAGATCCTGGTGGAGCCGGAGCACAGCCTGCTGAAGCAGTATGTGGCGCTGCTGGGCACGGAAGGGGTTACGCTCGACTTCCACGACGACGCGGTGGACGCGCTGGCGGAGCTGGCGGCGGACATCAACGACCGGGTGGAGAACATCGGCGCGCGGCGGCTGGCCACGGTGCTGGAGAAGCTGCTGGAGGAGATCAGCTTCACCGCCAGCGACCGCCGGGGCGAGACGGTGGCGGTGGATGCGGCCTACGTGAACGAGAAGGTGGCCCCGCTGGCGTCGCGGGGGGATTTGAGCCGGTTCATCCTGTAGCTGATTGACGAAGGGGAAGGCCGGCTTCACATCGCGCGCATGACCGACCCCTTCGTGCAGCCCGCCGAGCCCACTGCCGCCGCCGCCATCTCCGCCATCGGGGACGAGCTGGGCCTGTTCGACGACTGGATGGACCGCTACCAGTTCATCATCGAGCTGGGCCGCAAGCTGCCCGCCTTCCCGCCGGACTGGGCCAATGACGCGCACCGGGTGCCCGGCTGCCAGAGCAAGGTGTGGATGGAGGCGACGATGCAGGGCCCGGTGCTGCGCCTGGCCGGCGCGTCCGACGCGGCCATCGTCTCCGGCCTGGTGGCGATGCTGCTGCGGGTCTATTCCGGTCGCTCCCCCGCCGAGATCGTCGCCACCGACCCGGTGTTCCTGCGCGAGCTGGGCCTGCTGGAGGCGCTCTCCACCAATCGCGGCAACGGCATCGCCGCCATGGCCCGCGCCATCCGCGAGGCGGCCCAGTCCCAGCTTAAGGCGGGCAAGCTGGCGCATCCCGCCTGACCTTGCCCACTTGACCTTGGCCCCCGGCGTGCGCGTCGGGCTGTTCACCGGCGCCTTCTTCGCCGCGGCCGCCCTCGTCACCGCGTTTTTGCCGCTCTGGATGGCCGACCGGGGCATTGACCCGGCGCAGATCGGCACCGTGCTGGGCGTGGCCGCCCTGGCCCGGCTGGTGGCCGTGCCGCTATGGGGCGTCGCCGCCGACCAGGTGGGCCACCGCCGGCCGATGCTGTTGCTCGCCGCGGCGCTGACGACCGGGGCGGTGGCCTGCCTCCCGCTCGCGCACGGCATGGGGCCGTTGCTGCTGCTGGTCACCTTGCAGGGGGTCGCAGCGGCGGCGCTTACCCCGCTGGCCGACACGCTCACCCTGGCGCTGGCGGCGGCGGGACGGCTGTCGTACGGGCGGACGCGGGCCTGGGGCTCGGCCGCCTACATGCTGGCGACCGCCGCCGCCGGGCCGGTGCTGGGCTGGGCGGGCAGCGCCGTGCTGCCGGGCCTGGTGGCGGCCGGCTACGGGGCGGCCGCCCTGGCTGCCCCCCTGTTGCCGGAGCCGACCCGCGTGCCCCGGGCGGCGCGGGGGGCCGCCGGGCTGCTGCGGCGGCCGGCGCTGCGGCTGACCATTGGCGCCAGCGCGCTGATCCAGGGGTCGCACGCCGCCTATTACGGGTTCGCCGCCCTGCACTGGCGCGCCGCCGGGATCAGCGACACGGCCATCGGGCTGCTGATCGCCGAGGGCATCGTGATGGAAGTCGTGCTGTTCGTCTGGGGCGGGCGCTGGGTGGCCCGGCTCGGCCCGGCCCGGCTGACGGCGTTGGCGGCCGCCGCCTGCCTGGTGCGCTGGACGGTGCTGGCGCTCACCACGGCGGTGCCGGTGCTGGCGGTGGCGCAGGTGCTGCACGCCGGCACCTTCGCCATGCAGCACCTGTCGGCCATGGCCATGCTGTCCCGCACGGTGCCGCCCAACCGGGCGGCGGGGGCGCAGGCGATGCACTCGGCGCTGGGCTTCTCTGCGCCGACGGGGCTGCTGATCTGGCTGGTGGGCCTGGGCTACGCACGGCTCGGCGGGTTGGTGTTCCTGCCGATGGCGGCGCTGGGCGGGGCGGGGCTGCTGCTGGTGCGACCTTTGGCGCGATCCTTTGCGGCGGCTGCGCGCCGAAGCTGAACCGGGAGCGCACGCGCTACGCGTCCACCGTTTCTTCCTGCACGAAGTCCAGGTTCTCAGGTTCCGGCAGCCAGCTTCCCCAGCCGGCTGTGGGGGGTATGTCCGGCCCAACGGCTTCGAGCTTGAGTGCCCGCGCCCTGACGGACCCGTAGCCTTGCAGGAGGAAGCCGAAATGGACGCTGGACGCGTCTTCCGCCACGTCCAGCACGATGCTTCGCCCGGTCCATCCGGCCGTGCCGCGCAACGGGCCGTGCTTGCGGCGCTGCATCATGTTGTCGAAGCGCAGCACGTCGCCGGGTGCTCGGTCCACCCGCATCCAGAGCGCGCCGCCGTCCGCATCCTGGGTCCGCAAGCTGGCGCTGAGCCGCAGCCGCTGGCCATGAAAAGGACCAGCCGCCACGCTTTGCATGAGGACAGCAAAATGGCCGTTCAAGTCGTTGACGCCGTTGCGGCCCACCCGACTCTCGATCAGCGCCGTGCCGGGTTCGGCCGGGTCCAGCCCAAGGCGATAGAAGCGCTGCTCGGTTTGGCGGGTCACTGACCAGCCACGCGGCAGCGGCAAGGCGTCGCATCCCGCCTGCGCAGCCTGGATCTGCGCGGCAAGGGTGTTCCAGTTGGCGAGGCCGAACTGCCTCGCCACCATCTCCAGGCATTCGGCGTGAGTAACTGCCACGCCACGCGCCACGAGCGACTGGCGCAGCACCTTGGCCATCGCCTTCGCATCCAGGAAGCTGTGCATCCTAAGTCCCTACGGCTTGGGCGGCCTCGTGAAGAGGGCCGGCACCCGCATTGCCGGCGGATCGCCCAGGCTGTTGGGCCGTCCAGCAGCAACCCGCGCGTTCACCATCCCCGAGTGGGGGCGGGCGGCTGGCCGCGCGGAGCCAGGGTCAGGATATCAAGGCCGGGCGGGGTGTCAAACGCGGGCCGGCTTCCTCGCGGAAGCCGGCCCTGGTAATGCCTCGGAGTGGGTCAGTGCGCCGGAACCACGATCTGGAAGTGCTGCGTGCCGGTTGAGTCGATGGCGGCGGAGCTGTTCGCGGCCAGGGTACCGTTCACCGAGATGCCTTGGACATACAGGTTGCGGTCCATGCTGGACGTGCCGCCATAGGCGTCGTTCAGGAACGAGACCGCGACGTCGTGCGTGCCGGCCGTGAGCACCTGCTGCAGGTCAACCGTTTGCGATTGGCCTTGCCCGTGCAGCGCCGTCACCGTGGCGTCCTGCGCCAGCGTCGTGCCGTCCACCGCGATGGAGTATTGCGCGTCGCCCTGCCAGGCATCCTCGCCCAGGTCGAGCGTGATCGGGGTGGCCCCGCCCGGCGTGGTGAAGCTGGCGGTGCCGTTCGAGTACAGCGTCGCCGGCGCGCCGTCTGCGGCCTGGCCGTCGTAGCTGACCTGGTTGACGTACAGGTTGCGGTCCGTGCTGCTGCTGCCGCCGTAGGCGTCGTTGATGAACGAGATGCCGACCGTCTTCTGCCCCGTGCCCCAGTTGCCGGCAACCGAGACGTCCTGCACCGCGCCGGCGGCGTGGGAGGCGGTGGCGGTGTAGGTGCCGCCGACCGTCTGGCCGTTGATCGTCACGGTGAACTCCGCGTCGCCCTGCCAGGCATCCTCCGACACGCCCAGCACCAGCGTGTCCGGCGAGCCCGAGATCGAGCCCGAACCCGAGCCTGAAGGCGTGGAAGGCGGGTTCGGCGCCGGCGCCGGCGTCGGCGCTGCGCCCTGGACCGGGCCGAAATATTGCGCCCAGGCGGCGGCTTCGGTCGGCTTGTTGTCGCCGGGCTGGGTGAACTCGTAGTTGCCGCCGCCATTGCTGTCATACAGGTTGACGAAGCTGATCTTCTCCCCCGCCGCCTGGGCCGCGGCCAATTGCTGCGCCAGCCATTGCGGGTAGGCGGCATCGTCCGCCACGTCCGTGCCGCCGTTGGCGTTGCCCGCGCCGGATTCCGGGATGGCGAACGGCTTGCCCTGTTGCTCGGCGAACTGGATCAGGCTGTCCAAGCTCTGGCTGTGGCCGCCGCTGCCGTCGTTCGAGTATTCGGTAGCCGCCGGGTAGGTCCAGTAGTGCTCGCGGTTGATCGGGTTGGCGATGAACTGCGCGACGCTGGTGTCCTCGCCCCCGGTGGCCCAGTCGTGGTACTGCGGCGTGTTGGGATTGTCGGAGAACGGGTAGATTCCGGCATACGCGTCGGCGCCGATGGCGTCCACGTAGTTGTTGCCCGGGTAGAGGTTGGTGGTCGCCTCGGCGTTGCTGTAGTTGGTGGTGCTCGGGTTCCAGACCACCTGGACGTTCACACCGGCCGCCGCGGCGTCCTGGTGCAGCACGGTGTAGACGTGCTTGAACGCGGACACCCAGTCGGCCTGGCTCTGCGGGTCGGACCCGGCGTAGGTCGGCCCCATGACGTTCATTTCCCAGCCCGGGCGGAACACCAAGTTGGTGAAGCCCTTGGATGCCCAGGCCTGCACGATGCCGTTGAGCGCGCTGTCATCCGCCCCGGCCGCCACCGCCTGGAACGCCTGGTCGCCCGAAAGCGAGCCGGACGCGGTGGAGGTGAACGGTACGGCGATGACGGGCGTGGCGCCGCGCGCGTCTGGCGACGCGGCGGCGGACGAGGCCTCCCACTGCGCATTGCCGGCCCAGTTGCTCACCGCCTGCCGCTGGTCGATGAAGTAATCGAGGAAGCTCGGCGCCGCGCCGACCACGTTGGAGAAGTTAGTGAAGTAGCTCTCGAACGTCGCTTCGTTGGCAGCGCTGCTGTTGTCGGGGTTGCCGATATACGCGCCTAACGGGAACGGAGTGGCTTGCGTCATGGTAATACTCCAGGTTGCGGGTGCGTTACTGCACCAGGCTGCACATCACGCTGGCTTTATAGTGCTACAGGCTTGTCGAATCGCTTGACGGCCTGTTTATTTATGATTTGTTACAATCTCTCAAAGCCAGACCGCCAGTCATGCTGTTTGGCTATGCCAAAGACTGTCAACACATAAAGCACAGTGCTGATGGCAGCGACTTCAAGGAACTCACTGTGGACGTGCGTTGCTAGACACAAGTCTTCATAACCAAACATTTAACTTATGCAAACGCGAAATCGTGATCAATCTCATAAATATTCTGGCCGTGGCGGATCGGCCCGTCTTGCGAGTGTCAAGGATAAATATACACACATTGGTAAATAATGAGTTTAGGCCGACATGCATTTACGTTATTAGGCATGTAGTCCTAAACACCGCCAAAGGCCGATCCTTGCAACGGCGTCAGCGACGCGGGCGAGCTTGGCCCTGGGCGATATCGAGGTGCAGGCTGCCCCGCTGCAGGGAGCGCACGAGATGATCGTACAGCGCGATCGCGTCGTAATCGTCGCGCGAGGTCAGCACGATCTCGACCGTGTTGCCCTGACGCCTGATGCCGACCCGCAGCGCGGCCGCGGCCTCCGGGGCTGGGCTGGATTCGCGGGGCGCGGGTTCGTTGCGCCCTTGATGGCCGGGCGCGCTCATTGGTTGCTTGATCGAATCATGTCCACGCCGCACCGTGCTGCCCCGCCGTGGCGGTGGCAACCGGGGATTTGGCCGCTCATGCGAACGTCATTGCAAATGGCCCTAGAATGTCGGGCCTGGGCAGGCGCCGGAAGCGACCGCACCATCCGGCAAGGAGTCGCGGCCCGGCCGCCTGCGAGGCCGGGCCGCGACGCTGGGCCGGCTAGGCCGCCTCCGCCATGCCGCGCAGCACGTATTGCAGGATGCCGCCGTGGCGGTAGTACTCCACCTCGTCGTCGGTATCGATGCGGCAGAGCGCCTGCACCGTCTCGCTCGTGCCGTCCGCCCGGCGGATTGTCACCGGCACCGCCATGCGCGGGGTGATGGTACCGATGCCGGTGATGTCGATCACCTCCTCCCCGGTCAGCCCCAGGGAGTGCCGGGTGACGCCTTCCGGCAGGGTGAGCGGCAGCACGCCCATGCCGACCAGGTTGGAGCGGTGAATGCGCTCGAAGCTCTCCACCAGCACGGCCTTGATGCCCAGCAGCATGGTGCCCTTGGCCGCCCAGTCGCGCGAGGAGCCCATGCCGTACTCCTTGCCGCCGAACACCACCAGCGGCACGCCAACCTGCTGGTAGGCCATGGCGGCGTCGTAGATCGGCATCTCCACCCCGTCCGGGTAGTGCCGGGTCAACCCGCCTTCCGTGCCGTGCAGCATCTCGTTCTTGATGCGGATGTTGGCGAAGGTGCCCCGCATCATGACCTCGTGGTTGCCGCGGCGGGCGCCGTAGCTGTTGAAGTCCCGCTGCGGCACCTGGCGCTCGATCAGGTAGTCGCCCGCCGGCGAGGTCTTCTTGATGTTGCCCGCCGGGCTGATGTGGTCGGTGGTGATGTTGTCGCCGAACAGCCCCAGCACCCGCGCGCCCATGATGTCGCCCTTGGGCTCGGGCTGCATCGTCATGCCCTCGAAGTAGGGCGGGTTCTTCACGTAGGTGGAGCCGTCGGTCCAGCCATAGGTGTCGTGGCCGGGCTCGACCTCGATCCTCTGCCACTCCTCCGGGCCGGTGAACACCTCGCCGTAGCGCTTGAGGAACTGCGCCCGGCCCAGGGCGGAGCGCACGATGGCGGTGATCTCGTCGTTGCTGGGCCAGATGTCCTTCAGGTGCACGGGCTGCCCGTCCGGGCCGGCGCCGAGCGAGGCGGTGGTGATGTCCTCCTGCATGGTGCCGAGCAGCGAGTAGGCGACCACCAGCGGCGGGCTGGCCAGGTAGTTGGCGCGCACGCTCGGGTGCACCCGGCCCTCGAAGTTGCGGTTGCCGGACAGCACGGACACCGCCACCACGTTGCCCTCCTCGATGGCGGAGGCGATCTGCGCGTTCAGCGGGCCGGAGTTGCCGATGCAGGTGGTGCAGCCATAGCCCACCAGCGCGAACCCCATGGCGTCCAGGTCCTCGTTGAGGCCGGACTTGTCCAGGTACTCCGTCACCACCTGGCTGCCAGGGGCGAGCGAGGTCTTGACCCACGGCTTCGGCCGCAGCCCGAGCGCGCGGGCCTTGCGCGCCACCAGGCCGGCGGCGACCATCACGTAGGGGTTGGAGGTGTTGGTGCAGGAGGTGATGGCGGCGATCACCACGTCGCCATGGCCGATGTCGAAGTTCTTGCCGTTGACCTCCGTGCGGATGCCGATGTCGTTGGCCGGCACGCCGAGGCTGCGGGTGAGCTCGGCCTTGAACGCGCCGCTGGCCTCGTTCAGCAGCACCCGGTCCTGCGGGCGCTTCGGCCCGGCGATGGAGGGCTGCACGCTGGACAGGTCCAGCTCCAGCGTGTCGGTGAACACCGGCTCGACCTCGGTGCGCCACATGCCCTGCGCCTTGGCGTAGGCCACCACCAGCGCGATGCGGGCCTCGTCCCGCCCGGTCAGCCGCAGGTAGTCGATCGTGGTGGCGTCCACCGGGAAGAAGCCGCAGGTGGCGCCGTATTCCGGCGCCATGTTGGCGATGGTGGCGCGGGTGGCGACCGCCATGTCGTCCAGCCCGGGGCCGCAGAACTCGACGAACTTGCCGACCACGCCCTTGGCCCGCAGCATCTGCGTGACCTGCAGCACCAGGTCGGTCGCGGTGACGCCCTCGTTCATCCTGCCGGTGAGCCGGAAGCCGATCACGTCCGGGATCAGCATGGCGATCGGCTGGCCGAGCATGGCGGCCTCCGCCTCGATGCCGCCCACGCCCCAGCCCAGCACGCCGATGCCGTTGACCATGGTGGTGTGGCTGTCGGTGCCGAACAGCGTGTCCGGATAGGCGAACTCGTCATCGCCGATCTTGGCCGTCCACACCGTCTGCGCGAGGTATTCCAGGTTCACTTGGTGGCAGATGCCGGTGCCCGGCGGCACCACCCGGAAGTTCTCGAACGCCTGGCTGCCCCAGCGCAGGAAGCGGTAGCGCTCGCTGTTGCGGGCGAACTCCAGCTCCACGTTGTCGTGCAGCGCGTTCTCCGTGCCGGCGACGTCCACCATCACGGAGTGGTCGATCACCAGGTCCACCGGGATCAGCGGGTTCACCTTGTCGGGCGAGCCGCCGAGCTTGATGATGCTGTCGCGCATGGCGGCGAGATCGACCACGGCGGGCACGCCGGTGAAGTCCTGCAGCAGGATGCGGCTGGGGCGGAACGGCACCTCCTTGGCGCTGGTCGCCGTGCTGACCCACTCGGCGATGGCGTGGGCGTCCTGCACCGTGGCGCTGTGGCCGTCCTCGAAACGCAGCACGTTCTCCAGCAGCACTTTGAGGCTGACGGGCAGGCGCGAGATGTCGCCGATGGTCTCGGCCGCCTTGGGCAGGGAGAAGTAGTGGAACTCCTTGCCGCCGACGGTCAGGGTCTGCCGGGTGTGCAGGCTGTCCTGCCCAATGCTCTTCATCGTTTGCCTCGCTTGTCGGGGTGGCGCAGAAACGCGGTGCGGCTGAATGATATGGTGCACCGGTTAAACCATGCAGGGCGGTGCGGGTCCACCTCATGCGATGCTGATGCAGGCGGACGCGATGCTTGTTCAAGCGCAAGGCCTGGTGGCCTTCCGGGGCGAGCGGCTGGTGCTGGACGGCGTGTCGCTCGCGGTGCCGCCGGGTGCGGCGCTGTTGCTGCTGGGGCCGAACGGGTCCGGCAAATCGACGCTGCTGCGGCTGCTGGCCGGGCTGAAGCGGCCAGACGCGGGCAGCCTCGCCTGGTGCGCGGCCGAGGCCTCCCCGGTCGCCTACCTGGCCCACGCGGACGCCATCAAGCCCGGGCTGACGGCGGCGGAGAACCTGCGCTTCGCTGCCGCCGGCCGGCCGGTCGGGCCGGCGCTGGCCGCGCTCGGGCTGGCCGGGCTGGCGGAGCTGCCGGCGCGGATGCTGTCCGCCGGCCAGCGCCGCCGCCTGGCGCTGGCCCGGCTGCCGCTCAGCCGCGCGAAGCTGTGGCTGCTGGACGAGCCGACGCTGGGGCTGGACACCGCCTCGCTCGCGCTGCTGGCGGCGCTGCTGGCGGCGCACCGGGAAGCGGGCGGCGGCGTGGTGGCGGCCACCCACCAGGACCTGGCGCTGCCGGGTGCGGCCGTGCTGCGGCTCGGCTGAGGCGACGCTGATGTTCTGGCGGCTGCTGCTGCGGGAGTTGACGCTGTCCTTGCGCCATGGCGGGGACACGCTGGCCGCCGTGCTGTTCTTCGTGCTGGCCGGCGCGCTGTTCCCGCTCGCCATCGGCCCGGCGCCCGAGGTGCTGGCCCGCCTGGCCCCCGGCGTGGTGTGGGTGTGCGCCCTGCTGGCCGCGCTGCTGCCGCTGGACCGCCTGTTCGGCGCCGACGCGGAGGACGGCTCGCTCGACCAATTGCTGCTGTGCGGCCTGCCGCCCGCCGCGGTGGCGCTGGCCAAGGCGCTGGCGCACTGGCTGGTGACGGGCGTGCCGCTGCTGCTGGCCGCCGCCCCCCTGGCGCTGATGCTGCGGGCGGACCCGGCGGTGCTGCCCGCCCTGCTGGCCGGGCTGCTGCCGGGCACGGCGGTGCTGTCGCTGCTGGGCAGCATGGCGGGCGCCATCGTGCTGGGCGCGCGGCGGGGCGGCGTGCTGCTGCCGCTGCTGCTGCTGCCGCTGGCGACCCCGGTGCTGATCTTCGGCGCCGCCGCCGCGGACGCGGCGGGCACGGGGCTGAGTCCGCGGCCGCACCTGCTGCTGCTGTGCGCGCTGCTGGCGGCGGCGCTGCCGCTGTGCCCGCTGGCGGCAGGGGCCGCGTTAAGGGCGGCGGGGGAGTAGCGGGTGCGAGTGTTAATCCAGGTTATGTCAAAGAACGCCTTTTTCTAAGTGGACGTGCGGCGATGCGACGCTGGGTCAGTCATCGGCCAGCAGCGCCCAGCGTTCATGGTCGCGCCAGGCGCCGCCGATGTGCAGGTAGCGCGGCGAGAAACCCTCGTGGCGGAAGCCGAGCCGGCGCACCAGGGCGACGGAGCGGACGTTGCCCGGCTGGATGTTGGCTTCCAGGCGGTGCAGCTCCATCGCACCGAACGCATGTTCCGTTGCCAGCTGCACCGCCTGCGTCATCAGCCCGCGCCCGGCGCCAGCCATGCCGTAATAGCCGAGATAGGCGCTGCGGAAGCGCCCCAGCACGATCCCGCTCAGGTTGACCACGCCGACGAGGCTGCCCGAGGCCGCGTCACGGGCGACCAGGCCGAGGTTCGCGCCGGTGGCGAGGCCTGCGAACCAGCGGTCAAACCCCTCGGCGTCGGTGAACGGCTGCGCCCAGGGCGCGTGGTTTGGCCGGCTCGCCAGGTTGCCGGCGATCAGTTCGGCGGCGTCGGCGCGGGTGGCTGGCTTGAGGGCGAGCGGCACGCCGTTACGGGCTGCCCAGCTTGGCGGCCAGCGCCGTCACGTCCGGATGTCCAGCCAGCAACTCGTCCAGGGTGAACGGGCAGGTTTCGGGCGCCAAGCAGGGCATGGCCGCGTCGTCTGCCGCCGCGCGCGCCCGTGACAAGGCCTTGTCGTAGAGATCGTCCAGCCCGATCCGCTGGCGCATGGACTGCGTGAACCGGCGCTGCACATCGTTCAAGAAGGCGCGCACCTCGTCGCGCCAGTGCTTGGCAGCCCGGTCCCTGGGCAAGGCGTGCAGCTTGAGCAGGTGCGTCAAGGCCTGTTCCAGCAGGCTTTGGCAGCCCCGCAGTTCCGACAGCCCCACGTCCTGCACCTCCTCGATCACGCGGGGCCAGTCCACCGCTTCGTTCACGCCCTCCCCGGCGGCCAGCCGGCGCAGCAGGGCCGCCTGGTGGTCTGCCCACGCGAGCGCGTCGTGTTCATACAGGCCGTCCGGCATGGGCGTTCTCCTTCTCAGCGTGTCAGGGCAGCCGCCCCAGGATTTCGGCGTTGTGCTCGCCCAGGGCCGGGGCGCCACGCTGCGGGCGGGGGCGCTCGCGGTCGAACGAGAGCGGCAGGCCCACCATCGTCAGCCCGTTGGGCAGGGTTTGCAGCAGGCCGACCGCGGCGAGCTGCTCGCTGCGGGCCACCTCGCCGATGTCGTTCACCGGGGCGGCGGGCACGCCCACGGCGGCGAAGGCGGCGAGCCAGGAGGCGCGCGGCCGGGTGCGCAGGATGGCGGCGATCATTGCCACCAGCTCCGGCCGGTGGGCGTTGCGCTGCGGCCCGGTGGCGTAGCGCGGGTCCGACGCCCATTCCGGCCGGCCGAGCACGGCGGCGCAGCGGGCCCAGAGCCGGTCGTTGCCGGCGGCCAGCACGAAGGAGGCGTCGGCCGCGTCGAACGCCTGGTAGGGCGTGATGGTGGTGGTGCCGGTGCCGTGCCGCTGCGGCACCACCCCGTCCGCGAGGTAGCCGTTCAGCGGGCCTTCCACCCAGAACGCCGCCGCCTCCAGCAGGGAGGTGTCCACCAGGCAGCCGCGGCCCGTGGCGTCCCGCTGGCGCAGCGCCGCCAGCGCGCCGATGACGCAGAACAGGCCGGCCGCCTTGTCGTTGATCGAGGCGCCGCACAACGTCGGCGGCCCGCCCGGCTGGCCGGTGACCGACATCATGCCGCCATAGGCTTGCAGCAGCGGGTCGAAGCCGGGGCTCATCCGCAGCGGCCCCTGATAGCCGAACGCCCAGATCGAGCAGTAGATCAGCCGGGGGTGCCGCCCCAGCATCGCCTCCGGCCCGAGGCCGAGGGTCTCGACCACGCCGGGGCGCAGGTTCTGGATCAGGATGTCGGCCTCCGCCGCCAGCCGCTCCAGCGCCGCCACGTCGTCCGGCTGCTTGAGGTCCAGGGTGACGGAGCGCTTGCTGCGGTTCTGGCTGTGGAAATACAGCGAGGCGTCCCCGGCGAAGGGCGGTCCCCAAGGCGGACCCCATGCGCGCGCGTCATCGCCGCCGTCCGGCTTCTCCACCTTGACGACGTCCGCCCCCATGTCGGCCAGGATGACGCCGGCCAGGGGGGCGGCGAGCGCCTGCCCGACCTCGATCACCTTGAGCCCGGCCAGCGGCTGCGCCATGCTTGCTTCCCCTTGATGCCCCGAGCTTACGCCGGCATCCGGCCAGGTAAAATCTCCGGCCCGGCTGCCGCGTTGGCACCGCATCCGAACGACCAGGACCGCCGCATGGACGCCCTTCCCGCCGCCTCCCTCTTCGAGACCCGCCTCGACCGCCTGGCCCAGGTCGCCGTGACCGTCGGGCTGGGGCTGCAGCCGGGGCAGGAAGTGGTGCTGACCGCGCCGCTGGGGGCGCTGCCGCTGGTGCGCCGCATCACGGAGCACGCGTACCGCGCCGGCGCCAGCCTGGTCACCCCCTTGCTGTCGGACGACGAGATGACGCTGGCCCGCTTCCGGCACGCGCCGGACGCCGCGTTCGACCATGCGCCGGCCTGGCTGTTCGAGGGCATGGCGCAGGCCTACCGCTCCGGCGCCGCCCGGCTCGCCGTCGCCGGGGACAACCCGGCGCTGCTCGCAGGCCAGGACGGGGGTCGGGTGTCCCGCGCCAACCGCGCCCGCTCCGCGGCCTACCGCCCGGCGCTGGAGCAGATCACCAACTTCGCCACCAACTGGAGCATCGTGGCCGCCGCGACGCCCGCCTGGGCCGCGCTGATGTTCCCGGACCTGCCGGAGCACGAGGCGGTGGCGCGGCAGTGGGACGCGATCTTCGCCGCCTCCCGCGTCGATGCGCCGGACCCGGTGGCCGCCTGGGCGGAGCATGCGGCCACCCTGCGCGCCCGCACGGCGCAGCTCAATGCCAAGCAGTACGCGAGCTTGCACTACCGCGGCCCCGGCACCGACCTGCGGGTCGGCCTGGCGGACGGGCATATCTGGATGGGCGGGTCCGAGCGGGCGAAGAACGGCGTGATGTGCCACCCGAACATCCCCACGGAGGAGGTGTTCACCACCCCGCACCTGGCCCGGGTGGAAGGCCACGTCCGCAGCACCAAGCCGCTCTCCTACAGCGGCACGCTGATCCGGGACATCGCCGTGCGGTTCGAGGCCGGGCGCATCGTGCAGGCCACCGCCAGCGCCGGGCAGGACGTGCTGGGCAAGGTGCTGGACACGGACGAGGGCGCGCGGCGGCTGGGAGAGGTGGCGCTGGTGCCGCACTCCTCGCCGATCTCGGCCAGCGGGCTGCTGTTCTACAACACGCTGTTCGACGAGAATGCCGCCAGCCACGTGGCGATCGGCCAGGCCTACCGCACCTGCCTGACGGGCGGCACGGCGGCAGACCCGGCGGAACTGGCCCGGCGCGGCGCCAACACCAGCCTGATTCACATTGACTGGATGATCGGTTCCGGAGAAATCGACATCGACGGTGTGTCGCCGAGTGGAACGATCGAGCCGGTGATGCGTGGGGGTGAGTGGGCTTGAAGGCGCATGTGCGCCCTCTCGGCGTCATCAACTAGGGATCAATCACGATGGGACTTCTCGACACGGTTCTCGGCGGCCTCATGGGCGGCGCTGGCGGCGGCGCCTCGCCGATCCAGGGCGTGCTGATGAACATGCTCGGCGGCGGCCAGCAGCAAGGCATGCAGCAGGGCGGCATGCAGCAGGGCGGGATGCAGCAGCCGGGCATGATGGGCGGCGGCATGGGCGGTATGGGGGGCGGCATGGGCGGCGGCATGATGGGGGGCGGCTTGGGCGGCCTGCTGTCCGCTTTCGAGGGCGCCGGGCTCGGCCACATCGCGCAGTCCTGGGTGGGCAACGGCCCGAACCAGCCGGTCTCGCCACAGCAGCTGCAAGGCGTGCTGGGCGATGACCAGGTGCAGAGCATGGCCAGCCAGTCCGGCATGGCGCCCAATGACTTCCTGTCCCAGCTGAGCCAGCACCTGCCCAACGTGGTGCATGGCATGACCCCGAACGGCCAGCTGCCGGACGAGGGCTCCGTCTCCGTCTGAGGCGACATCGCGATCGGCCGGACTCCCACGAGGGGTCCGGCCGATGGCTTGCCGTAAGCCGGGTCCATGCTACGAGTCCGGCATGTCCCGTCCGCTGGGCCCTCTCTCGCAGCCGTTGCGTGCGCCAGGCTTGGTTCTGGCGGCGTTGGCGCTGCTGTGCCAACTGGCGTTGGGGGCCGTGCTGCCGCATGCCGCGTCCGCGCAGGCGGCGAGCGGCATCGAGACGATCGGCACCCTCTGCATCGCCGACGCTCCCGCCTACACGCCCGGGCACCACCAGCACCGGGGCGACTGCGCGCTGTGCCCGCTCTGCCTGTCGATGGCCGCGCAGGCCGTCCTCCCCGTCGCGGCCTCGCCGCTGCCGCTGCCCCGCAGCGAGGTTGCGCCTCCGGCCACGCTGCCCCCGCTGGCCCGCGGCCCGCCCGCGCCGCGCCGCCTCCTCGCGTTCCCGCGAGGACCTCCCGTCCTGACCTGACAGCCGCTTGTGCCCCGGTGGCGATCACCGGGTTTCGCGCTTCCTGGTCAAGGACATCCCTTCATGGATACAAGACGCGCCGCCCCCGTGGCGGCCCTGCCTCTGCTCGCCCTGCTTGCCGCCCCTGCCGGCGCCCACGTGATCGCCGGCGCCCGCGTGTTCCCCGTCACCCTCACCATCGACGACCCGGGCACCGCGGACGAGGCGTCGATCCCCGCCTTCACCTACAGCCGCGACGGATCGAACGGCGGCGACGGCCCGACCCACAACTTCGCCTACGGGTTCGAGTACGACAAGACGATCACGCCCAACACCGCGATCATCTTCAACGACGGCTACACCACCCAGCAGATCGACGAGGCCAAGACGCAGGCCGGGTTCGGCAACCTGTTCGTCACCGGCAAGTGGGAGTTCTACCTCAACGCGGAGCACGAGTTCGTCTCCTCCGTGGGCGTGATCCGCGAGGTCGGCGGCACCGGCACCAGCCATGCCGGCGGGGACCATTACGGCTCCACCGCGCCGACGGTCTATTTCGGCAAGGGGTTGGGCGACATGCCGATCGGCCTGCTGCGGCCGCTCGCCGTCACGGGCGAGCTGAGCTACGTCATCGCCGACCGCAAGCTGAAGCAGCTCCCGCCGCCGCCGGGCAGCAATGCGTCGCCGATGTTCGACACGGGGATCGCGGCGCAGTTCAACAACGGCGCCAACAACGCCTGGGCCGGCGGCGTCTCGCTGCAGTACAGCCTGCCCTACCTGCAATCCCAGGTGAGGGACATCGGGCTGCACGGCTTCCTGGGCGACGTCGTGCCACTGGTGGAGGTCACCTGGTCGTCCCCGGCCTCGACGCCGAGCGCCAAGGGCACGACGTGGACGGTGGCGCCGGGTGCCATCTACCTCGCCGGCTGGGGCGAGATCGGCCTCGAGGCGCTGATCCCAGCCAGCAAGGCCGCGGGAACCACGGTGGGAGCCGTGGCGCTGGTCCACTTCTTCTTCGACGACCTGTTTCCCAACACCATCGGCAAGCCGGTCATCCAATGACCCGGCTTGCGGCATGGGCCGCTCTCTGCCTGGCGCTCGGCCTCGGCCACGCCTCGGCGCACGCCTTTCTCAAGACCGCCTCGCCCGGCGTCGGCAGCACGGTGCCGCCGCCGGGCGAGGTGTCGATCGGCTTCACCCAGGACGTGGAGCCGGCGTTCAGCAGCATCGCCGTGCTGGACGCATCCGGCGCCAGCGTCAGCGCCGGGGCGGTGCATTCCGGGGGCGACGGCGCACGCCTGGCCGTGGCGCTCAAGCCGCTGGCGGCGGGGACGTACACGGTGCGATGGCGCGCAACCTCCGTGGACACCCACAAGACCGAGGGCAGCTACAGCTTCACGGTGCGCCCGTGATGCCGATGGCGTTCGGCTTGGACGACATCCTGGTGCTCAGCCGCAGCGCGCTGGTGGCCGCCCTGCTGTCGGTGTTCGGCACGCTGGCGTTTCGCACCGTCGTCGTGCCGCGCGCCTTCGGCCGGATGCCGCCCGAGACCGTGGGGCAGGTCAAGCGCCGGCTGCTGTGGATGACGCAGGCCGGCGCAGCCGCCGGGTTGGCGGCCGGCCTGGCGTGGCTGGTGGCGCAGGCCGGTTCCATGGCCGATGCCGCTACGGCCGCGCAGGCCGCGGCGGCGCTGCCCATCGTGCTGGAGGAAACCGTGTTCGGCCACCTGATCGCCTTTCAGCTGGCGCTGCTGCTCGCCGTGGCGGCGGTGGCCGGCTGGCGGGACCGGCCGTGGCGGCAGCACGGCGCGCTGGGGTTGGCGGCCGTGGCGCTGGGGGCGCAAGCCTGGCACGGCCATGCCGCGTCCATGCAGCCGGCCTCCGGCCTGCTGGTCGCGGCCGGGGTCGTCCACCTGCTGGGCGCCGGCGCCTGGCTGGGAGGGCTGCTGCCGCTGCTGCTGGTGGTGCGGGACGCGCCGGCCCGGGGCGGCGCGGCGGCGGCGCGCTGGTTCACGCCGCTGGGCAAGCTCTGCGTGGCGGGGCTGGCGGCCTCGTCGCTGGTGCAGGGCTGGGTGCTGGTGGGCAGCCTGCACGGGCTGTTCGGCACCGCCTATGGCTGGATGGCGCTGGTGAAGCTCGGCCTGTTCGGCGTGCTGTTCGGCTTCGCCGTGCTGAACCGCTACCACCTCGCCCCGGCCCTGCTGGGGGGAGACCCGGCGCTGGCCAAGCGCGCGCTCGTCCGCAGCATCGCGGTGCAGACCGGGTTCGGGCTGGCCATCGTCCTGGCGGCCGGCGTGCTGAGCAGCTTGCCGCCCGCCATGCATGAGCAGCCGGTTTGAGCGAAGCCGGAACTCCGGCCCTATGGTGGCGCCAGGCCTCCAGGAGCATCCGCCATGTCCGCAACCCTGCCGTCCCCTGGCTTCGCCAAGGCTGCTGACATCCCGGCGCGGCGCGGGGCGCAGGTGCTGCTGGAGGTGCTGGAGAGCGAGGGCGTCGAATACGTGTTCGGCAACCCGGGCACCACCGAGCTGCCGCTGATCGACGCGCTGCTCGGCCCGACCCCCATTCAGTACGTGCTGGCGCTGCAGGAGGCGAGCGTGGTGGCGATGGCGGACGGCTACGCCCAGGCGGCGCGGCGGCCCGGCTTCGTCAACCTGCACACCGCCGGCGGCCTCGGGCACGGCATGGGCAACCTGCTCAACGCCCAGGTGTCCGGCACGCCCCTGGTGGTGACCGCGGGCCAGCAGGACTCGCGGCACGCGCTGATGGACCCGCTGCTGTTCGGCGACCTGGTGGGCATCGCCGCCCCCAGCGTGAAGTGGGCGCGCGAGGTCACCAAGGCGGACCAGCTGCCGGTGCTGGTGCGCCGCGCTTTCCATGATTGCGACGCGGCCCCGTCCGGCCCGGTGTTCCTCTCCCTGCCGATGGACATGATGGAGGAGATGACCGGCGTGGGCATCGCCCAGCGCTCCAGCATCGACACCCGCGCCGTCGCCGGGTCGCTGGACCGGCTGGCTGGGCTGCTGGCCTCCGTGGCGCCGGGCCGGCTGGCGCTGATCGCCGGGGACGAGGTGTGGGCCAGCGGCGCCGTGGCGCAGGCTGTAGCGCTGGCCGAGGCGTTGGGCGCGCCGGTCTATGGCTCGTCCTGGCCGGCGCACCTGACGTTCCCCACGGCGCATCCGCTGTGGAGCGGCAACCTGCCGACCCGGGGGAGCGAGATCGCGGCCGAGCTGGCGCCGTTCGACGGGGTGTTCGCGCTGGGCGGCAAGTCGCTCATCACCATTCTCTATAGCGAGGGCTCGGCGGTGCCGGCCGGGTGCCGAGTGTTCCAGCTGTCCGCGGACGTGCGGGACCTTGGGCGTTCCTACTCCACCGAGCTGTCCGTGCAGGGCGACGTGCGGGCCTCCCTGGACGCGCTGCTGCCGCTGCTGCGGGACCGGCTGCAAGGGCAGCGGCCGGAGCGGGACGCCGCCGCCGCCGGCCACGGCGCGCGCATGCGGACGCGCCATGCGGCCCTGCAGGCGCGGGCGGACCAGGAGGCCGCGCGGCCGGTGACGACGCCGCTGGTCGCCGCCCGGGAGATTCTGCGCGCCGTGGGCCCCAAAATCCCGATCGTGGACGAGTCCATCGCCACCTCCGCTTCCTTGCGCGCGCTGCTGCGCGACGAGACCTTGCGGTCCTACGCCTTCCTGCGGGGCGGCGCGCTCGGCTGGGGCCTGCCGGCCGCGGCGGGCTACAGCCTGGGCATCGGCCGCGCGCCGGTGGTCTGCCTGGTGGGCGACGGCGCCGCCCTGTACTCGCCGCAGGCGCTCTGGACGTTGGCGCACGAGAAGCTGCCGGTGACGGTCGTGGTGATGAACAACCGCGAGTACAACGTGCTGAAGAACTTCATGCGGGGTCAGTCGCACTACCTGTCCGCCCGCAGCAACCGCTTCATCGCCATGGATCTGTTCGACCCGGCGATCGACTACCTGGCGCTGGCGGCCGCCATGGGCGTGCCGGCGCGCCGGGTGGAGCGGGCCTGCGACATCGCCGCCGCGGTGGAGGCGGGAATCGCCTCGGGGCTGCCCAACCTGATCGAGGTGCCGATCAGCCCAGGCTGATCAGGATGGCGGGGCGGCCGGGGCCAGCAGCGCCGCCAGCAGTCCCACGACGGCGACGGCAGCCACGTAGTGGGCGGGGGCCAGCCGGTCCAGGCCGGCCAGCCAGGCGATCAGCAGCGGGGTCATGCCGCCGAACACGGCGTAGGCCAGGTTGTAGGACACGGACAGGCCGCTGAACCGCACGGCGGGCGGGAAGGCGCGGATCATCAGCACGGGCGTCAGCGTGGCGGCGCCGGCGCCGGCGCCGGCCAGCGCATAGAGCGGCAGCAGGGCGGGGGCGTGGTGCGCCGCACCGAGATACAGCGCGTAGGTGCCGCCCACCAGCAGCAGCAGGACCGGCGGGGCGGTACGGCGCAGGCCGAAGCGGTCGGCGGCCGCGCCCACGGCGACCGTGGACAGGCAGAGCGCCGCCGTGCCGGCCAGGTTGGCCAGGGACGCCTCGCGCGCCGGGACGGCGAACAGCTTCTGCAGCAGGGAGGGCGTCATCAGCACCACCACCACGATCGCGGCGGTCAGCAGCCAGGTGCTGGCCATGGCGGCGAGCACCGCCGGGCCGTGGTCCCGCAGCACCGCGCGCAGCGGCAGCTCGCGCGAGGCGGCGCGGGCCTGCATGGCGGCGAACACCGGCGTCTCCCGCAGCCAGCGGCGCAACCGCATGGCCGCGAAGCCGAACGCCCCGCCCGCCAGGAACGGCAGCCGCCACCAGCCGCCGAGGATGTCCGCCGGGGTGAAGGCGAAGTTGAGCCCGGTGGCCACCAGCGAGCCCAGCAGGATGCCGCCAGTGAGCCCGCCGGTGAGCAGCCCCACCGCCAGGCCGGTGCGCTCCGCCGGGACGTGCTCGGCCACGAACACCCAGCCGCCCGGCGCCTCGCCGCCGATCGCCGCCCCCTGCATCAGCCGCATCGCCAGCAGCAGCAGCGGGGCGAGCGGGCCGATGGCGGCATAAGTCGGCAGCAGGCCGATCACCAGCGTCGGGGCCGCCATCAGCAGCACGCTCAGGGTGAACACGCGCTTGCGGCCGCGTGTATCGCCGAAATGCGCCATGACGACGCCGCCGAGCGGGCGGGCCAGGTATCCGGCGGCGAACAGGCCGAACGTCTCGATCTGCCGCAGCCAGTCCGGCTGGGTGGCCGGGAAGAAAAGCTGGCCGATGGCGCCGGTGAAGAACACGAAGATGACGAAGTCGTAGAACTCCAGCACGCCGCCCAGCGAGGCGAGGCCGAGCGTGCGGAGTTCCGGCCGGGTCAAGGGCTGCGGCCGACCGGCGGCGAGGCGTCCCGTGGCCATGGCGGGCGTCAGTGCTGCCCGAGATAGGTGTCGAACCAGCCGACCAGGCGTCGGCTGATGTCCGCCACGTTCTCGGGCTTGTGGACCCAGTGGCCCTCGCCCGGGTAGATCACCGCCCCCGTGGGCACGCCGAGGGTGGCCAGGGCGTGCCAGAACTCCATGGTCTGCGGCGCCGGGCACTCTACGTCGCGCTCGCCGACGACGGCGAAGGTCGGCGTGCGCACGCGAGTGATGAAGCTGATCGGCGACGAGCTCGCATAGACGCCCGGATCCTCGTACACCGACGCGCCAAAATACGGGATCATCCAGGCGTCGATGCCGTTCTCGCCATAGTACGACTGCCAGTTCGAGATGCCGGCGCCGGCGAAGGCGGCATGGAAGCGGTTGGTTTGCGTCACGGCGAACATGGTCATGAAGCCGCCATAGCTCCACCCGGCGATGCCGAGCCGGGCCTCGTCGATCGGGGCGGCGGCCTCGGCCGCGTCGATGCCGGCCAGGATGTCGCCGAGGTCGCCGTGACCGAGGTCGCGCACGTTGGCGGCCGTGAACTCCTCGCCCTGGCCGAAGCTGCCGCGCGGGTTGGGCAGGAACACGGCATAGCCCTTCTCCAGCAGCGAGCGGACCTCGCCGGTGCCTACGAAGCGCGGCTCGTACGCCGCGGCCGGGCCGCCATGCACCAGCGTCACCATCGGCAGCTTGCCTGCCTGCGGGATGGATTGCGGCAGCAGCAGCCAGCCCTGCACCTGGAACCCGTCATGCTGCCAGGACAGGCTCTGCACCCGGGCCGGCGCCACCTGCCCGGCGTTGGCGTGCGTCACGTCCTGCCATTCGCCGATCGGGCCCACCGCGATCTCGGGCGGCGTCGTGAAGCCTTGGCGGATCGTGGCGGTCTGGTTCGCCTTGCAGGAACCTGAGACCGGCTCCCCCTCGTCCGCCTCCAGCCGCTGCTGGCCGGAGAACGCCGTCGTGAGCGGCTCCGGCCGCCCCTTGGTCGAGAGGTTCACGATCTGCGTGCTTTCCCCCGCCAGCAGCCCGGCCCGCAGCGTCTGCCCGTCGCAGCTCCACGCCAGGGAGGTGACGGAGGCGTGCCAACCTAGCGTGACGTTGGCCGGCGCCGCATTGGCAGGCTGGCCGCCGGCCAGGTTCAGCACGAAGGCGTCGCCGCCGGTCGAGCCGAAATCGCTCATGATCCCGCCGATGAACGAGACGCGCGCCCCGTCCGGCGAGACGCGGGGGTGGGCCAGTTGCAGGCGGGGGTCGGCGGGGGCGTAGAGCACCTTCGCCTCGCCGGCGCTGCTGAACGCGTACAGCTTGGCGACCCACCAGTGGTTGTCGCCGTCGCCGGGTGCGGCGGTGGCGACGAAGCCCTGGCCGCCGGGCCGCCAATCGTACTCATAGACGAACAGGTCGGGCGGGGAGGCGAAGCGCAGCGCGCCGTCCTGCACCGTGGCGATGCGCTGCTCGTGCACGTCGGCACCCAGCTCGCCCAGAGGGGCCGCGCCGGCCTCGACCGCGCCGGTTTCCTTTCGCGCGCCCTCGGTCGCCAGCACCGCCAGGGCGCCGTCGGGGCCGTAGCGCAGGCTGCCGAGGGTGCCGTCGAAGCTCAGCAGCTTGGCGGGCGCGCTTCCGGCCGGGTCGGCCAGGTAGATGTCATGGGCGTGGCTGCCGGGGGTACGCAGCACAAAGGCGAGATGGCTGCCGTCCGGCGTCCAGGCGAGGTCGGACGGGGTGCACTCGGACTTCGCGCCGCAGGCCAGTGGCACAGTGACGGCGCCGCTGCCGTCGCGGTTGCGGATCACCAAAGCGCGGATATCCGGCGGCCCGCCGCCCGGCGGCACGTCCCCCTCGATGGAGGCGATGCGCTGCGCGTCCGGCGAGAGGGCGACGGAGAGGAAATCGTGCAGCGGGCGATCCTCAGCGCGCGCCAGGGCGGGGACGACGAGGAGGCACGCGGCCAGCAGCAGCTTCATCGGCGCAAAGTTCCTATCCAGGCCGCCCGGACCTGCCTGGACCAGCGGCGATCAGCCGCCGCAGCCGGCGTCCGCGGCAGGACTGCCTGCGGTGGCGGCGGCGGTCAACCCAGCCATTGCGGGTTGTGCACCGTGCCGTCGAAGTGGCTGGACACCTTGTAGCGCTCGGTGTGGCCGTCCGCGGCGACGGCGGCGGTCTTGGCCAGCAGCTCCGCCCGCTGCTCCGGCGTCGGCGGCTGGTAGCTGCGCACCGCGTCGAGCGATTGCTGCAGGATGGACATCTTGTCGATGCCGCAGACCTGCAGGGTGATGGGCAGGCTCATCGGGTAGTGCAGCATCTCCATCGGGGTGGCCACCTTGCTGTCGTAGATGAACGGGTCGCCGAAGGTCTTCATGCCGAGCACCGCCGTGCCGTGCGCGATGGCGACGGGCAGCACGCCCTGCTCGAAGCTGTCGTAGTGTGCGTCCATCACGTTGAGCGGCATCTGCACCGTGTCGAAGTGGAAATTGTGCTGGTCCGCGACCTCGAACATGTGCTTGTGGATCGCCGGGCTCTTATGGCCGGTGAAGCCGATGTAGCGCACCTTGCCCTGCTCGCGGGCGCGCAACGCAGCCTCCATCGCGCCGCCGGGCGCGAACACCCGCTCCGGGTCGTCCATGCGGATGATCTCGTGGAACTGCACCAAGTCCAGGTGGTCGGTCTGCAGGCGGGACAGCGACTGCTCCAACTGCGTGTCGAACGCGGTGGCAGTGCGGCCGTCGAGCTTGGTCATCAGGAACACGCGGTCGCGGTTGCCGCCGGCCAGCGCCCGGCCGAGGCGCTTCTCGCTCTCGCCGCCGTTGTAGTCCCAGCAATTGTCGAAGAAGGTAACCCCGGTGCCGATCGCGCCATGCACGATCTCGACCGCCTCGTCCGCCGTGGGGCCGCCGGGCTTGGCCAGGTGGAAGCCGCCGCAGCCGATCAGCGACAGCACCTCGCCGGTGGCGCCGAGCGGGCGGTACTTCATGTCCGGGTGCTGCGCCAGCTTGGACGTGACGGGGCCGATCGGCTTCATGTCGCCGCCCTGCAACGTCTGCACCTGCGCTTGCGCCGCGCCCGCCACCATGGCCGCGGCGGCGCCGAGGCCGGTCACCTTGATGAACTCACGACGTTCCATCGTCTGTCTCCTTGGTTGGGCCGAGGATGCGGAGCGCCGCGCAGGCGGCCCCGTAGCCGTTGTCGATGTTGACCGTCACGATGCCCGGCGCGCAGCTGGCCAGGATCGCGTGCAGCGCCGCCGTGCCGCCGGCTGCCACGCCGTAGCCGACGGAGGTGGGCACGGCGATGATGACGCCCGGCAGCAGCCCGCCGATGACGCTGGGCAGCGCGGCATCCATGCCGGCCGCCACGATCAGCACCCGCATGGCCCGCAGCTCGTCCAGCCGCCGCATCAGCCGCCACAGCCCGGCCACGCCCACATCCGCGACCATGGGCGCGTCCCAGCCGCTGAACCGCAGCGTGCGGACCGCCTCCTGCGCCACGGGGACGTCCGACGTGCCGGCCGTCACCACCGCCACCGGAACGCCCTCGGGGGGAGTGCTGCGCAGCGGCGCCGGGTCACCGGAGAACGCGGTGGCGGAAACCGGATCGTAGTCCAACCCGGCACGGTGCGCGGCGGGCAGGGCGCCAAACCGGGCAGCGTCCAGCCGGGTCAGCAGCATGGGGGCCGAGGCGGCGTCCAGGATGGCAGCGATCTGGGCGGGCGACTTGCCGGCGCAGAACACCGCCTCGCCAAAGCCGAGGCGGGCCGCGCGCACCTCGTCGAGCACGAACTCGCTCATGCCGGGGTTTGCGCCGGGACACGCAGGAAGGCGCTGCCCATGCGGTAGGGCGCGAACCGCACGGGGGCCTGGACGCCCGCGCCCAGGGCCAGCGCGGCCACCTGCCCGGCCAGCCCTGCCCGGGCTTGCGGGCCGAGCGCGTCCAGGCTCGCGCCATCCAGTTCCAGCACGACGGCATCCGCCCGCACCCGGCAGCGCACCGTCGCCGCGGCGGTGGCGGCGGCCACGAGCGTCTCCGCCGCGTGCACCATGGCCAGGACGCTGGCCTCGATGCGCAGGCCGGTCTCGATCCGGCTGGACAGGCAGGGCGCCGAGGGCAGCTCGGACAGCGCGCCCAGTCCCAGCTCGGCCGCGATCGCCCGCACCGTCCGCTTGTCGATCGCCGCCTCCACCAGCGGGTGCCGCACGCCATGGTCCCGCGCCGCGTCCAGCCCGGGACGGTAGTCGCCGAGGTCGTCCAGGTTGGCGCCGGAAAGGATGACGCGGGGGGTGCGGCGGGCGACGGCGCCATACAGGTTGGTCTTGCAGAAGAAGCAGCGGTTGACCGGGTTGGCGCGGTAGGCCGGGTCGGCGAACTCCCCGGCGTCGAACACGTCCAGGGTCCAGCCCTGCGCCGCGGCCAGGGCGCGGGTGCGGGCGGTCGCCTCGGCCGGCACAGCGGGCGAGGTCGCGTGGTGCATGGTGACGCGGGCCCCCAGGGCGCGGTGCGCGGCGGTGGCCAGGGTCAGGCTGTCGATGCCGCCGCTGACGGCGACCGCGGCGGCGTCGAACCCGGCCAGCACCGCGTCCAGGCGGCCGAGCGGGGTCATTCCGCCTTCGCCTCGGCGGCCCGGCGCAGCCTCGTGCGCGCGGCGTGGCCCGGCACGGCGAGCAGATGGTCCTGCTCGGCCTTGCCCGTCAGCCCGCCGGGCCGCTCCGCCAGCTTCACCCGCACCGCCTGGCCGTCCACCTGCGTTTCGGCGAAGCGACGCGGCAGCGCCCGGCCCAGCACGGTGTGCACGCGCAGCCCGATCGTCGTGGTCTCGGAAAAACAGGCGGCCACGACCGGCTCGACGGCGTCGGGGCGGGCGAGCACCTGCACGTGGATCGCCATGCGGCCCTTCTTGCCGATCGCCATCATCTGCAGCACGTCGTGCACGCCCGGCGTGGCGCGCAACCGGTCCAGGCCGGTGGCGAGATCCTCGCCGGTTTGGTCGTCCACCTCGAAGCTGACCACCGCCAGCTTCCGGTGCTCGCTGGCGGCGGGGGTCTCGGCAGTGTCGAGCACGAGGGCGCGCAGGCAGTTGCTGATCCCGGGCAGCCGCCGGCTGCCGAAGCCGTAGCCGGACCCACGCAGCACGCCCGGCGGACGCGACGACGCTGCCCCGAGATGGCGCAGGATGGCGGCCCCCGTGGGCGTGACCCGCTCGCCCGCGATGCCGTCATCGTGGACCGCGAACCCTTCCAGCAGCAGCGCCGTGGCGGGCGCGGGCACCGGCATGGTGCCGTGCGCCGTCTCCACCCGGCCCGACCCGGCAGGCAGCGACCCCACGCTCCAGCTTGCGGGGCCCAGGGCGGCGATCAGCACGGAGGCGGCCAGGATGTCGGCCATCGAGTCAACCGCGCCGACCTCGTGGAACGCGACCTCGTCCTCCGCCACGCCATGGATTCGCGCCTCGGCTTGGGCCAGGCAGCCGAAGATGCCCAACGCGTGACGCCTGACCTCGGGGGCGATGCCGGCCCGCTTGATCCGGGCGCGGATGTCGGCCCAGTGCGTGTGGTGATGGTGGTGGCCGCCGGCTTCGGTCACGACGAACCGCGCGCCCGACAGGGTTCCGTCCGTGTGGGGAACCAACTGGCACCCGGCCCCGGCGACCGCGGCCACGGCTTCCGTCACGGCGGCCAGGCCGCCGGGCTGGGCATGCAGCAGGGCGGCGGCGAACATGTCGCCGGCGATGCCGCCCAGCGGATCGAGGTGGACGTGGCGCATGGGGCGGCGTTCAGCCTGTCACGGGCTCGAAGTCGAACTTGCCGTTCTTGGACTGCCATTGCTGCACCGTCAGCACCTTGGCCCCGCCGCGGCTCTCGTGCGGGCCGTGCGGCGTGCCTGCCGGGTAGGTCAGGAACGCGCCGGATTCCAGCGACTCGCCGGCCTCGACCAGGTCGCCTTCCAGCACGTAGTGCATCTCGCTGCCGGCCTGGTGCCGGTGGGCAGGAATGCGGCCACCCGGCGGCAGATGGACGATGCTGGTGACCACGCCGCGCTCCTCGTCCTCGTTGAGGATTTGGATGCGGAACTCGCCGGTGGCGCCGGGAATCTCGAACGGGACGGCGTCGATGCCGGCGGCGGACAGTTGAAGCTTTTGCGCGTCCATGGTCGCGTCCTTGACTCTGCGATCAGGCAACGCCGCCTCCCGGGCGGGGTTGCCCCCGCGGCCCGGATCAGGACTTTGCCCCGAACCCCGCCAGAGGATGGACGCTCCGGGGACACCTGCATGTGAAGGATGGAGCGAACCTCGTCCTTTACGAGGCGGCGGAGGCGTCCGGCTTGGGCGGGATCACCATGCAGGTGGACGTGGCATGGGCGCACAAGCGGCCATCCTTGTCCGTCAGCCACGCCTCGGACGCGACGATGCGGGACCCGGCGTGGATCACCTTGCCCCGGGCCACCACCGGGCCGGACTCCTTGCTCATCGCCCGCAGGTAGGTGATCTTGAGATCAACGGTCGCGTAGCCGGTCGCGGGCGGCAGGGTGGTGTGGGTCGCCAAGCCCATGGCGGAATCGAGCAAGGTCGCCGCATAGCCGCCGTGGACGGTGCCGAGCGGGTTGTAGTGGTCCTCCGTCGGCGTGCCATGCAGCACCACCTCGCCATGCTCGGCGGAGTGCCCGCTCATGCCCACCATCCGCCCGATGCCGCGGCCGAGGCCGCCCGCCGCGAAGGCTTGCCGCACGAACTCCAAGCCCGTCAGCGTCTTCAGCAGGTCCGCGCGGGGTGGCTCGGTCATGGTGCAGCCTCGTTGCAGGATGGTTCAGGACATCGGCGTGCCGCCGGTCACCGGCACCAGCGCGCCCGTCATGTAGCTGCCCTCCGACGAGGCCAGCAACACGTAGGCCGGCGCCAGCTCCGCCGGCTGCCCGGCGCGGCCCAGAGGCATCTGGGAGCCGAGCTTCTCCAGCTCCTCCGGCGCCTTGGCGATCGGCTGGATCGGCGTCCACACCGGGCCCGGCGCCACGCAGTTCACCCGGATGCCTTGCGGCGCCAACAGGTTGGACAGGCCGGTGGTGAAGCTGACGATGGCGCCCTTGGTGGCGGCGTACACCAGCATGGACTTCATCGCGACCTTGGCCTGCACGCTGGTGGTGTTCACGATCGCCGCTCCCGGCTTCATGTGCGGCACGGCGGCCTGGCACAAATAGTACATGGCGAACACGTTAGTGCGGAACGCCTGGTCCAGCTCGCTGGCCGTGATGTCGGACAACGCCTCGTTGACCGTCTGCGCGGCGGCGTTGTTGATCAGGATATCGAGCTGGCCCAGTTGCTTGACGGTTTCCGCCACCATCGCGTGGCAGTGCGCCTCGTCCTGGATGTCGCCCGGCAACAGGATGGCGCGGCGGCCCGCCTTCTCGACCCAGGCCGCCGTGTCCTCCGCATCGCCCTGCTCCACCGGCAAGTAGGATAGCGCCACGTCGGCCCCTTCCCGGGCGAACGCGATGGCGACGGCGCGGCCGATGCCGGAATCGCCGCCGGTGATCAGCGCCACCTGGCCGGTCAGCAGGCCTTTGCCGACGTAGCTGTGCTCGCCGTGGTCCGGCGCCGGGTCCATCTTGGAGGACAGGCCGGGTGCGGGCTGCTGTTGCTGGCCGGGGAAGCTCTTGGGGTGGGCGGTGCGGGGGTCTTGCATGGCGGGCAGCTCCGGGCGTGGCTGCCCTGCAACGCGCCCGGGTGGCCCAGGATGCCTTGGTACATGCCCTGGTGCGCGCGATGCGTCAGGCGGCCAGCTCGATCAGCCCCGCTTGCAGGCTGGCGCGGGCCGAGCGCGCCAGGGAGGGTTGCAGGTGCAGCACCTCGCCGTCGCACCCGGCGATCCGCACGGGAAGCGCCTCCGGCAGGCCATCCATCCGGAGCAGGCCCGCTGAACCGGGCTCAGCCGCCATCGCCGGCGCGAAATGGACCATGACGCCGGAGCCGCGCACCACCCGGCCGGCATGGTCCAGCCCCGCCAGATGCAGCGTGGCCGGGTGGTCGAGCCCCAGCATGTCGATCGCCTCGCCGCCCTTGATGCTGCCGACCACCTCCAGGAACTCGGCCACCTCCAGGCTCAGCCCGGCCGCGTCGTGCGCCAGCCGGATCGCTGAGCCGCCGATCTCGGCCAGGCCGCGCGCGCTCTCGGCGGTGACGCCGAGCGTGGTGTTCACCCCCGCCCGCACTTGCGCCGCGTTGATGGAAACCTCCCAGATCGTGCCCCAGAGCTGTTCCGCCGCGGTGTCCTGCAAGGCCACCGAGGCGGTGATGGAGGCGCTCAGCGTGTGAACCTGCTGGGCCGATGTCTCGATCGCGCTGATGCCGGTGGCGGTGGCCGCCGCCGCCTCCACGATGCGGGCCACCCGCTCCGCCACTGCCTCGGCCGCGGCGCTGGTGTTCTGCGACAGCTTCTTCACCTCCTCGGCCACCACGGAGAAGCCGCGCCCGGCCGCCCCGGCGCGAGAGGCCTCGATGGTCGCGTTCAGCGCCAGCATCCGCGTCTGCCCGGCGATGTTGCTGATCACTGCCACCATGCGCTCGATCTCGCGCGCCACGTCGCGGGTCTGCTCCATGCGCAGCATGGCCGCCGCCGTCTCGGCCAGGGTGGCGAGCGCGCGCGCCTCCGTTTGCGCCGCCTCGCCGCCGATTGCGCGCAGCGCCTCGCTCAGCGAGCGGGTGGCGGCGGAGCTGGCCTCGATGCGATCCACCGAGCGGGCGAGCTGGCCCTCCGCGCCACGGCCGGCGGCGACGATCTCGGCGGCCCCTGCGGTCAGCTGCGTCGCGGTCACGGCCACCTGGTCGGACGCCGTGGAGACGCCGCGGAACGCGCCGCCGATGGCGACCCCGAAGCACTGCACGAGCGCATCCACCTTTGTCTGCTGCCGCGCCGCCTCGGCGTGCTCGCGCCTCTGCTGTTCCAAAAGCGCCTGCACCCGGCCGACATGGGTCGCGATCGCCCCTTGCATGGTGGCCAGCGCCCGCAGCAGCTGCGCCGTTTCGCTGCGGCCGCGCGGCTGGATCGCGTTGTCCAGCCGGCCGGCCGCGATCGCCTCCGCCATGGCGACCGCCGCGCGGACCGATGGCACGATGGAGCGGGTCAGCGCCAAGGTGATGACGGCTGCGACCAGCGCAGACCCGGCCAGCGCGAGCAGGCTGCCCCGGCTGGTCTGCGCCATCACCTCGCCCACCTGGCGGCGGAAGCGGAACGCGTCCCCGGCGAACAGCTCCACCGTGTCGTCGAAATCTTGACGCAGCGCCTTGGCCTCGGCGGGGTCCGCCCCGGCGCCGCCCGCCTCAAAGGCGCCGAGATGGGCCAGCAAGTCCATGGCGGCGTGGCGCCCCCGCTCCGACATCGCCCGGTCCCGGACAATCGCCAGGTTCCCCGCCATGTCCTCGGCCGCCGCCGGGCTGAGCACGTCCCCAGCGGCAAGCAGGTCGTTCTGCGCGGCGCGCAGGTAGCTCATGGCCATGAACGCGTCGTCATACAGTCGGAAGCTGAGCGTCCGCAGGCGCTGCTCCGCCGACCAGCTGTACAGGCCGAACACCGCCGTCATCATGGTCAGCGCCAGCGCGCCCAGCAGGATTTTCAGCCGGATCGGCATGGCAAGCTCGAACTCAATCCACTGTCACGGCAAGATGCATCCGGGGATGAATCTGGCATTGCACGTCAAACGTGCCGGCAGCGGTGAACTTCACCTCCGCAACCTCTCCGGGCGCCTGCTCGGCGCTCTGGAACTTGAAGTTGGGCGCGTCCACGAAGACTTGGTGGTCAAACCGGTCATCGTTGGTGAAGCGGATGGTCTCGCCACGCGCGATGTGCACGCTGGCGACCGCGAAGGCGCGCCCGACCTGGGACACGGTGACCATCGAGGCCGCAAGCGCCCCCGCCGCCGGGCAGGCCAGCGCCGCCGCCAGCCACCAGGCGCGCCTCATTGCGTCACCATGTCGCGCTGCATCGGCGCCAGCTTCGCGAGCAGGCGGTTCTGCGTGTGGTAGGCCACGCCGGACTCCTCCATCGCGTCCTGCAAGTCCTCTGCGAGGGCATTGAACTGCGCCCGGGTCAGGTCCAGCCCGCGATGCGCCGCCACCATGTTCCGTCCGGCGTAATGGCACGGCCCGTCCGTGATCTGGCAGAACTGGTCGGCAAGCAGGCGGCGAAAGCGATCCATGTTGGTGTCGGCGAAGGTCGGCCCGACCCGCGGATCGGCCAGCCAGCGCGGCACGGCGTGGTCCACGATGCTGCGGATGCCGGCCTCGCCCCCCAGGTCGTCGTACAGCTCGGCCCTGGCGGCGGGGGCGGCGGCGCAGAGCGCGGCGGCGAACAGGACCAGTCGGGCATGGCGCATGGGGGGCTCTCCTTGCATGGGGATCAGAAGCCGGCCTGCAGCGACAGGTACACGCCGTCTTGGCGGCCCTGGTTCGCGACGGGGCCGAGATCGACGTAGGCCAGCGTGACCGAGATGTGCTTGTTGATGAAGTAGGCGGCGAACGCGTCCAGCGCCGGGCCTTCATGGGCGAAGCGCAGGTTGTCTGGCTTGGTGCGCAGCTCGGCGCCGAAGGCGAGCCGCCGGGTGAGGAGGTAGGCGAGCGAGCCCTCAAACTCCGGCCGGTAGCCGGCGGTGCGGTTCCCGCCGAAGCCCAGCAGGCCGAATTGGTTGGCCTTTGTAGCCCGCACGGTGGCGTTCACCAGCAGGCTCTGCGCCAGGAAGATCTTGGTCGCGGACAGGGTGAAATCGACGCCCTGGGCGCTGCGGGCGCCGATGGCGCGGAGCAGGGCATGGTCGTCGTTGGATTTGAACTGCGCGCCAGCGGCGACCTGCGGCAGCCAGCTGTCCTGGTCGTACACCGCGTCCCCGAACAGCCGCACCTTCAGGCCGGCCACGTCCTCCGTGATTGTGGTGCCGCGCCCGATGCCGAGCCGCGCCCCGGCCTGCCGGGTGTCGAACCAGAGGTGGGCGTAAGACAGCTCCACCCGGTCATGCACGCCCACCGCCGCGCCAGCGCTTTCCAAGGTGAAGTCGGACGTCCTGGCGAAGGTGTCGTGCACGTTGCCGCCCACGGCGTCGTTCGTGCCGTATCCGGTGATGAGCGCCCAGGACGCCAGCCCACCGCCGCCTGCGCCTTCCAGCTGGCTGACGCCGCCGGTGGCGAGCAGCCGCCCGCTGTCTTGGGCGAGGGCGCGCCACGAGGGCAGCAGGCAAGCCAGGACGAGGAGTGCGTTTTGCACGTGATGGCGGGTTCGCATGGCCGCAGGATGGGGGGGAAAGGTGAAGGCCGGGTTAGAAGCCGAAACGCTTTCCGTTAAGCTTTCGAGCGCGCTGCCCCCGCCTGAACGGCCGACGCCGCAAAGCGGCCCAGAAGCCGAAAGTGACGGCCGGAACCTTGCTGGGCGCCTTCGCGGCAGCTTTGTCTATGCCGTCTCTGCATCGGGCCGTTGCTTCGGCGCCGCTGCTGGGACGGCATGCCCTAGCAGGGCGAACCGGGGTGATGCGCGCCAGGCGCGAGGTGGCGATGACGCCCTCGAAGTCATGACGGAGACGGTGGAGCCCTGCGTTCGACTTGGTGCCGAGCTTGCCAGGCGTGCTGGTTCACGCGCCGCAAGACGCCATGCCGCAGCCCAGGGGACCATGGTGGAGGGGGTTGGATTCGAACCAACGTAGCCATTACAGCAGCGGATTTACAGTCCGCCCCCTTTAGCCACTCGGGCACCCCTCCGGCCGCACGGGACTATTCCCGAAGCCCGGGCCTTGTCAACGCGCTACTCCGCGGCGGAGGCCAGGCGAGCTGCCACTGCGCGCTTCTCCACCATGGCCGCGAGGACCGCCCGCGCCTCCGGGCCGTGCAGCAGGCGGCCGAACTGCTCCGCTTCCTCCCGCATCGCCGCCGCCACGGCCGCTTGGCCACGGCGCAGCAGGGCGCGGGTGGTGCGCAGCGCGTCGGGCGGCTTGGCGGCCAGGGCCTCGGCGCGGGACAAAGCCATCGCGTCCGCCTCGGCAGGCGTGGGCAGCACGGCATTCACTATCCCGGCATCTCGCGCCGCGGCGCTGTCGAACGGGTCCCCCAACAGCAGCAGCTCGGAGGCGCGCAAGAACCCGGCGCGGGCCGGCAGCAGCAGGCTGGACGCTGCTTCCGGGCACAGGCCCAGGTTGACGAACGGCAGCTGGAACCGCGCGCTCTCCGAGCAATAGACCAGGTCGCAGTGCAGCAGCAGCGTCACGCCGATGCCGACGGCCGCGCCGTTCACGGAGGCGACGAGCGGGGTGTCGCAGGCCATCACGATCTGCAGGAAGTCCACCGCGGCCGAGCGCTCGCCGGGCCGGGCCTGGGCGAAGTCCCCGAGGTCGTTCCCGGCGGTGAAGCACTCGGCGCTGCCCCGCAGCCAGATGGCGCGGGCGCCCGCCGCCGCGGCGCCGGCCAGGGCCTCGCCCAGCGCGCCATACATCGCGCGGGTGAGGGCGTTGCGCTTGGCGGGGCGATCGATGGCGATCTCGCGCACGCCGGGTCGGTCGATGACGATGATGTCGGCCATGTCCGGCTCCTCTTGGTTGCGGCCACGCTAGCCCCGCCCCGGCCCGGCGGCTATACCGGCGTGATGGCGTATCCCCCCCGCAAACCTGGCGGACCCTCCGGCGGCTCCGGCCGCGGCGGCCCGCGCCCGCCCGGCGGCCCCGCGGCCCCTCCTAGGGCGCCCTCGGGCGGACGCCCCGGCAACGAGCCCGGGCCACGCCCAAATCCGGGTGGCCAGCGCCCGCGCAACCATGCCGGGCCCCGCCCCGC
>CAXSAX010000029.1:0-49325 GCA_964235495.1 uncultured Acetobacteraceae bacterium | reverse complement strand
GCGTCGGCTGGCTCGGGAATGAGATGCGGGCTGGTCACCGGCTGAACAAACGACGGACTGCGGACGGTCGCAAGATTTTGTTTGCCAAACTAACGCAAATGGCGCGCTTTTCACGGTTTTTAGGCGTTGTGATGCCTGAATTTAGTCCGGGCATGATGATGCACTGTGGGCGAAGCGCGCACCCGACTTCCCGGCATTTCTGCCCGGGCATGACGGGGAGCACGACAATGCAAGACGCAATGACCGCTCGATTTGGCGCTGCGACTCATAAGCCGGAGGTCGGCAAGTTGCTCAGGCCCTGGCCGTCCACCGTGGCCCTTATCGGCTCCTCGCGGTTTCGTGAGCCTGGCATCCCGCGTTTCCGGGCGTAGATATGGCTGACCCTTAGCTTCCGGCTCGACAGGAGACGCCCTTGTCCTCACCCACGGTTGCCGTCTTGCTCCAGATCAACGGGCACAGCCACGCGCTGCAGCTCGATCCGCGGACCACGCTGCTGGACGCCCTGCGCGAGCATGTCGGGCTGACCGGCACCAAGGTCGGCTGCAACCACGGCACCTGCGGCGCCTGCACCGTGCACTTGGACGGGCGGCGCCAGCTGGCCTGCCTGGTGCTGGCAGTGGCGGCGTCCGGACGCACGGTGACCACCATCGAGGGGCTGGCGGCGGCGGACGGCGTGCCGCACCCGATGCAGGCGGCGTTCGCCGCGCACGATGCGCTGCAGTGCGGCTATTGCACGCCGGGTCAGATCATGTCGGCGATCGCTTGCATCGATGAGGGCCATGCCCGGACGGACGACGAGATTCGCGAGTACATGTCCGGCAATTTGTGCCGCTGCGGCGCGTATCCGAACATCGTGGCCGCCGTACGCAAAGTGGCGAATGCGCGCGTGGGAGCCGCCTGACATGCAACCCTTCACCTATGTCCGCGCCGACACGCTGGATCACGCGCTCGCGGAGGCCGCGCAGCCGGGTGCGCAGGTCATGGCCGGCGGCACCACCATGGTCGACCTGATGCGCAGCGAAATCTCCGCACCGAGCCGCCTGGTGGATATCGGCCACCTGCCGGGGCTGGACGCGATCGACACCGCCGGGCCGGTGATCCGCTTCGGCGCCCTGGCGCGCATGGCGGACGTGGCGGAGGACGCAACGCTGCTGCGGGACTACCCGGCGCTGGTGCAGGGCTTGCAGCTCGCCGCGTCGGCCCAGCTGCGCAACGCGGCGAGCGTGGCGGGCAACGTGCTGCAACGCACCCGCTGCGCGTATTTCCGCGACGGCGTCTCGGCCTGCAACAAGCGCGTGCCGGGCTCCGGCTGCGCCGCGCTGGACGGCGAGGACCGGGAGATGGCGCTGTTCGGCGGCTCCGAGCGCTGCATCGCCACCTATCCCGGCGACTGGGCGGCGGTGCTGGCGGCGCTGGACAGCGCGATCGAGGTGCGCTCCGCCACCGGGACGCGCACCGTGCCGTTCCTGGAGTTCCACCGCCCCTACGGCGATGACCCGGCGGTCGAGACAGTGCTGCGGCCCGGCGAGATCGTTACCGCCATCACCGTGCAGGCGACGCCCCTGGGCCGCAAGTCGATCTACCTCAAGGTGCGGGACCGGCAGAGCTACGCCTACGCCGTGGTCTCGGCCGCGGTGGCGCTGGAGATGGACGGGGACACGGTGACGCAGGCGCGCGTGGCGCTCGGCGGGGTCGCGTCCAAGCCATGGCGCTCGCCGGAGGCCGAGGCGGCGCTGACCGGGCGCGGCCTGACTGAGGCGGTGGCGCTGGAGGCGGGCGAAGCCGCCTTCGCCAAGGCCCAGCCCCGCCGCCAGAACGCTTTCAAGATCGAGCTGGGCCGCCGCGTCGTCGCGCGCGCTGCCATGCTCGCCAGCCAAAGGAACTGAGTTCATGGACGGAAGCATCGGTTTTCCCATCGTCCGGCGCGACGCGGCGGCCAAGACCCGTGGCGCCGTGCAGTATGCCGCGGACTTTCCGCATGCCGGCATGGCCTACGCAGCGCTGACCACCAGCACGGTGGCGCGCGGCCGCATCACCATGATCGACACCACGGCGGCCGAGGCGGTGCCCGGCGTGCAGTCGGTGCTGACCCACCGTAGCCTGAACGTGTCGATGGGGGAGGAGAAGGCCGCCATGAAGGGCGGCCACATGCAGTCCTCCTTCATGCCGCTGACCTCCGACGAGATTCACTACTCCGGCCAGATCGTGGCCCTGGTGGTCGCCGACACGCAGGAGGCGGCGGAGGAGGCGGCGGGCAAGGTCAAGCTCGACTACGCCGCCCAGCACGCCTCGGCCGCCATCGACGACCCGGACCGGGAGGAAAAGCCGCTGAAGGGCAAGTCGCTCGACATCGGCGACGCGGAGGCGGCGTTCGCGGCGGCGCCGGTCAAGGTGGATGCGACCTATCTCACCCCGGCGCAGCACCACAACCCGATCGAGCTCTACGCGGTGACCGCCGCCTGGCGGGACGGCAAGCTGCTGATCAACGCGCCGAGCCAGTGGGTGGTCGGCAACCAGGCGGGGCTGGCCAAGATCTTCGACATCCCGATGGAGGACGTGCACGTCGAGTGCCCGTACGTCGGCGGTGGTTTCGGCGCCAAGGCGACCATCCTGCCGCACGTCGTGCTGGTGGCCAAGGCGGCGCAGCGGCTGGGCCGCCCGGTGAAGCTGGTGGTGTCGCGGCAGGACATGTTCACCGTGGGCTCCTACCGCCCCGCCACGCGCAGCCGGGTGCGGCTGGCGGCCGAGCGGGACGGCACAATCACCGCGGTGATGCATGACCAGGCGGGGCAGAGCGCGCCGATCGACCACGTGGCGTTCGCCGTCACGGAGGTGACGGCGCGGATGTACCAGTCGCCCAACATCCGCATGCGCGAGTCCACCATCGACACCGACACCAACACGCCGGGCTTCATGCGGGCGCCGGCGGAGGCGCCGGGGTTCTTCGGCTTCGAGAGCGCGGTCGATGAGCTGGCCCTGGCGCTGGACATGGACCCGATCGAGCTGCGGTTGAAGAACGAGCCGGCGAAGGAGCCGGTGGAGGGCAAGGCGTGGAGCAGCCGCTCCCTGGTGCCGTGCTTCCGCCGCGGGGCGGAGCTGTTCGGCTGGAGCAAGCGCACCCCCGGCATCGGCTCCATGACGGCGCCGGACGGCACGCTGATCGGCATGGGCTGCGCCACCGCGACCTACCCCTCCGCCATGGCCCCGTCCTCGGCGCGGGTGCGGCTGTCGGCGGACGGCGTGTGCACCGTGTACTGCGCGGCGCACGACGTGGGCACGGGCGCCTACACCGTGCTGGGCCAAGTGGCGGCGGACGTGCTGGGCATCCCCAACGAGATGATCCGGGTGCAGCTCGGCGACACCTCCCTGCCCTCCGGCCCCATGGCGGGCGGTTCCATAACGACGGGGTCCGCCGGGTCGGCGGTGTTCACGGCGGCCAAGGCGGTGCGGGTGAAGCTGCTGCAGGCGGCGGCGGGCGATGCCGACATCTCCGGCTACAGCTTGGCGGGCGGCCACGTGGTCGGTCCGGACGGCAAGGGCCGGCCAATCACCGAGGTGCTGGGCCACGCCACGGGCGGCACGATCGACGAGACGGCCGATTGGCGGCCCGGCAGCATGGATGACGACAAGATGCGCCAGGGGCTGGCGGGCGGCATGGCGTTCGCCGGCCCGGTGACGCCGGACTACGTGGCCTACTCGTTCGGGGCCCAATTCGCCGAAGTGCGGATCGACCCGCTGCTGCGGACGGTGCGGGTGTCGCGCATGGTGGGCGTGTTCGCCTGCGGCAAGATCATCAACCCGCGCACCGCGCGCAGCAACCTGGCGGGCGGCATGATCTGGGGGGCGAGCTTTGCCCTGCTGGAGGAGAGCCGGGTGGACCGGCCGCGCGCCAAGTTCGAGAACACCAACCTGGCCGGCTACCATTTCTCCACCAGCGCCGACATCGGCGAGGTGACGGTGGAGATGCTGGACGAGGAGGACAAACTGGTGAATGCGATCGGCGCCAAGGCGGTGGGCGAGATCGGCATCGTCGGCATGCCGGCGGCGATCGCCAACGCGATCCACCACGCCACCGGGACGCGGGTGCGCAAGACGCCGATCCTGGTGGAGGACCTGCTGGCATAGTGCGAACGGGCATCCCTTCCGTCGCATCGCGCATCGGCCGGGCGCTTCGGCCGGTGCGCCCCGGGCTCGGCGCGGTCGCCACGGCAGGTTTGGGCGCACCCACGCTGTCGCTGCAATCCAGCGCGTTCAAGGATGGCGGCGCGATGCCGATCCGCCTGACGGCCGATGGGGCGAGTCTGTCGCCGCCCCTGCACTGGTCGGAGCTGCCGCAGGGCACGGCGTCCCTGGCGCTGCTGGCCGAGGACGTGGACGCGCCGTTTCCGCGGCCGCTGGTGCACTTGGTGCTGTACGGGCTGTCGCCGGCGCTGGGCGGCCTGCTGGAGGGCGCGGTGCCGCTGCGCATGGCGGAGAGCCGCAACTTCGTCGCCGGACGCAACTCGTTTGGACGGCGCGGCTGGCTGCCGCCGAGCCCGGTGCCGGGGCATGGGCCGCACCGCTACGTGGTGCAGCTGTTCGCGCTGTCGGAGCCGCTGGCGTTCGGGCGGGTGCCGGGGCGGGGCGGGCTGCGGCTCGCGATGCGTCCCTTGCTGCTCGGCTACGGGCGGTTGATCGGGAGCTACGAGCGGAGCTAGGGGGCGCTGCCCCCGGTCTTGCTACAACGCTTCGATCGCGGCCGCGGCGGCCAGGGCGAGCAGGGCGGCGGTGAACATGGCCGCGTAGCCGCCAGTCCACGCGTAGAGCGCCGCCAGGGCGTAGGCCCCCGCCGCCTGGCCGAGCGCCCAGGCCACCGTCGCTTGCGTCCAGCCGCGCTGGCGCAAGTCCGCATCCGCCCCGGCCATGCGGCCGATGCGGCCGAGCGCCACGGCGGTGACGCCGGGGACCAGCATGCCTGCCACCGCGGCGGAGGCGAGCAGGACGGCGAAGTGGCCCGGCGCCAGCAGCAAGGCCAGCACGCTCGCGGCCTCCAGCGCAATGATGCCGCGCATGGCGGCGGCCGGCCCGATGCGGTCGGCGGCGCGCCCGGCCGCCAGGGGACCGCACAGCGCGCCCAGGCCGAACACCACCCAGGTGAGCGACCCGGCGGCCAATCCGCGCCCCAGCCCGCGGGCCACGAAATCCACCAGGAACACCATGTGCGGCACGAGCCCGACCGCGCACAGGCCGTAGGCGGCCGAGAGTGGAAAGAAGCGGCCTAGCGGCCCCGGTGCGGGCGCAGCCGGGGCGGCAGGCCCGGTCGGCCAAGCGCCCCAAGCTGCCAGCGTGAGCGCCAAGGCCAGCGCCGCGAGTCCGAGCCAGGCCTGGGCCAGCCCCCAGCGTAGCAGCAGCGGCGCCAGGGTGCCGGAGGCAGCGATGCCCAGGCCCACCCCGGTGAACACCACGCCGCTGGCCAGCCCGCGTCGCGCCGGCGGCACCTGGGACAGCACGGAAGACGGCGCCAGGATCATCAGCACGCCGCCGCACAGGCCCGACAGCAGCCGCCAGCCAAAGAACCAGGCAAAGGGCAGACGCACCGAGCAGGCCGCGAGCGCCACCACCACGGCGAGCATCGCGCCCCGCAGCACCGCCTGGACGCCGAACCGTGCCGCGGCCGCCCGCGCCAGCAGCGCGCCGCCCAGGTAGCCGAGCAGGTTCGCCGCCCCGAGATAGCCCGCCGCGCCCGGCGCGAACCAGCCCTGCGCGATCAGCACCGGCAGCAGCGGCGAATAGGCGAAGCGCGCCAAGCCGACGCCGGTCAGCGTGGCGGCGGTGGCGGCCAGCACCGGCCGCCAGGGGATGCGGTGTTCGGGGGCCAGGCTAGACGAAGCGGAAGTTCGCGGCGGTCAGGGAAGCCGGGGCGATGCCGTTCAGGTCGATGGAGGCGCCATTGCCCACATAGATGCTGGTGCCTCCCGTGATCGGGGACACGCTGAGCGCGGCGAAGCTGGCGTCTTGGTGGCTTTGCAGCTGGATCACGTCGGTCGCCGGGTTGAAGCCGGTGATGATCGGCAGGCTCAGCCCGGCACCCGCCTCGTCCAGCACGGTGAGCGGGTGGGCTGAGAGGGCGGCGTCGTTGTTGAGCAGGCCGTAAACCAGGTTCGGGCCGCTGCCGGCGATGGTCTGCGGGGTGATGGCGACGACGGCGCCATTGCCGGAGGGCGGGGCGCCGCCTGAGAGTTCAGCGATCTGGGCGTGGATCGTGGCTGCGGTTGAATAGGATGACAGGACTTGCGACCGGTCCGCCGCGATCTCGACCGCGTTCGCCGGCCGCCCCAGGGCCGCCTGCGTGGCCGTGTTGATGTCGCTGGCGAATTCCGCGCTGCCGACCAGGCTGGACTGGAGGGCCTGCAGGCTGCCGCCCGCACCGATGTACTGCTCGCTGGCGGCGGTATCCGCCGGGCTGGCGGCGCGGTCCAAGTCGTTCTGGTAGGCGCGGGTGATGTCCGTACCCTCCTCCGCGCTGGTCGCGAGCACGCTGCGCAGGCCGGAGACGCTCCAGCCGGCCGCGAAATCCGCCTGGATGTTCGCGATGTCGGCAGCGCTCGGGGCGCGGCCGACCGTCTGCTGGAACGTGGCCGTGATAGCGTTGGCCGACTCGGCCGTGCCGGCGAAGTAGCTGCGGAAGTTGGCGATGGTGGCGCCGTTGGCCAGGGCCTGTTCGAGGCCGGGCAGATCGGCGGCGAGCGGCGCGCGGCCGAGGTCGGCGTTGAACACGGCGGTGATCGCGTTGGCGGCCTCCCCCGTGGTGGCCAGGTAGGCCCGCACGCCGGACAGGCTGCCGCCGCTAGCCAATGACTGCTCGGCCCCGGCCACCTCGGCCGCCGTGGAGGCGCGCCCGAGCACCGCGCTGGACAGCGCTGAGATGGCGCCGGCCGCCTCCCCCGTGGTGGCGAGATAGGCGCGTATGTTGGCCAGGCTGCCGCCGCTGGCCAGCGACTGCTCGGCCCCGGCCACCTCGGCCGCCGTGGAGGCGCGCCCGAGCACCGCGCTGGACAGCGCTGAGATGGCGCCGGCCGCCTCCCCCGTGGTGGCGAGATAGGCGCGTACGTTGGCCAGGCTGGCGCCGTCCGACAGGTTCTCCTCGGCGCCGAACAGCTCCGCCGTGGTGGGGCTGCGGCCCAGCACGGCGGCAAACACCGCGGCCACCGCGCTGGACGCGCTCACGGCCGTCGCCGCCTCGGCGTTGATCAGCGCCTGTCCCGCAGCGGTGATCGGGATGCCGGCGTCTTCCAGGATGGCCACGTCAAGCCCCGAGATGGGATTGCTGGAGCCGTAGGGGTTGATGATGTCGTTGTGCAGCACGGCCGGGTCGCTTGCCGTCCCGGTTGCGCCGAGATGGTAGTAATCCGAGCCAGGGAGGGTCGTGGTGAGCGGCACAGGGCCGCCATAGGCCGCCACCGCGTTGGCGCCGGTGAAGAAGTCCTGGCCCGATGGGGTGAACTGGGAGAGGGCGTCGAACGCGGTCTCGTAGCCGGGGAGCTGGCCGGAATCGTTCCTGTAGCCCACCATGCCGAAGCCGTGCATCAGCTCGTGCTCGAAGATTCCGACCAGCGTGCCCGAAACAGCGCTCGCGTAGGAAGCGAGGTAGCTGGAATTGAAGTCCACGATGATGTCGCTGGCGGCGAGATGGCCGCCGGTGGTCAGCTCGGTCGCCGATGACAGCGTGACGAGCTGGTTGCCATTCGAAACTTGCCCGGTGGCCTGCGCAGAGGTCGGGCCGCCATCCGCTACGACGCCCGCGCCAAGGGGGGCCACGTTGAGCTGGACGATGAGCGTGCCCACGCCCGATATGTACTGCGACCAGTTGGCCAGCGCCTCGTTCATCGCCTGCTGGACGACGCCATCCTGTGGATCGCTGGCGACGGTTGGATCAGAAAACGAGACGCTTGCCGAAAAACCCATGGTTATCCCCCGATTGAGATGATCTTAACACATCGTTTCGGGTTGATAAACCCCGATTTCAACTAGCGGTGGTCTGGCAGGCGCTCCGATGCAACCTGTTGCCCGGATGCTGCGGGGCGCTGGTGCTCCGCCTGCCACTGCGCGTACGGCATGCCATACACGATCTCCCGCGCCTCCGGGTCGCTTAGCGGCACGTCGCGCGCCTCGGCGGCTTCGCGGTACCAGCGGCTCAGGCAGTTGCGGCAGAAGCCGGCCAGGGTCATCAGGTCGATGTTCTGCACGTCGGTGCGCTCGCGCAGGTGCTCCACTAGGTGGCGGAAGGCGGCGGCCTCCAGCTCGGTGCGGGTCGCCGGGTCGATCGGGGTCATGGATGCGTCCTCCTGCGGCTGATATGGCGAAGGCGGGCCGGGTTCGCCATACTAGGGCCGTCCTGCCGCATCCGGCGCATCGCGTCGCCGCTTGTTTGAACCCTCGGAGCATCCCTTTTGGCCCAATCCAAGCTGCGCCGCCGGCGCCGCACCAAGATCATCGCGACCCTCGGCCCGGCCAGCAGCACGCCGGAGGTGCTCGCCCGCCTGTTCCGCGCCGGGGCCGACGTGTTCCGACTCAACTTCAGCCACGGCGCGCATGAGGACCACCTGGCCCGCATCCACATGATCCGCGCCCTGGAGGCGGAGATGCGCCGCCCGATCGGCATCCTGGCGGACGTGCAAGGCCCCAAGCTGCGGGTCGGCCGCTTCCAGGCCGGGCGGGTGGCGCTGCAAACCGGGCATGGCTTCCGCCTCGACCTCTCCCCCGTGCCCGGCGACGCCAGCCGCGTGCAGCTGCCGCACCCCGAGATCATGGCCGCCGCCGGCATCGGCACCACCCTGCTGCTGGACGACGGCAAGCTGCGGCTTCGGGTGGCGCACAAGCGGGACGACCACCTGGAATGCGAGGTCGTCACCGGCGGGCCGCTGTCCGACCGCAAGGGCGTCAACGTGCCGGACGTGGTGCTGCCCATCCCGGCGCTGACCAAGAAGGACCACGAGGACCTGCGCTTCGCCCTGGAGCACGGCGCCGACTACATCGGCCTGTCCTTCGTGCAGCGCCCGGAGGACGTGGCGGAGGCCCGCGCCATCGCCGACGGCCGCGCCTGGATCATGACCAAGCTCGAGAAGCCGCAGGCGCTGGACAACCTCGACGGCATCCTCGCGCTGTCGGACGCGGTGATGGTGGCGCGCGGCGACCTCGGCGTGGAGCTGCCGCCGGAGGAGGTGCCGCTGGCGCAGAAGCGCATCGTGCGCGCCGCCCGGCAGGCGGGGCTGCCCGTGGTGGTGGCGACGCAGATGCTGGAGAGCATGATCACCGCCCCCGCCCCCACCCGCGCCGAGGCGTCCGACGTGGCGACCGCGGTGTTCGACGGCGCGGACGCGGTGATGCTGTCGGCCGAGACCGCCGCCGGGCAGTACCCGTTCGAGGCGGTGAACATCATGGACCGCATCATCGACCGGGTGGAGCAGGACCCGGGCTGGCGGGAGCTGTGCGAGACCGGGCGGCCCAAGCCGCAGGGCACGGTGAACGACGCCATCGCCGAGGCGGCGCGGCAGATCGCCAAGACCATCGGCGCCAAGGCGATCGCCGCCTACACCCTGTCCGGCTCCACCGCGCTGCGCATCGCCCGCACCCGGCCGGACTGCCCCGTGCTGGGGCTGACCACCCAGGAAGCCACCGCGCGCCGCATGGCGGTGGTGTGGGGCGTCCACGCCGTGCTCACCACCGAGACGCACAGCATGACCGAGACCGTCACCCGCGCCACGCGGACCGCCCGCTCGGAAGGCTTCGCCGCCCTGGGCGAGCACGTTGTGGTCGCGGCCGGGGTGCCGTTCGGCCAGACGGGCACGACCAACGCGCTGCGCGTGGCAAGCGTGCGGTAGTGGACTATGGCGACCTCGACGCGGTGGCGATGGCCGCCGCCATCCGCGCCGGGGACGCCACGCCGGCCGAACTGCTGGCCGAGGCGCAGCGCCGGGCCGACGCCGCCGCCGGGTTGGGCGCGGTGGTGCAGCGCTTCGTCCCGCCCGACGCGAACCCGGCGGGCCCGTTCGCCGGCGTGCCCTTCCTGCTGAAGGATTTGGGCGCGGACCTCGCCGGGCAGCCGCACACCCGGGGCAGCCGCGCCTATGCCGGGCACGTGCCGGCGGCGGACGACGTGTTGGTGGCACGGCTGAAGGCGGCGGGGCTCGCCATCTTCGGCAAGACCAACACCCCCGAGTTCGGCCTCAGCGCCGTGACGGAGGGCGTCCTGCACGGCGTCGCGCGCAACCCGTGGGACCCCCGGCTCACCCCCGGCGGCTCCTCCGGCGGCGCGGCGGCGGCGGTGGCGGCCGGCATCGTCCCAGCGGCGCACGGCAACGATATCGGCGGCTCGCTGCGCATCCCGGCGAGCTGCTGCGGCGTGTTCGGCTTCAAGCCGTCCCGCGGCGTGATGCCGGCCGGCCCGCTGCGGCTGGCGCTGCCCGGCGACATGAACACGCAGGGCTTCATCACCCGCTCCGTGCGGGACAACGCCGCCCTGCTGGATGCGACCCGCGGCGCGGACCCTGCCCTGCCCGATGACCCGGCGCCCGGCGAGCCGCTCGCCGCCGCCGCGGCGCGGAACCCGGGGGCGCTGCGGATCGCCTGGGTGACCGGGCCGATGTGGGGGCGCAGCGTCCACCCGGACTGCCAGGAGGCCACGGCCGACGCCGCCGCCCTGCTGCGCTCCCTGGGCCACGCGGTGGTGGAGGCGGACCCGCTGCAGCCGGCCGAGTATCGCCAGGCCGTGCGGGCCTTCCTGGTGCTGCTCTCGGCCCGCATCCGGCGCTTCATCGCGGACGCCCCGGGCCTGGCAGGCGCGCCGCCGGGCCGCCGGCAGTTCGAGCCGGCGACCTGGGCGCTGGGCGTGATCGACGCCACGCACCCGCCCGGCGCCGTGGCCGAGGCGCTGGCGGCGCAGCGCAAGCTCATGGCGCGGATGGCCGCGTTCCAGGACGGCTACGACGCCTTGCTCACCCCCACCCTGGCCGGCCCGCCGCTGCCGGTCGGCGCCCGGGACCTGACGCTGGTGGAGCAGGTGGCCTCGGCCGTGCTGGCCCGCTTCCCGGCGCGGCCCCTGGCGCAGGCGATGCTGCGGCGGGTCGCCGACAGCACGTTCGCCTGGGCCGCCTGCACGGGGCTGTTCAACGTGACGGGGCAGCCCGCCATGTCCGTGCCGTTGTCCTGGCGCGGCGGCCTGCCGGTGGGCGTGCAATTGGCCGGCCGGCCTGGGCAGGACGGGCTGCTGTTTCAGCTGGCCGGGCAGCTGGAGCGCGCCCGCCCGTGGTGGGGCCGGCGGCCGGGCGGCAGCCTGAAAGATTAGTTTCACATCCACGGGTGCTGGCCGTTGCTATGAGAGAGCGGCGGCGACACGGTTCGCCCGCCGAGGACGCGCCGCGGATGAAGCAGCCGGCAAGCCTCCAGCCTGGGGAGCGCCTGCTCCCATCCCAAGGCTGGCGCAACCAGAGCCTCATCCCCGCCACGCTGGCGGCGGCGCTGCATCTTACGATCATCTCGGCCCTGCAAGGCCTTGGCGGCCTTCCGGCCGCGACCGCGCCGGAGCCGACCGTGGTCACGATGGTGACGCTGCCGCCCGCGCCGCCGGCGCCGGAAGCCGTCGCTGCACCAGAGCCAAGCGCTGCTGCCGCACAGGCCGAAGCCGCCCCGGTCGAGCCGCAAGCCGCTGCGGCAGCCGAGCCGGACGCCGACGTGCCGGCCGGAGCGCCGCCGGACCCAGCGCCGGCCCTGGAACCCAGGCCTTCCGCCCCGGCGGCGGAGAAGCACACCCCTCCTCCGCGCCTCAAGCTGCCGCTCCGGCCGCGGCGTCCGGCGCTCGTCCAGGCTGTCCCGGCCGCGCCGAAGCTCCTGGCCTCCCCTGCTGTCGAGCCGGTGGCGGCAACCGGGGACCAAGGGCGGCCGCAAGCGTCGGCGAAACCGGCTGCCCTGCCCGGCGGCAGCGCGGCTGAGACGTCGTTCGAGGGCCGGCTGCTGCAGGCCGTGCAAGCTGAGGCGCGCCGCAGCTATCCCGCGGCGGCCCGGCTCATGGGCTCGACCGGCCAAGCCGCCGTGGCGTTCGAATACCGCGACGGGTCGGTGCGCGTCACCGGCCTGGCGCAGAGTTCCGGCTTTCCGATGTTGGACCGCGCCGCCATGGCTGCGGTGCAGAACGCCAGCTATCCTGCGCCGCCCGCGGAGCTAACCGGCCGCACGCTGGCCAAGATCGTGCACGTGAAATTCGAGCTGACGGCGGAGTGAGGCTGACCCTCAGCAATTGACACGATGCTGTCACGAACAGGGGCGATTGCGCGTTCTATGAACTGTCGTCTTTTGACGATGGGAAGCACATGACGCGCACCGCCCGGCGGACCAGCTGGCGCCTCAGCTTGGCCGCCGCCTGGGCTGCCGTCCCGCTCGCGTGCTGGGCGCAGGCGGCGGCCGACATAGGCACCGCCCAAGTCGCAGGGGCGTCCGGGCAAGCCGACAACGCCGCCAGCCCCGGCAGCGCGCCCTCCGTGGCGCCGGGCCGCACGCCGCTCACTGTCACGCAGCCCACGTCGCTGATCGGCTCGGACTACATCCAGCACGACGTGCTGCCGACGCAGAACTATGACGACATCATCAAGTTCAGCCCCAGCGTGCAGAATATCGAACCGGTCGGCGCCGGGCTGCAGCAGAACTTCCAGGAGTTCATCCGCGGTTTCCAATACACCCAGTTCAACACGACCTTCGACGGCATCGTGCTGCCCGGCCTGCCGACCAACCTGGCGCCGCAAACGGGCGCCTACTTCCAGTCGCACGACATCGGCGGGGTGCAGGTGGACCGCGGCCCGGGCAGCGCCTCCACCCTCGGCTACGCGACGTTCGGCGGCACGGTCTCGATCCTGTCCAAGACCCCCACCGACACCGTCTCGCTCAACCCGTACGGCTCGTTCGGCAGCTTCGGCACCAAGCTCGGCGGCTTCGAGGTTGATACCGGCAGGCTGGCCAGCCTGGGCGGCACGCGCGCCTTCATCGACGTCGAACGCGAGGAAGGGCGGGGCTACCTGACCGGCACCGGCACGGAGCGCCGCAACGTGTTCGCCAAGGTCGAGCAGCCGTTGGGCGACAGCACCGTGCTGACCTTCGTCACCCTGGCCGACAACGACCGCACCCACACGCCTTACGGCGCCACGCTGGCGGAAATCCAGACCTACGGCCCGAACTATGCGCTGAGCGAAAACCCGCGATCCCAGAACTTCACGCAATACAACGCGGATGTTTACACGACGGACTTCGAGTATCTCGGCGTCAAGTCCGCCCTGGGGGGCGGCATCGGGCTGGACGACAAGATCTACACCAACGGCTATTTCCAGCGGGAGACGCGCGGCACGGACGTGAACGGCACGACACCCAACTTAACCGGGACCTACTTCGTCCAAGGCGTCCCGACGCTCTTCAGCAACGCGGTGCCGGGCTACAACGTGCAGACCAATTTCCGCGACTTTGGCAACGTGCTGCGGCTGGCCAAGGACACGTCCATCGGCCAGCTTCGCGCAGGGATATGGGTTGACTCCATCGCGCTGACCTCGGCCCGCTACACGATCAACCTGTCCGAAGGCGACCTGCCCTACGCCAAGTCGCCCACCGGGACCCCGTTCCAGTTCGCCTACCGCAGCAGCCTGACGACGCTGCAGCCCTACATCGAGTGGGCGCTGACGCCGCTGCCCGGCGTCGTGGTGACGCCTGGCCTGCGATACACCCAGAACGAGCGGCGGCTGAACGCGTCGATCAACCGCAACACCGGGTTGCCGGCCAAGGAGGACGTGGTTTACGACGCGTTCCAGCCATCGATCGACGCGCGTTACCGGATCAGGCCAGACCTGTCGGTTTATGGCCAGATCGCCCGCGGCTTCCTGGCGCCGCCGATCAACGTGCTGCAAACGGCGGCGTCCAACGTCAGCCACGGGCTTTCGCCGCAGACCACGGTGAACTACCAGGTCGGCACGAGCTACCAGACCGCGGCCCTCTCGCTGGCGGCCGACCTGTACTACATCGACTTCAACAACCGCATTTCCGCCCAGAGCATCGCGGGCACGAACTTCTACACCAACGGCGGCGGCGCGATCTACAAGGGCGTCGAGCTGGAAGGAACGGCGCGCATGGCGCCCGGCGTGTTCGCCTACGCCAATGGCTCGCTGAACGACGCCGTCTACACCGCGAGCCGCGTGGCCCTGGCCGGGAGCCCGCGGCAAACGGCGGCGATCGGGCCGATCTTCGAGCGCGACGGCGGCTACGCCTCCATCCTGGCCAAGTTCATCGGCCCGCAATACGGGCTGGACAGCAACGCCAATGGCCTGGGCAACAGCCTGCCGCTGAAATCCTACATCGACGTCGATCTCTCGCTCGGCAAGACGATTTCCATCCTGAACGGCCGCAAGATCAGCGGCCGGATCAACGTCAGCAACTTGTTCGACGACCATAGCCCGATCTACGTGACAGGCACCACGGCGGCCGGAACCGGGCTCTATTACACGAACCCGGGACGCAGCATCTTCTTCACGGTGGCCGCCTTTCTGTGAAGCGGCCAGGCCTGGCCTAAGCCGGCAGCCACTGAGGCTAGTCCTCGTCGCCGTGCAACAGCGTGCCGGCGTGGTCCAGCGCTTCCTGGCACTCGCGCTCATCGGTCTCGGCCGAGGCGTTGCGGGCGCGTTTCTCGTCAGCCTCGCCCAGTTCCTTGCGGGCGCGCTTCAGGTCGAAGTCGAGCAGCTCGCGCTGCCGGCCCTGCGGCACCTGCTCGACTTGCGGCTGCAAGGCGGCGATTTGCGCGGCGCAACCGGCGGAGGCCGCGCGCGGAAGCAGCCCAAGCGAGCCGAACGCCCCGGCGGCGGCCAGGACAGACAGCAGCGTGGCCCGGCTACGCATGGCGCGACATCCCGGCCCGGCGGCGTGCAAACGCCAGCCCGGCCACGCCGAGCGACAGCAGTGCGACGCTGGCCGGCTCCGGCACGCTCGTCACGGGGGCGCCGAAGCTGGTCAGGTTCGCGTCCACGAAGCTGACAGGGCTGCCGGAGACGCCCGAAGCGTATTCAAAGAAGCTGGGGTTCGGGTCCTTCGGATTGGTGGTGACGGCGCCGGGCCCGGGCGCTGCGGTGAAGCTGGCAAGGTTCTCAGTGTTGAAGAAGCCGTTGGTTTCCAGATCCACGGTGAGGCTCGTGCTGGTGACGCCGCCCGTGGCGCTTGCCGCCGACCTGGCGGCGAACTGCACGGATTGCGCGCTGGCGTAGGCGGGGGGCACGTAGCTCGCCGCGCCGGTCGGCAGCCCGTAGGACCCGATGTTGAACGCGGTGTATTGCCCGGAGGCGGTGTCATAGGTGAAGGCGCCGGAGATGGGGCTGCCGACCGCATAGGCGGTGCCGGCTTCGCTCGTGACCGTGCCGGAGAAGTCAGCGACGATCAGGGCGGCGTGGGCGCGAGGCGCGCTCACGGCCAGGGTGCCAATAGCAAGGGCGACGAGGAAGCGCATGGCTGACTCCGGCGTGTGATGGAGAGTGATGGCAGGGGACTAGTGCGGCACGGACGTCCCGGCCGCATGGCGCAGGTCGATGCCGGTGCGGGCCGCCGGGTAGGGTGCATCGCCGCGCAGCCCTTCCCAGAGCACGCGGTTGTACAGGCCGGCCGGCACCCGGTCCTCGGACGACCAATCGAAGCCGCGCGTCTGCGCCGCCCAGTAGGCTGCGTCGTGGGCCGGCTTGACCGCAGGCCCCTCGGCGAACTGGACGTGTCCGGTCCTCGCGTCGGCGAGCACGAGCGATGTGGTGCCGAGGATGGTGGACGCGGTGGCGGTGTAGGTCCACGCCGGATTCTGGTTGACGTTGAAGATGTCCACCATCGGCTGCTGGTAGGCCGTGTTCAGGTTCAGGTGCTCGAGCCCCAGCACGTCCTCGATCGTGCGCAGCATGTTGACTGTGGAATATCGCGTGCTCACCACGGTCTGCTGCTTGACGAGGGGGCCGACGACATAGGCGGTGGTGCGGTGAGCGTCCATGTGGTCGGGGCCGTCCTGGGCGTCGTCCTCGATGACGAAGATCAGGGTGTTCTGGGCGTAGTTCTTGCTGTGGGCGACCAGATCGATGGTGCGGCCGACCGCGTAGTCGTCGTCGGCCTGTTGCGTCTCCGGCGTGGTCACGCCCGCGGCGGCCGTGCCGAAATTGCCCATGTGGTCGTGCATGTAGCGCAGCAGCACCAGGTTTGGCAGGGTGCCGGCCTGGTCGAACTGGGTGAACTCGCGCTGGAACTCCTCGAAGCGCCAGGCATCCGGCATGTTGTTGTCGAAGCCGCGGAAATAGATGTCGGTGAGCGGGATCAGCTCGGGGTTGAGCTCCCAGGTCACCTGCGTGTTGGTCGCCGCCGGGTTCTCGAGCACCGGTACGGCCGGCATGCCGCCCACCGTCGCGTGGCGGGTGAGATCTGCGAAGAAGCCGTAGTTGCGCACCGTGAGGCCGGCCCTAAGGGCTGCGTCCCAGATGTAGCCGCCCTGCACGGCGCCGTTCTTGCCATCAGGCGCGCCGATGTTGTTGGTCCCCGGCAGCACGTTGGCGGTGCCGCCGGGCAGCGCCGCCGTGAAGGCGGTGAAGCCGGGGCGGGCAGCCTCGCGCGCTGGGACGCCCACGATGCCGACATCCACCGTCGAGTTCTGGCCTTCCGAGTCGTAAGGGGCGGCGTTGCGGGCCGTACTCGCATAGTTGAGCGGGATGCTCTTCTCGGTCCAGTCCGTCTCGCGGCCCGAGGTGGACCACGGCCAGCCATTGCCGCTCACCTCGCCGGAGCAGAACATGTTGTCCAACGTGACGAAGTTGGTGGCGAGACGGTGGAAGTTGGGAGTGATGCGGCGGCCGAACACGGCGAGCGCCGGGTCTGCATTGGCCCCGTTGGCCAAGTCGCCCAGTATCTGGTCGAAGGTCCGGTTCTGCTTGACGATGTAGATCACGTGCTGGATTTGGGCGCGCACGGCGGCCATGGTCGCGGCGTTCTGCGGATCAACCGTGACGGCGTAGCCGTTGTTGGCCGCGACCTGCGCCGTGAGGCTCGCGAGGTCCCCGCCGCCCGGCGCCGGCACCGTCAGCAGGCCCGATTGCTCCAAGGCCAGGACATACTCGTTGGAAGCCTGGGAAGCGTTGTTCGCTGCCACGTTGCCGTTGGCGTAGGTCGTCTGGGTGAGACTTGCGGTGGAGCTGGTGAGGTTGGCCGGGTTCGCCCCGGCGTCGTTCTTGCTGTTCAGCAGCCACAGCGTGCCGCCATCGGCGCTGACGCTGACGGTGGTGGGATACCAGCCGGTCGGCACCAGGCCAGCGACCGCGTGCGGCGCGGCGCCGGCGAGCGGGATGACCGCCAGCGAGTTGGCGCCGCCATTGGTGGCGTAGAGCGTTCCCTGGTCGGGCGAGAGCGCCACGTTGTTGGTGGCGGCTCCGGTGTAGCTATTCGCCATGTCGGCCAGGTAGCCCGGCGGGGCGATCGCGCTGATCTCCTCGCGCACCATGTTGCTGGCGGTGTCGATCACCGCCACGGCGTCCGCGTTGTCCTGCGCCACGTAGAGCGAGGTCTTCGCCTGGTTCAGCAGCATGTTCACCGGGCTGCCGGGCAGGGCGATGTGGGTGACGAACTGCGCCGCGCCGCTGGCGACGTTGATGACCACCACCTCGCGGTCGCGCTGGGAGGCGGCATAGACGGACCCGTTGGCCCCGAACGCGACGCTGTTGACGTACTCGCCGCCCGCGACGCCGTTGGCGGCGGAGGTGTTGTAGGGCCGCAGGTCGTATTCGAACCTCACCGCGTTCGCCACGGTGTCCACGATGCTGACCGAGTCGTTGGATGTGTTGCCGACGGCCAGCAGCGTGCCGTCCGGCGAGACGGCAATTCCGGAGGCTTGCGGCTTCTGCCCCAGGCCGATGGCCACGCCTTTGTGGCCGAGCGGGATCGTGGCGCTCACCGCGTAGCCGCCGGTGGCGGAAAGGGCGTACGCGTAAACCTGGTCGTCCGCGCCGCCGGAGACGTAGAACTCCGACCCATCGGGCGCCCATGCCAGGCCGGCGAAGGTGTTGGCCGGCGTGATGACCTGCGTCTGGCGCAGCTGGCGCGGGTTGGTCGCGTCGAAGACGAACACATACTCGCTGCTCGCGGCCGCATCGACGTTGCCCTGGGCGTCCGTCACCGTGTTGTAGCCGCTGGTCATGACCAGCAGCGTCCTGCCATCCGGGCTCAGCGCCGAGGCGATGGCGCCGCTGGGCAGCAGGTTCGGATATTCCGGGTTCTGCGGGTTCAGCGGCTGGAAGGTCGAACCGGTCGCGGCCGTGGGCGTGAGGAACTGGCCCGTTGGCAGCGGCAGCTGGCCGTCATTGTCGTCAAGCCGGTCATCCGCGTCGGCCCAAGCCGTCGCGGTGCCGGAGAGCAGGGTGGCCGCTAATCAGGGCCAGCTTGAACAGGCGAGACGCGTGGCTGGACCTCATGGCGCCCTCCCTGTCGCGACACGGCAGGGCACGGAGAGCTGCCGGCTGCTGACCGTTCACGCATTAACCGCTCATTGTTGGCGGAGGTCGGGCGCGGAGTGGTTACAGTTCAGTGACGTCCCCGTGACAACCGGCAGCCGTCAGGCCGCAAGCCGGCGCACTACGGCGTCGGTGAACTGCCGGGTCGTGGCCTTGCCGCCGAGGTCCCCCGTCCGCATGCCATCCTCGTTCAGCGCGGCGGCCACGGCGGCCTGCAGCCGGCGCTGCTCGTCCTGCAGCCCGGCATGCTCCAGCATCAGGGCTGCCGCCAGCAGCAGCGAGGTGGGGTTGGCGATGCCCTTGCCCGCGATGTCCGGCGCCGAGCCATGCACCGCCTCGAAGATGGCGGCCGTGGTGCCGATGTTGGCGCCCGGCGCCATGCCCAGGCCGCCCACCAGGCCGGCCGCCTCGTCCGACAGGATGTCGCCGAACAGGTTGGTGGTGACGATCACGTCGAACTGCCACGGGTTGAGCACCAGCTGCATCGCGCATGCGTCCACGATGCGGTCGTCCAGCGTCACCCGGCCGGCGTACTCCGGCGCCATGGCCCGCGCCTCGTCCAGGAACAGCCCGGTCAGCGCCTTCAGCACGTTGGCCTTGTGCACCACGGTGAGCTTCTTGCGGCCGTTGCGGACGGCGTACTCGAACGCATAGCGCAGGATGCGCTGCGCCCCGCCCCGGGTGGTGATGCCGGACGAGATCGCCACGCCGTGGCTGTCGTCGCCGATCGGGATGTAGTGCTCGAAGGCCACGTAGTAGCCTTCCAGATTCTCCCGGATGATCACCAGGTCGATGTCCTCGTAGCGCCCGCCGGGGATCAGCGTGCGGGCGGGGCGGACGTTGGCGTAGAGGTGGAATTCCTCGCGCAGCCGCACGTTGACGGAGCGGAAGCCGCCGCCGACCGGGGTGGTGAGCGGCCCCTTCAGCGCCAGCCGGGTGCGGCGGATGCTGTCCAGCGTCGCGTCCGGCAGCGGGTCCCCAGCCTGCGCCACGGCGGCCATGCCGCCCAGCTGGCGGTCCCATTGGAAGGGCGCGCCCAGCGCGTCCAGCACGGCAACGGTCGCGTCCACCACCTCCGGGCCGATGCCGTCGCCTGCGATCAGGGTTGCTTCGATCATGCTTGCGTCCACCATGGGGTTCGGTGAGGAGTATGATCCGAGCAGGGCCAGCGGCAAACCGGATGGACGCGGCGCGCCGTCCGCCCCACACTGCGGCGCACCATCGCACAGGGGACTTCGCCATGGCACTCAAGCCCGTCGATCCGTTCGACTGCATCGTCTTCGGCGCCACCGGGGACCTGACGCTGCGCAAGCTGCTGCCGGCGCTGTACAACCGCTACCGCGACGGCCAAATCCCGGACGATGCGCGGATCATCGGCGCGGCGCGGTCGGACTACGACGACGCCGGGTTCCGCGCCCACGCGCTGGACGCGCTGGGCCGGTTCGTGGCCAAGCCGGACCAGGACAAGGCGGTGGCCGACCGGTTCGCCAAGCTGGTGCACTACGCGCGCGGGGACGCCGCCAAGCCGGGCGGGCTGGAAGCGCTGACGGCCATGCTGGCCGACCAGCCGGACCGCGTCCGCGTGTTCTACCTGGCCACTTCGCCCGAGCTGTACGGGCCGATCTGCCGCAACCTGCAGGCGGCCGGCTTGGTGACCGCGCTCAGCCGCGTGGTGCTGGAGAAGCCGATCGGGCACGACCTCGCCTCGGCGCAGCAGATCAACGACCTGGTGGGCGAGGTGTTCACCGAGGCGCAGACCTTCCGCATCGATCACTACCTCGGCAAGGAGACGGTGCAGAACCTGCTGGCGCTGCGCTTCGCCAACGTGGTGTTCGAACGGCTGTGGAACGCCGACGTGATCGACCACGTGCAGATCACGGTGGGCGAGACGGTGGGGGTCGAGGGCCGCGGCGACTACTACGACCATTCCGGCGCGCTGCGCGACATGGTGCAGAACCACCTGATGCAGCTGCTCTGCCTGCTGGCGATGGAGCCGCCCACCAGCCTGGGCGCGGACGCGGTGCGCGACGAGAAGATGAAGGTGCTGCGCGCGCTGAAGCCGATCGCGCCGCACGAGGTCAGCCATGTGACGGTGCGGGGGCAGTACTCCCAAGGGGCGGTAGATGGCCGCGCGGTGCCGGGCTACCTGACCGACCTCGGCGAGGGGCGGCACAGCCGGACGGAGACCTTCGTCGCCATCAAGGCGGAGATTCAGAACTGGCGGTGGAGCAACGTACCGTTCTACCTGCGCAGCGGCAAGCGCCTGCCGCAGAAGGTCAGCGAGATCGTGGTGCAGTTCCGCGCCGCCCCGTTCAACGTGTTCCAGCGCGAGGCGACCGCCCTCTCGCCCAACAAGCTCATCATCCGCTTGCAGCCGCACGAGGGCATGAAGCTTGAGCTGATGACCAAGAGCCCCGAACCCGGCGGCCTGCACCTCAGCCCCACCGAACTCGACATCAGCTTCGAGCAGGCCTTCGGCACGCGCTACCCGGACGCCTACGAGCGGCTGCTGATGGACAGCGTGCGCGGCAACCCGACGCTGTTCATGCGGCGCGACGAGGTGGAGACCGCCTGGAGCTGGGTCGAGCCGATCATCGAGTCGTGGGACGAAACGCGCGAGCCGCCGCGCCTGTATCCTGCCGGCAGCTGGGGGCCGACCTCCGCCATCGCGCTGATCGAGCGGGACGGGCGGACCTGGCACGAGGAGATTTCCTGAGCTAGGGGCGCTACTCCCCCGCCAGCGCCGCCTCCGTCCGCCCCGCCTCCGCCAACACGGGGGCGGCTGGCTTCGCCTGGCTGAACAGGAAGCCCTCAAACACCAGCAGCAGCCACAGCACGCCGCTATGGTCGAACCGGCCCTCCTCGTGCTGGTCGATCAGCCGGGCGAGCGCCGCCCCGTCGAACAGCCCGGACCCGGCCATGGCGTGGCCAAGCAGGCGGTCGCGCAACCGGTCCGCGCCGGCGCGGAACTGCCCGGCCAGGGAGGTCGCGAAGCCCTGCTTGGCGCGATACAGGATATCGTGCGGCAGGTACGGCTCCATACACCGCTTCAGCAGGTGCTTGCCGCCGCCGCCATGCACCTTGAGCGCGGTCGGCAGGCTCAGGCCCCACTCGACCAAGTGGTGGTCCAGCAGCGGCGCGCGGACCTCCAACGAGGCGGCCATGCTGGCGCGGTCCACCTTGGTCAGGATGTCGCCGGGCAGGTAGGTCTCCAGATCGACCATCTGCGCTTGCTGCAGCGGCTCCGCCCCATGGCAGCGGTCCATGATGGCGGCGACGCGGTCCGCCGGGTCATGCCCGTCCAGCTGGGCGGCGAGCGTGCGGGAGAACAGCGCCCGGCGCTGGTCGTGGTGCACCTTGCAGACGGTGCGGTAATAGCCGAGCGCGGAGTCAAGGCTGATCTCGGTCAGCGTGTGCTTGGCCCGCAGCCAGCGCGGCGCGCGATCCAGCTTGGGATACGCCCGCGCCAGCTGGCCGATGACCCGGCGGCGCAGCCCGGCGGGAATGTGCGAGCGCACACCCTCGGCGATCAGGTGCCACTGGTGGCGCCGGTAGCCGCCCAGCACCTCGTCCCCGCCATCGCCGGAGAGGGCGACGGTGGCATGCCGCCGGGCCAGCTGGCAGACGGCGTGGGTGGGCACGGAGGAGCTGTCGCCGAACGGCTCGCCGAACATCGCGGCCTGCACCCGGGTGGCGGCGATGTAGTCGAACGATGCCGGCTCGGCATGGTGGTCCGTGCCATAGCGGGCGGCGACGGCGGCGGCGAACGGGCGCTCGTCGCCTGCGCCCTCGAAGCCGATGGTGAAGGTGGTGAGCGGCGCATCCCGCATGGGGGCGGCCATCGCCACCACGGCGCTCGAATCCACGCCGCCGGAGAGGAACGCGCCGAGCGGCACGTCCGCCAGCAGCCGGTCCGCCACGCTGCGACGCAGGTGGGCGAGCAGCTCGGGCGCCGCCTCCGCCTCCGTTCGCGGCCCCGGGGTGATCGTGGGGGTCCAGTAGCGCCGGGGGGCGGCGGGCGTGCCGTGCCGGATCAGCAGCGTGTGGGCGGCGGGCAGCTTGCCGATGCCCTCATAGATGGTCAGCGGGTCGGGGATGAAGCCGAACGCGAAGTAGTCGTCGATCGCCGCCGGGTTCAGGCGGCGCGAGTGGCCCGGCACGCCCGCCAGCGCGGCCAGTTCAGAGGCGAAGGCCAGGCCGCCGCCGGGGGTGGCCATGGTGTGCAGCGGCTTCTTGCCGAGCCGGTCGCGCGCCAGGAACAGGGCTTGCTCGTTGCGATCCCACAGGGCGAAGGCGAACATGCCGGACAGGTGCTGCACGCAGTCCCGCCCCCAGCTTTCCCAGGCGTGGATGATGACCTCGGTGTCGCAGCGGGTGCGGAAGACGTGGCCCTGGGCTTCCAGCCGCTCGCGCAGGGCGGCGTGGTTGTAGATCATGCCGTTGAACACGAGGACGACGGAACCGTCCTCGTTGAACATCGGCTGCTGGCCGCCCTCCACGTCGATCACCGCCAGGCGGCGCTGGCCGAGGCCGAGGCCGGGTTCGACGTGGAAGCCGTCGCCGTCCGGGCCGCGGTGGCTCATGGCGCCCGTCATCCGGCGCAGCAGGGCCGCATCGATCTCCGCCCCGCCAGGCTGGAACAAGCCTGCCAGTCCGCACATCGCGCCACCCTCCGTTCACCGCCGCGTAACTACGGCGTGCTAGTTTGGCCGACAATGGTTTCTTTTTTGTGCCACTTTGTTGACCCAAATCGCACGCGACCCTGGCGGCATGCTGGCTGATGGCCTTCTACATCATCACCGGCGGCGCCGGGTTCATCGGCTCCCACCTGGCGGACGCGCTGCTGGCGGCAGGCCACCGGGTGCGGGTGCTGGACGACCTGTCCACCGGCCAGCGCGCCAACCTGGACCCGCGTTGCGAGCTGGCATTGTGCGACGTGGCGGAGCGCGCCCGGCTGGACGCGCTGTTCGCAGGCTCCGACGGCGTGTTCCACCTGGCCGCCATCGCCTCCGTCGCCCGCTCCAACGAGGACTGGCCCGGCACCCACCGCGCCAACCAGTCCGCCACGGTGGCCGTGCTGGACGCGGCGCGGGCGGCGGGGCGCATCCCCGTCGTGTATGCGTCCTCGGCCGCTGTGTATGGCGACACGGGCGCCGCGGTGGCGCGGGAGGACGCGAGGCCGATGCCGCAGACTGCGTACGGCGCGGACAAGCTCGGCTCCGAGCTGCACGCCCGGGTCGGCTGGGCGATCCATGGCGTGCCGAGTTTGGGCTGCCGGTTCTTCAACGTGTACGGCCCGCGGCAGGACCCGGCGTCGCCCTACAGCGGCGTCATCTCCATCTTCGCAGCACTCGCGTTGGCTGGCCGGCCGCTGACGGTGCACGGCAGCGGCGGGCAGGTGCGCGATTTTGTGTTCGTGGGCGACGTGGTGGCGCATCTGCTGGCCGGGATGGCGGCGCTGGCGGAGCGACCGGGCGCGCACGTGGTGAACGTGTGCACGGGAGAGGCTACGACGGTCGCCGGGCTGGCCGAGGAGATTCGGCGGCAAGCGTGGCTGGCCTCGGCGGTGACGAGCGGGCCGGCGCGGGCGGGAGACATCGCGTTCTCGCTCGGGGACCCGGCGGCGGCGCGGGCGCTGCTCGGGGTGGGGGCGGACACGACGCTGGCCGAGGGGCTGGGGCTGACGCTGGGGAGCTTGCGGGGGTAGCGGGTTCGGTGTGACGCGTTGCCGGGAGAGGGTGTGGCTGCCGCACAATCTGCCGCAGGCGCTGGTGCGCCTCCTCAAGCTCCATGCCTCGCCTGACAGCTTGGCGGTGCGGCAAGAGTGGCAAACGGCATTCAAAGCGTCTCCTGACGTCCGAGCGCGCGCACTGCCTGCTCCGCCGCGAATGCCACCTGCTTCCAGCCCTCGCGGTCGTCCGCCACCGCGTCAAATCGGAGCGGTGCACCGATCCGCAGCCGCAGCTTTCCTGGCCGCGGCGCACGGCGCGTCGCCGGCCAGCAGGTGAAAGCGCCGGCAAGGTGGCAAGGCAGCACCGGTATGGCGGAACCGGCCACGAACGCGCCCAGCCCGGGGCGAAAGCGGCCCATGACGCCGTCCCGCGCGCGCGTGCCCTCGGGGAACAGGATGAAGACCATCCCGTCTTCAGACAATCGCGTGCGTAGAAAGGCCAAATCGTCGTGCGACGTGCTGTCGCGCCAGATTGGCAGGGCGTTGAGCGCGGCGGCGGCGATGGTGGCGCTCGCTGCCGTGCCGAAGAACACGTTGCCGGCCGCCAGCGCCACCGCGTGCCGTGCGAGCGGGCCGGGCAAAGCGGCCCCAAGGCACAGCGCATCCAGGTGACTGGTGTGATTGCCCACCAGCACGCAAGGCGGCCCGAGCGGCAGGTGCTCGGCGCCGATAACCTCCAGCCGGTGCGCAGCCGCCAGGTAGCCACGCACCGTCAACCGCCACAGCGCGTTGCTGGCAAGACCGAACAGCCCGGTCTCGCGGCGATGCGAGCGCAGCCGTGCGGCCAGCGTCAGGTCCAGGTCGCGGGCGGGCCGCAGCTGCCAGTCGGTCATCGGGCTCCTCCCCTCATCCGGTGATCAGCCGCACCGGCTGGTCGAGCCCGAAGCCGACATAGTAGCCGATCAGGTGGAAGCTGGCCGGAGCCACCAGCAGCAAGCTGTTGTAGCGGTCCAGGATGCCGCCATGGCCCGGCAGCATCACGCCCATATCCTTGATCCCAAGGTCGCGCTTGATCGAGGACAGCATCAGGTCGCCGGGCTGCGCCGCCACGCTCACCAGCGCGCCGAGGCTCAGCAGCAGCCAGGGCCGGTCCATCGGCGTGCCGCAAAGATGCCGTGCGCCAGCCAGGCGACCAGCGGCGCCACCAGCACCAGCACCAGCGCACCCAGCGCGCCGGAGACCGTCTTGCCAGGGCTGGTCGCCGGCAGCAGCTTGCGCCCGCCGAGCAGCTTGCCGACGGTGAAGGCCAGCACGTCGTTCAGCGCCACGCACAACAGCAGGGTCAGCACGATCGGCCGGTAGTTCCGGTCGTTGGCCATGTAGCCGAGATGCGCCAGGCCGCTGCCGAACAGCATGAAGCCGAACACGCCCAGGCCGGTGCGCTGGACGTAGCCCGCCGGGCGGTCGGACGGGATCGACACCACGGACAGCAGCGCGGTGGCGAGGGATGGGATGGCGACGAACAAGCCGTACCAGTGGTCGAGGGCGGCGAAGTTTACCGCCAGCAGGCCCAGCAGCGCCGTGGCGTGCACCGCGGGCTGGCGGAACAGGCCGGTGGCGCGGCTGTACTCGCGCAGGCACAGCGCGCCCAGCAGCGTCACCGCGGCGATCGTCCAGGCGCGCCCGGCCAGCACCGGGCCGATCATCAGCGGCAGCAGCACCAGCCAGGAGCCGAGCCGCAGCCACAGCTCGCGCCGCAGCACGGGCCCGGCGATGCCGGTCAGCGACAGGCAGGCGATCACCGCGGCGCCGGCCAGCACCACTGCTCCGGTTGCGGACACCAGCAGCCCGGTGACCGGGCTGGCGAAGGCCTCGTTCCAGGAGGCGAGGGCGAACATCAGCGCCGCAGCGCGCGGGCCAGCCGCCACAGCCGCCGCCCCGCCGTCAGCGTGGCCAGCGCGAGGATGATCCAGAGCGCCGCGCGGGGTGCGGGTGCGGCCAGGCTCGCGGGAGCCAGCAGGCACCAGGCTGCGACCAGGGTGACGGCGGCCATGCGGTGCTGCTTGGCGCCGGGTCCGCAGAAGTCGCTCGCCTGCCCGGCCGCCTTGCCGAGGGCGCGGACATAGGCGGTGGCCATGGCCGCGAGCGCCGCCGCCAGCCCTAGCGCCAGGCACCCGGCCGCCACCCCGAGCCCGGCCAGCACCGCCGTGTCCGACACGCGGTCCGGCGCCTCGTTGAACAGCTCGCCGAACGGGGAGGCGGTGCCGCGCCCGATCGCCACCATGCCGTCCAGCAGGTTGGCGATCAGCCGCACCTGCACCAGAACGGCGCCGGCCAGCCAGAGCAGGGCATGGCGCGGAGCTGCGGCGAAGGCCAGCCCAGCGGCCAGCGCCGCTGCCATGCCCGCCAGCGAGACCGCGTCCGCCGAGACGCCGCGGGCCACGAGCCAGCCCGCGGCGTCCCGCGTGATCCGAAGCTGCCGGGCGGCGATGGGGCGGCGGTCGGCGTGGGGTTCGGACAAGCGGGCTGCTCCTCAGCGGCCAGCTTGGCGGGGATGGACTGCGGTGGGTAGCGGGTCAGTGTGGATGGTGGCTGCTCGGTGGGGAACGGATATCGAGATACGGCGCTGCGTCTGTAGCGGGCTTAATCTAGAGGGGGCAGCATACAGAAATGCACACCACCTCGCTCAAAAACTCCCGCAGTGAGTCCATTCGTTTCTGGCTCGAACCTTGGGCTGAGGAATACGAGGTTCCTTCCGGCTCGACGCTCAAACTGAGTTACGAGTGCGCCAAGCCCACCATGTTGTATCCGGAGGTCGAAGTTACGGAAACTTTGATTGTTTGGTGGTTCGGTTCGGGCTGCCGCGTCCGAGTGTATGTTGATGGGAAGGAAGTCACCGCAGCGTCGTGGAGAATACTGTCTCCAAACCTCTGATTTTCCGCTTTGAGGTCGTGAGCCGACATCCAGACTGACCCACCTGCCCCGCGGCGGCATGGATTTGTCCTCACGCCAGCCTCGTTCTACCCTGCGTTCTCGCTTGCCGCCCAGGAGTCCCGCCCCTTGCCCGTCCACAACCGCATCGCCGAGTTCACCGCGGACATGACGGCGTGGCGGCGCGACATCCATGCCCATCCGGAACTCGCCTTCCAGGAGCACCGCACCAGCGACCTGGTCGCGGCCAAGCTCGCGGGGTGGGGCATCGCCGTCACGCGAAACATCGCCGGCACCGGGCTGGTCGGCACGCTGCGGCAAGGGGGCTCGTCGCGGGCCATCGGCATCCGCGCGGACATGGACGCGTTGCCGATGCCGGAAAGCAACGACTTCCCCCACCGCTCGCAGACCTCGGGGGTGATGCACGCCTGCGGCCATGACGGGCACACGACCATGCTGCTGGGGGCGGCGCGCTACCTGGCCGAGACGCGCAATTTCGACGGCGCCGTGCACTTTATCTTCCAGCCGGCGGAGGAGAACGGCGGCGGCGGCGAGGTGATGGTGCAGGAAGGGTTGTTCGACCGCTTCCCGTGCGACATGGTGTTCGGCGCGCATAACGACCCGACCCTGCCGGTGGGCCAGATGATCGCGGTACCCGGCGCCGTCTGCGCCAACACGGACGACTTCACCATTCGCATCACCGGGCGGGGCGGCCACGCGGCCCGGCCGCACCGGGCCATCGATCCCGTCGTGGTCGGCGCGCAGATCGTGCTGGCGCTGCAGACGCTGGTGGCGCGCCGGGTCGATCCGCTGGACAGCGCCGTGCTGTCCACCTGCACCTTCCACGCCGGCACCGCCACCAACGTCATCCCGGACGAGGCGGTGCTGGGCGGCACCCTGCGCACGCTCAAGCCCGAGACGCGGGACGCGATGGAGCAAATGATGGGCGAGCTGGCGGCCGACATCGCCCGCGCCAACGGGGCGGCGGCGGCGTTCAGCCTCGAGCGCGGCTATCCTTCCGTGGTGAACGACCCGGCGGCCGTGGCGTGCGCCTGGGCAGCCGGGGCCGCGGTGCTGGGCCAGGACAAGGTGATCCGCCAGCGGCCGCCGGGGATGGGCGGGGAAGACTTCGCCTACATGGCGCAGAAAGTTCCCGGCTGCTTCGTGCGGATCGGCCAGGCGGGCCGCGACAAGGGCAGCGCGCCGGTGCACACGGTGCAGTACGACTTCAACGACGACATCCTGCCCATCGGCGCGTCGCTGTGGGCCACCCTGGTCGAGCAGGAGCTTCCCCGCGCATGAGCAGCATCGGCACCGGCCAGATCGGCACTGGCCAGGTCGGCACGCGCACCGAGCGCGACTCGATGGGGGCGATCGAGGTTCCGGCGGAGCACTACTGGGGCGCGCAGACGCAGCGCAGCCTGCAGCACTTCTCCATCGGCGACGACATCATGCCGATCGGCATCCCGCACGCCTACGGCTACGTCAAGAAGGCCGCGGCGCTGGTGAACCAGGCCGCCGGGCGCATGGCGGCGGACCGCGCCGCCGCCATCTGCACCGCCGCCGACGAGGTGATCGCGGGCCAGCTGGATGCCGAGTTCCCGCTGTACGTGTGGCAGACCGGCAGCGGCACCCAGTCCAACATGAACGCCAACGAGGTGATGGCCAACCGCGCCACCCAGTTGCTGGGCCTGGAGATCGGCGCGGCGGGACGGGTGCATCCGAACGACGACCTCAACATGGGGCAGTCCTCCAACGACACCTTTCCCACCGCGATGCACGTGGCCGCGGTGGCGGAGCTGGAGCAGCGGCTGCTGCCCTCGCTGCGGGCGCTGAACGGCGCCATCGCGGCCAAGAGCGCCGAATGGGCGGACGTGGTGAAGATCGGCCGCACCCACCTGCAGGATGCGGTGCCGCTGACCGTGGGGCAGGAATGGGGCGGCTGGGCGGCCCAATTGGCCTTCGCCATCGCCGGCGTGGAGCATTCCCGGGCGGCGCTGTACGAGCTGGCGGCGGGCGGCACCGCGGTCGGCACGGGACTGAACGCGCCGCCGGGCTTTGCCGAAGCGATCGCCGCCAAGCTGGCGGAGCTGACCGGCCACCCGTTCGTCACCGCGCCCAACAAGTTCATGGCGCTGGGCGGGCTGGACGCCATGGTGGCGGCGATGGCGGCGCTGCGCGGGGTCGCCATCGTGCTGCTGAAGGTGGCCAACGACGTGCGCTGGCTGGGCTCGGGACCGCGCTGCGGCCTGGGCGAGCTGGTGCTGCCGGAGAACGAGCCGGGCAGCTCCATCATGCCCGGCAAGGTCAACCCCACGCAGTGCGAGGCGATGGTGATGATCTGCACCCAGGTGATCGGCGAGGACGCGGCGGTGGCCTTCGCCGGCGCGCAGGGGCAGCTCCAGCTGAACGTGATGCGGCCGATCGTGATCAACAACTTCCTGCACAGCGCCCGCATCCTGGCGGACGGCGCGGGCACGTTCCGTCGCTACACGATCGAGGGCACTGAACTCAACCGCACGCGGATTGCCGAGCTGCTGGACCGCTCGCTGATGCTGGTGACGGCGCTGGCGCCGAGCGTGGGCTACGACAAGGCGGCGCACATCGCGCACGAGGCGCACGTCCAGGGCACGACGCTGCGCGAGGCGGCGCTGGCCTCCGGCGCGATCGACGCGGCGACGTTCGACCGGGTGGTGGACGCGCGCACGATGGTGTGAGTAGAAGCGGCGGCCATGGATTTCACGTTCCTGCACGCTGCCGACCTGCACCTGGACTCGCCGTTGCGGGGCCTGGAGTCAGGCGCCATGGCCGACCGCATCCGCGGCGCCACCCGGCAGGCGCTTGTCAACCTCGTGAACCTGGCGCTTGCCGAGCGGGTCCGTTTCGTGCTGCTGGCTGGGGATTTGTTCGACGGCGATTGGCCGGACTACCCGACCGGCCATTTCCTGGTCGAGCAGCTTGCCCGGCTGACCCAGGCCGACGTCCCCGTCTATGCCATCAGCGGGAACCACGACGCCCAGAGCGTGCTCACCCGCCAGCTGCCCTGGCCGGATCGCGCCACCCTGTTCAGCACGGAGCAGGCGCACTGGGCCGAAGTGCCCGGCCTGGACGTGGTCATCCACGGCCAGGGCTTCGATAGGCCGGCGGTCACGAAGAACCTAGCGCAGCACTATCCCAGGCCTGTTCCAGGCAAGCTGAACATCGGCCTGCTGCATACGGCGTGCGACGACACCGTTCACGGCCGGTACGCGCCCTGCACGGTCGAGCAGCTGGCCGGCCACGGCTATGACTACTGGGCGCTGGGCCATGTCCATGCGCGGCGCTGGCTCAACGAGCATCCGAGCTGGGTGGTGTTTCCTGGCAATCTGCAAGGCCGCCACATCAACGAGGAGGGCGAAAAGGGAGCGACGCTGGTGCGCGTGCAAGGCGGCCGGCTCTACCCCGAACACAGGGTGCTGGACGTGGTGCGCTGGGCGCGCGTGGGAGTGGATCTGGCCGGAGTGGACGAGATGGAGGCCTGCGGCGCGCGAGTCCGGGCAGCCGTGGCAGCGGCGGCAGAGGCGGCGGGCGAGCGGCTGCTGGCGGCGCGGGTCGAGCTGCGAGGCGCTACGCCGCTGCATGCGGCCCTAGCCGCTGACCCTGGCGCCACCCGCGAAAGGGTCCGTGCCGAGATCGCCGGGCTTGGCTTGGCGGACCGCGTCTGGATCGAGAAGGTCGCGATTACGACGCGGCCAGCCATCGACCTGGAGCGATGGCGCGACGGCTCCGACGCCGCTGCGACGCTGCTGCGCGCGATCGAGGCCGATCCCACGCCGGGCGTCGCCGGGGAGGCGCGCGACTACGCCGCCGCCATGCTGAACCGGCTGACCGGGCTGCGCGACACGCTCGGGCCGGACCACCCGGCGGTCCGCGCCGCTGCCGGAGCCCTTACGCCCGACCTGGTGCAGCGCGCGCGGGACCTGGTGCTGGCGCGGCTCGTGGAGAGCTGAGTGCGGCTGCGCTCGCTGTGCTTGCAACGCTACGGTCATTTCGCCGGCGTGACGCTCGGCTTCGACCCGGCGCCGGGCACCATCAACATCGTGGAAGCGCCGAACGGAGCAGGCAAGTCCGTCGTGCGCCAGGCGATTTTGGAGTTGTTGTTCGGCTACCGCGGCAACACGCCGATGAACTTCCTCTACGACTATCCCCAGCTGGACCTGCGGGCGGAAGCCGTCCTGCCGGATGGCGGGACATGCGAGTTCGTCCGCCGCAAACGCGCGACCAACCCGCTCACGGACCTTTCTGGCAAACCGGCGTCGATCCGCCTGTTGCAGGCGATGCCGCGCGAGGGCGAACGCAAGCGGCTTGAACGGTTGTTCGTGCTCGACTCCGCGCAGCTGCGGGCGGGCGGCTCGGCCCTGCTGCAGACCGATGGGGACCTTGCCGACGCCCTGCTGGCCAGCGCCGGCGAGCTTGGCTCAAGCCGCATGGTCGCGCGCGCCCTTGCTGCCCAGCGCGACGAGGCTGCTCCCAGCAAGAAGAGGGCCGGCGCTCCGTTCTATGCCGCCTGCGAGACATGGGCAGCGGCCAACGCGAAGCTGACCGAAACGCTGGTGCGGCCGGCGGCGGTGGCCGATCAGCAGCGGCAACGAGCGGACGCGGCCGATACGCTCCGGGCTGCGAAGGAGCAAGCGGCCGACGCCGCCCGTGCACTGGACCAGGTCAACCGGGTGCAGCGCTGCCGTGGCCACCTCCGGCAGATGGACGAAGCCACCGCATGGCTGGCGTCGCATGCCGATGCGCCGGCCATGCCGCCGGGTCTGGCAGAGCGATTGCGGGAGGCGAAGGATGCGGACGGCGACGCCGCGCGAGAAGCCGAAACGGCCCGGAAGAACCACGAAGCCCTCACGGCCCAAGCGGCGTCGGCGGAGGTGGACGAGGCCGTGCTGGCCAATGCCGATGCCATTGGCGAGTTGGCCGGCAGGCGCGAGCAGTCCAGGCAGTCGCAGGCCGATCTTCCCGGTCAGCAGCAGGTCGCGGCCAAAGCGCAGGCCGAAATCGCCCGGCTGCTGCGCGCGCTGGGCAGCAGCGCCGACCCTGCCCGCGCCGCGGACGAGGTGCGGGCGACGGCGGACATCGAGGCGGCCCGTGCCCTGGTTGCCGAGGCGGCCGAGGTCGGCGAGGCTCAGACCCAGGCCGCCGCCGCCATGCGCGCGCATCGCGCCGCTCTCGCCGAAGCGGAGGACAACCTGGCGGCGCTGCCGGCGGCGGCGGCCATGGAGGGCCTGAAAGCCGCCGCCGACGAAGCGGCGGCGGACGGCGATCCGATGCTGCGGCTGCGCGACGCCGGCGCGCAAGCCGACCGGGCAGCCGGTGAGTGCGCCGCCGCCCTCGCCAGCGTGCCGGGCTGGACAGGCTCGGCCGAGGCGCTCGCCGCGCTGGCCGTGCCTGCGGAGGCAACGCTTCTGCGGCTGGACAAGGCGCAGGCGGACGCCCGCAACGCAGCGAAGGAGGCAGGCGAGCGCCGGGCCGCCTGCGAAACCGCTTTGCAGGAGGCGGAACGCCGCCTGGCCGCCGTCACGGGCACGGAACCCCTGCCGGACATGGCAGTGTTGGCCGGGTTGCGCCGGCATCGAGACCGTGGCTGGTACTTGGTGCTCGCCCGCCTGTCCGGTGCGCCGGATGCGGCCGCCGAAACGGCCTACGCACCCACGGCACCGCTTCCGCTTGCCTTCGAAAAGGCGATTGCCGACGCCGATGCGGTCGCCGACCGGCGCGCGGCCGAGATGGAGCGCGTCGCCAAGGCCGAGGGCATCCGCGGCGAGATCGCCCGTGCCCAGGCCGCCGCCGCAGGGTTGGCGCAGAAGGCAGAGCAGGACGCCGAGGCGGCCGCGCGAGCGGACGCGGACTGGGCCGGCGCCCTGCAGCTGCTCGGCTTGCCCCCGGCGGCCGGGCTTGCGGAAGCAAATGCCTTCCTGGCCGGCCGGTCCGCGGCGCTGGCCGCGACCGGCAGGAGCCGCGCGGCCGAAGCCGCGTTGGAGGCGCTGAGAGCCCGCCAGGCCGGCTGGGCCGATGGGCTTGCGGCGGCCTTGGACTCCACGCCCGACACGTTGCCCCGGCTGGCCGCAGTCGCGAAGGCGCGCCTGGCCAAGGCCGAGGCCGACGCCGTCGAACGGCGCAGCCTGCTTCGCACGCAGATCGGACTGCGCCGCAAGATGGCGGACGCAGCCCCCAAGCTGGAAGAGGCCGACGCGCGCAAGGCCGGCTGGTCGCGGCGATGGTCCGCGGCGCTGCTTCGCCTGCGCCGCCCGGCAGACGAGGCGGCGGCCGTGACCGCCGCGGTGCTGGACCAATTGGTCGCGTTGGCAGGAGCGGTGGACGCGGCTGGCACCGCCCAGGGGCGCGTTACCCTGATGCAGCGGCAACTGGACGCCTTCGCCGGCGATGCCGCACGGCTCGCATCCAGCCTCGGCGAGGATGACGGCGACCCGCTCGCCGTCGCACGCCGCCTGGACGAACGGCTGACGGCAGCGCGTACCGCATCGGGAACGCGCGACAGCCTGGCGCAGCAGGCGGAGAACGCGGCCCAGGCCTTCCGCGACGCCGATGCGCGGCACGTGGACGCGCTCGATGCGCTCGCCGGGGCCATCCGGGCTGTCGGCGCGGCGACGCTGGAAGAGGCGGAGCGCCGGGTCCAGCTTGCGGCTGAGCGCGCCGGATGGGAGGGCATGGCGGCGGATGCCGTGCGCGGCCTCCATGAGGATGGCGATGGCCTGGACCCCGACGCGCTGCGAGCCGAGGCCGCGCAGCACCCGGCCGCCGGCATCCAGCAAGCGAAGCGGGATGCCGACGCCCACGCGGCCGCGGCGCAGGGCGCGGTGGCGGATGCGGCCGCCCGCATCGCGCTCGCCGAGGCCGAACTGCGACGCCTGACCGCCAGCGAGGGCGCCAGCCACGCCGCCGTCGCCCGGGAAGCCGCCGCCGCCCGCCTGTCCAGCCTGTTGGACGAGGCCTTGGTGCAGCACCTGGCCGCCGCCATGCTCGACTCCGCCTTGGCAGAGGTGGAGGCGGCCGGCGGCGACAACAAACGCCTGGCCCGCATCGGCGCAGCGTTCGCCACGCTCACCGCGGGCGCCTACGACCGCTTGTCGCCAGCGGGCGACGACAAGGAAGGCGAGAGCCACGGACGTTTGCTGGCGCACGAAGCTGGCGGCGCGGAGAAGCACATCGCCCGGCTCTCAGAGGGCACGCGCGACCAGCTCTACCTCGCGCTGCGCCTCATCGCCATCGAGGACCACGTGAAGGCCGCCCCCGCCCTGCCCTTTATTGCCGATGACATCCTGCAAACCTTCGACGACACCAGGGCGCGGGCCGCCTTGGAGGCGCTGGTCGGGCTGAGCCGCCACGTCCAGGTCATTGTGCTGACCCACCATCCGCACCTGCTCGCGTTGGCCAGCGGCCTGCCGGTGCATGCCCAGACCCTTCCGGCAACTGCGGCCGCCTCCCATGCGTCGAAGCCGGTGGAGGTGCTGGGATGACACAGAAGGCAAAGCACGAATTGGTCGAGCTGCTGGTGCGCAAGGCGTTCGACCCGGTGCTGTCGGCCAAGCCGGACGCGCTGAGCGGCCCCGACCAGGAACGGCTGGCGCACGTGCAGCACGCCACGCGGGCCGAAATCGAGCGGTTCCGCGGCTATGCGACGGCGGAGGACGTGGTGGCCAACTTCAAGCGGGACCTCACCTCCACCGCTGCTGAGAAGGTTCATGCCGAGCTGGCCCAGCTGCACTTGCCGACCCTGCATGACGTGCGCGTCGAGTTCGAGGACCGGGCGGCCGCGCTCGGCGCCCGTTGAGCGGCCCCCTACCCTTCGCCTGCGAGAAGCAGCCGGCCACCGGATCACGCGGCATGGTGGCGGCCAACCACCCGCTCGCGTCGGCCGCCGGGCTGCAAATCCTCGCCGAGGGCGGCAACGCGGTGGATGCCGCCATCGCCGCCCTGTTCATGCTCACCGTCGTCGAGCCGATGATGGTGGGGCTGCTGGGGGGCGGCCTTGCGCATATCCGCCTGCCGGACGGCCGCCACACCGTGATCGACGGGCTGAGCACGGCCCCCGCCGCCGCGCGGCCGGAGATGTTCACCGGCCTGCCGCCCGACGCCAACCGGCTCGGCCCCTTGGCGATGGCGGTGCCGGGCGCCCTGCCCGCCTGGGCCATGGCGCTCGCCACCTACGGCACCATCACGCTGGCCGATGCGCTCGCCCCCGCCATCCGCATCGCCGAGCGGGGCTTCGCCGTCACGCCCTACCTGAGCGGCAGCATCGCGGACGGGGCGGCAGACCTGCTGCGCGACCCCGACCTGGCGGCGCTGCTGCTGCCGGACGGCGCGCCGCTCGCCGCCGGCGCCTGGTTCCGGCGGCCGGTCTATGGTCACACGCTGCGGCAGGTGGCGGCGGAGGGTGCGGCCGCGCTGCACGGCGGCGGGACGCTCGGCGCGGCGCTGGTGCGGCACATGGCCAGGTCGGGGGGCCTCATCTCGGCCGCGGATTTGCGCGGCGTGCGCCCGGCGGAGCGCGAGCCGATCCATGGCGCCTACCGCGGCTGGAGCGTGGTCGGGCCGCCGCCGCCCTCGTCGGCCGGGGTGCATGTCACCCAGATGCTCAACATCCTGGAAGGTTACGACCTGGCTGCCATGGGCTTCGGCTCGCCGGACGCCACGCACCTGCTGGCCGAGGTGCTCAAGATCGCCTTCGCCGACCGCGCCGTCGCCACCGCCGATCCGGCCTTCGTGCCCGTGCCGGTGGCGCGGCTCACCTCCAAGGCCTACGCCGCCGAGCGCCGGGCCATGCTGGACCTGAGCCGCGCCCAAGACTGGTCCGCCGGAATCGCGGGGCACGAGGCCGCAGACACCACCCACGTCACCGCGGCGGATGCGGATGGCACCGTGATCGCCACCACGCAGACGATCAACGGGCTGTGGGGTGCACGCTTTGCGGTGCCGGGCACTGGGCTGATCGGCAACGACTACATGGCCAATTTCGACCCGGCGCCGGGCCGCGCGCTGTCCGTGCAGCCGGGCAAGCGGGTGTTCACCTCCATGGCGCCCACCATGGTGCTGCGGGACGGCCAGGTCGCCTACGCGCTCGGGCTGCCCGGGGGGCTGCGCATCTTCGGCTCCGCCTTGCAGGCGGTGGTGAACCTCTTGGACCACGGCATGACGCTGCAGCAGGCGGTGGAAGCGCCGCGGGTGTGGACTGACGGCGGCCCGCTGGAGATCGAGCCCGCCATTCCGGACGCCACCGCCGCCGAGCTGGCCCGGCGCGGCCACGCGGTGAAGCGGGTGCCGCGCATCGCCGGCGGCATGAACGCCATCGCCTTCGCGGCGGATGGCGGCATGACGGGGGCCGCGTGCTGGCGGGCGGACGGCACGCCGGCGGCGCTGGCCGGCGGCCTGGCGCGCCCCGGCGTGCGGTTCTCGGCGTGAGCCGGCATATTGTCCTGCTGGACGCAGTGAGCGAGCGCACGGCTGCGCGGATGCGGGCGCTGCTGCCCGCCGGGTTCACCCTGTCGCATGCGACCGAGGCCGGCGAGGCGCACTTGCAGGCGATCATCGCCGAGGCCGACTACGCGATCTCCGGCCAGGTCGCGGTGCCGGGGGCGGTGCTGCGGGCAGCGAAGCGGCTGCGGCTGCTGCACAAGTGGGGCGTGGGCACCGACAATCTGGACCTGGCGGCCGCGGCGGCGCTGGGCATCCCGGTGGCGCGCACCACCGGCAGCAATGCGGTGCCGGTGGCGGAGTTCACCATCGGCCTCATCATCGCCACGCTGCGCCACCTCGCCTGGGCGCACGCGGAGCTGCGCGGCGGGACTTGGCAAGGCGGCCGGCTGCCCCGCGACTCCTACCTGCTCTCGGGCAAGACGGTCGGGCTGGTGGGCTTCGGCGCGATCGGCCAGGCGACGGCGCGGCTGCTGCGCGGCTTCGGCTGCCCGGTGCTGTATGCCGCGCCGCGCCGACGAGAGGCGGCGCTCGAGGCGGAGTTAGGGGTCGCCTACGCCAGCCTGGATGCCCTGCTGGCCGCGTCGGACGTGATCTGCCTGCACTGCCCGCTGACGGAGGCCACACGCGGCCTGATCGACGCGGCGGCGCTGGCCCGCATGAAGCGGACTGCCGTGCTGGTCAACGTGGCGCGCGGCGGCGTGGTGGTGGAGGCGGACCTGGCGGCGGCGCTGCGGAACGGCACGATCCACGGCACGGCGACGGACGTGTTCGCGGAAGAGCCGCCGCCGCCGGACCACCCTTTGCTGCACCTGCCCAACTGCCTGGTGACGCCGCACATCGCCGCGGCGAGCGCGGACACGTTCGCGCCAACGATGCGACAGATGTTCGGCAACATCGAGCGGGTGGCCCGGGGCGAGGCAGTGCCGGCGCAGGACTTGGTAACGCACTCGCCAAACTCGATTCAGCCTGAAGCTTAGACCGTCAGTCCTGCCACCAATGGCAGCGCCAGGCCAATGGCGCACGCCACGTCCAGCGCCAGCCTGATGCGCGACAGGCTGGGGCGCGACAGGCCGGCGCGCAGCAGACCGAGCGCAGCGCACCCCGCCACGAAGCCGAGCGCCACTTGCCAGAACGTCCAGGTCTCCGGCAGCCAGTCATCCGTCAGGTTGAACGCGAACGCCAGCGCGGCCACGATCGCTGCCCCGCCGGCGTACAACGTCACGTCGAACCCGGCGCTCTGCCGCAGCCGGTCGCGGCGTCCGGCCCAGGACAGCGCCGCCGCCAGCGTCAGCGCCAAGCCCACCAGTAGCACCTGGCCCGCCGGATGGGGGCCATAGGCGATGTTGGCTTCCGCCACGACGGCGCGCAGCGGGGGGATGCGGGTGGCCAGGGCGTACCAGGCATATTCCAGGCCCACCGTCAGCACTGTCGCGCCCAAGCTCAGGCCCAGCAGCGGCAGGGGTTCGCGGTCAAGGCCGGACGGCAGCAAGCGCCAGCCGAACAGCCAAAGGAACAGCCCAGCGACCAGCGTCGCCTCCGCCACGTCCGCTTTGGCTTGCAGGAAGTAGTGCAGCAAGGCAACGGCGGCCAAGCCGTAGATCAGCTTGTGCAACCGCTTCCAGGCCGCCCCGAGCTGGCGCAGCGCGCGGTCGGTGGAGGTGACGCCGAGCACGGCCAGCCCGACCAATGCCACCAGGCCGACCTCAAGGTAAAAGCGCCGCAGGACCTCGGTGGAGATGGCCCGCATGTGCCAGCCTTGGTCCCAGCCGTAGAGCACGACATGCGCCATGGCATAGAACAGCGCAGCAAGTCCGACCTGACGGCGCACCAGCATGAGGCGGGGCCACTGGAACAGCGCCCGCACCGGCGTCACCAGCAGCCCCAGTATCACGAAGCGGATCGACCACAGCCCGGTCTGGTGGATGGCTTCGGTGATCGGGCGGGCGCCGAGGCGATGGTCCAGCAGAGCAAAGGCGATCCAGGCGGCCGGCGCTGCCTCCAGCAACAAGGCAGCAGCCTTCAGCCAGGAAAACCGGCCCGACCGATCTTGCCAGGGTCGAGGCGTCCCGCGTGCCGGCTGGGTCACGCGGCGCTCGCGCGTTGGCGCGGCCGCGCTCACCGCTTGTCGCCCGACACGTGCTGGAAGCCGTCAGGCGGGATGAACGCCGCCGGGTCCTGTGCGCCGTAGCTGACCGCCACGGCTTCCAGCAACACGTGCTCGCCATGGCTGGCGCGCAGCATGACGCCATCCGCAGTCAGGCACAGCACCGTGTCCCGCCCGCCGGCGTCGGCCGTCTGCCAATTGGTGCAAGGCAGCCCGGCCACGCTGCCGGCGTCCCGCTGCGTGTAGGCGCCGGGAGGCCCCTGGTCGGCAGAGGCCACGTCCAGCACGGCCCGGTCGGCGGGCTTCACGACGGCCATGCGCTTGGCCCGGTAATCCACGATCATGTAAATTCCGGGTGTTGGCGGATCGACCCGCAGCCGCCCCGCGCTGACCGACCAGCGATGCCGCTGCGTCAGCACCGGGGCACCTGGAGAGGTTTGCAGCAGGCGGTAGGTTACGTCCACGTCACGCTGCGGCGTGGTCGGAGGGTGTTCGGCCGCGGCAGCAGGCGCCAAGAGCATCACGAACGCGGCCAGCCAGCGGATCATCGCCCCCCCGCCAAGGGCAGGCGAAAATACTGGTCGGGCGTCCGGAACGCCGCGGGGCTGACCGGGCCGCGCGTGACGGCCATCGCCACGGCGCTGCCAGGGCGCCCATCGAACGACCCCTCCGCCCGAAGCACGATCCCGTCCGCCGTCACGCAGCCGGTGCCGTCCACATGGCGGGCCTGGATCACCCAGTCCGTGCATTCGATCCCGAGCACGTGGGAGATGCCGCGCCGGGTGAAACGGGCATCGCTGCCGGCGAGCAGCGTCTGCGGATCCCCGCCGCGCAGCGGCAGCTCCAAGATGGAGGACTGGGCCGGAAAGACGATGTCCGCCACCCGGCGCTGCAAATCCGTGATGGCGTACGCGGCACCGCCCACCGGCTCGGCGCGCAGGCGTTGGCCTGCCGCGTCCCATTGCAGCCGCACGCCGCCCGGCGCGCCGCCGGGAATCTGCTGCGCCGCGGCGCCGGATAGCCGATAGGTCACGTCCACGTCGCCCTGCGGCACCAGCCGGGGCTGCGCCCAGGCCAAGCAGGGCCATAGCAGCACGGCCGCCGTCAGCTTCATGATTGGGCCATCCGCCTGATCTCCGCCTCGATCGCCACCTCATCGGCCTCCCAATGCGCCGCCTCGTCCACCGCGGCGGCCAGGCGCTCCTTGTAGCGGTCCCGCGGCACGTCCTCCGTGCCGAACTGTTGCAGGTGGGTCGTCACGAACTGGGTGTCCAGCAGCCGGTAGCCGCCCAGCCGCAGCCGCGCCACCAGGTGCACCAGCGCCACCTTGGAAGCATCCCGGGCCGTGCTGAACATGCTCTCGCCGAAGAACGCGGCCCCCAGGCTCACGCCGTACAGTCCGCCCACCAGGGCGCCGTCCAGCCGGCACTCCACGCTGTGGGCGAACCCGGCGGCGTGCAGCTCGCCGAACAGCCGCTCGATGTCCCGGTTGATCCAGGTCTCCTCCCGCTCCGGGCCGGGTGCGGCGCAGGCGGCGATCACGCCCGGGAAGTCGCTGTCGGCCGTCACCGCATAGGGGCCGCGCAGCACGGTGCGGAGCAGGCGCTTCGGCAGATGGAACCGGTCGAGCGGCAAGACGCCGCGTTGCTCAGGGTCCAGCCAGTAGAGCCTGGTGCCGCGCCGGGTCTCGGCCATGGGGAACAACCCGGCGCGATAGGCGCGGAGCAACAGGTCGGGGGTGACCTCCAGGGTGCGGCGAGACATGCCCGGAGGATAGCATAATCGGCAGTCGGTCAGAACACCTGGCGGAAGATGACGAACAGCGACCCGGCGATCACCATGGCGGCCGGCAGCGTCATCACCCAGGCGAGCGCCATGTTGCGCAGCGTGCCCCATTGCAGGCCGGAGCCGTTGGCCGCCATGGTGCCGGCCACGCCGCTCGACAGCACGTGGGTGGTGGAGACCGGCAAGCCGTAGATGTCAGCCAGCCCGATCGTGGCGGCAGCCACGATCTCGGCCGAGGCGCCCTGCGCGTAGGTCAGGTGGGTCTTGCCGATCTTCTCGCCGACCGTGACCACGATGCGCTTCCAGCCCACCATGGTGCCAAGGCCCAGAGCCAGCGCCACCGACACCTTCACCCAGGTCGGGATGTAGCGGGTGCCGCGGTCGAGCGCCGTGCGCAGCGCCTTGAGGCGGCCCATGTCCTCGTCGCTGTAGCCCTGCGGCTTGGCGCCCATCACCCGCACCGCGTCGGAGGCGAGGAACATGTCGTTGCGGACGTTCTGCGTGGCCGCTGCCGGGATGGCCTTCAGCGTGCCGTTGGCCTGCACCTGGCGGGCGATGTCGCCGGTCAGCGTGGCCAACGCCGCGTTCACCTCGGGCGTGTTGACCTGCTTGGTCTTCAGGGCCTCGCCCACCGTGTCACGGGCCTTCTGCGCATCCGCGGGCGCAGCCCCGCCGGCATGGGCCTCGAACACGGACTGCGCCTCGTGCGTCGCCTGCAGGAAGCCGGGCATGGCCGAGTCCGGGATGGCCCGGTTCAGCGCGTAGGCGGTGGGGGCGGCGCCGATCAGGATGAGCATGATGAGACCCATGCCCTTCTGGCCGTCGTTGCTGCCGTGAAAGAACGACACCGCCGTGCAGGTCAGCACCAGCAGGCCGCGGATCGGCGCCGGCGGCGGCTTGTTGCCTTCCGGCGCCTTGTACAGCGCCTTGGACTTGACCACGAGCTTCATCACCAGCAGCAGGACGGCGGACAGCACGAAGCCGATCAGCGGGCTGAACAGCAAGGCCTTGAACACGTTGGTCGCCTGCGCCCAGTCCACGCCGGAGGTGGCGCCGCCGCCGGCGGCGGCGCCGAGCAGCTGGTGGGCCACGCCGACGCCCAGGATGGAGCCGATCAGCGCATGAGACGAGCTGTTGGGCAGGCCGAGCGCCCAGGTGCCGAGGTTCCAGATGATGGCGGCGATCAGCAGGGCGAAGATCATCGCGTAGCCGGCGCTGCTGCCCGCCTGCAGGATCAGCTCGACCGGCAGCAGGTTGACGATGGTGTAGGCCACCGCTCCGCTTGAGGTGAGCACGCCGAGGAAGTTGAACGAGCCGGACCAGACCACGGCGGCCATCGGCGGCATCGCGTGGGTGTAGATCACGGTGGCGACGGCGTTGGCGGTGTCGTGGAAGCCGTTGACGAACTCGAACCCCAGCGCGATCAGCAGCGCCAGCCCCAGCATCACCAGGGTGCCGATGGCAAGGTTGTGCTCGCCGACCTGGCCGATGTCGGTCGCGATGCTGAACGCGGCATAGCCGAGGCCCGCGACCAGCACGAGGATGAAGGCGATGGCGCCTGCCTTGTGCGTCTTGCCGTCCAACCTTGGCCGGCTGGCCGACCCGCCGGCCAGCCTGTCCATCGTCACGTCAGACATCACGTTCCCCGCACAGCATCCGCCCCGCATCTACCCAACTTGCTTGAGATGCGAGATGGCGTTTTCATGACATTAATATCCTGCTGTCACGCTACGCCTCCAGCGTGACCGCCACGGGCACGTGGTCGGAGGTGCGCGGCCAATCCCGCGCCTCCTTCAGCACGGCATGGCTGCGCAGGCCGGGAGCGAGATCGGGCGTGACCCACACGTGGTCCAGCCGGCGGCCGCGGTTGGAGGCGCGCCAGTCCTGGTTGCGGTAGGACCACCAGGTGTAAAGCTTCTCCTCCGCCGGCACGAAATGGCGCAGCGCGTCGTGCCACCCGGCGCGCAGCCAGGCCGCCATGTGCTCCACCTCCACCGGCGTGTGGCTCACCACGTCCCGCAGCTGCTTGTGGCTCCACACGTCATGCTCCAGGGGCGCGATGTTGAGGTCTCCCACCAGCACGCCGCGGCGCAACCCGGAGCGGGCCGCGAACCAGTCGGTGGCCTGCGCCACGAAGGCGAGCTTGTGGGCGAACTTGGCGTTGAGCGCCGGGTCCGCCACGTCGCCCCCGGCCGGGACATAGAAGTTGTGCAGCTCCAGCGGTCCCGAAGGCAGCTCCAGTGCCACTTGCAGGTGCCGGCAGTCGCCCCTCTCGCACCAGTCGGGCGCGGCATCGTCCGCCGCCATCGGGATGCGGGACAGGATGGCGACGCCGTTATAGCCCTTCATGCCCCGCCGGGCGACGTGCGGGTAGCCCAGCGCGGGCGGCCCGGCATCGGGGAACAGCTCGTCCGGCACCTTGGTCTCCTGCAGGCAGATGACGTCGGGGTCGAGCGCATCCACCAGCCGCTCCAGCAACGGCAGGCGCAAGCGAAGCGAGTTGATGTTCCAGGTGACAATGCGGAGTGAGGCCATAAGCCTGGGATGATCCTGCGTCGCCGGCGGCACAAGCGCCGCTCGGCGGGGGAGCTGCCGCGGAGGCGCGGGAACGTGATGGGCTTTGTTACAAGCCTGCCGTAAATCGGACATGGTCGGCTCTTAAGCCTAAGCCATGGCGATGAGCGACCTGTTCATCCCGATCTTGTCCAGGAGTCAGTCATGAGCCCGAAGGTCAGTCTTCTGGTTGCTGTTCCGGTGGCGTTCGGCCTGCTCGCAGCCGCCACCCCGGCAAACGCCTATTACTACCGTTACGGTCACCGCTACGGGTTCGGCGCCGGCCCGGCAATCGCCGGCGCCATCCTCGGGCTGGGCGTGGGCGCGGCCATCTCCGGCGCCTACGCGCCGGGCTACTATGCTCCGCCCGCGTACTATGCCCCGCCGCCCGTCGTATATGCCCCGCCGCCGGTGTATTACGGCGCGCCCGGCTATTACGGCGGCGGGCCCGGCTACTACCGCTAAGCGAAGGCGGGCCCCTGCCAAAACGGCGGAAGGCCCGCTAGTCCGCCGCCGCGCCGAGGGCACGCGTCCGCATCCGCACGGCGTCTCCGAACGACGCCAGTATGCCGCGGGACACGTCGTCCGTGGCCCAGTCGTATTCCGGGTGCCACTGCACCCCCACCGCGAAGCCGGGCGCCGCCGTCACCCGCACGGCCTCGATGGTGCCATCCGGCGCCACCCCTTCCACGGCGAGCCCGGCGGCCAGGCGGTGCACACCCTGGTTGTGCAGCGAGTTGATGGCGATGGTCGTGCAGCCCGCGACCCGGTGCAGCCAGCCGCCCGCCGTCACGCTGACGGAATGCGCCTTGCCAACCCGCACGCGGCCGTTCGCCTGCATGGGCGTCGAATGGTCCATCCGCCCCGGCAAGTCCTGCAGGCGCTGGTGCAGCGAGCCGCCCAGCGCCACGTTCATCTCCTGCATGCCGCGGCAGATCGCCAGCAGGGGCAGGCCGGCGCGCAGAGCGGCGCGGATCAGCGGCAAGGTCACGCTGTCCCGCGCCGGGTCCTCCGGCGTGCCCTCGGCATGCGGCGGCCCGCCATACAGGCGCGGCTGCACGTTGGAGCGGCTGCCGGTCAGGATGATGCCGTCCAGCCGGGACAGCAGCGTCGCGATGTCGCAGGCATCGCCGCTGGCGGGCAGCAGCACCGGCACGGCGCCCACCACCTGGTCGGTCGCGCGGACGTAGGTGTCGGAGGCGGCGTGGTTCGGCATCCCGAACGTGCCAAAGAACTTGGTGCAGCAGGATATCCCGACCAGCGCCTTCATGCCGAAGCCTTCATGCGGGCATCATGGCCGGCCGGTGCGGCATTTTGAAGGTGAATATGCAGATGCAACAAAATTCCTGCGCGGGCTACCGGTTGTTGTTGCCGAAGAACTTCGGGTCGATGAACGTGAACAGCGATTGGTCGAACGTCCCGCCCAGCTGCGGGTCGATCAGGCTGACCCGGGTCTGCTGCCGCTGCGCGTCGAGCACCACCCAGGACCGTAGCACCAGCGGCGCGTCGGCAAAGACCAGCGTCAGCGAGCCTTCCGCGGGCGTCGCCGTGCGCAGCAGCGTCACCTGCAACTGGCCGGGGTAGCGCGTCACCTGCGTCACGGTGACGTCGCCCGACAGCTTCAGGTTGTCCTGCAGCAGCAGGCCGAGCGGCGTGCGGGTCAGCGGGATGTTGCTGGTCTGGTTCAGCTTGGAGTCGTTGAACACCAGCAGGCCGTGGCCGGCCACCAGTAGGAACGGCGCCGGCGGGTCATACTGGAACCGCATCCGCCCCGGCCGTTGCAGCCACGCGGTGCCGCCGCTGGTGCCGCCGTTCGGGGCAAGCTGCTCGAAGCGCGCCTTGAGCGTATGGATGCCGTTCAGGTAGGCCTCGACCCGGGCGATGTCCGCCCGGTCCTGCGGCGTCTGGGTTTGCGGCGTCTGGGCCTGGACCACGGCGGAGAGCGTCAGGGCGGGCAGCAGGAAGAGAAGGGTTCGGCGGTGCATGGACGGGCAATATGCCATTTCGGCGTCGTCCCGACTAGGCTTCCAACTCGGTTGGGCTGAGACTTAGGGACCGATCCTGACGGTTTCGATGGCGACCGACTTCACCAGGGCCAGCACGGGCGCCCCCGGCGCCAGGCCGAGGCGCTCGACGGCGTCGGGCGTGACGCGGGACAGCAGGGCGGCGCCGTCCAGCGCCACCTCCACCAAGGCGGAATGCCGCGCCGGGTCAGGCAAGATGGCGCGCACGGCGCCGGGCAGCACGTTGTGCAAGCTGAGCGCCCCGGCCACCGCCGCAGCGGACGGCCCCGCCAGGATGACCTCGCGCGCCGGGATGCGGACGCGCACCGCCGTGCCGGGCGATGCCGCCACCGTGGGCGCCAGCAGCGTGGCGCCGCCCGCGTCCAGGCGGGTCAGGCCGCGCGCGGCGTCGTGCCCGGCCACCCGGCCGTCCAGCACCGCCGCCGCGTCGTCCCGGGCCGCCAGCGGCAGGTCCGCCCGCGCCGACAACGCCGCCAGCGGGCCGGCCGCGACCACCCGGCCGCGGTCCAGCAGCACCAGCGTGGCGGCGAGCTGCACCACCTCGTCCATCGCGTGCGTCACGTGCAGCATCGGCACCGCGAAGGCCGCGCCCAGGCGGTGCAGGTAGGGGATGATCTCGGCCTTGCGCGCCGCGTCCAGGCTGGCCAGCGGCTCGTCCAGCAGCAGCAGGCGCGGCTGGGCCAGCAGGGCGCGGCCGATCGCCACGCGCTGCTTCTCCCCGCCCGACAAGGCATGCGGCCGCCGCGCCAGCAGGGCCTCCAGGCCGAGCAGGCCCACCACGTCGTCGAAGCGCACGGGACCGGGGGGCGCGCGGCGCTGGCCGTAGCGCAGATTGGTGGCGACGGACATGTGCGGGAACAGCCGGGAGTCCTGGAACACCAGCCCGGCGCGGCGGCGCTCCGGCGGCAGCCACACCCCGGCGGCGCTGTCCGCCAGCACCGCGCCATCCACCACCACGCGGCACCGCTGCGGCCGCAGCAGCCCCGCCACGGCGGCGATCACGGTGGACTTGCCCGCGCCGGAGGGGCCGAACAGCGCGGTGACGCCGCTGCCAGGCGCCTCGAACCCCACGTCGATCACCGTGCCGGGGAAGCGGTGGCCGATCTCGACCGCCAAGCCCATCGGCAGGCTCACCGGCCCAACGCCGCGCTGAGCCGCCGCCCCAGCCACTCCGACAGCAGCAGGCCGGCCAGCGCCAGGGCGATCGACACCAGCGAGAGCTGCGCCGCCCGCGCCTCGCCGCCCGGCGCCTGCAAGGCGGAGTAGATGGCCAGCGGCAGCGTCTGCGTCTGGCCCGGGATGTTGGCGGCGAAGGTGATCACGGCGCCGAACTCGCCCAGGCAGGTGGCGAAGGCGAGCACGCCGCCGACCAGGAGGCCCGGCGCCACCAGCGGCACCGTGACGGTCAGCCAGCGGTCCAGCCGGCCAGCGCCGAGCGAGCGGGCGGCTTGGTCGAGCGCCGGGTCGGCAGCGTCGAAGGCGAGGCGAATGGCGCGCACGGCGATGGGAAACGTCATCACCCCGCAGGCCAGCGCGGCGCCGGCGGTGGTGAAGGCCAGCCGCACGCCGAACCAGGCCAGCAGCAGCCGCCCCACCGGGCCGTGCACGCCGAACACGATCAGCAGCAGCCAGCCGGTCACCACGGGGGGCAGCACCAGCGGCAGGTGCACCGCGGCGGCGAGCAGGCTGCGCCCCGGGAACCGCCCGCGGGACAGGCACCCGGCGACCAGGGTCGCCAGCGGCAGCGACACGCCCACCGCGCGGGCCGCCACGCCGAGCGTCAGCCGGACGGCCTGCCAATCGTCCGGCGAGAGGCTCAGCAGCGCACATTCACCCGGCGGCGCGCATGTCCGGGTAGTCAGCGCCCAGCGTCGTGTCCTGCCAGGCGTCCAGGTCCTGCCGCAGCTGGTCGAGCTTGCCGCGGGCCAGGCCGAGCGCGGGGCCGCCCAGCACCAGGTGCAGCGGCGGGTTGGGCGACTCCGTCACCGCGATCATGGCGTCGGCGGCGCGCACCGGGTCGCCGGGCTGTTTGCCGCTGCGCTGCTCGGTCTGCGTCCGCCGCGCCCCGGCAGTCTGGTCGTAGTCGCCGATGCGGGTGGCGGACTGCTTGATGGAGCGCCCGGCCCAGTCGGTGCGGAACGGCCCCGGCTCCACCGCCGTCACCTTGATGCCGAGCGGGCCCACCTCCTGCGCCAGCGAGCCGGACAGCCCTTCGACGGCGTACTTGGTGGCGTGGTAGTAGCCGGTGGCCGGGAAGCTCACCAGGCCGCCGATGGAGGACACGTTGATGACGTGGCCGCGGCGGCGCCGGCGCATCCCCGGCAGCACCGCCTTGGTCATGGCGACCAGGCCGAAGAAGTTGGTCTCGAACATGGCGCGCACCGCCTCGTCCTCGCCCTCCTCCACGGCGGCGAGGTAGCCGTAGCCGGCATTGTTCACCAGCACGTCGATCTGGCCGAATCGGGCCTCGGTCTCGCGCACCGCGGCGGCGACCTGCGCCGGGTCGTTCACGTCCAGCCGCAGGGCGAGGGCGCGGTCGGGCTGGCCGGCGGCGAGGTCCTGCACGGCTTCCGGGTCGCGCGCCGTGGCGACGGCGCGCCAGCCGCGGGCGAGCACGCGCTCGACCAGGGCGCGGCCGAAGCCGGTGGAACAGCCGGTGATGAACCAGACGGGGGTTTGGTCGGGCATGGAGGCTCCTTGAAGAAGGTTGGGGCTTTGCCCCAAACCCCACCAGAGGACGGTCGTCCTCTGGACACCTGGATTTGAACGGGAGGGGGGCGCCTCCTGATTAGGGCGCCGGGGGTAGGCCGGCGGCGGCGGCCACTTCGGCGGCGAAGTCGCCGGCCTGCTTTTCGATTCCTTCGCCGAGGGTGAACCGGTCGAACCCGGTGATCGCGGCGCCGGCCTTCTTGGCCACCGCCTTTACCCGGCTCTCGCCGTCATGCACCCAGACCTGCTCCAGCAGCACCACCTCCTCGTAGTATTTGCGGATGCGGCCATCGACCATCTTCTGCATGATCTCCTCCGACTTGGCTTTGCCGTCCTCGCGCGCCTTTTCCACCAGCACGGCGCGCTCCCGCTCCAGCGCCGCCGGGTCCACGCCGCCGATGTCCAGCGCCGCCGGGCGTGTGGCCGCGACGTGCATGCCCACCTGGCGGCCCAGCAGCTCCAGCGCGTCGGTCTCGCTGCTGCCCTCCACCCCCACCAGCACGGCGATCTTGCCCAGGCCGGGCTTCACCGCCTGGTGCACGTAGCTCGCCACCACGCCGGACGGCACGCTCAGCACGCGGGCGCGGCGGATGCTCATGTTCTCGCCGATGGTGGCGATCATGTGGGTCAGTTCCTCGGCCACCGTGCGGCCGGTGCCCGGGTAGGCGGCGGCCTTCAGCGCCTCGACATCCTCGCCCACGTCCAGCGCCAGCTTGGCCACGGCGGCCACGAAGCCCTGGAAGGTGTCGTTGCGCGCCACGAAGTCGGTCTCGGCGTTGACCTCGACCATGGCGCCGCGGTTCGGCATGGTGGCCACCCCGACCAGGCCCTCGGCCGCCACCCGGCCGCTCTTCTTGGCGGCGGCGGCCAGGCCCTTCTTGCGCAGCCAGTCGACCGCGCCCTCCACCTCGCCCCCCGTCTCTGACAGGGCGCGCTTGCAGTCCATCATCCCGGCGCCGGTCTTCTCGCGAAGCTCCTTCACCAGGGCGGCGGTGATCTCAGCCATCGGTGCTCTCTCTGTTCGGGCAGCAGGGTTCAGGCGGCGGACTGCTCGGCGGCGGCCGGGGCGGCAATCGGCTCGTCCGGCATCGCGCCGAGCGGCAGCTCCTCGTCGGCGCCCACGTCCCGCCCGGAGGCGGCCATCTCGGCGCTGATGCCGTCCAGCACCGCGCCGGCGATCAGGTCGCAGTACAGGGTGATGGCGCGCAGGGCGTCGTCGTTGCCGGGGATCGGGTAGGTGACGCCCGCCGGGTCCGAGTTGCTGTCCAGGATGGCGATGACGGGGATGCCGAGCTTGTTGGCCTCCTCGACCGCCAGCTTCTCCTTATTGGTGTCGATGATGAACAGGATGTCCGGCAGCCCGCCCATCTCCTTGATGCCGCCCAGCGCGCGCTCCAGCTTGTCGCTGTCGCGCGTGATGTCGAGCACCTCCTTCTTGGTCAGCCCCTCGACGTTGCCGGCCAGCATCTCCTCGATCTGGCGCAGCCGCTTGATCGACCCGGTGATGGTCTTCCAGTTGGTCAGCATGCCGCCGAGCCAGCGGTGGTTGACGT
>CAXSAX010000028.1:0-49610 GCA_964235495.1 uncultured Acetobacteraceae bacterium | reverse complement strand
GCCAAACGAGCCATCGTCTGCGTCATCAAAACAATCGGATCAACCAAGTTGCGAACCGATATCCAGCCCGCAAACCACACCATCAAGGCGATGAGAGCAAACCCCACCAGAACGCCTTGGCGGGCTTTCAGCGCGATCTGCATCCCAAGCTCGGCGCGCTTGCCGGCCGAGTCGATGAGCAAGCCCATCTCGTTGGCGAGGGACATGCGCAACGTAAACACCGTGTTCTTTATGTCGTCTGACAGCATAATGTTTGCGATCACGCGGTCGGAGACATGCCCCATGTCGTCAAGCTGCTCAGCTTGCTTGCCAAACACCTTCCAGTTCCGCTCGATGTCATCCAGGACTTTGCGTTGCGCTGCATCATGAATCTGCTCTCTCAGCGCATCGATCCCGCTGCCGATATCGATGATGAGCTGCAACTGCTCCGCCGCCAGCGCCGCTTGCGACTCAACACCCATGTCGAGCGCGGACGTGGCCTGATCGGCGCGCATGGCTTCTATCTTCTGGGCAAGCCCACCGGTGATCTCGATCAGCGGCAGCCACTCCTGCCGCATCTCGCTGGCAGCCGCGTCCACCTGGTTGATCTTCTGCATGGAGAACACGCCAAGCACCAACGTGCAGGCCAGGACCCCGACCAGTAGGCCCGTGACCTTGCTGCGTAGTCCAAACGACATGGCAGGTGGACTCATGATGGATGCAAGATTGCCTGCTCAAGATAAAGGCAGCCTTAATAGTCAGGCGGCCTTGGAGGCGCAGGCGAGCGCACCCTGATCAGGCCCCAGGATAGACCAGCAGCCAGGCCGGGATCGCCGTCAGGGACCCGCCAGCCTGCCCTGAAGCGCCTCGTTGATCAGCGCCGGGTTGCCCTTGCCTGCGGTCGCCTTCATCACCTGGCCGACAAAGAAGCCGAACAGCTTGTCCTTGCCGCCGCGGTACTGTGCCACCTTGTCCGGGTTCGCCGCCATCACCGCCGCGATGGCGGCGTCGATCGCGCCGGTGTCGGTCACCTGGCGCAGGCCGCGGGCTTCCACGATCGCGCCGGGTCCCTGGCCCGTCTCGACCATCGCCTCGAACACGTCCTTGGCGATGCGGCCGTTGATGGTGCCGTCGGCCAGGAGGTCCAGCATCTCGCCCAAGTGGGCGGCCGACACGGGCGAGTCCTCAATGGGGCGGGCGGCGCGGTTCAGGGCGGCGAACAGGTCGCCCATCACCCAGTTCGCCGCAGCCTTCGCGTCGCGCCCGTGCGCCACGGCCTCGTAGAACCCGGCGGTGGACTGCTCGGCCACCAGCACGCCCGCGTCATACGGCGACAGGCCATACTGCGCCACGAAGCGCGCCCGCTTGGCGTCCGGCAGCTCGGGCAACCCGGCGCGCAGGCCGTCCACCCAGGCCTCGTCCAGCACCAGCGGCAGCAGGTCGGGGTCCGGGAAGTAGCGGTAGTCGTGCGCGTCCTCCTTGGAGCGCATGGCGCGGGTCTCGCCGCGGGCGTGGTCGAACAGCCGGGTCTCCTGCACCACGGTGCCGCCGCCCTCCCAGACCTCGATCTGGCGCCGCGCCTCCGCCTCCACCGCCTGCATCACGTAGCGGATGGAGTTCACGTTCTTCACCTCGCAGCGGGTGCGGAACGGCTCGTTCGGCTTGCGCACGGACACGTTCACGTCCGCCCGCAGCGAGCCCTCCTCCATGTTGCCGTCGCAGGTGCCGAGGTAGCGCAGGATGGAGCGCAGCTTGCGCAGGTAGGCCCCCGCCTCATCCGGCGAGCGGATGTCCGGCTCGGAGACGATCTCCATCAGGGCCACGCCGGAACGGTTGAGGTCGATGAAGGAGCGGTCGCGGTCCTGGTCGTGCAGCGACTTGCCGGCGTCCTGCTCCAGGTGCAGGCGCGTCACGCCGATGCGGCGGGTAGCGCCGTCCGCCTCGATCTCGACGTGGCCGGCGCCGACGATCGGGTGGTACAGCTGGCTGATCTGGTAGCCCTGCGGCAGGTCGGCGTAGAAGTAGTTCTTGCGGTCGAACTGGCTGACCAGGTTGATCTGCGCGTCCAGCCCCAGCCCGGTGCGGACCGCCTGCGCCACGCACTCCTGGTTGACCACGGGCAGCATACCGGGGAAACCGGCATCGACGAAGCTGACCTGGCTGTTGGGCTCGGCGCCGAACGCGGTGGCGGCGCCGGAGAACAACTTGGCCTGGCTGGTCACCTGGGCGTGCACCTCCAGGCCGCACACGACCTCCCATTCCCCCAGCCGGTAGCTCACGCGAGCTTGCCTTCCCGCGCCGCGTCGAACACCGCCTTCTGCTGCGCCTTCAGGAACGCCGTCTCGTCTTCCACCTCCAGGCCCAGGCCGCGGGCGCACTCGCAGAAGCCCTTGAGCGTCTCGGGCTTCATCAACCCGTCCACCATGTGCTCCTTGTTCACCACGATGGCGGACAGCATCGGCCAGCCCTTGCTGCTGGCATGCTCGCTCACCGCCAGCAGGTGCTTGGGCATCGCGTGGGTCACCTTGTTCCAGATGGCGCCGCTGGCGTCCGCGATGTCCTTGTAGCTGAGGAAGGCGCGGCGCTTGGCGTAGCCGGCGATGATGCCCATGGTCATTTCCACGTCGAGCGTGCCGGTCTCGCGCCGGGCCAGCTCGGCGGTGGCCGCGGTGTAGGACGCCGCCGCGGTCTTGTTGCTCCGCTGGTGGTTCTCCACGATCGTCTTCAGGTCCTTGACGCTCTTGGTGCGTAGGTCGGTTGCCACTTGCTTAGTTTCCTGCCCTCAATCGCGGCCGGGCGGTGAACCCGGCGGCTTGTTCAATGGCGGCGCCCACGGCGAACACCGTCTCCTCGTCGAACGGCCGTCCCATCACCTGCAAGCCCAGCGGCAGGCCCGCGCCATCGAGCCCGGCGGGCACGGACAGCGCAGGAATGCCGGCCAGGTCGGCCGGGACGGTGAACACGTCGTTCAAATACATGGTGATGGGATCGTCCATCTTCTCCCCCTGCGCAAAGGCGGCGTTCGGCGTGGTCGGCGTCAGCAGCGCATCGACCTGGCCGAAGGCGTCGGTGAAGTCCCGCAGGATCAGCGCGCGGACCTTCTGCGCCCGGGTGTAGTAGGCGTCGTAATACCCGGCGGAGAGCACGTAGGTGCCGATCAGGATGCGACGGCGCACCTCCTCGCCGAAGCCCTCGGCGCGGGTCTGCTCGTACAGGTCCGTGAGGTCCCGCCCCGGCACGCGGGCGCCGAAGCGCACCCCGTCGTAGCGCGCGAGGTTGGAGGACGCCTCGGCGGGCGCCACGATGTAGTACGCGGCCAGGCCGTAGCGGGTGTGCGGCAGCGACACGTCCACCACCGTGGCGCCGGCCTCGCGCAGCCAGGCCAGCCCCTGCTCCCACAGGCCGGCGATGGCGGCGGGCGTGCCGTCCTGCCGGTATTCCTGCGGCACGCCGATGCGCAGGCCGCGCACGCCGCGGGCGCAGGCGGCGGCGAAGTCCGGCACGGGACGGTCGGCGGAGGTGCTGTCCTTGGCGTCGAACCCGGCCATCGAGCGCAGCAGCGTCGCCGCATCCGCCACCGAGCGGGCGAACGGCCCCGGGTGGTCCAGCGAGGAGGCGAACGCCACCACGCCGTAGCGGCTGCACCGCCCGTAGGTCGGCTTCATGCCGACGATGCCGCACAGCGCCGCAGGCTGGCGGATGGAGCCGCCGGTGTCCGTGCCGGTGGCGCCCATCGCCAGCCCCGCCGCCACCGCCGCCGCCGAGCCGCCGGAGGAGCCGCCGGGCACCAGCCGGGCGCCGGGCGGCGACCACGGGTTGGTCACGGGGCCGAACGCGCTGCTCATGTTAGAGGAGCCCATGGCGAACTCGTCGAGGTTGGTCTTGCCGAGGAACACCGCGCCGTCGCGCAGCAGCTGCGCGGTGACGGTGCTCTCGTACGGCGGCACGAACGGGGCGAGGATGCGGCTGGCCGCGGTGGTGCGCACGCCGGCGGTGCAGAACAGGTCCTTGATGCCGAGCGGGATGCCGGCGAGCGGCCCGGCGTCGCCCCGCGCCAGCGCCGCGTCCGCCGCATCCGCCTGGATCAGCGCACCCTCCGGCGTGGGCGTGATGAAGGCGTTCAGCTCGCCGTCCAGCGCGGCCATGCCGTCCAGGTGCGCCTGCGCCAGCTCGCGGGCGCTGAACCGGCGGGCGCGCAGCCCGGCGGCGGCGGCGGCGATGCCAAGCTCGGTGAGGATCATGGCCAAGAGCCCTCTTCCCTTGCGGGAGAGGGTTGGGAGAGGGGGGCGACCATCATCACTCGACCACCTTGGGCACCGTGAAGAAGCCGCCGACCCGGTCCGGCGCGTTGGCCAGCACCTGCTCGGCGATGCCGCCGTCGGTCACCCGGTCGGCGCGCAGGCGCATCGCCATGTCCACGGCGCCGGTCAGCGGGGCGACGCCGTCCACGTCCACCTCGTTCAGCTGCTCGATCCAGCCGAGGATGCCGTTCAGCTGGGCTTGCAGCGGCGGCACCTGCTCCGGCTTCACGCGGATGCGGGCGAGGCTGGCGATGCGGCGGACGGTCGCGGGATCGAGCGACATGGGGCTCCTTGGCGAGACGATGATTGGCAAGCATAACGGCAGCCCATGCCGCTGTTCAACCTGACCGACCTGCACGCCCGCCTGGGCCGCAACCAACGCCTGCTCGGGCTCGACCCCGGCACGCGCAGCATCGGGCTGGCGCTGAGCGACGTGCGCCGGGTGCTGGCCAGCCCGTTCGGCACGCTGCGCCGGGGCAAGCTGGCTGAGGCGGCGGACGCGATCGCCGCCATCGCCAAGCGGGAGGACGTGGGCGGGCTGCTGGTGGGCCTGCCGCTGCAGATGGACGGGCGGCTCGGCCCGGCGGCGCAGGCGGCGCGGGACTGGACCTTCGCGCTCACCGACGCCACGGGCCTGCCGGCGGCGATGTGGGACGAGCGGCTCAGCTCGGCCGAGGCGAACCGGGCGCTGACGGCGCAGGGCGCCAACCGGGCGCGCCGGGCCGCGTCGGTGGACCGGATGGCGGCGGCGGTGATCCTGCAAGCAGCGCTCGACTCGCTGCGGGCCTTCCCCGGCGTCGAAGCCGGGCCGGTGGAGTGAGCGATTGATGGATGCAGCGACGAAGACGAGGCCAGCCGCCAGCCGGACCTGGCGCGACCGGCTCGCCGCCTGGCGCTTCATCTCGCCGCGCGACATCGGGCTATTCCTGCGCAGCGCCCGCACGGACGCCGCGATCGCCCGCGCCCGGCAGCGCCATGGCGACCAGGCCGCGTTCGAGCAGGCCTATGCCGGCGGCGACCCCTGGGCTTCCGGCGAGAGCCGCTATCTGTATCAGCGCCGCAAGTATGACGTGATCGCCGGGCTGCTGCCGGACCGCCGGTTTGTCCAGGCGCTGGACCTCGGCGCCGGGCTCGGCCTGCTGACGCGCCGGGTCGCCGAGCGGGCGGACAGCGTGCTCGGGCTGGACATCTCGCCCAGCGCCGTCGCGGCGGCGCGGGCGCGGCACGCCGGCGTGCCCAACCTCGCCTTCGAGCAGGGCGACGTGCAGCGCCTGCCCGCGTCGCTGGATGGCGGCTTCGACCTCGTGGTGATCGCGGACGTGCTCTACTACCTGCCGCAGCCGATCACCGACGCCGTGCTGGACGCCATGGCGCTGCGGGTGGCGGCGCTGCTGGCGCCGGGCGGGGTGTGCCTGCTAGCCAACCACTACTTCTTCGCCGCCGACGGCGACAGCCGGCTGTCGCGCCGCATCCATGACGCGTTCGCCCGGTCACCCGGCTTCGAGCGGGTCAGCGAGCATCGCCGGCCGTTCTACCTGGTTTCGGTGCTGACGGCGGCATGACGCTCTGGGTGCGCTGGGAGGGCGGGTTCGGCACGCTGGCGGACGGCCAGGTGATTCCGCACGCCGGGGACCTGTTCGGCGCGCCCCTGCCGCAGGGCGCGCCGATGCCGGCGCCGCCGCTGCTGCCGCCGGTGACGCCGGGCAAGTTCATCGGGCTGTGGAACAACTTCCACGCCCTGGCCGCCAAAACCGGGCAGGCCATCCCGAAGACGCCGCTGTACTTCCTGAAGGCCACCACGTCCTTGCTGGCGCCCGGCGGCACGATCCGCCCGCCCCCCGGCTACGCGGGCCGCACGGCGTACGAGGGCGAGCTGGGCATCGTCATCGGCCGGCGCTGCCACGCCGCCAGCGAAGCGGAGGCGGCCGGGGCGATCTTCGGCTACACCTGCGTCAACGACGTGACGGCGCTCGACTGGCTGACGGCGGACGCGTCCTTTCCGCAATGGGCGCGGGCCAAGGGCTGCGACAGCTTCGGCCCGGTCGGCCCCGCCATCGCCACCGGGCTCGACCCGGCGGCCCTCACCGTGCGCACCCTGCTGAACGGGCGGGAGCGGCAGGCCTACCCAGTGGCGGACATGATCCTGCAGCCCGCCCGCATCGTCAGCCTGCTGTCGCAGGAGATGACGCTGCTGCCGGGCGACCTGATCGCCTGCGGCACGTCGGTCGGCGTGCTGCCGATGCGGCCGGGGATGGAGGTAACGGTGGCGATCGAGGGGATCGGCGCGCTGCTCAACCGTTTCGAGGCCGCCGCGTGAACCGGCCCTGTAAACTTGTTACACCGCTTTGCAGCATGTACTCCGCTTTACCGCCGCCCGACGCCTGCCAGCCGCCATCCTGACGACGCCGCATGCGATAAGGCTGCCGTGCGGGCGGGAGTGCGGCGGATGGGACGGTGGTTGCAGCTATCGCTTGGAATCGTCGGCATGGTGCTGATCGCCAACCTGCAATACGGCTGGACGCTGTTCGTCGGCCCCATGGAGGCGGCGCACCACTGGGGCCGCCCGGCCATCCAGGCCGCCTTTGCCGTGTTCGTCGTCGCCGAGACTTGGCTGCTGCCGTTCGAGGGCTACCTGATCGACCGGATTGGGCCACGCCTGGCGACGGCGCTGGGCGGCGGGTTCGTGGCGGCCGGCTGGTCGCTGAACGCGGTGGCGGACACCTTGCCGCTGCTGTACCTCGGCGCCGCGGTGACGGGCGTGGGCGCCGGCCTGGTGTACGGCACGGCGGTGGGCAACGCGGTCAAGTGGTTCCCGGACCGGCGCGGGCTGGCGGCGGGGCTGACGGCGGCGGGCTTCGGCGCTGGGTCCGCGCTGACCCTCGTGCCGATCTCGAACTGGGTCGCCAGCCACGGCTACCAGTCGGCGTTCCTGGTGTTCGGGCTGGCGCAGGGCGGCTGCATCATGGTGGCGGCGCTGTGGCTGCGCAAGCCGCCGGCCGCGCCGGTGCGCCGTGCCGGGCGGGAGATGACGCCGGGCGAGGTGCTGCGGCAGCCGTCCTTCTACCTGATGTATGCCATCTTCGTGCTGGTGGCGGGGGGCGGGCTGATGGCCACGGCGCAGCTGGCGACCATCGCCACCGATTACGGCGTGGCCGGCGCCGGCGTGTCGATCGCCGGGCTGACCCTGCCGGCGCTGACCTTCGCGCTGTCGATCGACCGGGTGATGAACGGGGTGACGCGGCCGTTCTTCGGCTGGGTGTCGGACCGGATCGGGCGGGAGAACACCATGTTCATCGCTTTCCTGATCGAGGCGGTGGGCATCGCCGCCCTGGTCGCCTTCGCGCATGACCCGGTGGCGTTCGTGGTGCTGACCGGGCTGGTGTTCTTCGCCTGGGGCGAGATCTACAGCCTGTTCCCCGCCCTGTGCAGCGACCGCTTCGGCTCGCGCCACGCCACGGCGAACTACGGCATGATGTACACCGCCAAGGGCGCGGCGGCGCTGCTGGTGCCGCTATCCGCCAGCTTGCAGGCGAGCCAGGGCTGGGTGGCGGTGTTCTGGCTGGCGAGCGCCGCCAACCTGCTGGCCGCGCTGCTGGCGATGTTCGTGCTCAAGCGCCTGCCGGTCGGGCGCATGCCGGTCGGGGCGTCCCGCCCGGAGTTGGGCTTCGGCCTGCTGGCCGGCCCGTTGGCGGCCGAGTAGCGCGGCGGGACAAGGCGTGTCAGCGCAGGATGATCGTCACCCGGCGGTTCTGCGGTTCGCGCACGCCCTCGGCCGTCGGCACCAGCGGCTTGGTGTCGCCGAACGCCTGGATGGCGATGGCCGCGGTGGGAATGCCCTGGCGGACCAATTCGGCCGCGACCGTCTGCGCACGGCGCAACGAAAGGCGCTGGTTGTAGGCCGGCGCGCCGGAGCGGTCGGCGTTGCCCTGCACCTCGATGCGGGTGTGCTGGACGCGGGTGCTGGCCTGTGCGGCCTCCGTGATGATGCGCCGGGCAACGTCCGTCAGGTCGGCGCGGTCCCAGTCGAAGAACACCAGGTAGCTGCGCGCCGGCATGGCGGCTGGCGCCGGGGGCAGAGGCGCAGGCGGCGGCGGGACAGGGTACGGCGATCCGAACGCGTAGCGGACGCCGAGCAGGATGTCGTGGTTGAAGATGTTGTTGAACGTGGCGCGCGGTATCAGGGGCACGCCGTTCAGGGTGTTGCCGGAGCCGTTGCCGCGGTCATACGCGGGCGGCGTGAGGACGCCGATGAAGCGGTACTCCGCCGTGAGCGACAAGCCCGGCGCGGGGCCGACCGGGTAGGCCAGGCCCGCCATCGCCTGGTAGGCGAAGGCCCCGGCCTGCTCGGTGCCGCCGCTGGAGATGGCCTGCCGGGCGGGCCCGGAGTTGACGTGGGCGAGTGCCACCTCCTGGTAGCCCGCGCCGAGGCCGACATAGGGGACGACCGGCAGCCGCAGGTTCAAGTCGTACAAGACATCGAGGAAGCCGCCGTACTGCCGCTCGGACCCGCCGGCCCGCTGCGGCGCGCCCAGCTTGACGCCGCGGACGTGGTTGTCGGCGTAATCGCCCTCCCCCTCGACCCGGAGGCCGTTGCCGAGGCCGTAGCCCAAGCTGCCCGCGACTGCCAGGCCAGGGTCGAACTTGTAGCTGCGCTTGGTGGGGCTGAAGCCGTCGGCGGGCTTCTCGATCTCGTTCTGCAGGAAGTCCGCGCCCGCCCCGAGCCCCACGTACAAGCCGCTCGCGGGTTGCGCGGCGGCCTGGTGCTGGAAAGCGAACAGGGCGGCAAGGGCGGCAGCGCAGCGACGGATCATCTCAGGGCCTTGACTCGATGGTTGCGAGTGCAGGTGTATGACCCGAATTAGTTAACCAACAGCGTGCACGGCGCCAGCGCCCCGCCCTTCGGCGCGGACGCCTCGGCAGCAAGCAACCCTAGGCGCAGCACGGCCGCTCACGTAAAGCCGATGCGGCCCAAGACGGAGTGACGGCGGCATGCAATCAACTGTGTGGGACATCGTCGGCTCGCTGACCGGCGCGCGCGCGATCGGCGCGCTGGGCCGGCCATGGCTGGACGGCTCCGGCCTGCGCCGCCTGGCCGAAGCGACCCGCGCCACCCTGGCCGCCGCCGGCATCGGCCCCGGCGACCGGCTGGCGCTCGTGCTGCCGAACGGGCCGGAGATGGCCACCGCCTTCCTTGCCGTCGCCGCCAGCTGCTGCGCAGCGCCGCTGAACCCGGCCTACACGGCGGACGAGTTCGAGTTCTACCTGTCCGACCTGCAACCGGCCGCCATCCTGCTGGCGGCGGGCGAGGCCGGGCCGGCGCGGGACGTGGCGGACCGGCTCGGCCTGCCGATCCTATGGCTGCACCCGGAGGGCGCGGCCGCCGGGTCGTTCCGGCTCGATGCGTCCGGCCTGCCGTCCGGCCCGGGCGCCGCGCCGCTTGCGGTGCGCCCGGAGCACCCGGCGCTCGTGCTGCACACCTCCGGCACCACGGCGCGGCCCAAGATCGTGCCGCTGACCCAGGCCAACCTGGCCGCCTCCGCCGGGCACATCGCGGCGGCGCTGCAGCTCACGCCCACGGACACCTGCCTCAACGTGATGCCGCTGTTCCACATCCACGGGCTGATCGCCGCCGTGTCCGCCTCGCTCTCGGCGGGCGCTGCCGTGTGCTGCACGCCGGGCTTCAACGCGTTCAAGTTCGGCGAGTGGCTGGGGGAGGTGCGGCCCACCTGGTACACCGCCGTGCCCACCATGCACCAGGCGATCCTGATGCGGATGCGCGCCCACCCGGACACGGCGCGCGCCGCCAAGCTGCGGCTGATCCGCTCGTCCAGCGCCTCCCTGCCGCCGCAGGTGATGGAGGAGCTGGAGGCGGTGTTCGGCGCCCCGGTGATCGAGGCGTACGGCATGACGGAGGCGGCGCATCAGATGGCGTCCAACCCGCTGCCGCCGCGCGCGCGCAAGCCCGGCGCGGTGGGCGTGGCCGCCGGCCCGGAGATCGCCGTGATGGACGAGGATGGCGCCTTCCTGCCGCAGGGCGACGTCGGCGAGGTGGTGATCCGCGGCCCGAACGTGACGCCGGGCTACGACAACAACCCGTCCGCCAACGCCCGCGCCTTCACCGCCGGCTGGTTCCGCACGGGGGACCAGGGCCGGGTGGACGCGGAGGGCTACCTGTTCCTCACCGGCCGGCTGAAGGAGCAGATCAACCGCGGCGGCGAGAAAATCAGCCCGCTGGAGGTCGATGTCGTGCTGCTGGACCACCCGGCGGTGGCGCAGGCCTGCACCTTCGGCATCCCGCACGACAAGCTGGGCGAGGAGGTGGGCGCCATCGTCGTGCCCCGCCCCGGCGAGCACGTGACGGAAGCCGACATCCGCGCCTTCGCCGCCCTCCGCCTCGCGGCGTTCAAGGTGCCGCGCAAGGTGCTGGTGATGGACGACATCCCCAAGGGCGCCACCGGCAAGGTGCAGCGCATCGGCCTGGCGGCCAAGCTCGGCCTCGCCTAGTGCCGTCCGTCTGCGTGTTCGGCGCCGGAGCGATCGGCGGCTACATGGCGGCCAAGCTGGAGGCGGCGGGCACGCCCGTCTCGCTCGTGGCGCGCGGCGCGCACCTGCAAGCGGTGCAGCGGGACGGCCTGGCGCTGCACTCCGGCGGCGAGCGCCGCGTGACCCGGCCGCGCGCCGTGGCGCATGGCGACGCGATCGGCCCGCAGGACTACCTGCTGATCACGCTGAAAGCGCACTCGCTGGAGCCGGCGCTGCCGCAGCTGGCGCCGCTGGTCGGCCCCGGCACCACGGTGGTGAGCGCGGTGAACGGCGTGCCATGGTGGTACACCCACGGCCTGCCCGCGCCGTTCGGCGGACGCCGGGTGGCGGCGGTGGACCCGTCCGGCGCGCTGTGGGACGCGCTGCCCCCGGCGCAGTGCCTCGGCTGCATCGTGTATCCCGCCGCCACCGTGGCCGCCCCCGGCGTGATCGAGCACACCTACGGCGACCGGTTCAGCCTGGGCGAGCCGGACGGGCAGCGCTCGGAGCGGGCGGCCACGCTGTCCGCCCTGCTGATCGCCGCCGGGCTGAAGGCGCCGGTGCGCCCGCGCATCCGCGACGAGCTATGGGTCAAGCTGTGGGGCAACCTGGCGTTCAACCCGCTCAGCGCGCTGACGGCGGCGACGCTGGACGTGATCACCGGCGACCCGGGCACCCGCGGCGTGGCGCGGGCGATGATGCTGGAGGGCCAGGCGGTGGCCGAGGGCCTCGGCGTGCGCTTCGCGATCGACGTGGACAAGCGGATCGAAGGCGCTGCGGAGGTGGGCCGGCACAAGACCTCCATGCTGCAGGACCTGGAGCTGGGCCGGCCGCTGGAGATCGAGGCGCTGCTGGGGGCAGTGGTGGAGATGGCCGGCTGGGTGGACGTGGAGACGCCGATCTGCCGGGCGGTGCTGGCGCTGGTGCGGCAGCGGGCGGCGGCGCGGGGGTAAGGGCCGCGCGCCCGGCACAGAAAGCATGTGACGGCCTGGCGGCCCCGTCATAGGATGCCCCGGTGAACGTCCTCGCCCCGCCCAAGGCCCGCCTCAGCGTCGAGGTGGTGCACGACCTGGTTTGCCCCTGGTGCTACCTGGGCGCCCGCCGGCTGGTCCGCACCATCCGCCGCCGGCCGGACCTGCTGGTTGACCTCGTCTGGCGGCCGTTCCTGCTCAACCCCGACATGCCGCGGCTGGGCATGGCCCGCTCGGACTACGTGGTCCGCAAGTTCGGCGGCGAGGACCGGGCGCGCCGGCTGTACCAATCCATCGCCGAGATCGGCCGGGCAGAGGGCGTGCATTTCCGCTTCGACCGGGTGCGCCGCACCCCCTCCAGCGTGGACGCGCACCGCCTGGTGCGCTGGGCGGCGCGGTTCGGCCGGGCGGACGGCGTGGTGGAGGCGCTGTTCGCCGCGCACTTCGCCGATGGGCGAGACCTCGGCGACCCGGCGGTGCTGTGCGCGGTCGCCGGGTCCTGCGGGCTGGACGCCGCGGCGGCCCGCGCCATGCTGGAGGGCGAGGCGGAGCTGGACGGGGTGCACGCCGACAACCTGCGCGCCCACCGCCTGGGCATCAACGGGGTGCCGTGCTTCGTAGTGGCCGGCAGCCACGCCATCGCCGGGGCGCAGGAGCCCGAGGTGATCGAGCGGCTGCTGGACGTGGCCGCGGTGGAGGCGACGCTGGGCTGAGCCGCCGCCGCCGGGTTCCGCCGCCCGCGCAACTAGGGCAAGCTCGCCTCGATGATCCCGAAGCAGGAGCCCTGATGCGGCCAATCCCCTTCCCGCGCCGGCCCGGCGCACTGCTGCTCGCCGCCGCCCTGCTGCCAGGGCCGGCCCTGGCGCAGACGCCGCCCTCCGCCGCCGAGGCGCAGGTGCTGGAGCGGCAGGCCGCCGCGGCACTCGGGGCGCTGCTGTCGGGGGCGAAGCTGCCGCCGCACCCGGTGCAGCTGACCGCGGAGGGGGACCACTACCAGGTCCACATCCCGCTCGCCGCGTTCGGCGTGGCGCGGATCGAGCCGCCGGACGCCGCGTTCACCGCCAACGCCAAGCCGCTCGGCGGCACCCTGTGGTCGCTGGCGGACCAGCGCATGCCGGCGGAGTTCACCTTCACCGCAGCGCAAAGCGTGCCGGACCCGCCGGACGCCAAGCCGAACCCGTCCGGCCGGCACGAGGAGACGGTGGCCTACACCGTCAAGCTCGGCCAGCAGGACTCCAGCGGCACGTTCGATTCCGCGCTGGCAAGCCCCACCTCCGGCACCGTCAGCATCACGTCGCTGGACATCCTGCGGGAGGGCGACAGCGCCGCCGCCGTCACCCATCTCGGCCACATCGCCGGCACGTCCAGCACGGAGCCGACTGACCCGGCGCACGTCAACCTGCTGTCGGACAGCACCGCGCAGGACTACGCGTCGCACTCGGAGCTGCCGGACGGCACGCAGGTCTCGCTGGCGGCGGCGCGGCTGCATGTCGTGACCTCCGTGTCCGGCCTGGCGCATGCGGCGCTGGTTCCCCTGCTGCAGCAGGTCAGCCGGTTCAGCCTGGAAACCAAGGCCGGCGGCCGCCAAGCGCCCAGCCTCACGCCCGCGGAACGGGCGACGCTGCGCGCCGTGCTGCAGGACACGCGCGACCTGCTGACGGGCGCGCGGCTGGACGAGACGGCCGAAGAGCTGAAGTTCAACGCTGCCGGCCACGCCGGGTCGCTGGACAGGCTGGAGATCATGCTGGGCGGCACCGCGCCGCAGGCCACGCTGGACGCCGAGATGACGCTGGCGCTGGACGGGCTGACGCTCGACGACCTGCCGCCGCAGCTGGCGGCCTACGTGCCGTCCCACTTCGCCATCCACCCGACCGTGTCCAACCTGAGCGTGGCCGCCTTGACCAAGGCGGGCCTGGACGCGACGGAGCCGGCGGCCCACGGGCCCGGCGGCGCCCCGCGGGACCGGCCAGGAGATCGACCAAGGGACAAGGTGGAGCCGGACTTGCAGGCGCTGTTCGCGCAGGGCGGCATCCAGTTCGGCTTCGACTCGCTGGTGTTGCAAGTGGCGGAGGCGAAGCTGGGCGGCGCGGGCAAGTTCGTGATGACCGGCCCTGGCGACGTGACCGGCCAGGCGGAGTTCACCGCGGACGGGCTGGACGGCCTGCTGGCCCGCGCGCAGGAGGACCCGGTGATGCAGCAGGCGGTGCCGGTGCTCATCTTCCTCAGGGGCATCGCCAAGACCGACGGCAGCCAGGCTACCTGGCTGCTGAGCGTGGACCGCGACCGGCTGCTGGTGAACGGGGTGGACCTGTCCGCCCTCACCGGCCGGCGCTGAGGCGGCGTGACCGGGCGCATCCCCACCGAGCTCGCCGCCCCCACCCACCTGCAGCAGATCATCGCCGCGCTGACGGTGGGCGTGATCATCCTGGAGGCGGACGGCGCGCTGGGCTGGGCGGACCGCACCGCGCTGGACCTGCATGGCGCCGCCCGGCTGGCCGAGCTGGGCGGCACGGCGGCGGGCTACGCCGAGCGGTTCGAGCTCGCCTACCACAACGGGCAGGCCCTGGCGGCGGACGAGTATCCCCTGCAGCGGCTGCTGGCCGGGCAGGCCCTGGACCGGGCGATCCTCACCGTGGTGCGCCGGGCGGACGGCAAGCACTGGGTGCACGAGGTCCGCACCCTGGTGCTGACCAACCGCAGCGGCCAGGCCGACTGCCTGGTGATGATCCTGAACGACGAGACGGAGCGGTTCAACGCCGAGGACCGGTTCGAGCGCGCGTTCGGCGCCAACCCGGCGCCGGCCATCATCGCCCGCCTGTCGGACATGCGCTACGTGAAGGTCAACCACGGCTTCCTGGAGCTGACCGGCTACGCGCAACGCGCGCTGGTCGGGCACTCCATGCACGAGATCGACGTGCTGCGCGGCGCCGAGAAGCGCGACCTGGCGGTGCAGCGGCTGCACGCCGGCGGCACCATCCCGCAAATGGAGGGCTGTCTCCTGCTGCCGGACGGGCGGGACAAGACGGTGCTGCTCGGCGGCCAGCCGATCGAGATCGGCGACGAGGCGTGCATGCTGTTCACCTTCGCGGACTTGCACCCGCGGCAGCAGGCGCAGGACGCGCTGCGGCAGAGCGAGGAGCGCTTCGCCAAGGCGTTCCAGATGGCGCCGGGCCCGATGGCCATGTTGGCGCTGGACGGCCTGCGCATCCTTGACGTGAACGCCGCCTTCACCGCGGCCACCGGCTGGCGGCGGGAGGAGGTGGTCGGGCGCGCCGAATCCGAGATCGCCATGTGGGGCGAAGGCGAGTTGCGCGACCAGCTGGAGCGCCAGATCAAGCAGGTCGGCCACGTCCGCAGCGCCGACATCCAGCTGCGCTCCAAGGACGGCGCCCTGTGCGACTACCTGCTGTCCGCCGACACGGTGGAGATTGACCGGGAACGCTGCGTGCTCAGCGTCATGCTGGACATCACGGAGCGCAAGCAGACCGAGATGGAGCTGCTGGCCGCGGTGCAGTCGGTCATGCAGGACACCTCCTGGCTCGGGCAGAAGATCGTGGAGCGGCTGGCCACGCTCACCCGGGCCAAGGGCTCCCGCGGCAAGCAGCCGGAGCTGGCCGCCCTGCCCGCCCGGTCCCGCGAGGTGCTGGGGCTGGTGGCGCAAGGCATGCCGGATGGCGAGATCGCGGCCAAGCTCGGCATCTCGCAAAACACGCTGCGCAATCACATCGCCGTGATCTATGCCAAGCTCGGGATGCACCGCAGGGCGGCGCTCGTGGTGTGGGCGCGCGAACGCGGCATCGGCGCTGCGGGTCAAGCGCATGTTAACGCAACGAAATTGCGGCGAAAAACCCGGCCCTAGTATAAACATCATGGCGCAATAGTCTTTTTATAACAGCCCTGGGCAGCGGTCCAGCCACCGCGCTTTACTTAAAAAAGATGCAACGGAAATCACGCGTCTGACGTATGAGCGGCACCGGCAAGGGTTTCGACTTTGCGCTGGGATGGGGAGGATTGATCATGCGCGCTCGCCGGGTGGAGATTATTCGTGCCAACGCCTGACCCGGCTGCCCGTGCCTTGCCCATCGCAGCGACTGAGACCGAGGTGATGCAGCTGCACGCCGAGACCGTCACCGTGGCCAAGCGTGCGCGCAAGACCCTGGTGCGGGCGACCCGGCATACCCGGACCCGCGATGTCGTGGTGGACGAGCCGGTGCTGCAGGATCAGGTCGTGGTCGAGCGCGTCGCCGTGGGCCGGGTGGTGCAGGCCGTGCCGCCGGTGCGGCAGGAGGGCGACGTGACCATCCTGTCCGTGGTGGAGGAGGTCGTCGTGGTCGAGCGACGGCTGATGCTGAAGGAAGAGCTGCACCTGCGCCGGGTGCGGACGACGCAGCGCCACGTGGAGACCGTGACGCTGCGCGAGCAGGACGTGTCCTTGACCCGGACCGGCCTGGATTGAGTGCCAACAAAACACACAGAGGATATGACCATGAGTGATGAGACCATCGTCGCCGTTTACGACACCGCCGCCCACGCCCAGGCCGCCGTGGCCGCCCTGCGCGCCGCCAGCGTGCCGGACAGCGCCATCAGCACGCACGCCGGCACCGGCTCCATGTCTGGCGCCGCCGCCACGACGGCAGCCCCCCGCGAGGAAGGCTTCTGGTCCAGCCTGTTCGGCGGCTCGTCCGACACCGACACGGCCGTGTACGATCGCAGCATGGCGAGCGGCTCCACCGTTGTCACGGTGAAGGTGCCCGACGCCCATGCCGCCCGCGTCATGGACATCCTGGAGAGCCAGAACCCGATCGACATCGACGAGCGCGCCACCGGCTACGGGCTGGGCCAGGCCACCACCACGACGACGCAGACCACCGCCGTCCCGGTGATGCCGGCGGCTCCCATGGCGAAGACTGTGGCCACCGGCGGCGACACGATCCAGCTGTCCGAGGAGAGCCTGGCCGTTGGCAAGCGGCTGGTGAATCAGGGCGGCACGCGAATCCGCCGCTACGTCGTCGAGACCCCGGTGCAGCAGGACGTGACGCTGCGCAGCGAGAAGGTCGAGCTGGAGCGCCGCCCGGTGACGGATGGCCGCCCAGCCACCGACTCGTTCAGCGAGAAGACGATGGAGATGCTGTCCACCGGCGAGGAAGCCGTGGTCGGCAAAACCTCCCGCGTGGTCGAGGAGGTCGGCCTGCGCAAGGACTCCACCGAGCGGACCGAGACGGTGCGCGACACCGTGCGCAAGGAAGAGGTCGAGGTCGAGCAGATTCCGGCCCAAACCACCACCACGGGCACCACGACCGGCACCACGCCGGTCAAGCCGTTCACGCCAAAGGTCTGAGCGACCCGGCTGGGCCGCAGCCGCGGCCCAGCCACCCTTCTTCGGAGATTGCCCATGTCCACCACAAGCTACGATGAGCCGTCCCGCCGTCCGCCCATGCTTGAGACCACCACCACGACGATGAGCGGCGGCCAGCACATTCACCGGCGCATCTCCTGGGCTGCCATCATCGGCGGGGTGGTCCTGGTCGTCACGGTGCAGCTGCTCTGGAGCCTGCTCGGCGCCGGCATCGGCCTGGACACGGTGAACGCCAACGCCGGCACCACGCCGTCGGCCGGCAGCCTCGGCATCAGCGCCGGCGTGTGGTGGATCATCAGCAGCGTCGTGGCCCTGGCGTTCGGCGGCTTCGCGGCCGGCTGGATGGCGGGCATCGAGACGCGCTGGGACGGCGTGCTGCACGGCCTCATCACCTGGGGCATCGCCACGCTGCTGACCGTCTATCTGCTGTCGTCGGCGATCGGCGGCATCGTGGGCGGTGGCGCCTCGGCGCTGGGCGGCCTCGCCTCGGCCGCCGGCAGCGGCATCAAGGACGCGGCGCAGCCCGTGGCCCAGGCCAGCGGCCTCAGCCCCGACGTGCTGCAGCAGCAGGCGCAGGCCTACCTCAAGCCTGCCGACCCCGACCCGGCGACCATGACGCCGCAGGATGCTCAAAAGGAAGTAGTCACCAACCTGGCGAGCTACGCCAAGGGCGGGCCCGACGCGCCGGCGGCCAAGGAGCGCGTGGTTTCGATCATGGCGGCGCAGCAGCACGTCAGCCGCGACCAGGCCGCGCAGCAGTTCGACAACGCCCAGGCCAAGCTGCAGCAGCAGAAGGCGCAGGCGGTGCAGACCGCCAAGAACGCCGCCGACGCCAGTGCGGCAGCGGCGTCCAGGACCTCGTTCGCCGCCTTCGCCGACCTGCTGATCGGCGCCATCGCGGCGGCTGTCGGCGGCTCGTTGGGGTTGCAGCGGCGTCGCCAGGTTTCGCAGCAGGTCGTTCGCTAAGCCTTTCCACTCCCCCATCCTTGAAGGGTTGCAAGCATGTCCATCATCATCTGGCTTATCCTCGGGCTGATCGCCGGTTTCATCGCCAGCAAGATCGTCAACAAGAGCGGCGAAGGCCTGCTGCTAGATATCGTGCTCGGCATCGTCGGCGCCGTCGTGGGCGGCTTCCTGGTCTCGTTCATCGGTGGGACGCCAGTCAACGGGCTCAACATCTACAGCATCGTCGTGTCCGTCATCGGCGCCATCGTGGTGCTGGTGATCTACCACGCCATCACCAGCCGCCGGGTCATCCGGTAGGCAGTTCGACACAGCTCAGGGAACACGCATCGCATGGACGAGAACAGGATCGACGGGGCTGCCCGCAACATTGGCGGCAAGCTCCAGGACGCCGTCGGCGGCATGACCGGCGACACCGAGACCCAGGCCCGCGGCAAGCTGAACGAAGCGCTCGGGACGGTGCAGAACACGATGGGGTCGGCGGCGGACACCGCAAGCGACTGGAGCGAGAGCCTGGCGGAGTCGGCGAAGGAGCGGCCCCTGCTGGCGTTGCTCGCCGCCGTCTCGGTCGGCTACATGCTTCGCCTGCTGACCCGCTCAAGCCGGCGTTGAGGGTGGTTCGCGGCCAAGCGGCGGCCTGGTTCCGCGGCCAGCTGCGGCTGTGCCGCACCCTGGCCGCGGCCAGCACCCTGTCGGCAGCCCTGCTGCCGCTGCTGGCCGCCCCCGCCCGCGCGGACAACCCGCTGGGCTACCAACTGCTGTCCGCGCAGGACGCTGCGAGCTTGCCGCACAACCACGGCGCGCTCGGGCTGGAAATCGAGCGGGCGCGGCAGATCACCGATGACGGAATGACGTTCGACATCCTGCGGGTGAAGCAGGTGCACGCCGGATCCGCCGGGGCCCAGGCCGGCCTCAAGGTCGGCGACCAGCTCATCGCCGTCGATGGCAAGGTCTTCGCCAGCCTGAGCGCCTTCGCGGGGTATGTCGGCTCGATCCCGCCGGGCACGTCCGCCAGCGTTGACTACATGCCGGCCAATGGCGGCCCGACCCAGGCGCAGCGCGTCTCGGTCGTGGTCGGCGCGCCGCGTGCGCCGGCGTCGGCGCAGGCGCGGCCGGGTCTGTCCACCGGGACCAAGGTCGCCATCGGCGTCGGCGCGGCCGCCCTGCTCGGCTATTACGAGATGGGTGGCTTCTCGCACCGTGCCGCCACGCAGCCGGCCGCCACGCAGCCGACCGCCGGGCAGGCCTCTCCGCAAGGCGGCCAGCAGCTGCGCTGACGCCTACGCCGGCGCGCCCCCGGCGCAACGGGACGGGGCCGGGTCAGTGGCCGCCAAGGCCAGGTCCACGCCACTGGCGACCGGGTCCAGGCGGCCGGACCGGCTGTACGGGATGCTCAGGTCGAGGCCGCCCGCCAGGGAAACCGAGCCGTGCAGCCGGTAGTCGATGCCGCCGGTCTGGATGAAGGCCAGGAGCTGCGGCCCCAGGTTCTGCTCCGTCACCGTCACCGTCAGCGGCACGGACGTGGAGGCCAGCGGCGGCAGTTGCACGGCGTCGTCGCTGGCGCCCGTGGCCAGCGGCGCGCCGGCCACGTCCAGGTTCGTGGTGACCCGGGAGAAGGCGAGCGGGGTGCGGTTCGGGTTGCTCACGCACAGGGTCACCGCTAGGCGCTGCTGCGTCAGCCCCAGGCCGGTCAGCCGCACATCTGTCACCTGCACGGAGGGGGGTGTTGCGGCAAGCAGGGTGCAGCCAGCCAGGGCGGACCCTGCTAAGAGAAGCGTCAACGGGCGCATCGCCATCTCCGGAGGGTCCGGAACAGCCCGGCTTGCCTGCAACACCACCGTCTCGCCCAAGGTTCCGCCCCGCCTCACCGCCAGCCTCGAAGGATGACCATGCCAGAGCCGCAACCGGCGTCGCCGCCAAAGCCCGTCGCCCCCACCCTGGCGCCGGATGCATCGCGGGCGATGCTGCTGTTCGTGCTCATCGTGGCCACGCTATACTTCGGCAAGGAGGTGCTGGTTCCGGTCACGCTGGCCCTACTGCTGGCCTTCCTGCTGGCGCCGCTCGTGTCCCTGCTGCGCCGGGTGCACCTGGGGCGGGTGCCGTCCGTGCTGCTCGCCGTGGTGGTGGCGCTGGGCCTCATCGTGGCGGTCGGCGGCGTGATCGGCACGCAGATCGCCGAGCTTGCCACCGACGTGCCGAAATACGCCGGCACGGTGGAGGCCAAGATCGCCTCCGCGCGCTCCTACACGGTCGGCCGGCTGTCCATGCTGGCGGACAGCGTGGGGCCGCGCCATGGCGACACGGGGACTAAGCCGGGCAGCCCTGCGGCGGCGCAGCCCGGGCAGCCGGCGCCCGCAGCCCCGGCGGCCGCGCCGCAGCCGGACAGCTCCTCGCCGCTGCAGCTGGCGGAGCGCTACCTGTCGCCCATCCTCTCGCCGCTGGCGACGCTCGGCATCGTCTTCGTGGTGGCGGTGTTCGCGCTGCTGCAGCGCGAGGACCTGCGCGACCGCCTGATCCGCCTGATCGGCTCGGACGACCTGCACGGCACGACGCTGGCCATGGACGACGGCGGCCGCCGCCTCAGCAAGTACTTCGTGACCCAGCTGTGCATCAACACGCTGTTCGGCGTCGTGATTGGCCTGGGGCTGCTGGTGATCGGCGTGCCGAAGCCGGTGCTGTGGGGGCTGCTCTCGGCGCTGCTGCGGTTCGTGCCCTATGTCGGCTCCTTCATCTCCGCCGTGCTGCCGATGAGCCTGGCCGCCGCGGTCGAGCCAGGCTGGTCCATGGTGCTGTGGACGGCGGCGCTATACGCGCTGGTCGAGGGCCTGACCGGCCAGGTGATCGAGCCGATGGTGTACGGGCACAGCACGGGGCTGTCGCCGTTCTCCGTGGTGGTGGCGGCGATCTTCTGGTCCTGGCTGTGGGGGCCGATCGGCCTCATCCTGTCCACCCCGCTCACCCTCTGCCTGGTGGTGATGGGCCGCCACGTGAAGCGGCTGGAGTTCCTCGACGTGCTGCTCGGCGACCGCCCGGCGCTGACGCCCGTGGAGAGCTTCTACCAGCGCGTCCTGGCCGGCGACGCCGACGAGACGCAGGAGCAGGCGGAGCAGCTGCTGAAGGAACGCTCGCTCTCGACCTACTACGACGAGGTGGCGCTGAAGGGCCTGCAGCTCGCCGCCAACGACGCCAAGCGCGGCGCCCTGGACCATGAGCAGCTGGACGACATCAAGGCGACCATCAAGCAGGTTGTGCACGGGCTGGGCCGCCACGACGACAAGCAGCCGCCCGCCAGCAAGGCCGATGACGGCGCGGTGGACCCGCCGGACGACGAGAAGGAGCTGCCGCACAACCCCGACCCCAAGAGCGCCCCGACGCCGGTCGAGGCGTTGCCGGCCTCCTGGCGCGGACCCGGCGCCGTGCTGTGCATCGCCGGACGCGGCCCGCTGGACGAGGCGGCGGCGGCCATGCTGGCGCAGCTGCTCGGCAAGCACGGCCTGGGCGCGCGGCTGGTGGGCTACGGCGAGGTTTCGCGCGACGGCATCGAGGGGCTGGCAGTGGAAGGCGTGGCGATGGCCTGCATCTCGTACCTGGACATCGCCGGCAGCCCGGCGCACCTGCGTTACCTGATCCAGCGGCTGCACCAGCGGCTGCCGCCGGGCACCCCCGTGCTGGTCGGGCTGTGGCCGACCAACGACGCGGCGGTGAGCGACAAGGCGGTGCAGGCGCGCATCGGGGCGGACTATTTCGTGACCTCGCTGGAGCAGAGCGTCACCACCTGCGCCGAGGCGGCGCAGAAGGCGGCGGAGCCGGGGCGCCTGGCGGCCTAGCCCGCGCGGGAGCGGCCCCTTGCGGGGCGGGGCGGGGCGCTCCGCCTCAGCCCCGCCGCCGCGGGTCGAGCGCCCACACCACCATGTCCGCCGCCGCGTTCACCGCCACCACCAGCACCGCCGCGTACATCACCGCCGCCATCAGCATGGGCAGGTCCAGCGTCTGCAGCGCGTCGAAGGTCAGCTTGCCGACGCCATGCAGGCCGAACACCACCTCGATCAGCACCGTGCCGCCCCCCAGCAGAGCGCTGAAATCCAGCCCGAACAGCGCCACCGCCGGGGTGAGCGAGAGCCGCAGCGCGTGGCGCAGCAGCACCGCCCCCTCGCCCAGGCCCTTGGCCCGGGCGGTGCGGATCGGGTCGGACCGCAGCGCCTCCTGCAACCCGGCGTGCAGCACCCGGCCATAGATGCCGGCATACAGCAGCGCCAGGGTGACGCAGGGCAGCACCATGCCGGCGAAGGACAGGTCCGCCCCGAGCGGCGGCACCCAGCGGAACAGCCAGGAGCCGTGAAAGGTGCGCTGGGTGAGCAGGTTCACCACCTCGCCAAACCAGAATGCCGGGATCGACACGCCGACCAGGCCGGCGCCGATGGCCAGGCCCCCGCCCCAGGGGGCCGCGCTGGCGAACAGCGCGATGCCGAGGCCCCCGGCCAGCCACAGCACCGCCGCGCCCACGGACAGCAGCAAGGTGACCGGGGCCGCGTCCAGCACCGCCGGCACTACCGGCTGGCCGCGGTTGACGTAGCTGGTCAGGTCCCGCGTCACGAACAGGCCCGCCATCAGCCGGGCGTACTGCACCGGCAGCGGAAGGTCCAGGCCGTACTGGGCGCGCACGGCGGCCAGCGTCTCCGGGCTGGCGCCGCGCCCGGCCAATCGGGCGCCCGGGTCCGCGCCGGGGGTGGCGAAGAAGATGAGGAACACCAGCACGCTGATGCCGAACAGCACCGCCAGCCCCTGCCCGAGCCGGCCCAGCACCCTCCAGGCGAGACTCACCGGGAGGACGCACCCGAGGACGCACCCGAGGACGCACCATGGCGCAGCCCGTCCGCCAGCCGGTTGAGCAACAGCACGGCGGCCACCACCGCCAGCCCGGGCGCGATGGCGACGGCGGGGCGGGTGTAGATCAGCCCCTGCCCGTCCGCGATCAGCGTGCCCCAGCTGACGCCGGGCGGCTGCACGCCGACGCCGATCACTGACAGCGCCGCCTCTGTCAGCAGGTCGAACGCCATCACGGTGGGCGCGAACAGCAGCAGGGTGGCGGCGACGTGCGGCAGCAGGTGGCGGCGCACCACGTGCGGCCAGCTGCCGCCGAGCGAGACGGCCGCCTGCACGAACTCCGTCTCGCGCAGCGACAGCACCTGCGCGCGCACCGGACGGGCGACGTAAGGGATGAACACCGCGCCGAGGATCACGATGGTGAGCGCCGGGCTGTCGGCGTCCAGCGTGAACGGCCCGAGCCGCAGCCCGTCGCTGGCCAGCACGGCGGACAGCGAGATGGCCAGCAGGAACACCGGGAACGCCCACAGCATGTCGAGCAGCCAGCGCAGCACGCCATCGACCGCGCCGCCGCCCGCCCCGGCGAGCACGCCGATGCTGCCCGCGAGCAACAGGGTGATCACCGTGGCCCCCGCCGCGACGCCGAGCGAAGTGCGCCCGCCATACAGCAGCCGGGCCGCCACGTCCCGCCCCTGCCCGTCAGCCCCCAGCGGATAGCGGCCTGCCCAGGCGGGCCCGATCGGGGTGGAGCCGAGCCCGAGGCCGGCGGTGTTCTGCGCCAGCACCGCCACCCTCTCGCCGCCGCGTTGCACCGTGGCCTCGACGGCGGAGCGGAACGGGTCGGAGCGGGCGACCCGCGCCGCATACAGCGGCGCGAGCAGGCAGGCGAGGATGAGAAGGGCGAGGCCGGCGGCGGAACGCGTGGGGAATGCAGCCAGACTCACCGTGCCCTCGCTTGGCAGCCGCCGGAAGGCGGCCAGCCGGCCAAGCATGACGCCCAACGCCGCCGCCGCCAAGCCGGGTGCTGAAAAGGGCCGAAGCCGGCGCTTGCAAGGCTCCGCCTTGCACCCGGAAGGGGACAGTCGTCCCCTTCACCCCTCTATATACAGGTGTCCAGAGGACCATGTCCTCTGGTGGGGTTCGGGGCGAAGCCCCGACCTTCACTTCGCGGAGCTTTTCAGCGCCTGGCAGGCGCTCCGGCGGCGGGGCCGCGAGATCACCCCGCCGCATCGAGGTGCAGGAGCCGGGTCGCGTTGCCGGAGGCGACCTTCGCCAGGGTGGCGGCGGGCAGCTCCACCCCGTCGAGCCAGCGTCCCGCGTCCTGGCTGGACTCGTAGGGGTAGTCGATCGAGAACAACACGCGGTCCTCGCCCATCTCATCCAGCGCGCAACGCAGGGGCGCCGTGGAGAACAGCCCCGAGGTGGTGATCGAGACGTTCTCCCGCAGGTAGTCGGATGACAGCTTCTTGAGGCCGAGGCCGAAGCTCTCGATCTTGTAGCGGCTGTCCAGCCGCCAGAGCAGGTAGGGCAGCGCCTCGCCGCCGTGGCCGATGATCATCTGCACGCCGGGGTAGCGGTCGAACACGCCGGAGAACACCATCCGGAGGATGTGCGTCGCCGTCTCCGGCAGCCAGCCCCACAGCGCGCCGACCAATTCGGGATGGTCCTGGTAGTTCTGCGGAAACTGGAACGCGTTGGTGGGGTGCAGGTAAACCGGCCTGCCGACCTCCTGGACGCGCTCCCAGAACACGCCGTAGCGGTCCTCGTCGAGGTAGTGCCCGTGAGTGTGGCCGTTGATCAGCGCGCCGTGGAAGCCGAGCTGGCGGACGGCGCGCTCGAACTCGTCGGCCGCGTCCTGCGGCGACTGCGTCGGCAAGGTGGCAAAGCCGCCGAGCCGGTCGGGATGCGGCTCGATCTGCCGCGCGAGGTAGTCGTTGATGGTCCGCGCATCGGCGGCCGCCTTGGCTGGATCGCGCGCGGATTCGACGCCGGGCGCGGTGTGGCTGAGGATCGCCTTGCGGATGCCGGCCTGGTCCATGGCCTGCAGCCGCAGGTCGCCGAAATCCGCCAGCCGCCGCACGATGTCGTCCGCGATCGACTTGTCGGAGATGAACTGCCCCGACGACGAATACTCGGTGAATTGCGGAACGCTGAAGTGTTCCTCAAGGGCGATCTTGTCCATCTGCTGCATCCTTCCAGCGTCTTGCCGCCACCCGGCGCATCGCCGCAAGCAGGCGATGCCGAAGGCTTGCCATGAAAGCGAGCCGTCTCCTGCCGACTGGCCCGTCTTGTCTGCCAACCCTGCCCTGTTCGACGCGCCGCGACTTGGCCTTGCGGCGGACTGGTCCCGGACCGAGCCTGGCTGGCGGCACTAGCGCGAAGTCTCGGCCAGAGTTCCGACCCGTCCCGCGCCCCCCCTTGGGCGAGCTTGCTTCGCCGTGCGCGGCCCTTCTAGAGTTTTGGCCTCACGCGGGGCGGGATGGGACACGGACATGGCGGTCGCCGACTCGATCAACGCGCTCTATCTCTCGATACTGGGACGCCCTGCCGACGCGCCCGGGCTGGCCAACGCAGTGGCGGCGGTCGGCAACGGCGCAACCCTGGCGCAGGTCGCCGCCGGGCTCGCGTCAAGCCCGGAGGGGCAGGCGATCATCGGGGTTTTCTATCAGGTCGAGCTGGGCCGCGCCCCGGACCCGGGCGGGCTGGCCGGCGCCACGAGCTACTTGGCAAGCGGCGGCACGCTGTCCGGCTTGCGATCCGGCCTCGGCACGAGCGCGGAGGCCCAGTCGGACGTGACGGCCATCTTCCAGGGCGAGCTTGGCCGCGCGCTCAACCAGCCAGACCTCGCCAACCTTGAGCACTTCCTCGCGGCCGGGGGCAGCCTGGCGGCGGTCAGGATGTCCATCGCCATGAGCCCGGAGGCGCAAGGCGATCTGAACAACCTCTACCAGACGATCCTTGGCCGTGCTCCAGACAGCGGCGGCCTGGCTTACTTCACCCAACTTTTAGCCAACGGCGAGTCGCAGGCAAGCATCAAGACGGCGTTGGTCGACAGTCCCGAAGTCGTGAACGACATCTCCAGCGTCTACCAGTCGAGGCTCGGCCATGCGCCGAACGCAGCCGAACTGGCGGCCGGCCAGTCGGAGCTTTCATCCGGCATTCCTTCAGGGATTTTGCAAGATGAGCTCAACGGGCTCCCAACCAGTGCGTCATTCCACACCACAGGCATCGAGAACGTTCAAATCACGCCGCAAACCATCGGAGGTAGCGCGCCAAACCTGGTTTATAGCCTTCTGGGCAACGATGCGCTGATCGCCAGCCAGCCAGCCGATGTCAGCGTTGGATATGGCGGCACCAGTTCGGCTGCAAGAATCTCCGGTTTCAATACAGCCAGCGACATCATACAAATTCAGCAGTTCGAAACGACGCAAAGCCCCCAGTTCGGCCCAAGCAACCTCAGCACCATTCAAGTTCCGACCAGCAATGGAGGCACTGCTAGTATCCCGGTGCTGCAAGAGCCCGCATATCGCAATACTCCCTCGTACACGAACATCTATCTTGGCAGCGAAACCATCTCCTTGCAGGATGTTTCCGTCGCATCGCTCACCGCCGCCAACTTCCGCCTTGTCTGAGCGGGGCGTCGCTGCTGACCGAATGAACCGCACGCCCTTCAGGCCGCCGGGTCGCCCCGCCGCTCGAACGCCTGCCGCGCCGCCATGATCGCCGCCCGGTGCTGCTCCGCCCACACCCAAACCCCGCAGAACGCCGCCCCCAGGCTCAGCCCCAGCTCCGTCAGCTCGTAGTCCACCCGCGGCGGCACCACCGGGAACACCGTGCGGATCACCAGCCCATCCGCCTCCATCTGGCGCAGCGTCTTGGTCAGCATCTTCTGGCTCACCCCGCCGATCAGCTCGCCCAGCCGGGTGAACCGCAGCCGGCCATGCTGCTCCAGCGTTTCCAGCGCCAGCATGGTCCATTTGTCCGCCACCCGGCCGATGATCTCGCGCACCAGGGCGTCCAGCGCCGGGTCACGCTCGTCCGGCAAGGGCGGCCGGGTCTGCCTGGCTTGGCTCATGCTTTACTCTCCTTTCGGTCAGTATGGCACGTTCGGGTGCCTTCTTCCCCGCCGCCCAGGCAGCGCCCACCTGCCGGGTCGAGGAGACACAGCATGCACATGACCGGCAACACCATCCTGATCACCGGCGGCGGCTCCGGCATCGGCCGCGCCTTGGCGGAGGCGTTCCACGCCCGCGGCAACCAAGTCGTCATCGCCGGCCGCCGCCAGGCGGTGCTGGACGAGGTGGCGGCCGCGAACCCGGGGATGCGGACGGCAGCCCTCGACATCGACGACGCGGGCTCCATCCGCCAGGTCGCCGGGCAGCTCGCGGGCGAGTTTCCGGCGCTGAACGCCGTCATCCATAACGCCGGCATCATGCGGGCGGAGCGGCTGCGGGATGCCAGCCTGGCCGATGCGGAGGCCACCGTGGCCACCAACCTGCTGGGGCCGATCCGGCTCACCGCGGCGCTGCTGCCGGGGCTGCTGGCGCAGCCGCGCGCCGCCATCCTGACCGTCACCTCCGGCCTCGCCTTCGTGCCGCTGAGCCTGAACCCGACCTACTGCGCCACCAAGGCGGCGATCCACTCCTATACGCAGTCGCTGCGCTACCAGCTCAAGGACACGGCGGTGCAGGTGATCGAGCTGGCGCCGCCCTACGTGCAGACCGGGCTGACCGGGGACCGCCAGGCCAGCGACCCGGCGGCCATGCCGCTGCCCGACTACATCGCCGAGACCATGGCGCTGCTGGAAGCCCATCCGGACGCCGCCGAGATTCTGGTGGAGCGGGTCAAGCGGCAACGCTTCGCCGAGGCGAGCGGGGATTATGGGAGCTTCTACACCACCTTCAACGACATGATGGCGGCGGCGCGGGGCGGCGTGTAGCCGCAAGCGTCCCGGCCAAGGTGTGTGGGCGGCGGCTCAGCCCTCCGCCGCCTTGGCCTCGTGCTTGGCCACCCGCGCCGCGGCCTCGCTGGCCAGCTCGGCATCCCGCCCGGCGACCTCCTCCGCGTGGTGGCGATACAGGTCCACCGCCTCCAGCGCGTGCCGGTTGGCGACGGTGTCGGCCTCGGCGGCCGAGGTGGCCAGGCTCTGCGCCTTGGCGAAGTTGCCGGACTGGCACTGCTTGGCCGCGTCGTGGTGCATCTTGGCGGCGATCTCCAATTGGTGCGCCGCGTCCTCGTGGTGCTTGGCCGCACCGGCCTTGATGTCGTCCATGGCGTGAGTCCTTCCTAAAGGCCGCCTGCCTACGCAGCGCGGCTCCCGGTGGCAAGCCGCTCCTGGCCAGGCTTCGGCTCCCTGGCCTCTGGCCAGGCTTCGGCTCCCTGGCCTCTGGCCAGGCTTCGGCTCCCTGGCCTATAGCCGCCTGCCCTCAAGGACTCCGCTGCCCTTGCACGACCCGCTCGCTCCCCTGCTCGCTCCCGTGTCGGATTTGCGCGGCGTCGGCCCGGCCACGGCGGAGAAGCTCGCGCGCCTGGCCGGCGGCGGCCGGGTGCGGGACCTGCTGTTCCACCTGCCGGACAGCTTCATCGACCGCCGCGCCCGCGCCACCCTGCGCGACACGGCGCCGGGTGCGGTGGTCACCTGGGCGGTGGACGTGGTGGGGCACGAGCCGGCCGCCCGCGTCAGCCACCCGCACCGCATCCGGGTGACGGACGGCACCGCCTTCGCCGAGCTCGCCATCTGGGAGAAGCAGCGCCTCGCCCCCCTGCTGCGCGCCGCCCCGAACAGCAAGCTGCTGGTCAACGGCCGGGTGGAGGCGTTCGGCAGCCGGCTCACCATGAAGGACCCGGCCTACGCCGTGCCGCCGCAGGACGAGGCGCTGATCCCCCCCGTGGACCCGGTGTGGCCGATGACGGCCAAGCTCTCCGCCCGCGAGCTGCGCACCGCCATGCGCGCCGCCATCGGCCGGGTGCCCGAGCTGCCGGAGTGGCACGACGCCCCCCTGCTGCGCCGCGAGGGCTGGCCCAGCTTCCGCGACGCCCTGCTCGGCCTGCAAGCCCCGCATGAGCCGCCCACCGCCCTGCTGCGCGCCCGGCTGGGCTACGACGAGATGCTGGCGCACCAGCTCGCCATGGCCTGGATGAAGGCGCGCGAGAAACACCGCCCCGGCCGCAGCCTGCTCGCCACGGGGGAGCGCCGCGACGAGGCGCTGCGGCGCTTCGGCTTCACGCCCACCCCCAGCCAGCTCCGCGCGCTGGCCGAGATAGACGCCGACATGGCCGCCCCCCGCCGGATGCTGCGGCTTCTGCAAGGCGACGTCGGCTCCGGCAAGACGCTGGTGGCGCTGCTGGCCATGCTGGGTGCTGTGGAGGCCGGCGCGCAGGCGGCGCTGATGGCGCCCACCGAGGTGCTGGCCAAGCAGCATCTGCGCACCCTGACGCGGCTGGCGCCCTGCCCGGTCGGGCTGCTGACCGGCTCGGTGAAGGGGGCGGAGCGGCGCAACCTGCTGCTGGCGCTCGGCAACGGCCGGCTGCCGATCGTGGTCGGCACCCACGCGCTGTTCCAGGAGCACGTCGAGTTCCGCGACCTCGGCCTCGCCGTGATCGACGAGCAGCACCGCTTCGGCGTCGAGCAGCGCCTGCTGCTGGGCGGCAAGGGCGCGCGCACCGACCTGCTGGTGATGACCGCCACCCCCATCCCGCGCACGCTGCTGCTCACCCAATGGGGCGAGATGGACGTGAGCCGCCTTACCGAGAAGCCCGCCGGCCGCCAGCCGATCCGCACCACCCTGCACTCGCTCGCCACGCTGGAGGTCGTGACCGAAGGCATCGGCCGCGCGCTGGACCGCGGCGAGCAGGTCTATTGGGTGTGCCCCATGGTGTCCGAGAGCCTGCTCACCGACCTGGCCGCCGCGGAGGACCGGTTCGCCACCCTGCGCGCCCGCTTCGGCGACCGGGTCGGCCTGGCGCACGGCCAGCAGGAGCCCGGGCTGCGGGACGCGGCGCTGGCCTCGTTCAGCGCCGGGCAGACCCGGCTGCTGGTGGCCACCACGGTGATCGAGGTCGGCGTCGATGTGCCCGGCGCCAGCGTCATGGTGATCGAGCACGCCGACCGCTTCGGCCTGGCCCAGCTGCACCAGCTGCGCGGCCGGGTCGGGCGGGGTGCGGCGCAAAGCTACTGCCTGCTGCTGCACGAGGACGGCCTGACCGACACCGGCCGCCGCCGCATGACCCTGCTGCGCGACACCGAGGACGGCTTCATGATCGCCGACGAGGACTTTCGTTTGCGCGGCGGCGGGGATTTGCTGGGCAAGCGGCAATCCGGGCTGCCGGGGTTCCGCCTGTCCGACCCGGAGGCGCAGGACGGGATGCTGCGCATGGCCAACCAGGATGCGGCGGTGCTGCTGGACCGGGACCCGAAGCTGGAAAGTGAGCGGGGGCGGGCGGCGCGGCTGCTGCTGCGGTTGTTCGACCGGCGGGCGGCTTTGGAGACGTTGGGGGCGGGGTGATTGGGGGGCCAAGGGCGGGGCGCTGCCCCGGACCCCGCCAAAGGACGGGGTCCTCTGGACACCTGTTTGTAAGCCGTGAAGTGAGGCGAAGCGCCGAGACTGCTGTGTGCATTGGTGGAGAGCGGACAATCTGCTTCGTAGGCGTTCAAACGCCTCTTAGCGTGTAAAAGTCGCTCAAAATCAATTAGCAAGCCAGTAAGACGGTTTCCGTGACCGCGAGACTTGTATATACATCTTTGCAACGGTAAATCATGGCCAAGACATTCGCCGGGTTCGACTGGGATGATGCCAACTGGCCAAAGTGCGGAAAGCACGGCGTATCGTTAGCAGAGATTGAGATCGTGTTATCGGGGCAACCGGCGATGTTGCCCGATTTTGCCCATTCGCAGGAGGAGACGCGCTTCCTAGCAATCGGTCGGACAAGTGAGGGGCGGCACGTGTTCATCTGCTTTACCATCAGAGAGCGCCAGGGTGACAATTACGTGCGGCCGATCAGCGCGCGTTACATGCGGCAGAGAGAAATAGATTCTTATGAAGAAGAGAATTCCTGAATTTACAACTGATGACGATGCAGAACGGTTCGTCAATACCGCAGATCTTGCACAATACGATCTTGCCGGCTTCAAGCCGGTGCAATTTGAGTTTCAGGCCAAGACGGCCCAACTCAACATGCGATTGCCGCAGGCATTGCTCAATGCTGTGAAGGAAAGCGCCAAAGCGCGCGCTATCCCTTATACAAGGCTTGTGCGGGAGACATTGGAGGAGCTCGTCGCTGACCGGCTCCGAAGCAACCTCCTTGCTTCTGAAAAGTTGCGCATAGGAAACATTCAACTTTTAGTCAAGAGCCGTTTGGTTATTGTTAACGCACGATCTTTACGACTAACACCCAAGGAACAAACAATTTTTGTGCTATTTTGTATGCGGAATGGCATAGTGATTACCAGAGAGAGTCTGTTAAATTATCTTTATGGCGATGTAGATCAGCCGGATATAAAGACAATTGACGTCCTGGTATTCAAGCTCCGTAAAAAGCTGCTAGATGCAGGAGCCGACCACGATATAGGTACAGTCTCGGGCCAAGGATATATCTTGCAGGATATGACACTTAATCAAGTTAAGCAGGAGACTTACCCTACAAGTCGTAACACAGGGTGACGCGGGAGGCTTAAAGACCCTTCTTAACTTCCAGTCGAAACAAATTGCGCGATGTGCAAAGAAAATGATCACCCGATGTTTGTGCCGCGGTTTGGTTGTAGGTCATAAGTTCTAACGTTCGCTTTCAGGACCAACTTCCTGAGTCTGCATTGACCGCCATAGGCCGAAAGCGGACAAACAAAGCTAGCTGGACTCAGACCCAGACACTACCGGCCCCTTCCAAATGCAGGACAACACCCAGCCCCGCTACACGACGCTCCCCGCATCCGCCGTCTCCGTCTTGACCGCCGCCACCGCACTGCTCACCGGGCGCCCCCGCCCGCTCAGCTCATCCCCCGCGTCCCGCGGCAGCCGCGCGCAGATCGGCGACGCCGCCAGCGACACCAGCGCCACCACCACGAACGCCGCGCTGTAGTCCGCCAGCAGCGGGTGGTCGTGCCCGCTGACCGCCAGCGACCCGGCCAGCGCCGCCGCCGCCGCGCAAATCCCCAGCGTCAGCATCAGCTGCTGGAACGTGGTGTAGAAGCTGGTGGCCGAGCTCATCCGCCCCCGCTCGATGTCGGCGTAGGCGATGGTGTTGTAGGCGGTGAACTGCAACGACTGGAAGAACCCGCCCACCAGCAGCACGGCATAGATCAGCGCGGTCGGCCAAGTGGGGCGAAAGCCGGCGATGGCCAGCAGGAACAAGGAGGCGGTGAGCCCGTTCCACACCATCACGCTGCGGAAGCCGAAGCGGCGCAGCACCGGCAGCGCCACCCCCTTCATCAGCAAGGACCCGGCGCTGCTGGCGAACGTGATCAGCCCGCTCTGCAACGCCGACATGCCGAAGCCCAGCTGCAGCATCATCGGCAGCAGGAACGGCACCGCGCCGATCCCCACCCGGGTCATCCCACCGCCGATCACCGACAGGCCGAAGCTCGGCACCCGCATCAGCGAGAAGTCCAGCACCGGGTTCGCCACACGCCGGCTGTGGCGCACGTACAGCGCCCCCGCCCCCAGCCCGGCGGCGAGGATGGCCGCCGTCTGGCCTGGAGAGGTCATGCCGCGGCTGGCCAGCTCCAGCCCGAACATCAGGCAGCACAGCGACACGCCGGACAGCAGCAGGCCCCAGCCATCGAAATCCACCCGGCCCGCCTCCTTCACGTCACGGATGTACAGCGTCGCCAGCGCCATGCCGAGCACGCCGATCGGCACGTTGATGTAAAAAATCCAGCGCCAGGACAGCGCCGTGACCAGGAAGCCGCCCACCGGCGGCCCCAGCACCGGGCCGATCATCGCCGGCACCATCAGCCAGGTCATCGCCGTCACCAGCTCGCTGCGCTCCACCGAGCGCAGCAGCACCAGGCGGCCCACCGGCACCATCATGGCGCCGCCGATGCCCTGCAGCACGCGCGCCCCCACCAGGGCGGCCAGGCTGTCCGCCAGGCCGCACAGGATGGAGCCGAGGGTGAACAGCGCGATGGCGGCGCGGAACACCGTGCGGGTGCCGAACCGGTCCGCCGCCTTGCCGCTGGCCGGGATGAACACCGCCAGGCTGAGCAGGTAGGCGGTGAGCGCCACGTTCATCTGCAGCGGATCGACGTGGAAGGTGCGCGCCATGGTCGGCAGCGCGGTGGCCAGCACGGTGCCGTCCAGCTGCTCCATGAACAGCGCGCTCGCCACGATCAGCGCGGTGAACCGGACCGACACGTGGGACAGCCGCTCGCGCGAGCGGGCCCGGGCGGTGTAGCGGGCGCGGGCCCGCTTGCGCATCAGGCGGTGGGACTGGGCACTGATCGCACCGGTGAGGATCGCACGCAGCGGCATGGGCCCAACATCGCGCGATCCCCGCCGGCAGGGAACCCGCAACCGCGCATGGCGGATGGCCGCTCGCCGCGCTATGCCGGAGACATGCCGAGCCGCGAATATCCCGAGCGCCCCCTGGTCGGGGTCGGCGCCGTCGTGCTGCGGCCCGGCGCAGTGCTGCTGGTGCGCCGCGGCCGCGCCCCCGCGCTGGGCCAGTGGAGCATCCCCGGCGGCGCGCAGGAGCTGGGCGAGACGGCGCAAGCCGCCGCCCGGCGCGAGCTGCGGGAAGAAACCGGGCTCAACGTGGGCGAATTGCTGCTGGCCGCGCACGTGGACAGCATCCACCCGGACGAGGCCGGCCGGGTGCGGTTCCACTACACCATCCTGGACTTCGCGGCTCGCTGGCAGGGCGGCGAGCCGACGCCAGGCGACGACGTGACGGCGGCGGCGTTCTTCCCGTTCGCGGCGCTGGACGGGCTCGGGCTATGGTCGGAGGCGCACCGGGTGATCGCGGCGGCGCGCGCCCTGCTCGGGCTGTGAGCTAGCTGCGGCGGCGGCGGGAGGTGGGCGCCTTCTGGGACTGCACCGCGGTCAGCGCGCCGCCCCCCAGCACCAGGCCGATTGCCGCCGGCACCAGCCAGACCGGGCGGGTGAGCAACGCGGTGGTCGGGTAGTCCCACAGCCAGTTCGACAGGTGGCTGCGGACATAGGCTTCCAGCGCCGTCATGCTGGCGTGGTCGAGCCGGGCGAGCGCCTCGGCCAGCGTCATGTCCAGCGGGCCGAGCGTGCCGATGGCGACGGCGGCGACCAGCATGGCGGCGGACAGCACCGCGAGGATCTTGGCGACCATCACGTGAACAGCCGCTCATTCGCCTTGTCGGCGTACATGCCGGCCACCCATTCGCCGTAGCCGTTCCAGATCACTGTGGGCACCCTTTCATCCTGGCCGATGAGCCGCTCGGTCGCCTGGCTCCAACGCGGATGCGGCACCGCCGGGTTCACGTTGGCCCAAAAACCGTACTCGGCGGGCTGGATGGCGTGCCACATGGTTTCCGGCCGGGTGTCCGTGAAGGAGATCTTGACCAGGGACTTGCCCGACTTGAAGCCGTATTTCCAGGGGATTTGCAGCCGCAGCGGCGCGCCGTCCTGCTTGGGCAGCGGCTTGCCGTACATCCCCGTCACCATGAAGGCGAGGTCGTTGCCGGCCTCCTGCATGGTGAGGCCCTCCACGTACGGCCACGGATACAGGCTGCTGCGCACCCCCGGCATCACCCGCGGCAGGACCGCCGACTCGAACACCACGTACTTGGCCGAGGCGGTCGGCTGCGCCAGCTTCAGCAGCGCCGGCAGCGGGAAGCCGGTCAGCGGCATCGTCATCGCCCAGGCCTCGACGCAGCGGTGGCGATACACCCGGTCTTCCAGCTGCACCTGCTTCAGCAGGTCCGCCACGTCCATCACGCGTGGCTTGTCCACCATGCCGGCGAATTCGATCTGCCAGGGCGACACCGGCATGCGCTGCACGGCGCGCCAGATGCCCTTGTCGTCGCCGAACTCGTAGAAGTTGTTGTAGGTGGTGACGTCCGCCTCCGGCGTGACCTCGCGGCCCGGCGGGTATTTCACGTCCGCGGCCCGCGCGGCACCTGCCAGCAGCCCGGCCCCCGCCATCGCCACGCCGGCCATCGCCGCCCGCCGCCCGATCACGAGGCGTTCCGGCGTGGCCGCGCTGTCCGGCAACTCCCATCCTTTGCGGCGGTGGATGAACATGGCGGCCTTCCATCTATCCGTCTGGGGGTGGAGATATGGGCGGCTGACGGAGCGCACACAGTGGCCTGGCCGCCGCTTTGCGTAAAGCCGCGCCACTCTAGCCCAGGCGGCCCGGCGCGTGGCTCACGATCAGGGTATCCATGGCGCGCCGCCGAACGATCGGATAGCCTGGCCCGGCGGCGTCGTGGACCCGCCAGCAGGAGTGCGCCTTGATCGTGACCGTGCCGCCCCGCGTTGCCCTCCTCGCCGCATGCGCCCTGCTGGGCGGCTGCCAAACCGTGTTCGACGCTGTGGGCGTCGCCGTGCCGCTCAAGGCGGGGGACGAGCGGGTCTACAACGGCAGCTACCAGGGCCGCATCACCCAGGTCAGGGCCAACGGCCCGGGCTGCCCCAAGGAGGGCGGCGAGCGGGTCATCATGGTGGGTGACGGGGTGCTCTGGTACGCCTACACGCCCATCACGCTCTTCGAGTCGCCGGTGGCGTACGACGGCCGCATCGAGGCCGACTCCGGCGCCGCGCACATGGTCGGCCAAGTGACCGGCAACCACCTGGTCGCCACCGTGAAGACCCCGCAATGCGAGACGCGGCTGTCCATGTACTACGTGTACAACCACGGCATCTGAGGCGAGGCGCAGATCGGGGCTTTGCCCCAAACCCCACCAGAGGACGAAGTCCTCTGGACACCTGATTGTAATACCAGGGGTCGAGGGGACTTCGTTCCCTCGCGGGTGCAGGGCAGAGCCCTGCCCTTAGCCCGGCACGCTGAGATCCGTCAGCCGCTTATACTCATCCAGCGCGAACCGGTCCGTCATGCTCGCCACGTAGTCGCACACTACCAGCGCCGCGCGCTGCGGGTCGCCCTGCCCCGCCCGGCCGCGCCACTCGTCCGGCAGCATCGCCACATCCTCCGCCAGCAAGGTGAACAGCTGCTCGGTGACCCGGCGCGCCTTGTTGGACATGCGGTTCACCTGCCAGTGCCGGTACATGCGGGCGAACAGGAACTCCTTGATGGCGCGGTTCGCGTCCGCCATGGCGGCGGTGAAGCCCACCACGGGAGCCGGCAACGCGCGCACCGCGGCGGCATCGGCTGGGTGCTGGTCCTGCAAGCGGCGCCGGGTCTCGGCGGCCAGGTCGCTGGCGAGCTGGTTGATCACCCGGCGCACCGTCTCGTGCCGCAGCCGGTCCGGCGGCACGTCCAACCCGGCGCCGCGGGCCTGGCGCAGCGCCTCGCCCACCAGCGGCAGGTGGCTGATCGCCTCCGGACCGAACAGCCCGGCGCGCATCCCGTCATCCAGGTCGTGGCTGTGATAGGCGATGTCGTCGGCCGCGGCGGCGATCTGCGCCTCGACGCCGGGCTGGCTGCCGAGGTCCAGGCCATGGCAGGAATCGTACTCGGCGATGTACGGCGGCGGGTGGGAGAGCGGGCCGTTGTGCTTGGCCAGCCCCTCCAGCGCCTCCCAGGTGAGGTTCAGCCCGTCGAACGCGGCGTAGCGGGTCTCCAGCCGGGTCACGATGCGCAGCGCCTGGGCGTTGTGGTCGAACCCGCCCCAGCGCGCCATGCCGCGGTTCAGCCCCTCCTCCCCGGCATGGCCGAACGGCGGGTGGCCGAGGTCGTGCGCCAGCGCCAGCGCCTCCGTCAGGTCCTCGTCCACCCCCAGCTCGCGCGCCATCGAGCGCGCGATCTGCGCCACCTCGATCGTGTGCGTCAGCCGGGTGCGGAAGAAGTCGCCCTCGTGGTTGACGAACACCTGCGTCTTGTACTGCAGCTTGCGGAACGCGGCGGAGTGGATGATGCGGTCCCGGTCCCGCTGCCAGGGCGAGCGCGTCGGCGCCTCCGGCTCCGGGTGCAGCCGCCCGCGCGCGGTCTCGATCCGGACGGCGTAGGGGGCGAGGGCCATGCCCGGCCTTAGCACCCGCCAGCCCGCCCCTTCAATCATCGCCCTCGCCGCGCTATGTTGGGGGCATGGAACCAGCATTCGCCGTCAGCGACCGCGCCGCCGAGCAGATCGCCGCCATCGTGGCCGCCCAGCCCCGCCCCGCCGCCCTCCGGGTGGCCGTGCTGGCCGGCGGATGCAGCGGCTTCCAGTACAAGTTCGAGCTGGACGAGGCGGTGCAGCCGGACGACCTGGTGGTGCGCTCCGGCGCCGCCCGCGTGCTGGTGGACCCGGCGAGCCTCGATCTGCTGGCCGGCTCCCAATTGGACTACACCGACGAGCTGATGGGCAGTCACTTCACCGTGCGCAACCCGAACGCCACCAGCGCCTGCGGCTGCGGCACGAGCTTTGCGGTGGACTGAAAGAGACCGAACGGAACCGGCAAGTCCCGTTTCACGCCGTGAAGATCGCCACCTGGAACGTCAACTCCGTCCGCATGCGCGAGCCGCATGTCTGCCGCTGGCTGCAGCGCGCCGCGCCGGACGTGCTGCTGCTGCAAGAGATCAAGTGCGAGGCGCACGCCTTCCCCGCGGCCGCGTTCCGCGCGCTGGGCTACGAGAGCGCCATCGCCGGGCAGAAATCCTACAACGGCGTCGCCGTGCTGAGCCGGCGGCCGATGCAGGTGTGGCACACCGCCCTGCCCGGCCTGCCGGCGGACGACGCGCAGGCGCGCTACCTGGAGGTGGACGTGGCCGGAGTCACCATCGGCAACCTGTACCTGCCGAACGGCAACTCGGGCGGCGAGGCCGGCTACGCCTACAAGCTGGCCTGGATGGACCGGCTCGCCGACCATGCGGACGAGCTGCTGGCGGCCGACACGCCGTTCGTGCTGGCGGGCGACTACAACGTGGCCCCTACCGACGTGGACTTCGCCCCCGGCACCCTGCCGGACGGCGACGCGCTGGTCCGCCCCGAGACGCGGGCGCGCTACCGCCGCATGCTGTGGGCCGGCCTGACCGACGCGGTGCGGGTGACGACGCCGGCTGCCCCGGTCTACACCTTCTGGGACTACCAGGCCGGCGCCTGGCAGCGCGACCGCGGCCTGCGCATCGACCACGCCCTGCTCTCCCCCACCCTGGCCGACCGGCTGGCCTCCGCCGTGCCGGACAAGGCCGTGCGCGCCGAGGAGCAGCCCTCCGATCATGTGCCGGTGGTGGTGGTGCTGGACGAGTAGCAGCGGCAGCCATGCCGCCTTACGGCGCAGCCGCCCGCCATCCCCGGCGCGACATCGCCTGCTGGGCGGCCAGGGCGATGATGACCAGCCAAGCGAAGTAGGTCGTCAGCTCATATCGGATGTTGATGTGGGTCACGAAATACGGCGCCATGGGCAGCACGCCGTATAGCAGCACCAGCATGGGACGCGCGCCGAACCAGGCCGCGGCCAGCAGGGCGGCCACCTTCAGCAGGCCGAACGCGGTCCACAGCGCCCAGGACAGACGCGCGCCCAGGAGGGGCGTCCACCCCACCATGGCGGGAGGCGGCAGGAAGGAGAACGCGAAGCGCCGGAGCGTGAGCCACGCGAAGCGGGCCGGGTTGGCCGCGATCCACGCCCGCGCCCGGCCGCCCACAGCGTCCATGTAGGCGACCTCGCCCACCGCCTGCACCTGCCGGGCGGCGGGCGCCCAGTCATGCGGGTGCAGGGCGGCCTCCGCGCCGCTGCCGCTCAGCCCGGTCGCCCCAGGCGCGTTGCCCACGTCAAGCTCCAGCCCGAAGTTGGAGCGGGTCAGCATGAAGCGGCCCATCACCCGCTCGTTGCGCAGGCCCCATGGCAGCAGGGCGGCGGCGAGGATGCCGGCGCAGAGCAGCACGGTGACCCGAACGTCGCCCAGCCTACGCCGCCGCCACGTCACCGCGGCCAGGGAGAGAAACAAGGGGGGGAAGATGGCGGGCGAGAACAGCGCGCCGACCCCGGCCAGCGCGGCCAGCGCCGCCTCCGCCCGGTAAGGCCGGGCCGAGCCGCGCGAGCTTTCGAGCACGAGCCAGCCCTGCACAAGGATGAGGGCTGCGAACGGCTGGTCCCACTGCCGGTTGTAGATGACGGCCTGGAACAGCATCATGGGGGTCAGCGCCAGCAGGCCGCCCACGATCCAGGCCGAGCCCGGGCCGACGCCGGCGACCCTGGCAAGCCGCAACGCCGCGCGGGTGCCGAGCGCGAATAGGGTTGCGGCCAGCATCCCGAGCACGATCCGCGCTTGGACGGTGTTCTCCCCCCACAGCCAGAACACCGCCGCCAGCAGCCACGCGACGGCTGGCGAGACATGGGCCGTGGGCCCCGTCGGCAGCAAATAGGGATCGCCGATGTAGCCGCGCTCCAGCAGCGCGATGGCGGCCTGTCCGGTTTCCCCAAGCCCAGCGTTGACCGATGGGAAGGCCACGGCCACGGCGACGCCGGCGGCCAGGCAAAGCCAGGGCAGCAGCCTGGCGGCCGGCGCGGTGCAGGCCATCGTCGAGGCTGTCCATGATCTGGGCATCGCAGCGGCGATGTAGCCCGCATGGCCTGCCGCGCCAAGCAAGCGGGGCGGCGGCTTTTGCGTTGCCGGGCCTGCCGGGTGTACCGGGCGTCGGCAAAAGCCAAGGTTGCCCAACGTGACGATGTGCCTGGCTCGACTTCGCTCCTGGTGCGGCTTGCTGGCTTGCCTGTCCTGGCTGGCGGGCGGCCCGGCCTCCGCCGCGCCCCCCACCCCCGGCGCGTGGCTCGCGGCCCAGAGCGACCTGTGCGCCGCCGCCATCGCCGCGGCGGAGGCCAAGCATGGCCTGCCCCCCGGCCTGCTCGGCACCATCGCCAAGGTGGAGAGCGGCCGGCCGATCGCGGGCCTGGGGGACGTGCGCGCCTGGCCCTGGACGATCGACGCCGACGGGCAGGGCCTGTTCCTCGACAGCCAGGCGGCCGCGGTCGCCTGGGTGCAGCAGGCGCAGGCCAGCGGGCAGCACCATTTCATCGACGCCGGGTGCTTGCAGGTGGACCTGCCGCTGCACCCGGGGGCGTTCCGCTCGCTGGACGAGGCGTTCGACCCCGGCGCCAATGCCGACTACGCCGCCCGCTATCTGCGCTCTCTGCAGGAGGAGGCGCATGGCGACTGGAACGTGGCGGTCGGGCTGTACCACTCGCACACGCCGGACCTGGCGGCCGAGTACCGCAACCGGGTGGCCGCGGTCGGCGCCGGCATCCTGACCGGGATCGGCGGGCCGGAGCCGCTCTATGCCCGCGCCATTCGGCAGGGCACGCTGCGGCTGGCGCTGGCGGGGGGCGGGATGCTGATGGTGAACCTGAACCGGCAGCCGCACGAGCGGTCCCGCCGGCCGATGTCGCGCTGCCAGGTGGCCGCAGTGCTGGACCCGCTGCTGGCGAACCGGGTCAAGGGGTGCAGCGTGCGCGGCTAGCGGCAGGGCTTTGCCCTGCACCCACAAGGGGACGAAGTCCCCTTGACCCCTGGTACTATCATCAGGTGTCCAGAGGACCCCGTCCTCTGGTGGGGTTTGGGGCAAAGCCCCAAGCTAGAAGCTCGCGATGGCGCACGCCCCGCCCTTGGCCCGCACCGCCGCGCAGAACGCCGTGGCCTGCGCCACGTCGGCGAAGCCGCCGGTGCGCAGCCGGTAGAACGTCCGGCCGTCCCGCTCCGCGCGCAGCACCGCCGGGTGGCGCGAGGCCAGCAGGTCCGGCACGCGCTTGGCCAGGCGCTGCCATTCGGCCACCGCGCCCGCCTCGCTGTCCATGGCCGCAAGCTGCACCTGCACCCCTCCCGCCGGCGGGGCGGCCGGGCGGACCGGGGCAGCGGCCACTGGAGGCGGGAGCGCCGCCACGGGCGCCGGCGGCGGCGGCACAGGCAGCGGCACGGCGCGCGACGGCGGGGGTAACGGGGTCTCGGCCGGCGGGGCGGCCTCCGGCGCCGCCTGGCGGGCCTTGATCTGGGCGCGCAGGGCTTGCGGGGCGGGGGCCTCGGGCGGGGGCGCCATGGCCTCGGCCGCCGACCCGGCGCCGTCCATGAACTGCTCCTCCGCCCCGGCGAGCTGCAGGCCGCCGGGGTTGTCCGGGCGCACGCGCAGCGGCCGGCTGTCGGCCTCGATCACCGGGACGGCGTGCGGGCTGCGGCCGGCCAGCCGGTAGCCGCCCACGCCCACCGCCAGCAGGGCGGCAACCCCGGCCGCCACCAGGGCCATGCGCTTGATGTCGGGGTCCAGCCCGCCGGGGTGCCGCTGCGGGCGCCAGCTTTCGATCGGCAGGCTCAGGGGGTCTGACATCTCAGCGCATCTCCTCGACCGGCGTCACCCCCATGACCTGCAAGCCGGAGCGGATGACGGTCGCCACGGCCGCCACCAGGACCAGGCGCGCCCGGGTTTCCTCCGGACGGTCGGGCAGGAGGAACCGAAGCGTCGCCGATTCGCGGCCACGGTTCCACAGCATATGAAAGTCGCCCGCCAAGTCATAGAGAAAAAACGCGATTCGGTGCGGCTCGCGGGCCTGCGCCGCCGCCTCCACGGTGCGCGGCCAGGCCGCCAGGCGGCGCACCACGGCCAGTTCCGCCTCGTCCGCCAGGCTGTGCAGCGGGGCCGCCGGGTCGATCGCCAGGCCGGGCGTGGCGGCGGCGGCGCGCAGCACGGAGCGGCAGCGGGCATGGGCGTACTGCACGTAGAACACCGGGTTCTCCCGCGTCTGCGCCACCGCCGCGTCGATGTCGAAGTCCATCTGCGCGTCCGCCTTGCGGGTCAGCATGGTGAAGCGCACCGCGTCCCGGCCCACCTCGTCCAGCAGGTCGCGCAGGGTGACGAAGGTGCCCGCCCGCTTGCTCATGCGGACGAACTCGCCGCCTTTCAGCACGCGCACGATCTGGCACAGGATGATCTCCAGCGGCACCGCCCCGCCGGTCATCGCCGCCGTCGCCGCCTTGATGCGCGAGACGTGGCCGCCATGGTCCGCGCCCAGCACGTCGATCAGCACGTCCGAGCGGGCGGCCTTGGCGGCGTGGTAGGCGATGTCGTTGGCGAAGTAGGTGTTGCTGCCGTCCGACTTGCGCAGCGGGCGGTCCAGGTCGTCGCCGAACCGGGTGGAGCGGAACAGCAGCTGCTCGCGCGGCTCCCAGTCGTCCGGCAGCTTGCCCTTCGGCGGCTCCAGCACCCCCTCGTACAGCAGGCCGTCGGCGCCGAGCTTGGCGATGGCCGCGTCCGGCGCGCCGGAGGCGAGCAGCTCGGCCTCCGAGCTGAACCGGTCGAACGCGATGCCGAGCGCGTCCAGGTCCTCGCGGATCGCGGCGAGCATGGCGCGGATGGCGAAGCCGCGCACCGTGTCCAGCCAGGCCGCCGGGTCGGCGACCGTGCCGCCGGGTGCGGCCAGGCGGTCGCCGAACTCGGCCGCCAGCGCCTCGCCCAGCGGCACCAGGTAGTCGCCGCGGTACTGCAGCCCGCCGGGCACGGCGGCGGCGAACGCCTCCTCCGTCAGTGGGGTGCCGAGCGCCTGCAGGTAGCGCCAGTATGTCGCCCAGGCGAGGGCGGCCACCTGGTTGCCGGCGTCGTTGACGTAGAACTCCTTGGTGACGGCGTAGCCTACCTTGGCCAACAGGTTGGCCAGCGCGTCCCCCACCACGGCGCCGCGGCAGTGGCCCACCGTCATCGGCCCCGTGGGGTTGGCCGAGACGTACTCCACGTTGACCCGGCGGCCCTGCCCCGCCGTGCTGGCGCCATAGGCCTCGCCCGCCCGCAGCACGGCCGGCAGGGTGGCGAGCAGCGCCGCCGGGTGCAGCCGCAGGTTCACGAAGCCCGGCCCGGCCGGCTCGGCCGCGGCGATCTCCGGCGCCCGCAGCAACTCGGCCGCCAGGGCAGCGGCGATGGCGGCGGGCGGCTGGCGGGAGGGCTTGGCGGCGAGCAGGGCGGCGTTGGTCGCCATGTCGCCATGCGCCGCCTCCCGCGCCGGGGTGACCTCCACGCGGGCAAGCAGGTCGTCCGGCAGGCCGGGGATTGCGGCGGCCAGCGCGTCGATCACGCGGGCGCGGATGGCGGCGTAGATGTTGTCGGTCATGATGGCGAGATTTTAGAGGAGCGCGGAACCAGACGCCAGGATGGCGAGCCAATGGACCCCTCGCCTTGGATTTGCCAAAACCGGGCGCATTTGGCGAGGTGCTCGACGGGCGCGGAACGCCTCGTGTCCGCCTGGCCCAATCTGTGCCGCTAGTAGCCAAGCCGCTGGATCGCGGCGCGGCTCAATCGGGTGAAGGCACCGCCCACGTAGCGGTGGCTGCCCATGAAATGCACCAGCGCCGCACCCGAAAGCTTCTGGCCGGGGTTGAGGAAGGCGGGATAGCGCGACCATGGCAGCATCACCGGGTCCGGCGTGTTGGCGATGACGAAGTTCGACGCGAATTGCTCGCTGCCCCAGTTGCTCCAGGGCGGGCCTATCCTGGTTTCCATAAAAGCGGCCAATGCCGCCAACTTGGCCTTGTTGCAGCCTCGCGGGAAGCCCGCAAAGCCGGAACAGCCGCGGACATAGCGCAGCGCCGCCGAGTTGGGCAGGTCGGCCAGCAGCCGCTCCGCCGAATGCTGGATGTGAACGTAGGTCTGCCGCCATGCCGCGGCCGCTGCCTCGGCGGCGTTCCGCAACGTAGCGTCTGGCTCGCCTGGCAATGTGGAAGCACGGTTGGCCCGCACGGCCTCAGCAACCTCTTCGAGGGCCGACTGAGCGATCAGGTCGCCATCCACCTGGATGACGTAGTGGTCATGCGCCAGGTCGAGCGCGGTCAGCAGGCGCTCCCACGTGCCGCCTCTGGGGAATCCGGCGGTGTCCACGTCGCGGATGGACAGGAGGCGAAGGCCGGGCAAGTGCCGAAGCAGCCTTTCGTGGTCAGCCAGTGTCAGTGATCCATCGTCGATGGCCGCGAACTGCCCGGGCCCAACCGACTGGGCAATTGTCTTGACCGCAATCAGCCATGACAAGGCGTCACGATGGCATGTCATGCCGAAGTAAAGGGGACCCGAGCTTGATACCGCCAAGGGTGGCGTTTGCAGGATTCCACGAATTGCCAAGTTGTGGCGTACACTTGCAATCTCACGCCGCAATCGCCAAGCGCCGGGTAACAACAGCAACTCTTATTCCTTGTTTGCTTGATCAACTAATAATGATGCATCTAAACACTGCTGATTGGGGGAGTGCATGATCATGTGATTTAGTTTTACTTGCAAAGTATCTTTTCGGATTGAGCTTGTCTACTGACGGTCAACTTGACTGCATCTGGTGATTATTTGATCTTAACTATGCAACCATCGAGAACTTTCGCGCACGCGAAGCATTTAGTTGAAACTGTCGAACTAACGCGCCAATCTATAACGCTAAAATAACGTTATCTGCGGCCCACCGTTTGCACAAGGATCAAAATCAAAATAAATTACGGCAGCGTATTTTGGTCAGCCATCGCCATCCCTGCAAGCTGGCGCCAGCTTGCCGCGTGGCGGGCTGCCTTGAAGCAGCACTCGCCAGACCGAGCGCCCTTGCACTTGATCGCAGAGCAGGGCAGTCCGTGCCGCGCCTAGATCTCGGCCATAGACGACCGGGGCGCCGAACCCATCCGGCGCATTGCGGGTCAGGTCCTTCGCGTCCAGTGGAATCGGGCGCACCTGCCAGGGGACCAGGCGGATCTGGCTGGTGGGCATCAGCACGAGGGGCGGCGGCGGCGCTGCGTCGGCGACGCGCAGGCTCTCCTGCCTTGCGGCCGCTTGCAGCCCCGCGAACACGGCGTAGGTCGCCGTGAACCCGGCATAGGCGGCGATTTGCAGCAGGACCAGCCGCCCTGGGCTGAACCGCCAGCGCCCGAGCGGCCAGGGCGTCATGCTGGGGAACGCAGCGCCGATCGTGAGCGGAAGCGTAAGCCAGCCGACGAACCAGTGGCGCGGCCCATACTGAAAGCCGCCGCCGTCAGGGTAGAAAACGAAGAAGGCGATGACTGCCGGCAGGAACAGGTCGAACCAGCGGACGCATCCAAGCCGCAGCCGCCGCCACAAGCCGAGGGCAGCGAAGGGAAGCACGGCAACGGAGGCGAACTCGGCCCACCACGTCACGAACCGGCCCGTTCGCACCGCAGCGAGGGCCGGCGTGCTGATGCCGTCTATGCCCTGGCCATGCAGGCCATAGCTCAAATCCGGGAATCCCCACGCCAGGGTGGTGGTGAACGGGCTGCCTGTGATGCGCCAGTTGTAGAAGCCGAAAAGCGCCGTGACCGGCACGGCGCCGGCGGCTGCCCAAAACCACCGGCCCAGCAAGCCCGGCCTCCGGCGCCACACGCCATCAGCGACATAAAGCCCAAACGCGATCAGGAACGCCTCATACCTGGTCGTCAGGAGAACGGAGAAGGCAAAGCCGATCCCGAGCTGCATCCAGAGCGCCGGACGCCGCTCATTCCGGAGGTCCAGGAACGCGATGGCCAGGACACATGCCCCCGCCATGGGGTGGTTGAACAAGGAAGCGTTGTTGAAGGTCGTGAATGGCGCCAGCGTCACAAGCGCGACCAAGGCCACCCTGCGCGAGGCCTCCACCCTCAGTTCCCTCAAGCCCAAAGCCAGCAATGCTGCCGACAAAAGGCCAAGCGCCGGGTTGGCTGCGGGCCGGAGGCCAACCACGCCAAAAAGAGCCAGTACAGCCGGCCAGCCGGGCGGGTATTGCGATAACCGCTTGCCGTCCTGGTCGGGAATGTAGAAGGTTTCGAGCACGTCACGGAGTTCGGCCTGGACCGGGGCGTTCCACAATCTTCCGAGGTGCAAGGTGTCGGCCAGGTAAGTGTAGCCATACTCGTCGGCAGAAACAGGGAACGACCGCAGCACGAGATGCGCCAGCAACAGCGGCACTACAAATGCCAGGACGAGGGTGGCTCCCATCATGACGCCTGAGGGGCTGACTTGCCTTGGCAAGAGGTCCACGCGAGCGCCCCAAAACACCAAGCCTGCCGTGCAAAACCCGTAGAGCAGGTCGATGGCGACGGTTGCGGCCTGGGCTGGATGCCAAAGCTCCGACCCTCCTTCGACGCCGCCGAGCACGAGCAAGGCACTCGCCAGGACAGCGGACAATGCCCATCCGCTGCGCTTGCTTGTTGCATGATGGCTGGGGGAGTCTCCCGCCGGCATCACCATTCGTGAGGCGGCCATGCCGGGCAGACAACGATGGGCGGGCTACGCCGGAACTGTGGGAGCATCATCTCCGTACAGCCATTTGCGCCCTGAAATAGCGCGAAAGCTGCTCGTAGCGCCTGCGCGGCTTGAGGCCAATGAAATGCACGAAGGATGGGCTGAGGCGATCCCAGCCGAACAGGGGATTCGGGATGCCGGCGATCGAGCGCTTCGGCTTGCGAATCAGGGTTCGTCCGCGTTCCGGGTCAAGCATCATGCCGAAGCCGCGCCAGGTCGAGACCATCCACGAGTTCTCGCCGGAGTTGCCCACGCAGTCATCGAGGCCGTTGAGCCCCATCCAGAGGCCGATATAGATCTCGTCGGTTTGCGCCGGCTTGCCGCGATGCAGGCCAACGCCGAGCACGGCGCGGCGCCGGAGATAGAACTCGTTCAGGCCCTGGAAGAACGATGCCGCTTCAGGGCTCTTGTCGAAGCAGAAAACCCCGGAGTTCATCTGCACGAGGTATGGGCTTTGCTCCTGCGCCAGCAGGTGCGCGATGTCCGCGCCCTTCCAATGGCCTTGCGTGCGCCGCCCGCCGGTGATGGCGAAGAAGGATTTGCGCCCGGCATCCCAGTACGTGCCGATGTCGCGCTTCATCAGCAGGCAGTCGGCATCAACGAACATGGTGCGGCGGTAGGGGGACGTTGGGTAGAGCCGGATCTTGTTCATGAACCCGGGGTACAAGGGGTCGTCGGGCAGCACGGCGGCGTCGTCGAAGAAGGCTTTGTCCGACGGTTCCAGCCGGGCATGCTGGTCATGCACCAGGCAGATTGGACGTGTCCCGTCCATGATCCGGAGGGAGGCTGCCAGGTTGCGGGCCATTTCGACATATTTGGCTGGGCCGGACGCGAGGATCAGGTAGCCTTCACCGTCCATCAGTCCGACCCTGTCGTGCCGCTGGCAGCTTACCCAGGCTGCCTGCCCGAAGCGAGTTCAGCCTTTCTGCAATCCCTTGTTCGTGGTGTTTTGCCGAACATTGGCCGTGTCGCCCTGCTCGGCGGCGTTGCCGTGCTGGGCCCCGTCCTTGGCGGCGTCCTGCACGGATGCCTTGTCTGGGTGCGCTCCGTGCTTCGGTTGCTGGTCGGGGGGCACCGGGGGTGGATGGGATGACATGTCCTGTCTCCAAAATGTCTGCAAAAAGGCCAGCAAGACGCTTGCCCGCCGTTCCACAACGGGGCCGGGCTGCCCAAGTTCATCGCCGCACAGGAGCCGCATCACGCCCGAGGGTCACACCGTCCACCGCCTGGCCGCGGCCTTTGCCGCCCAGTTCGTCGGCCGCGCCGTGCGCGCCAGCAGCCCGCAGGGGCGCTTCGCCGCGGGCGCGGCCGCGCTGGACGGGCTGGCGCTCGAGCACGCGGAGGCCTGGGGCAAGCACATGTTCCTGCGCTTTGACGGCACCGAGGGCCCGGTGTGGCTGCGGGTGCACCTGGGGCTGTACGGCATGTGGCGCTTCGCCGGGCCCGGCCTGTCCGGCATGGGGCGGCGCAGCCGGGCGGAGGCGGAGGCGGACGAGGACGGCAACCCCCTGCCCCGCGGCGCCGTCCGGCTGCGGCTGGTGGCCGGCGCGCACGTGGCCGACCTCAGCGGCCCCACCGCGTGCGAGTTGCTGTCGCCGGCGGAGAAGCGGGCCGCCACCGCCCGGCTCGGCCCCGACCCGCTGCGCGCCGACGGGCGGCCCGGCAAGGCGTGGGACACCATCCACGCCTCCCGCATGGCCATCGGCCAGCTGCTGATGCGGCAGGACGTGGTGGCCGGCATCGGCAACATCTACCGCGCCGAGCTGCTGTTCCGCGCCGGCATCGCGCCGCACCGCCCCGGCCGCGACCTCACCCGCCCGCAATGGGACGCGCTGTGGCGCGACACCCGCGCCCTGCTGCGGGACGGCGTGCGGGACGGCGCGATCATCACCACCCGGCCGCGCCACCGGCCCGCCGGCCGCAGCGGGCGCGAGGCGCGGTGCTACGTGGCCCACCGCGCCGGGCAGCCCTGCCGGGTGTGCGGCGCGCCGGTGCAGGCGGAGGACATGGCCGGGCGGCAGCTCTACTGGTGCGCCACGTGCCAGCCCGGTTGATCCGGCCGCCGCTGCTTGCCATGTGACACCGCAATGACCTGCGGACCAGCATGACCGATCCCTACCAGACCCTGGGCGTGGCGAAGGACGCGTCGGCCGACGACATCCGCCGCGCCTACCGCACCCTCGCCAAGAAGCACCACCCCGACCTGAACCCGGGCAGCAAGGCGGCGGAGGCCAAGTTCAAGGACATCTCCGGCGCCAACGACCTGCTGTCCGACCCGGACAAGCGCGCCCGGTTCGACCGCGGCGAGATCGACGCCGCCGGGGACCCGAAGCCGGAGCCCCCGAGCTACCGCCGCTACGCCGATGCCGGCGCCGGCGCGCGCTACGGCGCCGCTGACGCCGGCATGGGCGACATCTTCGCCGACCTGTTTGCCCAGTCCCACGAGCGCAACACCCGGCCGATGCGCGGGCGGGACGCCGCCTACACGCTGCCGGTGGAGTTCAAGGACGCCATCACCGGGGTGCAGCGGCGCATCACCCTGCCGGACGGCCGCTCGCTGGAGGTGCGCGTGCCCCCCGGCATGGAGGACGGCCAGACCCTGCGGCTGCGCGGCCAGGGCGGCGACGGCGCCAATGGCGGCCCGGCGGGCGACGCGCTGATCGAGGTGCGGGTGGCGCCGCACCCGGTGTTCCGCCGCGAGGGCGACGACGTGCACCTGGACCTGCCGGTGACGGTGAAGGAGGCCGTGATGGGCGGCCGGGTGACGGTGCCCACCGTCACCGGCTCGGTGGCGATGACGGTGCCGCGCCGGTCGGACACCGGCACGGTGCTGCGCCTGCGCGGCCGCGGCGTCCCCGCCCATGGCGACCGGCCGGCGGGCGACCAGTTGGTGAAGCTGAAGCTGGTGCTGCCGGACGCCGACGACGCGCTGGAAGCCCTGCTGCGGCAATGGGCGCCGGCGGACGCGGTGGACCCGCGCCAGGGCCTGGCGGATTTGTGAGGCGGGCGCCGTGATCACGCTTGAGATGCTGCCGCAGCGCGTCGCCGGCTTGCGCATCGAGGATGTCAGCCGCTGGGTGGCGCTGTCCTGGGTGCGTCCGGACGGGGCCGCCGGGGCCTGGCGCTTCGGCGAGATCGACGTGGCGCGGGTGCGGCTGATCGTGGAGCTGCGGGACGGGCTGAGCCTGGACGAGGACGCGCTGCCCACCGTGCTGTCGCTGCTGGACCAGCTGTACGAGGCCCGGCGGCAGATGCGCGCGGTGCGCGACGCGCTCAGCGCGGCCCCGCCGGAGCTGCGCGAGGCGGTGCTGCGCGCCCTGCCGGCCCCCCATGGCTGAGGACGGCCCGCAGCTCACCGCGCGCGCCGCAGCGGAGCTGGCGGCGCGCCGGGC
>CAXSAX010000027.1:0-52388 GCA_964235495.1 uncultured Acetobacteraceae bacterium | reverse complement strand
CCGCACCGCCGGCAGATCAAGAAGCCTTCCGTTCGCCGGCCGCGGACGCCGGGCTGCGGCTGACGCCGCCGGTCCGGGCGCCCGGTGAGGGACGCCGCCTGGCCACGGCGTCGGTGGGCGCCTTGGCGGTGATGGCAGGCGCGCTGACCCTGGCCAACCCCGCCTGGACCGTGCCCGTCCCCGTGCCCCCTGCGACGGTGAGCGTGACGCTGGTCACCCTGCCGAGACCCGCCCCGCCCGTGCCAGGCCCGGAGCCAGCCCCGGAGCCAACGCTGGGTCCCGCAGCGGCCACGGCCGAACCATCGTCGGCGGCCAGTGGCGAGGCGGCTGCGGGCGGCCCGCCTCCGCCTGCCGCGGCGCCGGCCCAGGCGGCTGCACTGCCGCCACGCCCGGCGACGCCGCGGCCGAAACCCAAGCCGCAACCTCAGGCCGCCGCGCCGCAAGCCGCGGAGGCGTCCCGCCCCGCCGGCGCCCGCCGCGCCGGCGCAGCCCGCAGCTCCCAGCGCGGTCGAGCTCGCCGCGTTCCAGGCGGGCATGCGCAAGGCGGTGCGGGCGGCCCTGGTCTATCCGCCGGCCGCCCGCATGGCGGGGCAGGGGGGCCAGGTCCGCGTGGCGTTCAGCTACCTCGATGGCCGGGTGTCCGACGTCGCGGTCGCCGCCGGCAGCGGCCTGCCCATGCTGGACCGCGCCGCCCTGGCCACCGTTGCAGCCGCGCACTGCCCGCCGCCGCCCGGGATGGCGTCGCGGCAGCTTCGCCTGACGATCGCGGTGGAGTCCGACCCGGCTTTGCCGGAGTGAGGGCCTGCGTGCCGCCCGCCGGCCGATCGTGCTAGATCATGCCATGTTGGCATGGGAAGGCAGGGTGATGTCTGAGGCTTTCGTGTTGGAAGAGCCGCCCGTCACGATCGCGGCGTTCGACTCGTTCCTTGACGGCCAGGCTGACAAGCGGCCGTGGGAACTCGTCGCGGGACGCATCGTCGGCATGACGAACCCGAGCCAGGCGCACGAGCAGGTCGTCAGCAACATTGGCACCCGGCTGAAGCAGGCCGTGGACGCGCACGGTTGCCAGGTGTTTTTCGGCGGCATGCGGGTGCAGCCGTCCGAGAACCAAGCGAAGTACTACAAGCCGAGGCCCGACCTGCTGGTGCGATGCGGCCCGTTGCAGGACCGGAGCTTCGTTACCGACCCCCTCGCCATCGTCGAGGTCCTGTCACCCTCCACCATGGACAACGACCGCGGCGAGAAGCTGCGCTTCTACAAGAATCTGCCGACTCTCGTGCACCTGGTGCTGGCCTACCAGGACCAAATGCGGGCCGAGTGCTACCGCCGAGAAGGCCTCGGCTGGGCGTTGGAGGTGCTGACGCAGCCGGAGGACGAACTCGCGTTTGAAGCGCTCGGGTGCGGCATGGCCCTGGCGGACGCCTATTTCGGGGTGGCGCTGCGGGGCTGACGCCGGCTCAGTGGATCTCCCCCGCCTGCAGCACCGCCGCGCGCAGCTTGGCCGGGGTGAAGCCCGGCGTGGTGCACACGTCCAGGATCACCCGCTCGCGCCGGTTGCACAGGTCGATCGCGTCCGGCAACCGGCGCACCACGTCGGCCGGGATCACCACGGCGCCGTGCGCGTCGGCGTGCACCACGTCGTCATGGGCGCAGTTCAGGCCGAACACGTTCACCGGCCGGCCGAACTCGACCATATGCACGTGGGCGTGGCTCGGCCCCACCCGGCCCGCGATGATCTGGAAGCCTGCCGCCAGCATCGCCGTATCGCGGAACGAGCCGTTGGTGACGCAGCCGAGCGCGCCCAGCGCCTGGTGCACCGTTGAGTGCACCTCGCCCCACCAGGCGCCGTAGCCGGGCCGGTCGTCCAGGTCCTGCAGCACGACAACGGTGGGCATGGCGGCTTCGGCCACGTAGTCGTACCAGTCCAGCCGGTCCGCCACCGGGGCGCGCGGGGCCTCCCTGGCGCGGATGAAGCCCACGCGGGCCAGGCCAACGATCGGGCGGCCCTCCGGCACGGCGGCGACCATGGGCTCGGTGGTGAAGCCCACGGCGCGGCGCTCCGGCACCAGCAGCTCGAGGCCGTTGCAGATGGTGGGCGTGTCCCACACGGCCAGCGCATCGAGGTCGTCGCGCGTGAACGGGTATGGCATGGTGCTCCCCCTTGAGGCGTTTTCCGCAGCATCGCGCCGGCGCTGCGGGGGTGCAAGGCCGCGGGCGGCACCCCCAACTCTCGGCGTCAACCACCAGGAGCTTCCCCCATGTCTCATCCCGCCATCGCCCCCGGGCGCGCCGCCGTCGTCACCGGCGCGGGCAGCGGCATCGGCCTGGCCGGGGCGCAGCGCCTGGCGGCGCTGGGCATGGCGGTGTGCCTGGCCGACATCGACGCGGCGGCGCTGGAACGCGAGACGGCGGCGCTCGCCGCCGCGGGGGCGGACGTGCTGGCGGTGCCCACGGACGTGAGCGACGCGGCGGCGGTGGCGGCGCTGCGGGACCGGGCGCTGGCGCGCTGGGGCTCGGTTTCGGTGCTGATGAACAACGCCGGGCGCGAGAGCAAGGGTGCCATCGCGGACGGGACGGCCGCCTGGCGCGCCATCCTGGAGACCAACCTGTGGGGCGTCATCAACGGTGTGCAGGCGTTCACCCCGGCGATGCGGGAGGCGGGGCAGCCGGCGGCGATCATCAACACCGGGTCCAAGCAGGGCATCACCACGCCGCCGGGCAACACGGCGTACAACGTCAGCAAGGCGGGCATCAAGGCGCTGACCGAAGGGCTGGCGCACGACCTGCTGGGCACGCCCGTCACCGCGCACCTGCTGATCCCCGGCTTCACCTTCACCGGCTTCACCCGCGTGCGCACCGCCACCAAGCCGGACGGCGCCTGGACGCCGGAGCAGGTGGTGGACTTCATGCTCGACGGGATGGGCCGCGGCGATTTCTACATCCTGTGCCCGGACAACGACACCACCCGGGCGCAGGACGAGAAGCGCATGCGCTGGGCGATGGAGGACATCATCCTGAACCGCCCCGCCCTGTCGCGCTGGCACCCGGAGCATGCCGCCGCGTTCAAGACCTTCATGGAAAGCTGAGCTTGTCCCGCACCAGCTCGCTCCGGTTGCTCGCGCCGTTCCTGGCGCGCTACCGCTGGCAGGCGGCGGGCGCCACGGCGTCGCTGCTCGCCTCCGCCGGGCTGGTGCTGGCGCTGGGCCAGGGCTTGCGCCACCTGATCGACGGCGGCTTCGCCAGCGGCAGCACGGCGCGGCTGAACGCGACCGCGCTCGGCATGGCGGGCGTCGTGGCGCTGCTGGCCCTGGCCACCGCCAGCCGGTTCGCGCTGGTCACCTGGCTCGGCGAGCGCATCGGCGCGGACTTGCGCCGCAACGTGTTCAGCCAGGTGCTGACGCTGTCGCCCGCCTGGTTCGAGACGGCGCGGGTGGGCGACGTGCTGTCCCGCCTGCAGGCGGACACAGCGGTGCTGCAGGCGCTGGCCGGGTCGGCGCTGTCGCAGTGGCTGCGCTCGGCGCTGCTGCTGGTGGGGGCGTTCGCCATGCTGGTGGTCACGGCGCCGCTGCTGTCCGGGCTGGTGGCCGCCGTGGTGCCGTTCGTGATCGTGCCGCTGGTGGTGTTCTCCCGCCGCGAGCGCCGGCTCTCGCGCGTGGCGCAGGAGCGCGTGGCCGACCTCGGCGCGCTGGCGGAGGAAACGCTGGGGGCGCTGCGCACGGTGCAGGCGTTCACCCAGGAGCCATTCGCCCGGGCGCGCTTCGCGGCCGCCACCGAGCGGTCGGTGGCGGCCGCGCGGGCGCGGATCGCCTCGCGCGCCGGGGTGATCCTGGTGGTGATCCTGCTGGGCTTCGGCGCGATCACGCTGGCGCTGTGGGTCGGTGGGCGGCAGGTGCTGGCGGGGCAGCTCAGCGGCGGGGCGCTGTCCGCCTTCGTGTTCTACGCCGTGATCGTCGCCACCTCCGGCGCCGGCTTGAGCGAGCTGTGGGGCGAGCTGCAACGCGCCGCCGGGGCCGCGGACCGCATCGCTGAGCTGCTGGATGAGCGGTCGCTGATCGCCGCCCCTGCCCATCCGCGCCCGCTGCCGCCGCCGGAAGGCCGGGTCTCGTTCGACCGGGTGGTGTTCCACTACCCCGCCCGGCCGGACCGCGCCTCGCTGGAAGGCTTCAGCCTGGACATCGAGTCCGGCGAGACGGTGGCGCTGGTCGGGCCCTCCGGCGCTGGCAAGACCACGGTGCTGCAGCTGCTGCTGCGCTTCTACGACCCGCAATCCGGCGCCGTGCGGCTGGATGGGGTGGACCTGCGCCAGGCGGACCCGGCGGCGGTGCGCGCCCGGCTCGGCCTGGTGCCGCAGGACCCCGTGGTGTTCGGCGCCGACGCCTGGACCAACATCCGCTTCGGCCGCCCCGGCGCCAGCGACGCCGAGGTGCGCGCCGCCGCCCGCGCCGCGCATTGCGGCTTCATCGACGCGCTGCCGCAGGGCTGGGACACCTTCCTGGGCGAGAAGGGCGTCCGCCTGTCCGGCGGGCAGCGCCAGCGCATCGCCATTGCCCGCGCCGTACTGCGCGACCCGGCGGTGCTGCTGCTGGACGAGGCCACCTCGGCGCTCGACGCGGAGAGCGAGCATGCGGTGCAACGGGCGCTCGCGGCGCTGTCGCAGGGGCGCACCACGCTGGTGATCGCGCACCGGCTGGCCACGGTGCGCCGGGCGGACCGCATCGTGGTGATGGAGGAGGGACGCATCGTGGCGTCCGGCACGCATGACAGCCTGGTGCGCGGCGGTGGGCTGTATGCTCGGCTGGCGGCGCTGCAGTTCACCGAGGCGGCATAATTCGGCATTGGCTGTTGCAAGGCGCTGCCCTGCACCCGGAGACGGCCAGCGATGAATCCTTGCAGCTTCGAACCCTGGACAGACCAGTCAGTCAATGAATAGTGTTTGCCGCATCGCGTTTGCCCTGTGGGCGACGCGGACTGGGAAGATTTGCTGCCTGCCGCCAGCTTAGGCGGACCAACCGCGGCGCAGACCGCACTTGAGGAGGCCACGCCATGAGTGACGCGATGGAAGGAACGACCGACCCGATGCCGCCGCTGCCCGGCCCCACCCTGTTCGAACGGCTCGGCGGCTACAACGCGATCGCTGCCACCGCAGACGACCTAACGGACCGGCTGTACGTCAACGCCACCCTGAACGCCAACCCGGCCATCGGAGCGTTCCACGACAAGCGGGACATGGCCGGGTTCAAATACATGCTGACTGCCTGGGTCGTCGCCAACACCGGTGGTCCCAAGCAGGTCTATGCCGGCCGCCCGATGGACGAGGCGCACGCCCACCTGGCGATCACCAACCGCGAGTTCGACATCGTCATGACCGAGTGCCGGACGACGTTCTACAAATTCAACGTCCCGGAGCGGGAGCTGGAGGAGCTGATGGCTATTCTGGAAGGCTATCGCACCCAGATCGTCCATCGCGCGCCGGTGAACTGAGGCCCAACAGGTCCAGCCAGCGTTGAAGCTGCACTGCCTTCTCCTTGTCTCTCCGGGAGAAGGCAGGTTGCAGCGAGCCTACGATCCCGGCCCGGCATCTCCGCATCGCTCATAGGACATGCTGGGCGTCCCCGTCGCCACCTCCACTCCGCCCGCATAATACGCCCGCCCGTCCACCCCGACCGAACTGAGCGTCCGCACCCGCCGCCCGGTGCGCTCGATGGTCACGACCAGGCTGGGAGCGATGCCGCGGCCCATGGAGAATTGCAGCAAGCCCTCGCCCAGCCGCACCGCGCCCGTGATCGTGTCCGGGGTGGAGAAGGCCTGCATGTCGGAAGTCATGCTGTGCGCTGGGCCGTCCCACACCACGCGGGGGTTGCCCGGTGAGGCCGGGCGGCTGCAATCGGGCGCCCAGACCCCTTCGAGGCCGAACCGGCGCAGCGCCTCCGCCGTGCCGTCATCCGCGCGGGCGTGGCCTGCCAGGCTGATCAGGACCAGGGCCGTGATGCCGACGCGCTGCATGGGCCATCAAGCGGCGGGGCTGTGTTCCGTTGCGTAGCAAAGCAGGGCCAGCAGCGGCAGCGCCAGGCCCGCCCAGCACACCAGCGGCCAGCCGCCATGCGCGAACGCCCAAGCCCCGGCGGCGGAGCCGAGCGCGCCGCCCATGAAGAAGATCGCCATGTATAGCCCGTTCAGCCGCCCGCGCAGCTCGGCGCCCAGCGAGAAGATCGCGCGCTGCCCCAGCACCAGGTTCGCCGTCACGCCGAAATCCAGCAGCACGGCCGCGGCCACCAGCGCGCCCAGGGACGCGGCCGACCCGGACTGGCCCCACCGCATCAGCACGAAGGACAGCGCCGCCAGCGCCATGGCCGCGCCCGTGACCGGCCGGGTCCAGCCCCGGTCGGCGGCGCGGCCCGCGAGCGGGGCGGACACCGCACCCGCCACACCGGCCAGCGCGAACCAGGCGATGCCGTTCTGCGTCAGGTGGAAGCTGCGGGCCAGGACCAGCGGCACCGCCGTCCAGAACAGGCTGAACGCGCCGAACAGGCAGGCGTGATACAACGCGCGCCGCCGCAGCACCGGCGTTTCGCGCAGCAGCCCGGCCATGGACAGCAGCAGCGCCGCGTAGCGCAGGCCCGGCGGCGGGCGGCGCACCGGCAGCGCCGCCCGCAGCACGGCGGCCAGCGCCACCATGGCCGCCGCCGACAGGAAGAACACCGCGTGCCAGGACAGCGCCGCGGTGACGAAGCTGGCGGCCGGCCGGGCGAGCATGATGCCGAGCATCAGCCCGCTCATCACGTTGCCTACCATGCGGCCCCGCATCGCCTCCGGCGCCAAGTGGGACGCGTACGGCACCAGCACCTGGGCAGCCACGGAGCCGAGCCCCACCCCCAGCGCCGCCAGCAGGAACGGCCCCGCGTGGCCGGACAGCCCGGCCGCCGCCAGGGCCAGGGCGCTGAGCCCCACCGCGGCCAGCACCAGGGCGCGGTTCTCGAACACGTCGGCCAGCGGCACCACCAGCAGCAGCCCGGCGCCGTAGCCGACCTGCGTCATCGTCACCACCAGGCCGGCGGCCTGCGGCGACAGGCCAAGCGAGGCGCTGACCGGGCCTGCCAGCGGCTGCACGTAGTAGATGTTGGCCACGATCAGCCCGCAGGCCGCCGCCAGCAGCAGCGTCAGCCACGCCGGCGCGGCGGCGACGGCGGTGGGCGAGGTCGTAGTGCTCAAGGGGCGGGAACTCCGGACGGGATGCGGCAGGGGCGGACGCCTTGCCGGGCTGCCTCGGCAGCCGCATGTGGGGAGGCGCCGCGCCATACGGAGGCCCACCGTGTCTGATTCGCCGTTCCTCTCCGGCAACTTCGCGCCAGTGCATGACGAGCTGGCCGTCTCCGCCCTGCGGACCAGCGGGGCGCTGCCGCCCGGGCTGGACGGCACGCTGTATCGCAACGGCCCCAACCCGCACATGCCGCCCGCCGCGCCGTATCACTGGTTCACCGGCGACGGCATGGTGCACGCCATCACGATCCGGGACGGCCAGGCCAGCTACCGCAACCGCTGGGTCCGCACGCCGCGCTTCCTGGCCGAGGCGGCGGCGGGCGAGGCGCTGTTCGCGGGGTTCGGCCGCCCGGTCCCCCACACGCCGCCGGGCCTGGACACGGGGGTCGCCAACACGCACGTGCTGCCCCATGCGGGCCGGCTGCTGGCGCTGGAGGAGGCCCACCTGCCCACGCGGCTGGACCCGGACGACCTCTCGACGTTGGGCATCGAGGATTTTGGCGGCGCGCTGTCCGGGCGCTTCACCGCCCACCCCAAGCGGGACCCGGCGACCGGGCAGCTGGTGTTCTTCAGCTACTCCGCCACCGGGCCGTTCAGCCCGGGGCTGTCCTGGGGCACCGTGGAGCCGGACGGCCGAGTGTCCCGCCAGGAGGTGTTCCAGGCGCCCTACAGCAGCATGGTGCACGATTTCGGGGTGACGGCGCGGCACCTGGTGTTCCCCGTGCTGCCGCTGACCAGCAGCCTGGACCGCGCGATGGCCGGGCAGCCGCCCTTCGCGTGGGAGCCGGGGCGCAGCGGCTTCCTCGGCGTGCTGCGGCGGGAGGTGGGCGCGGCCAGCCTGGCTTGGTCGGAGATCGCGCCCTGCTACGCCTTCCACGTGATGAACGCCTTCGATGCGGACGGCGTCGTGGTGATGGACGTGGTGGAATACGACGCCGCCCCGCTGTTCCCCATGGCGGACGGCAGCCCGCCCGCGCCCGCCGCCGGCCGCCTGTGCCGCTGGCGGGTGGACCCGGCGGGCCGCGCCCCCGTGCGGCGCGAGGTGCTGGACGACAGGCCCGGCGAGTTCCCCCGCATCGACGAGCACCGCGCCGGGCTGCCGTACCGCCACGGCTGGCGCATCAGCCAGGTGGACGAGGTGGACCGGGTGCTGCACCACGATCTCGATCGCCGCACGCGGGCGGAGTTCCGCCTGCCGCCGGGCGAGCGGGCGTCGGAGGCGGTGTTCGTGCCGCGCGGCCCGGACGCCGCCGAGGGCGATGGCTGGCTGCTGCTGGTCGCATGGCGTCCGGAGCCTGATGTCAGCGAGCTGTGGGTGCTGGACGCGCAGGCGGTGGCGGCGGGGCCGGTGGCCGCGGTACGTCTGCCGCGCCGGGTGCCATTCGGCTTCCATGGCAGTTGGGTGCCGAGTGGGGTAGTGTAGTTCGGCATGACGAAAGGTGGCGCATGAATCGGGTGGTGTTGCTGGCGCTGTGCGCAGTGGGGTTGGGCGGGTGCGGGCTGGTCGCGGCGCCGTGCCGGGTGGGGTCAGCCGCGCTCAAGATCGTGCCGATCGTGGGGCAGGTCGCGGCGGCACCGACGGACGGGTGCGCCAACGTGATCGATCCGACGCCGACACGGAGCTGAGAAGTCCGATTGATTATTCAGGTCAAACACTAACACAATAATCTCCTAGCTGATCTCACCCGCAATCAAGTTTTTTACAAAGACAGGCTCTGAGGCGTCTTTGTAGTCAAGTTCTATGGCTGTTAAGATAAACTAGTAAATCGTTTGGCCTAGAAGCACCGATAAGATCACGTATTGCAGCCAATGCAAGAACCTCAAGCTTCACAAATAATTCGCCATGAATCCCTTGCTGAAACTTCATTCCTCCATCGTGTACAATATCAGCACGAATTCGCCTTATAGCTTTTATAGGTAACTTTTCCTCACACTCCTTAAATGGGTAACCTGTTATACGTTCAACCATTTTCGTTATGGGTGTAACATTACTAGTATTACGCATTGGATGAATTTCAAGAACGAAGAAGAATGCTAAAAACCTTTCTTCATAACTTTCGGACTGCAATGCTCGGGTAATCTGCTTACTCATAAGCTGAAAACGCCGTCGCGTCTCAACGTCTAATATGGTTGGTAGACGGCGCAGTAAATCCCAAATCTCTGGCGATGCAAGGCGTACCAACTTTGGCGCCTGAGAGATCATAGTTTCTAATATAAAGCTACTTTCCCCGTCGAAGGAAGACAGTGGGCCTCGATAAATCTCGTAATCGAAAATATTTGTACCATGGAAGATTGACATGACAGCTACTGTTTCGTCGATAATATCATACCCTTTAATTTTCTCTTGGAATATATTAGGGTTATTGAGAACTACAGACACAATTTTTATGCATCTATCAAAAGATTGTAGCTCTATTAATTTGCTTTTCATTAATACAGCATTTCCATTTGGTGTTGCTGTTCTATTATGGCGCTCCATAGACCAATACTTTCTTGGGCCTGAGACTGTTTTCACGCTTACATGTGGAAGGTCTATCGGTTCAATCGAGTGTAAGAGAATGTTTGTTCTGTAGAGCGCTATATATCTGTAGCTGTCATCCATAAATCACCTAATCAGAAAGAAGATTATCAGACACGTGTAGATCAATTTGGTACACTAATCCGACTTGTCTCAACCCACTCTATGCTAATTTTTGAACGATTTCAGCTTTTGGATAGTTCTGCGGTTCTATCCGCGCCTCACCGCATCAGCATCGCCTTCAACGCCACCGCCATCTTGCGCCCATACGGCGGCGCTAGGAACTCGAACCCGCTGAACCGCCCCGCCTTGTAGGTCCCTCGCGCGTGCGAGAACCGGCGGAAGCCGTCGCGCCCATGATACGCCCCCATGCCGGAGGCGCCCACGCCGCCGAACGGCAGGTCGTCTTGGATGCAGTGCATCAGCGCGCTGTTCACCGACACGCCGCCGGACACCGTGCGCCCCAGTACGGCGGCGAGCTGCGCCGGGTCCTTGGTGAACGGGTATAGCGCCAACGGACGCTGCCGCTCGTTGACGAAGCGGATCGCGTCGTCCAGGTCGCGGTAGCCGATCACGGGGAGGATCGGGCCGAAGATCTCCTCCTGCATCAGCGCGCCGTCGAGCGGCGGGTTAAGCACCACCGTGGGGGCCATGCGCCGTTCGGCAATGTCGTCGGCTGAGCGCAGCAACCGCGCGCCGCCGGCCTCCGCCTCGCGCAACAGGGCGTGCAGCCGGTCGTGGTGGCGGTCGGACACGATGCTGGTGCAGTCGGGGTTGCCGGCGATAGTGGGATACATGCGCCCCGCCGCGTCCATCACGGCGGCGGCGAAGCCGTCCACCTGGTCCTGCGGCACCAACGCGTAGTCCGGCGCGATGCAGGTCTGCCCGGCGTTGAAGAACTTGCCCAGCGCCACCGTGCGCGCCGCCGCCGCCGTGTCGTAGCCGCGGCACAGGATGGCGGGGGACTTGCCGCCCAGTTCCAGCGTCACCGGGGTCAGCGTCTCGGCGGCGGCACGGGCCACCAGGCGGCCCATCGCGGTCGATCCGGTGAACAGCAGGTGGTCCAGCGCCAGGCCGCACACCGCCTGCCCCACCGCCGGGCCGCCCGTCACGACGCTGACCTGCTCCGGGTCGAACGCCTCCGCGATCAGGTGGGCGAACAGGGCGGAGAAGCGCGGCACCAGCTCGGACGGCTTGACGATCACCCGGTTGCCGGCCGCCAGCGCGTCCACCAGCGGGCTCACCGTCAGCAGCAGCGGGTAGTTCCAGGGCGACACGATGGCGACGCAGCCGAGCGGCAGGTGGTCCACCCATGCGCGGCCCGGCTGGAAGCTCAGATCGACCCGGCGCGGCTCCGGCCGCATCCAGCGCCGCAGGTTGCGCCGCGCGTTGCGGATGGAGGCCAACGCCGGCACCAGCTCGGCCAGGATGGTCTCCGGCTGGGCGCGGTTGCCGAAATCGGCGGAGATGGCCTGCGCGATCTCGTCGCGGTGGGCGCGCAGGGTGGTGTCCAGCGCGGCCAGCGCCGCCAGGCGCTGCTCCGCCCCGGGCGCGCCGTCCCGCGCATGGGCCTGCCGCTGCATCTGCAGCAACCGGGCGGGGGCGGCAGTGTCGCCGGCGTCGATGGCCGGCATGGTCGTGTCCATGGTGGCGTCCCCTGCGTCGCTTGCCCTGGCCGGGGCGCGCCCCTCAGCCTATAGCGCCCCAGCGGAGGATGCACGGATGATCGGGCTGCCCACCCGGCAGGGGGTGGACCTGCTGCATGGCGTGCACGTTGTCGAGCAGCCTGGACGACGCGGCCCGCCTCTCCACGACGGCTACCCGCAATTCCTGGGCTGCGGTCGCAGGCGTCCTTACCCCAGGCTGTCCGCCAGCGCGCGGGCCATCTGCCGCGCAAAGGCCGCCGGGTCGCGCGGCGGCTCGCCGTCCTGCACGCGGGCCAGGTCCAGCAGCATCCCGGCCGCGTCGTCCAGGCTGGCCAGCTCGCTCAGGCGGCGGATCAGCGGGTGGCGCGGGTTGATCTCCAGCACCGGCAGGGACGGCATCATGGCGCGGCCGGCGCGCTTGAGCAGGCGCTGCATCTGCAGGTCCGGCCCGCCGGCGGCGGCGGCCAGCACCACGGGGCTGTCCACCAGCCGGTCGGTGGCGCGCACGTCCGACACCTCGCCCGTCAGCGCCTGCTTCAGCGACCCCACCAGCGCCGCCATGTCGGCCGGGGCCTCGCCCTCCGCCTCCGGGGCGAGCTTGGACAGGTCCGCCGCCCCTTGCGTGACGGAACGGATCGGCTTGCCGTCGAACTTGGGCATCCGCTCGGGCCAGAACGCATCCACCTGGTCGGCCAGCAACAGCACCTCGACCCCGCGGGCGCGGAACCCCTCCAGCTGCGGGGATTTCGCCAGCGCGCCCGCCTCGTCGCCGACCAGAATGTAGATCGCCTCCTGCTCCGGCTTCATGCGGGCCACGTAGTCCGGCAGCGAGGTCCAGCCGTCCTGGGCAGAGGAGTGGAAGCGCAGCAGCGGCGCCAGCTCGTCGCGGTGCTCGAAATCCTCCCACAGCCCTTCCTTCAGCACGGAGCCGAAGTTCTGCCAGAACCCGGCGTAGCTCTCCTGGGCGGCTTCGTCCTTGCTGCGCGCCTTCAGCTCGGACAGCACCCGGCCGGTCACCGCCTTGCGGATGCGCGCCAGCACGGGGGTCGCTTGCAGCATCTCGCGCGACACGTTGAGCGGCAGGTCCTCGGTGTCCACCACGCCGGTCACGAAGCGCAGCCAGGGGGGCAGCAGCGCCGCCTCGTCGGTGATGAACATGCGGCGCACGTGCAGCCGCAGACGGCTCTCCCGTGCCCCTTCCACCGCCTCGAACGGCTTGGAGCCGGGAATGAACAGCAGGGCAGTGAATTCCAGCGCGCCCTCCGCCCGCCAGTGCAGCGTGGCCCAGGGCGCGTCGAAGATGTGGCCGAGGTGGCGGTAGAACTCGGTGTAGGCCTCCTCGGTGATCTCGGACTTCGGCTTGCGCCACAGCGCCGTGCCCTCGTTGGCCGCCACGTCCTCGCCGTCCTGCGCCACCAGGATGGGCACGGTGATGTGGTCCGCCCATTTGCGGATGATCGCTTGCAGCCGGTACGGCTCCAGGAAGTCGTCCGCGTCCGGCTTCATGTGCATGACGATGGTGGTGCCGGCCGCGTCCCGCTCGCCTGATGCCAGCGTGTAGTCGCCGCGGCCTTCGGAGGCCCAGACCCACGCCGCGTCGGCGCCGGCGGCGCGGGAGGTGACCTCCACCCGGTCTGCCACCATGAAGGCGGAGTAGAAGCCCACGCCGAACTGACCGATGAGGCTTGGCCGCTCCTCCGGGTTGGCATTCTCCAAGGATTGCCCGAAGGCCCGGGTGCCGGAGCGGGCGATGGTGCCCAGGTTCTCGGCCAAGGCGGCGCGGTCCATGCCGATGCCGGGGTCGGCGATGGTCAGGGTGCGCGCCGCCTTGTCCGGCGCGATCCGCACGGCAGCACCGTCCGGCAGCGCCAAGCCCGGCTGGGTCAGGGCGGCGAAGCGGCGGCGGTCGATCGCGTCGGCGGCGTTGGCGACCAACTCGCGCAGGAAGATTTCACGGTCGGAGTAAAGCGCGTGGACGACCAAGTCCAGCAACCGGCCCACCTCGGCCCCAAACTCGTGCCGCTCGATCGTCTCGCTCATGGCCTGCGCCTCCCCCGATGGCTGCGATATGCCGGGACGGGAGGCTGTTATCAAGGCGACCACGGCGCGGGCTCGCGCTGGGCGCGTGCTGGCGACCGCCTGTCAGCGCGCTTTACACCCTGCCCGGCGCTTGATGCTGGCATTGTGCTTAACATGTTGATAAACAAAGCAGTCCATTTATTGGCACGCCGTTTGCTGCTCTGTTTGCATGCCTCGGCACCCCGGGGTTTTGACCAACTTGATCGAGGCACCATGAAAACCCAGCTTCTTCTCGCCGCCGCCTTGCTCGCCAGCGCGGCCGCCGCCCACGCTGCTCCGATCGTCACGGCCAGCAGCGCCGCAGGCGCCACGAGCTCGCCCTTCGCGCTGACGGACCTTGGAACGTCCACCACGGCCGGCTTCCAGTCCGCTGCGACGTTCACTGCGCCTGACGGCACCGTGATCAGCTTCTCGCCGGATACGGCCCAGCCGCAGGCTGGCGTTTACGCCGGCTCCGTCACCAACACCTCAGCCTCGCCGTTTACCGGCACCAGCCTGGGCTCGACGTTGTCCAACTACCTGACGGCGGAGCCGAGCGACAACGTCACGCTCACCTTCGCCACCGCGCAATCGGCATTCAACCTGCTTTGGGGCTCGGTTGACACGTTCAACTCGCTGAACCTCGAGCTGTTCGACGGCGCGACGCTGGTCGGCACCGATACGGTGACCGGCTCCGATGTCGCGGCGGCGGCCGGCATTCCTGCCGACGGCACGACGGGCGCGTTTGTCACGGTGTCCGACCCGACCTTCGGCGTCTTCACCTCCGTGGTGGCGACCTCGACCACCCAGGCGTTCGAGTTCGTGCCGGGTGCTGCCGCAGTACCGGAGCCAGCCAGCCTTGCCCTGCTCGGCTTCGGGTTGCTCGGCCTTGGCTTCGTGCAGCACCGCCGCAGCCGCGGCTGAGCTGACGCAGCGTCGCGCGCCTGCCCAGCCCTGCGCTGGGCAGGCGCGTTCTGTTTGCGCCCATGAACATTCGGGTAGCGCCGACACCTAGACAATGGGCGGATCGAGGCGAATTCAGTATCAGAACAATGTAAAAGGTCTTTACAAAAGATTAACGGGCCTTGACGAGCAGCAAACTAAGCCTTTGAAGATATGGGACTATCGTCTGTGGCCCGCGTTTTGCACTATCTCTGAACTATAATCCTGTCAGCGTGACAGGGTCGAAAATGATGGAGGCAGACATGAAGGCTTCGCTTCTTCTCGCCGCCGCCCTGCTCGCCAGCGCAACCGCCGCCCGCGCCTATACGATCACGGCCACTGACGCCTCTGGGGCAACCACCTCGCCCTTCGCGCTGGTGGACTATGGCACGGCCACCACGGCCGGCTTTCAGTCGAATGCGACGTTCACGACATCGACCGGCACGGTGGTCAGCTTCTCGCCGGACGCGGCGTCGCCGCAGGCTGGCGTCTATGCGGGCTCCATCCCCAACACTTCGACCTCGCCGTTTACTGGCACCAACCTGGGTTCGTCCCTGTCAAACTATCTGAGTGCCGAGCCGAGCGACAACGTGACGCTCGCCTATGCCAGCCCGCAATCGTCGTTCAGCCTGCTTTGGGGCTCGGTTGACACGTACAACTCGCTGCACCTCGAGATGTTCGACGGCGCGACCGTCGTGAGCGACATCACCATAACCGGCGCGGATGACCAGAACGCCATCGGCGGAAGCTTCGATGCCAATGGCACCAGCCCTGCATTCGTCACCATCTCTGACATAGGCAGCTTCACCACCGTCGTGGCGACCTCGACCCAGCAGGCGTTCGAGTTCGTGGCGGCCGTCGGCAGCACCGCCGTGCCGGAGCCCACGACCCTTGCCTTGTTCGGCCTCGGGCTGCTCAGCCTCGGCTTCGTGCAGCACCGCCGCAACCGCGGCTGACCTTCGCGGCGCCTGACCCTGACTGCCGCCTCCGCCTGGTTCATGCCGGCGGAGGCGGCCTGCTTTGCGGCCGAAATTGCCCCCGACATGCGGGATGTGGCATGGCTGCAAATGCGGCAGCCTGGCAATCCCGCCTGTGGCGGCCTGGCAATCCCGTCCGCTGATGCCAGCTGGATGGTTCGGGCCAAGGAACGACTCATGGGTTTCAGCGACAAATCAGCCATCGGCGCGTTCTGGGCCGTCCGCCACCATACCGAACGGCTCTGCCGGCACCTGACGCCCGAGGACCAGTGCATCCAGTCCATGCCGGACGCCAGCCCCGCCAAGTGGCACCGCGCCCATACCACCTGGTTCTTCGAGCAGTTCGTGCTGCTGCCCCATGCGGACGACTACCAGCCGTTCAGCCGCGAGTTCAGCTACCTGTTCAACTCCTACTACGAAGCCATCGGCGCGCGGCACCCGCGCTTCGCCCGCGGTATGATCACCCGGCCGTCCGCGGACGACGTGACCGCCTACCGGGCCCACGTCGATGCGGCGATGGAGCAGCTGATCGCCCGCAACCTCGGGCTCGACGCCCTGCTCGCCCTCGGCTTGCAGCACGAGCAGCAGCACCAGGAGCTGCTGGCGACCGACATGCTGCACGGGTTGAGCCAGAACCCGCTGCTCCCCGCCATGGACCCGGCTTGGCGTAGCCCAGCGCCGTCCAGCGCCGCGGACGGCTTCCTGGCCTTCGCGGGCGGCATGACCGCAATCGGCCACGCTGGAACGGACTTTGCCTTCGACAACGAAGGCCCGGCGCACCAGGCCTTCCTGCCGTCGTTCCAACTCGCCAACCGGCTGGTGCGAAATGCCGCCTGGCTGCAGTTCATGGCCGATGGCGGCTACCGCACGCCGACGCTGTGGATGTCCGAGGGCTGGGCCGCCGTCTTGGAGCAAGACTGGCAAGCCCCGCTGCACTGGCGCCAGCAGGACGGCGCGTGGCGGCAGTTCGGTCCGGGGGGCGAAGCGGCGCTCGACCCGGACGCCCCGGTGCGCCACATCAGCTGGTATGAGGCGGACGCGTTCGCCCGCTGGGCCGGGGCGCGTCTGCCGACGGAGTTCGAGTGGGAGGCCGCCAGCCGCCATCCTGACCTGCTGGAGGCGGACGGGCATGTCTGGCAGTGGACCAACAGCGCCTACCTGCCCTACCCCGGCTTCCGCCCCGTCCCCGGCGCGATCGGCGAATACAATGGCAAGTTCATGATCAACCAGATGGTGCTGCGCGGCAGCTCGGAGGCAACGCCGCCGGGTCACGCCCGAGCCAGCTACCGCAACTTCTTCCATCCGGACCGCCGCTGGCAGTTCAGCGGACTGCGCCTGGCCCAGGATTCCTGAGCGGTGCCAGACGGGTCGCAAGCCGTCCCGCCGCTGGTGCGGGAGATACTGACCGGGCTGCAGCAGCCGCAGAAGACGCTGCCGGCCAAGCTGTTCTACGACGCCGAGGGCTGCCGTCTATTCGGCGAGATCACCCGGCTGCCGGAATACTATGTCACCCGCACGGAGCTGGCACTTCTGGCCCAGGTGGCGCCCGAGCTGCCGCGGCAGCCCGGCTGCACTCTGGTGGAGTACGGCGCCAGCGACGAGGGCAAGGCGATGGCGCTGATCGACGCGGTGGGCGCGTCCGCCTACGTGCCGATCGACATCGCGCCCGGCGCCTTGCAGGACATGGCCGCCCGCCTCGCCCAGGATCGGCCCGGCCTCGCGGTGCATCCTGTTGCCGCCGACTTCCTGGACCCGCTCACCCTGCCGGATGGCGTGCAGGGCCGCCCCGTGTTCGGCTTCTTCCCCGGCTCCACCATCGGCAACCTCGACCCGGCGGCGGCCACCGCCTTTCTGCGCCAGGCTGCGGCCACGCTGGGACGCAATGCGCTGTTCCTGGTGGGCGTGGACCTGCGCAAGAACCCGGACCTCCTGTTGCCAGCCTACGACGACGCCCAGGGAGTCACGGCGGCGTTCAACCGCAACCTGCTCGCCCACGTGAACCGGGTCACGGGCGCGGATTTCGACACCGGCTGCTTCACCCACAGCGCGGTGTGGAACGAGGCGGCGGGACGGATCGAGATGCACCTGCGCAGCGCCCAGGCGCAGACGGTGCGCCTGGCGGGCACTGCCATCGCATTCGCGGCGGGCGAGACGATTCATACCGAGAACAGCTACAAGCACACCATCGAGGGCTTCGCCGTGCTGGCCGCCGCCGCCGGGTGGCGCGCGCGGCAGGTTTGGACGGACGAGGTGCCGCTGTTCTCGCTGCATCTACTGGCGTCGGGCGGTTAGGCCGCGGCTCTGCCCGCGTGAAGGTCGTCGAGGTCATCAACGTCGATTTCTCGCTGCGCCACTTCCTGCTGCCGCTAATGCGCGGCATTCGCGCCCGCGGCCACGAGGTGGTGGCGGTCGCGGCGGACGGCCCCTTGCTGGCGGACGCGCGGGCGGAAGGCTTCCGGGTGGTGGCCGCCCCCTTCGTGCGTCGGGTCTCGCCGGGGGCGCAGTGGCGCGCCTTCCACGCCCTGGTGGCGCTGCTGCGGCGGGAGCGGCCGGACTTGGTGCACGGCCACATGCCGATCAGCGGCTTCCTCGCCCGCCTGGCCGCCCGCGCCGCCGGGGTGCCGCGGGTCGCCTACACCTGCCACGGCTTCCTGTTCAACCAGCCCGGCCCTTGGCCCCGCCGGCTCGCCTCGCTGCTGATGGAGTGGACGGCGGGGCGGCTCACGGACGTGTTCCTCACCGTCTCGGAGGAGGAAGCCGCCGACGCCCGCCGCCTGCGCATCGCGCGCCGCGCCACCGCCGTCGGCAACGGAAGGGACCCGGCGCTGTTCCACCCGGACCCCGGCGCCCGCGCCCGCCTGCGCACCGGGCTGGGCGTGCCGGCGGGCCGCGTGGTCGTCACCGCCGTCTCCCGCCTGGTGCGCCACAAGGGCTACCCCGAGCTGCTGGCCGCCATGGCCAGCGTACCCGGCGCGGAGCTGTGGGTGGTGGGCGAGCGCCTCGCTTCTGACCGGGGCGCCGACCTCGGCCCCGCCTTCGCCGCCGCGGAGGCCACTGGCCGGGTGCGGCGGCTCGGCTACCGCACGGACGTGGCGGCGGTGCTGGCCGCATCGGACATCTTTGTGCTGCCCAGCCATTTCGAGGGGCTGCCGATGTCCGTCATTGAGGCCATGCTGACCGGGCTGCCCGTGGTGGCCACCGCCATCCGCGGCCCGCGCGAGCAGGTGGTGGACGGCGTGACCGGGTTGCTGGTCCCTCCCGCCACGGTCGCACCCCTGGCCGCGGCGCTGAACCGGCTGGTGGCGGACCCGGCGGCCCGCGCCGCCATGGGCGAGGCCGGCCGGCTCCGCGCCCTGGCGCGCTACGACGAGGCCGCCGTGGTGGAACACACGCTGGACCTGCTCGGCTTGTAGGGCTATCCGCGCGGCATGACCGCACCCATCGCCCGCGCCCTCATCTCCGTGTCCGACAAGCAGGGGCTCCTGGAGCTGGCGCAGGCGCTGCTGGCGCACGGCGCGCAGCTGCTATCCACCGGCGGCTCCGCGGCCGCCCTGCGCGCCGCCGGGCTGGCGGTGACGGAGGTGTCGGACCACACCGGGTTCCCGGAGATTCTGGACGGCCGGGTCAAGACGCTGGTGCCGCAAATCCATGGCGGGCTGCTCGGGCGGCGGGACCGGCCGGAGCACGTGGCGCAAATGGCGGCGCACGGCATCGCGCCGATCGACCTGCTGGTGTGCAACCTGTACCCGTTTGAGGCCACCGTGGCCTCTGGCGCCGCCGCGGCGGACTGCGTGGAGCAGATCGATATTGGCGGGCCTGCGCTGATCCGCGCCGCCGCCAAGAACCACGCGGACGTGGCGGTGCTGACCGACCCGGCGCAGTACCCGGGCTTCCTGGCCGGGCTGCCCGGCACCACCCTGGCGCAGCGCCGGGGCTACGCCGCCGCCGGCTACGCCCGCACCGCCGCCTACGACGCCGCCATCGCCGCCTGGTTCGCAAGCCAGGAAGGCGCCGAGTTCCCCGCCCGCCTCACCGTCTCCGCCACCCTGCGCCAGACGCTGCGCTACGGCGAGAACCCGCACCAGCGCGCCGCCTTCTACGTCACGGCGGAGCGTCCCGGCGTTGCCACGGCGCGGCAGGTGCAGGGCAAGGAGCTGTCCTACAACAACCTCAACGACACGGACGCGGCGATCGAGTGCGCCGCCGAGTTCGAGGCGCCCACGGTGGTGATCGTCAAGCACGCCAACCCCTGCGGCGTCGCCTCCGCCGCCAGCCTGGCCGCCGCGTGGGAGCTGGCGCTGCGCTGCGACCCGGTCTCCGCGTTCGGCGGCATCGTGGCCGTCAACCGCACGCTGGACGCCGCCGCCGCTGAGCGCATCGCCGCCATCTTCAGCGAGGTGATCGTGGCGCCGGACGCGGACGCGGACGCGCTGGCCATCCTGGGCCGCAAGAAGAACCTGCGCGTGCTGCTGACCGGCGGCCTGCCCGACCCGGCAGCCCCCGGCATGCAGCTGCGCAGCGTGGCCGGCGGCTGGCTGGTGCAGACGCGCGACGCCGGGCGGGTGCAGGACCTCCAGGTGGTGACCCGGCGCGCGCCCACCGAGGCCGAGCGCGCCGACCTGCTGTTCGCCTTCCGGGTGTGCAAGCACGTGAAGTCCAACGCCATCGTCTATGCGCGCGACGCCGCCACCGTGGGCGTGGGCGCCGGGCAGATGAGCCGGGTGGACTCCGCCCGCATCGCCGCCTGGAAGGGCGAGGCCGCCAGCAGCAGCGCCGGGCTGCCCGGGCGGCTGACGCAGGGCAGCGTCGCCGCCTCGGACGCGTTCTTCCCGTTCGCCGACGGGCTGGAGGCGGTGGTCGCGGCGGGCGCCACCGCCGTGGTGCAGCCCGGCGGCTCGGTGCGGGATGCCGAGGTGGTCGCCGCGGCGGACGCGGCCGGGATCGCCATGGTGCTGACCGGGATGCGGCATTTCCGGCACTGATCTATACTGGCGGGTGACTGAGAGGCATTCGCAACTGTCGCCAAGAGACTTGCTGGATACAGCGAACGATCCCATTCTAAGCCCATGCGACCTTTCGACTCCCTGACCGAACGCGAAATCCTTGCCTTGGCGATCAGCAACGAGGAGGAGGACGGCCGGGTTTACAAGGACTTCGCCGAGGGCATCCGGGAGCAGTTCCCGGACACGGCCCGCGTGTTCGCCGACATGGCGCAGGAGGAGGACGGCCATCGCCGCGCCTTGCTCGACACCTACTCGGAGCGGTTCGGCACCCACATCCCGCTGATCCGGCGCGAGGACATCCGCGGCCTGACCACTCGCCGCCCGGTGTGGCAGGTGCGCCCGCTCGGCGTGGAGGCGGTGCGCCGCCACGCGCGGCAGATGGAGAACGACGCCGCGCAGTTCTACACCCGCGCCGCCGGCCGCGCGACCGACACCGCCGTGCGCCGCCTGCTGGGCGACCTGGCCGCCGCCGAGGCCGCGCACGAGCACACCGCCGGCGCGATCGAGGCCAAGCACCTGCCCGGCGACGTGCGCGAGCGCGAGGACGGCGACGCCCGCCGCCGCTTCGTGCTGCAGATCGTGCAGCCGGGCCTGGTCGGGCTGATGGACGGCAGCGTGTCCACCCTGGCCCCGGTGTTCGCCGCCGCCTTCGCCACGCACTCGACCTGGAACACCTTCCTGGTGGGGCTGGCGGCCTCGATCGGCGCCGGCATCTCGATGGGGTTCGCCGAGGCGCTGGCCGATGACGGCAAGCTGTCCGGACGCGGCACGCCGTATTTGCGCGGGCTGGTGTGCGGGCTGATGACGATGGCGGGCGGCATCGGCCACACGCTGCCGTTCCTGGTGCCGGACTTCTGGACCGCGACCGGCATCTCGATGGCGGCGGTGGTGGTGGAACTGGCGGCGATCGCTTGGGTGCAGTGGAAGTACATGGACACGGCGCCAGTGTCGGCGATGGCCAAGGTGATGCTGGGCGGGGCGATCGTGCTGGCGGTGGGGATACTGATCGGCAGCGGGTAAGCAAAAACGAGAATTCTTGCGAAGTTTTCTGATACACATTACTATTAAAGTAGAGATATACTTAGGTTTACTTCCTAATATGTCACGGCAAACTTCGTATTAAGCATTACGAACTCGCCATTTGTGCTACACTAACTTGCGGTATTCTGATTTCCAACGTAAGTTCCGTAGAAACGAGGTATTGTCCGTCCTGTATTCTTATTAACTACGTTTCCATCATATATGATCTCTAAGCAAGTTTCTGTTTGCCGCGACACAGTGCTATCAAACATATCTAAGTAAGTGCACTTAGTGTACACTATAAGTCTGTGCGTCCTACTCTTAAACATAGCATACTCCGTATCGCTAAGTCCTTTATTTGCGGCGCTGATAGGCCTATTCTGACCTATAATTGCTTCCTCCTTTTTAAGAAGATTGTTATCTGGAACAAACTTGGGAACGTCATCGGACACCCCAATCAGACTAAATTTTGTTATAACATTTGCATTAAGCGCTGGGCTACGACCAACGTTCTCAAGCTTCTGTCCAAATCTTAGTCCAACATTTACATGAACGTTATTTATAAAACTATCCTCAAACTCAATAGCCTCAAAACCTGCCGGGCATATCCACGCACGATTTGACTTGAGAGTATCCTTAGCTGCTTGAGTAGCATCTCGAGCTGCCTCAGCAGCAACTTTGGTATCATCGGCACCGCTTCGGATCAGACGCAATTGCCACCAGAAAAACCCCGCCTGGACTGCAAATATCACAGCTTGAATAGTTGCAACAATGAAAACTCCCCCACTGAAAAAGAGGGTCCACCAGTCTGCGGTGATTATTCCATCTTTTCTTACCTTATCACTAACATAATTATCATCACCTCTAGAAGAGTGCAATGGTACACTCTGTATCTGCGCCTGAGGGGTATTAAATCGATTAGTTTCTTCCTCTTTATGCTCGAGTCTTACAGTATTTTTTGACGTCGTATCTGCGTCTTACATATTTGTAGATGTTGCTGGCTGGTGTTCAGGTTCTGCTGCAATGGTAAGGAATCCCGCTAAAGTTAGATATCCATATACAAAATATCTATTCCAGTTAAACGCGTGACCGCAAACAAAAGCTACGTTAGAAATGCTATCCGGTGCGGGACCGCTCACGTCAAGAACACCAACGCCAACCCGTTCACCACGCCCGCGATCACGAACGTCACCGCCGTGTAGCCCAGCACCCGCTGGATGCCGATGCCCGCCATCGCCACCACCGGCAGCGCCCAGAACGGCTGCAGCATGTTGGACACGTCCTCGCCCATCGCCACCGCCATCGCCGTGGCGGGCAGCGAGGCGTGCAGCTGCACCGCGGCCGGGATCACGAACGGCCCTTGCACCGCCCAGTGCCCGCCGCCGCTCGGCACCATGAAGCTGATAAGGAGCGAGGCCACGTAGCTCCAGAACGGCAGGCTGTGCGCGGTCGAGACCGTCACGAAAGACTTGGAAATCACCTCCGCCAGGCCCGTGGCGGTCATGATGCCCATGATGCCGCCGTAGATCGGGTATTGCAGCATCATCGAGCCGGTCTGCTTGGCCGCGTTCCTCATCGCCGCCCCGTACGCCACGGGGGTGCCGTGCAAGGCGACGCCCGCGATCAGGAACAGGAAGATCATCGTGTTGATGTCGAGCGAGAAGCCGCTCGTGCGCCAGCCCAGGATCAGCGCCGCCGCCCCGGCCGCCGACAGCAGCAGGCTGCCCACCGCCGAGCGGTCCACCCGGCGGGCGAAGGACAGGCCGACGCTGGGCTGGGATGGCGGCGGCTCGTCAGGCTCGGGGGAGAACGGCACCTCGTCGTCCGGGTGGGGACGGATCAGGAGAAAGGCAACCGGCACCAGCGCCACGATCGCCAGGGTGGGGACCACGTTGAACCAAGCGAAGGCCATGTCGCCGAACGGCAGCAGCACGCCGGTCAGCTTCTCCACGATGTTGAGCGGGTTGTTGTGCGAGGCCTGCGACAACGCGATGGAGCTGGACAGGCCGCTCGCCCAGATCACCCAGCCGGAGTAGGCCGCGGCCACCAGCCAGGCGAAGTCGAGCCGGATGCGCCGGGCCACCTCGCGGGCCAGCAACGCGCCGACCACCAGGCCGAAGCCCCAGTTCAGCCAGGACGCCAGCGCCGCCACCAGGAAGGTCAGCACCACGGCCTGACCCGGCGTGCTGGCCAGCGCCGTCGTGCGGATCAGCAGCCGCTGCACGGGTGCTGCGTGGGCCAGGGCGTGGCCGGTGACCAGGATGAGGATCATCTGGAACGCGAAGCCTAGAATGCCGAAGATGCCGGCATACCAGGAGGACAGGATCACCGCCGGGGATCCGTGCGGCGCCAGCGCGGCCGCCAGCAGCGCCACCAGCACGGTGAGAGCGATGGCGATAACGAACGGGTCGGGCAGGAACTGCTCGAAGAAATAGACCGACAGGGACACCAAGCTGCGGCGGCGGGGCCGTGCGGCGGTCAGGCTCATCGTCGTCTCCCTCATGCAAGGCGAAAATCAGGGCTTCGCCCCGAACCCCACCAGAGGACAGTCGTCCTCTGGACACCTTGACTACAAGGGGTGAACGGGATGCCCCGCTTCGAGGTTGGCCTCTTCAGGGCGCACGGCAAAGCCCTGCATTTGCACGGCCGGCTCCTTTGCCCGGGCGAACTCCGCCACCAGGGTAAATCCCACGCCGAGCAGCACCGGGCCGAGAAAGATGCCGAGCAGCCCGAAGGCCAGCGCCCCGCCCAGCACGCCCAGCACCGTCAGCAGGAACGGCAGCTGCGCGCCGCGGGCGATGAAAAACGGCCGGATCACGTGGTCTGCCCCCGAGATCGCGCCCACGCCGTACAGGCCCAGGAAGATCGCCCAGCCGGTGTGCCCGATGCTGAACAGCCATACGACGCAGGGAATCCACACCACCGGCGCGCCGATCGGCAGCACCGACAGCAACCCGGCGACCGAGCCCAGGAACAGCGGGCGCGGCACCCCGGCCAGCCACAGCCCGAACACGGTGAGGATGCCCTGCACAATGGCGGTGCCCAGCAGCCCGTACACCGTGCCGCGGATGACCTTCCCCGTGACCACGATGAGCCGCTCGGCATAGGCGCCCGCGATGCGCCGCATGATCGCCTTGAGGTGGACGCCCATGCGGTCGCCGTACAGCCAGAAGAAGAACGCGATGAACAGGGCGAACAGGAACTGCACCACCCCCGTCGCGATGCCCAGCAGCAGCGCCAGCCCATTCTCCGCGATCAGGCCGAAATACGGCCGGAAGAAATCCGCCATGGCGCCCAGGTCGGCCGCCCAGCTGTTCCAGTAGTCGGACAGCGTGACGCCGACCAGCGGCAGGCGGTACAGCCAGCCGGGGGCGGAGGGCATGCCGTCGTCCAGCAGCCGGTCCAGGGTCGCGCGCAGGTGGACGATGTCCTCCGACCCGGCGGGCACCGCGATGGCCAGCGGCAGCACGATCAGCAGCGCCGTCATCACCACCATGGCCAGCGCGGCGCCGGCCCGGCCCAGCCGGGCGCGTACCCGCTCGAACAGCGGCCAAGTGGCGAACACCAGGATGGCGCTCCACAGCAGGGCGGAGGTGAAAGGCCGCAGCACGAACGCGCAGCCGACGGCGATGCCGACCAGCAGCAATCCCATCAGCAGCCGTTCAGCGATCATGGCGCTGGGTTATCCTGTAGGCCCGGCCGTGCCAAGAGCCGTGCCAAGGACCGCGTCCTTCGCCAGCGGCCTGCCCGGCAGGCTCGCTGGGCCAGACGGCCGTTTTGCCTGCCTGCGGCCAAAGATTGATCTTCCAGCCAAAATTGGTTCTAATGGCGAACAGCATTGACGCCCGCGCTCACGGCAATGTCATGCAAATTAGGTCCTTGGCCTCGCTTGTCGGAGAGTTCTTGGGCGCTGGGGAGCGATGGGGCATGCGGTTCACCGAGATCGGCCAGCAGCTGAGGGCGTATCGCCTGGAATCCGGGCTGCGCGCGGAGGAGATCGCGGCGCGGCTGGGCGTGTCCCGCGCGGCGCTCTACCGCTACGAAAAAGGCGAGGTCATCAAGCTCGACACGGTGACGCGGCTGGCCGAGCTGCTGAAGATATCGCCGCTGTCCCTGCTCGGCATCGGGATGGAATACTACAGCCGCCCGGTCGGCTACTTCGAGCGCATCCGCCAAACGGAAGAGTCGGCCGACCAGATTTTGCAGGTGTTCGGCCCGCTCTGCTACCTCACCACCTCCGACACCTTTGATGCGGTGCTCTCGGAAGCCTTCGAGGAGTGCCTGAGCCAACTGGACACGGACAAGGTGGCCCAGCGCGCGGCGATCGACCGGATGCAGGGCATCATGGCCGCCCGCAAGCACATGTATGCGACTCGGCGGCCGGGCATCATCGCCATCCTTTCCCTGCCGCGCATCTACACCCTGCTTGACACGGGGATCGCCGGCAACGTCCCGTTGTCCGACCCGCTGCGCCGCCGCTGCCGGCAGGTCGCCGCGGCCGAGATCGAGCACATCGCCGCCATGATGGAGGCCGAGCCGATGGGGTTGCAGTTCGGCGTGCTGCCAGGTGCGGAGCCCACCAGCTCGTTCACGATCCTGCGCGCGCGGGACCGTGCGACCCTGGCGATCAACCCGTTCCGCGCCGACGGCCTGCCCGGCGCGCAAACCGGCGTCGCCATGATCACCGGCGCGGACGAGGCGGTGCTGAGCCACCAGCGCATTGCCGAGCAGATGTGGCGGGAGGCGCAGAAAGGCGCGGCCGGGGCGGCCCAGATTCGCCGCACCCTGCAGACGCTGCGCGCCGCCTGAGGCAGCAGGGCTCCGGCCCTGATCGGCCATAGCCGCTGCCCGGCCCCGGGGCTAGGATGCCGCCATGAGCGGCCCGGATGTCACCGTCGAGTCCACCGAAACCGTGTGGAAGCACTACGCGCAGCTGGACGTGGTGCGCTTCCGCCACCGCCGCTTCGACGGCCGGATGTCCGAGCCGCGCGCCTGGGAGGTGCTGCTGCGCGGCCACGCCGTCGGCGTGCTGCCCTATGACCCGGCGGCCGACCGCCTGGTGATGATCGAGCAGTTCCGCTACCCAGCCCTGGCCGCCGGCCTGGACCCGGTGCTGCTGGAAATCCCCGGTGGCTTCATGGACGCGGGCGAGACGGAGGAACAGACCGGGACGCGGGAGATGCGGGAGGAGACGGGGCTCGCCATCGGCCGGCTGCACCGGGTCGGCCGCTTCCTGCTCACCGCCGGGGGGTCGGACGAGAGCGTCACCATCCTGGCCGGGCAGATCAGCGCGCCCGCGGCGGACGCGGACGGCATCGCCGGGCATGGCGGCCTGGCCAGCGAGAACGAGGACATCCGCGTGCGCGTGCTGCCGGCCCTGGAAGCGATCGAGAACGCGCTGGCCGGGCGCTACGCCAACTCCATCACCGCCATCGCGCTGCTCTGGTTCGCCGCCCGGCGCGACTGGCTGCGGCGGGAGTGGGCCTGAGATGGAGGACTTGGGCATGGACGACCTGGTTTCCGCCGCCTGGCTGGCGGAGAACCTCGGCACCCCCGGCCTGGTGGTGCTGGAGGCGACCCAGTACCTGCCCACCGACGGCAAGGACGGCCGCGAGGCCTACCGGCGCGCTCACATCCCCGGAGCGCGCTACTTCGACCTGGACGTGATCGCCGACACCGACAGCCCCCTCCCCCACATGGTCCCCGCCGCCGGCCGCTTCGCCCGCCTGGTGGGCGCGCTGGGGGTGGGGAATGCGAGCCGGGTCGTGTTTTATGACCAGAACGCCGCCCTGTGGGCCACCCGCGGCTGGTGGATGATGGGCCTGTTCGGACACGCCGCCGCCGTGCTGGACGGCGGCCTGGCCGCCTGGCGCGCGGCCGGCCACCCGGTCGAGGCGGGCGAGCCGGATGCTGCGACGCCAGCCCTGCTCACCCCGCGGCTGCGCGCCGAACGCCTGCGCGGCCTGTCCGACATGCTAGACACGCAGGCCCTGGTCCTGGACGCCCGCTCCGCCGCCCGCTTCGCCGGCGCCGTGCCGGAGCCGCGCCCCGGCCTGGCCGCGGGCCACATGCCGGGCGCCGTCAACCTGCCTTACGCCGAGCTGTTCGGCGCGGATAGCCGCTTCCTGCCACCCGCCGGCTTGCGGGCGCGCCTGGCTGCCGCCGGGGCCGATGGCTCCCGCCCCGTGGTGGCCACCTGCGGCAGCGGCGTGTCGGCCACCGTCATCGCCATGGCGCTCAAGCAGGCCGGCCTGCCGCAGGGCGCGGTGTATGACGGCTCCTGGACCGAGTGGGGCTCCGACCCGACCACCCCGAAGGAGACTGGCTGATGCCCGACCACACCCCGCCGCCGGGCCACGCCGCCGCGACCCGCCTGGCCCATGCCGGCCGCCCCGGCGTGCGCGCGCCCGGCTTCGTCAACCCGCCGGTGCTGCGCGGCTCCACCATGCTGTATGCCAACTGCGCCGACCGGCGCGTGGGCGGCTGGGAGCGGCTGGACCGCGGCGCGTACTACGGCACTGCCGGCAACGCCACGCACCACGCGCTGGAGGACATGGTGGCCGAGATCGAGGGCGGCACGCGCTGCCAGGTCGTCTCCACCGGGCTGGCCGCCATCACCGTGCCGTTGCTGGCCTATCTCTCGGCCGGCGACCACTGCCTCATGCCGGACAGCGTCTATGGCCCGGCGCGCACCTTCGCCGACGGCTTCCTGCGCCGCATGAACATCGCCACTACCTATTACGACCCGGAAGCCGACGCTGGCGCGCTGGCCGCGCTGATCCGCCCCGAGAGCCGCGTGCTGTACGTCGAAAGCCCCGGCAGCCACACCTTCGAGGTGCAGGACGTGCCCGCCCTGGCCGCCGTGGCGCACGAACGCGGCCTGGCGGTGATGATGGACAACACCTGGGGCATCCGCTCCTTCCAGCCGTTCACCCATGGCGTGGATGTGTCGATCCAGGCGCTGACCAAGTACGTCGCTGGGCACTCGGACGTGTTGCTCGGCAGCATTACCGTGGCGGCGGAGGAGCATTGGGAGCGGGTGCGGACGGCCGCCCTGGTGCTCGGCCAGTACGCCAGCCCGGACGATTGCTGGCTCGCGCTGCGCGGCGCGCGCACCCTGGGCGTGCGGCTGGACCGGCAGATGCAGTCTGGCCTGGCGGTGGCCGCCTGGCTCGCCACCCGTCCGGAAGTGGCCCGCGTGCTGCACCCGGCGCTGCCCGGCGCGCCCGGCCACGCCCTGTGGCAGCGGGACTTCGCCGGCGGGTCCAGCCTGTTCGGCGTCGAGTTCCAGCCGCGCTACAGCAACGCCGGGGTGGAGGCGATGATCGACGGCCTGGCCCTGTTCGGCATCGGCGCGTCCTGGGGCGGGTTCGAGAGCCTGGTGACGCCGAGCGCCGCCAGCCTGACCCGCACCGCCGGCGGTGGCCGCCTCGCCGGGCCTGCCGCGCGCTTCCACATCGGCCTGGAGGACCCGGCGGACCTGATCGCCGACCTGGAACGCGGGATGGCGCTGCTCGGTGGCTGATTCCGTCATCCGCTACAACGCGAACGGCCTGCCGATCCGCTATAACGCGGACGGCCTGCCGATCCGCTATAACGCGGACGGCCTGGTGCCCGCCATCGCGCAGCAGCATGACAGCGGCGAGGTGCTGATGCTGGCCTGGATGAACGCCGCCTCCGTCGCCGAGACGCTGGCAACCGGCCGGGTCTGCTACTGGAGCCGCAGCCGCGGGGCGTTCTGGCGCAAGGGCGAGACCTCCGGCCAGGTGCAGCGCCTGGTGGAGCTGCGCGTCGATTGCGACGGCGACTCGCTGCTGCTGCAGGTGGACCAGCATGGTGCTGCCTGCCACACGGGGCAGCGAAGCTGTTTCTACCGGGCGGTGCGGGAGGGCGAGGTGGTGACGCTGAGCAGCCCGGTCGCTGACCCGGCGGAGCTGTACAGAGCCTAGGCGGAGGCCCTCACCCGTAGGCGGAAGTCTCCACCCCCTCCAGCGGCAGCGCCCCGAACAGGTGCGGGAACGGCTCCTGGTCCGGCTCGCTGCGTTCCCACTCGATGCGGCCTTCCACCGCCGCCGGGTCGAAGCGCAGTAACAGCAGCCCCGTGCGCCCGGCGAAATGCCGCGCCAGCACGAAGGGCAGTTGCGCCTGCGTGCAACAGTGCAGGAACGGCGTGCCCCGCAGCCGATCTCCGGCTGCCGCCAGCGCCGCCGCCGTGGTCACGTGGCACAGCCGCCCGTCCGATGCACCCATCCGTTGCGTCCCCCGCTCCCGCCACCTATGCAGCCCGGCATGACCCCTGACAACGCCGTCCGCATCCAGACCTTGACCGGCGCCGCGATCGCCCAGGGCCATGCGGCGTTCCAGCGGCTGCACGTGGCGGTGTTCCACGATTGGCCGTACCTCTACGACGGCGACCCCGACGAGGAGCCTTACATCGCCGGCTACGGCGAGCACCCGCGCGCCGCGCTGTTCGTGCTCAGCCACGGCGGCGAGCCGGTGGGGGCGGCCACCTGCCTGCCGCTGGGCGACGAGAGCGCCAACGTGCAGGCGCCGTTCCTGGCGCGCGGCTGGGACGTGCGGCGGTTCTTCTACTTCGGCGAGGGCGTCATCCTGTCCGCCTGGCGCGGCAAGGGCCTGGGCGTGCGGCTGTTCCAGCTGCGCGAATCCCACGCCCGCGCCGTATCCACCGCCGACTACGCCGTGTTCTGCTCCGTCCGCCGCCCGGACGACCACCCGCTCCGCCCGGCGCAGCCCCACACCAACGACGCGTTCTGGCGCCGCCGCGGCTACGTGCCGCTGCCCGGCGTGGCCTGCACCATGACCTGGCCGGACCGCGGCGAGCCCGCGCCCACGCTGCACACGCTGGATTTCTGGATCAAGTCGCTGAACGGCGCGCCGCTGCCGTGAGGCTGGCGCTGTTGCAATACCGGGTCGGCCGCCACGCCGGCTTCGCCGCCTGGGAGGCGGCGCTGGACGCCCGCGTGGCGCAGGCCGCCGCCCACGGGGCCGAGCTGCTCGTGCTGCCCGAATACGCCAGCCTGGACGCGATCCCGGCGCCGCTGCCGACCCTGGCCGACGAACTCGCCGCCGGGTGCGGCCAGCATGGCGCGGTGCTGGACGCGCTGCGCCGGATGGCCACGCGCCACGGCGTCTGGCTGCTCGGCGGCTCGCTGCCGCACCGTCGGGGGCACGGCGCGTTGGTCAACCACGCCCCCCTCATCGCGCCCGGCGGCGGCGTGGCGTTCCAGGACAAGCACCGCCCCACCCCGTTCGAGGCCGAGCATTGGGGGGTGGCCAGCGGTGCGCCGCCCTCGGTGTTCGACACGCCTTGGGGCCGCCTGGGCGTGTGCATCTGCTACGACATCGAGCACCCGCCGCTCGCCCGCGCCCAGGTGGAGGCGGGGGCGTGGCTGATCCTGGTTCCCACCGACACGGACACGCTGGCCGGGTTCAACCGCGTCCGCCTCGCCGCCCGCGCCTGCGCCATGGCCAACCAGTGCTACGTCGCCGTCTGCACCACGGTCGGCGACGCCCCCTGGATCGCGGCGCTGGACGCGAACCGTGGCTACGCCGCCGTGTTCGGCCCGATCGACCGCGGCTTCCCCGACGACGGCGTGATCGCCCGCGGCGTCATGGACGAACCCGGCTGGCTCCACGCCGAGCTGGACCCGGCGGCGCTCGCGGCCGTCCGCGCCGGCGGCGCCGTGCGCAACCACCGGGACTACCCCCCAGCCCCGCCGCCCTGCCCCGTCGTCCCGTGCCGTTGATCTACCTGGTCGCCGGCGAGGCCAGTGGCGACGTGCTGGGCAGCCGGCTGATGGCGGCGCTAAAGGCCGCCCGCCCTGGCGTCACCTTCGCCGGGGTGGCCGGGCCGCGGATGCAGGCGGAGGGCATGAGCAGCCTGTTCCCCATGTCTGACCTGGCCGTGATGGGCCTGATGGAGATTCTGCCCCGGCTGCGCACCTTGCGCCGCCGCATGCTGTCGGTCGTGGCGGATATCGCCGCCCGCCGGCCGGACGTGGTGGTGACGGTGGATTCCCCCGGCTTCGGCCTGCACGTGCTGCGCCGGGTCGCCCCCACCGGGGTCAAGCGGGTGCAATACGTGGCGCCGCAGGTGTGGGCCTGGCGCGAGCACCGGATCAAGTGGTTTCCCGGCCTATGGGACGACCTGCTGTGCCTGCTGCCGTTCGAGCAGGCCTACTTTGCCCGCCACGGCCTGGCCGCCCGCTTCGTCGGCCACCCGGTGCTGCAATCCGGCGCGGACGCCGGGGACGCCGCCCGCTTCCGCCAGCGCCACGGCATCGGCGACGCGCCCGTGCTGGTGCTGATGCCCGGCAGTCGCCGCAGCGAGGCCCCGCGCCTGCTGCCCGTGTTCGCCCGCACCCTGGCCCTGCTGGCGCGCGAGGTTCCCGGCATCGTGCCGGTCATCCCCGTCTCGCACGCGGTGGCGGAGGCGGTGCAGCGCGCCGCCGCCGGCTGGCCGGTGCCGCCGCTGATCGTGACGGAGCTGGACGACAAGCACGACGCCTACGCCGCCGCCGCCGCCGCCCTCACCAAGTCCGGCACCTCGACGCTGGAGCTGGCGCTGGCCGGGGTGCCGATGGCGGTGACCTATCGGGTGAACCCGGTGTCCGGCTTCATGGCGCGGCGCATGATCCGGGTGCCGCACGTGGCGATGGTGAACCTGCTGGCCGGCCACGCCGCGGTGCCGGAGCTGCTGCAGGAGCGCTGCACGCCGGCGGTGCTGTGCGAGACGGTGCTCTCCTTGCTGCGCGACCCGGCGGTGGCGGAGCAGCAGCGCGCCGCGTTCCGCACGGTGGTGGCCAGCTTGCGCCCGGCGCAGGGGGAGCCGGCGGAGATGGCGGCAGCGGCGGTGCTAGACTTGCTAAACCTTGACGTAGAGCAACCAGAGTAATTGAATAGATTTTTAGAGCAACGCGTATGGTTATATAGCACATATTCCATGGTGCCTGCTTACCCCAAGGGCGGCCGCAGCCACCCGGGCAGCAGACGCTGCGCCTGCCGCAGGAACACGTCGTCCTGCAACGCCTCCTGCCACTGCGCCGCCTCCGTCGCGCGCTCCGCTTCCAGCGTCCGCCGCAGGTCGATCTTCAGTGCCACGATCACCCGCCAGGGATCGACCGCAGGGGCTGTGGCGCTCAGCAGGCCGCTCAGCGCGTCCTCCGCGGCGCGGGTCAGCAGGTCGTCCAGGTCGCATCGCACCAGCGCCGGGTCGAAGGCGGGGGAGCGGCCCAGGGAGAGCGCGCCGTCCGCCTCCTGGCAGAGGCGGTGCGCGTGGGTCAGCTCCACCAGCATGTCGAGCGAGTAGGCTTGCAGCGCCGCCGCCCGCTGCCGCTCCGGCAACGGGCGCAGCTTGCCGAGCGCCACCGTCAGCCCCTCGATGGTGTCGAGCGCCATGCCGATCGGGCGCGCCACGCTGTTGTCGAACGCCAGCAGCGCCACCGTGCCTTGCCGGCCGCGCATGTCCCGCCGGGCGGCGGCGATCTCGCGCGCGATGCCGAACACCTGGCTGCGCCACGCCAGCCGCAGGCTGACAGCGGCGATGCCGGCCGACAGCATGGCCACCCCGACCGGCAGCCAGGTGCGGAACAGGCCGGCGGCGTCGCTGGCCTCCTGCGCCGCGGCCGGCCCGGCCGCCAGCAGGACGGCCAGCGCCAGGCTAAGCGGCGTCGCTCCGCAGGCTGAAGCTGCGGGCGTTGAGCCGGATGCTTTCACGCACCACCGGCGACGCCTCGAAGGCGTATTTCTCGGTGAATCCATCAAGGCCGAGCGAGCGGACGCTCGGCTCCAGCATGCCGCGCAGGAAGGAGGACGTCACGACCGGCGAGCCGATCCGCACCACGGCCTTGTCCGGCCCCTGGTCCACCGCGTCCAGGTTCAGCGCGGCGCGGGCATTGCGCCCGGCCTCCTCGCCGCGCAGCATCCCGCCATCCGGGGCGAGCTGAAGGGTGAGGGCTTGGCTCATCATCGGTCTCCGGGCCGCAGGATGGCACAAGCCCGCCCTGGTCGCACCGGGACTGTCGCCCCATGCCGCCCAGCTTGCGAGGCTCGGCTCTCCTCGACGCCAAGACCATACTGACCCTCCCGGACGTTCACTAAACGTTCCAGCCCGGGAGAGACCTCGCACACTTAGGCGTGCCCTGTCACCTGCAATAAAGCGTCAGCCGCGGACCAGCCCGCTCGCCCGCATGACGCCCGTCGCGGCCGCCATGGACTCAGTGATCGCCAGCGCCGCCGCCAGCGCCCGGCGGCCGGCCGCCGCGTCCACCAGCACGGGCCCGCCGTCCAGGCACGCCGCCACGAACCCGGCGTGCTCCGCCTCCATCGCGTCGTGGTCCCGCCAGCTCACCGACTCCCGCCGGAAGCCGCCGGTGCCCGGCAGCGGCATGCCGCGCTCCCGCCCGATCATCACCAGCTCGCGCGCGCCGAAATCGGCCGACAGGTAGCCCTCCTGCGAGAACAGCCGCATCCGCCGGTCGGTCTTGATCGACACGCGGCTGGCGGTGATGCTCGCCACGCAGCCATTGGCGAAGCGCACCCGCGCGTTGGCGATGTCCTCGGAGGCGGAGGACACCGCAGCCCCCAGCGCATCCACGCTGCTGATCTCGCTGTCCACCAGGGACAGCACCAGGTCGAGGTCGTGGATCATCAGGTCCAGGATCACCGACACGTCCGTGCCGCGCGGCTTGTAGGGGGCGATGCGGGTGGCCTCGATGTAGAGCGGCCGGGCCATGCGGCTGCTGATGGCGCGGTGCTCGGCCGAGAAGCGCAGCAGGTGCCCCACCTGCAGCACCCGGCCGCGCGCCGCCGCCAGCGCCGCCAGCGCGTCCGCCTGCGCCAGCGTGGCCGCGATCGGCTTTTCCACCAGCACGTGGCAGCCGGCCTCCAGCGCCTGCGTCGCCAGGGCGTGATGCGCCTCCGCCGGGGCCGCGATCACCACCGCCTGGCACGCCTCCAGCAGCGCCGGCAGCGCCATGGCGGGGGCGCCTGCCTCCCGGCCCACCGCCTCGGCGCGGGCCGCATCCGCGTCGTGCACCCCCACCAGCCGGGCGCGCGGCGCGGCGGCCACCTTGAGCGCGTGGAACCGGCCGAAATGCCCGGCGCCCACCACGCCCATGCGCAACTGCGATTCGCTCATGATCCGGCGCATAGCACGGCTCCGGCAGGGTTGCATCGCCCTCGCCCGCTCGGCATAGACGCTGCCTGACCGGAGTGACCGCGCCCCCATGCTGTATTTCGGCCGCGCCAAGACCGCGCTGATTCTCGGCGTCTGCATCCTCGGCGCGCTGCTCTGCTTGCCCAACCTGCTGCCCCGCCCCGCCGCCTGGCTGCCCTGGCGGCAGGTGCATCTCGGGCTGGATTTGCGCGGCGGCTCCTACCTGCTGCTGCAAGTGGACGCGGACGCCGTGCGCAAGGAACGGCTCGACACCATCCTGGACCGCGCCCGCCAGGCGCTCGCCGGCCAGTACCGCACCCTGGCCGAAGCCGGCGGCGCCGTCGCCGTCACCCTGCGCAACCCGGCGCAGGCCGCCTCCGCCACCGAGGCTCTGCGCACCCAGGCGGCCAACCCGGACGGCGGCCAGGACTTCGACATCACGCCGGGTGCGGACGGCGCGCTGACCCTCACTCCCAACGAGGCCGCGCTGCGCGCCCGCACGACGGCCGCGGTGCAGCAATCCATCGAGATCGTCCGCCGCCGCATCGACGCGACCGGCGTGCTGGACCCGCAGATCACCCGCCAGGGCGCGGACCGCATCGTGGTCCAGTTGCCCGGCGTGGACGACCCGAACCGCATCAAGCAGCTGCTCGGCACTACGGCGAAGATGACGTTCCACCTGCTGGACGAGGCGGCCGACCCCAGCCATCCCGCCCCGCCCGGCGACGAGGTCCTCGCCTCGGAGAACAACCCGGCGCAGAAATACGTGGTGCGCCGCCGGGTCGAGCTGGACGGGTCGAGCCTGAGCGACGCGAGCCCCGGCCGCAGCAGCCAGACCAACGAGTGGGTGGTGAACTTCGTGTTCGACAGCGCCGGGTCCCGCCGCTTCGCCGCCATCACCACGGAGCAGGTGGGCCACCTGTTCGCCATCGTGCTGGACGGCAAGGTGCTGACCGCGCCTGTCATCCGCGAGCCGATCAGCGGCGGGCACGGCCAGATCAGCGGCAGCTTCACCGTGCAGTCCGCCACCGACCTCGCCGTGCTGCTGCGCGCCGGCGCGCTGCCCGCCCCGCTGACGGTGGTGGAGGAGCGCACGGTGGGCCCCGAGCTGGGGGCGGACAGCATCCGCGCCGGCGCCATCGCGCTCGGCGTCGGCTTCCTGCTGGTGGTCGGCTTCATGGGCACCTTCTACGGCCTGTTCGGCTGGTTCGCGAACGTCGCGCTGCTGCTGAACCTGGTCATGATGCTGGCCATCCTCTCCCTGCTGGAGGCGACGCTGACGCTGCCGGGCATGGCGGGCATCCTGCTCACGCTCGGCATGGCGGTGGATGCCAACATCCTGATCAACGAGCGCATCCGCGAGGAAACCAAGCTCGACCGCAAGCCGGTGGCGGCTCTGGAGGCCGGGTTCAGGCGGGCCTACAGCACCATCATCGACAGCAACGCGACGGCGTTCCTGGCGCACGTGATGCTGTTCGTGTTCGGCTCGGGGCCGGTGCGGGGGTTCGCGGTGACGATCACGGTGGGGATCGTGACGACGATGTTCACGGCGACGGTGGTGGCGCGGCTGATGATGGTGCGGTGGTACTCGGCGCGGCGGCCGGCGTTGCTGCCGGTGTAGTTTGGCGAGGCTTTGCTCCGGACCCTGCAAGAAGACGGTCGTGTTGCTGATAAGTCATTTTGAGCTTCCGCTTTCGACCGACTGTGTTGAAAAAGTCGGCCAGCCTTCATCGATACCAAAACAAGTTCGGTTTCGCAACAGATAAGATGTTGAAGTCACTTGCAGAATTCGTTGCGTGGATGGCGTGAGGAACCCGTAAATTAGCTATTCCGGCCTTTTTCAACACAATCGACCCAAGTCGGTCAGAAAGCTACTCACGTGCCCGCCCTAGAAGCGGACACTGAGACCGAGGGAGTCTCAGTGCGCGGTCATTCTCATTGTGAAAGTCGGAGTCACGCCGCTGCTTCGGCATCAAGGCGCAAAATGGCGCGTCTTATGGAGCGGTGATCATCGTGCGGCACCTCGACAAAACTGCCATCATCATTTTGGTAGAGACCCAAGGTATTGCGCGTCGTCACCTGTAGATCGACATAGCATCCAAAGTCGATCTTGAAGACGTCGTAGCGCGCTCCAGGCTCTTCGTGTGAAGACACGTTCCTTTTCAGCACATGAAGCAAGCGCGAATCGAATAGGTCATCAATTTGGAGCATTTCTGATGTTGGATGGGAAAAAGAATGCCCGCGCCCGACGCTTGCCAATAACCTCGTCGACAATGCGCCGCATCAGAACGTCAAGGTCGTGACGTTCGTGGAGGATCTTAGACTTTTCGTTGTTATACCAATCCCTCGCAGCGACCCGCACATGTTCCTTCGTGAAGCGCTCTCCCCAGGATTTTGTCAGTAGCCGCTCGAAAATGTAAATTGCATCTCTGGGAACACCCTCGACAGCTCGAACAAATTCCTCGAAAGCCGGTGTCATCGTGAATACGGTGCCGGTCAGTTGCTCGGCAGTAGTGACGTTATCAGGTGTAAGCGGCGAAGACTTGAAGTGCCTGAACAAGAGCTCCCGAAAGAACGCTACCGATTTTCGCTGGTTGTTGTCGAAAACCAAAAAGTCATCCAGGTTGAGCTCCGCAGCGATATCCGCTCCTAGTTCAAGGCCGATTCGGGTACCGTCTTCTGTAGAAAGCGCCATGTGCGACCGCTGTTCGATAGCGGCGATCTTCACCGTAATGTTTGATTGAGGAAGAATGATACGGCGAAGAAGGTCGGCAAGGTATGGCTGAAGCAATGTCGGAATCTCGCTCCACTCGTCCAGCAGCAACCATATATGAGGTCTTCCCAACACGGTGATTAGGCCATCAATGCAGGCCGCAACCCGGCCGAAATTTAAGTGGATGGTCTCTACACCTGAGGTCTTAAGCCGGTGTCCAGACAAAACCTCGCTTTTATCCTCGAAACCAAAGCTGAACTCGGCCGAAGACCCTGTAGCAGACGCCTTGCCGCCCACACTTCCCTTGTCCGTTCGAGAGTCGGTATTGCCGTCCGTAGTCTCCCGTTCAACCGTTCCGGTGACTGTCACTTCGCCTATAGCTTGTGTGAGATCGTCAAGCCTGAGAGTGATTTGCCTAGGATCTGGGGTGCCCTCAAGTAACCGTACCGCAAGGGAATATAGTTCGTCCCCGATTGCGGCAATGACATCTCGAATCAAGCTACTTGCGCGTTCCGAGAGACTGCGAGAGCCATCACCGTAAATAGAGCCGTTTGAGCCTACAAACCGAAGGTCAAGATATATTGCAGGATCGCCGTTTTCCTCGACGGTTCCTGCGAGATACTTAAGCGCATGCGTTTTGCCTGTTCCCCGGCGACCGTAAATGATCTGGTTGGCTCGTTTCGAGAGAAATCTGAACAAAGGCTCGGTATCTACAAAGGTGCCGATTAGATCAGTGTTCGACTTCTCAGCCCGAGGGATAAGATCAACTAGCGCCTTGTGGATGGCGACAATATCTGGCTCTGGCAAACTTCGTTCCCCCCTTACTGAGGCTGATACCTCGAATGCTCGAGTAATGCTGCGCGAGAAAGATGGCAGCTTTCGCGCGAGGTTGCCACTCGCCGCCGAGGTTCAAATGTGTGAGTCTGGTTTTTGCTATCGTCTCCTCCGCAGCCGATCGTCTGCTCTCCACCACTTACGATATCCAAACCGACCCACCACCATCGTCCCCTTGACACCTCAACCCAAGGGGTGAAGGGGACGACCGTCCCCTTCCGGGTGCAGGGCAGCGCCCTGCGTCACTCAGCCTAGGACCCGCCGATGTTCCTCCGCCCCTTGTTCCGCCTGGTCCCGGACGGCACCCGCATCCGTTTCATGCGCGGCCGCTTCATCGGCATCGGCACCTCCGCCGTGCTGTCGCTGCTCTCGCTTGGGCTCGCCTTCTACCCCGGGCTGAATCTCGGCATCGACTTCAAGGGCGGCATCGTCATGGAGGTCCGCACCCCCGCCCCGGCCGACTTCACCCGCATCCGCACGGCGCTCACCGCGCACGACGTGCCGGCCGCCGGGCTGCAACGCTTCGGCGACGCGCAGGACGTGCTGATCCGCCTGGACCGCCAGCCGACCGAGGCGGGCACCGAGCAGGCCGTCTCGCGCGTGCGCGCCGCCCTGGAGGAGGCGCAGCCCGGCACCACCATCCGCAGCACGGAGGCGGTCGGCGCGTCCGTGTCCAACGAGCTGTTCCGCAACGGGCTGCTGGCGCTGGGCATCAGCCTGCTGATGATCCTCGCCTACATCTGGTTCCGCTTCGAGTGGGAGTTCGCGGTCGGCGCGGTGGTGACGCTGATCCTGGACGTGACCAAGGTGGTGGGCTTCCTCGTCGTCACCCGCATCGAGTTCGACCTGGTGATGGTGGCCGCGATCCTGACCGTGATCGGCTATTCCACCAACGACAAGGTGGTGGTGTACGACCGGGTGCGGGAGAACCTGCGCAAGTACAAGTCCCTGTCGCTACGCGAGCTGATCGACTTCTCCATCAACGAGACGCTGAACCGCACGCTCGGCACCTCGATGACGGTGTTCCTCGCCAGCCTGCCGCTGGCGCTGTTCGGCGGCGCGTCGCTGTCCGGCTTCGCCGCCGTCATGCTGTTCGGCATCGTGGTCGGCACGTCCTCGTCGATCTTCATCGCCGCCCCCATCCTGCTGTTCCTCGGGCAGAACCGCCTGCGCCGGGATGTCCGGTCCGCCCCCCCGGGCCGGGCCGCCAAGACGGCGGGGTGATCCGCCAAGCTTGACGGGGAGCGGCGGCTGGAAGACTGTTCCGCGCCGTCCGCACCGCATCCCCCGCGGGCGCATGGGGCACATGACGGGGTCCAAGCGCCACCTGCTGCTGCTCTCCCGCGACCCGCACTGGCTCGCCGCCGCGCAGGCCGAGGCGGCCGGCGGCCTGCACCACGCCGCCTCCGCCCCCGACGCGCTGCGCCGCCTCGTCGATCCGTCGCACGCGTTCACCCACCTGTTGCTGGAGCCCAGCGCCGCCGGGCCGCACCTGCAGGACCTGTTCGGGCTGACGGCGGGCGAGGCCGGCTCCCAGGTGGAGCTGGTGCTGCTCGGCGATGCGGCCGGGCTGGCCGACGCCGCCGTGCTGCACGCCGAGCACCCGCCGGACCTGCCGCACGTCCTCCGCGCCGGCCCGCACGGGCCCAGCCTCCCGCTGCCGTCCGCCTCGGAGCTGGCCGCAAGCTTCAGCGCCGCCGATGTGGACTGCCGCTTCCAGCCGATCGTCCGCATGGCGGACCGGCGCGCCGTGGGCATGGAAACCCTGGTCCGCCTGCGCCGCCCGGGCCGCGGCAGCCTCGCGCCGGACCTGTTCGTGCCGCAGATGGAGCGCGCCGGCCTGTCTCTGCGGCTGGCCGAGGCGGTCGTGCAACGCGCCTTGCAGTTGCTTGACCCGGCGCTGCTCGCCCAGCACGGCCTGTTCGCCAGCATCAACCTGCCGCTCGACGTGCTGCTGCTGCCGGGTGCGCCCGCCCGGCTCGACGCCCTGCGCGGCCCGCTCGGCATCCTGGCGGCGAGCCTGCTGATCGAGCTGACGGAAAGCCGCCCGGCAAGCGACCTACCCGCGCTGCACGCCGCCCTGGTGCGATGGCGGCAGGCCGGCTACGGCGTCGCAATCGATGACGTGGCGCCGGGGATCGCCCACCAGCAGGCGCTGTTCGCCCTGCCGTTCAGCGCCGTGAAGCTGGACAAGGCGGTGGTGCTGGGCTCGGGCGACGACACGCTGGCCCACGGCTACGTGCAGCGCACGGTGGCCAGCGCCCAGCGGCACGGGCTCACGGTGATCGCCGAGGGGGTGGAGACCGCCGCGGCGTGGAACCGCATGGCCGGGCTAGGGGTCGATCAGGTGCAAGGCTTCCTGGTCGCCCGCCCGCTGCCCGCTGCGGCGCTGGCGGCCTGGCTGGACGCCTGGGCGGCGCAGCCCGGGCTGCCGCGGGACCGGGGCTGAGGCTTACTCCGCCGCCTGCGCCACCGTCCGCTCCGCCAGCAGCCGCCGCGCCGTCGGCAGCAGCTCGCGCCCGAACTCCGCCGCGTCTTCCAGCGGATCGAAGCCGCGGATCAGGAACGTGGTCACCCCCAGCGCGTGGTAGTCGGCGAACGCTGCCGCCACCTGCGCCGGCGTGCCGACCAGCGCCGTGGTGTTGCCCCGCGCTCCCGTGGCGCGCGCGATGGCGGTGTAGAGCCGCCCTTCCGGCCGGTCCCCCTGCGCCGCCGCGGCCAGCAGCCGCTGGGACCCGGCGTTCGCTGGGTCAGCCACCGCCGGGCCCAGCGCCGCCTCGCCGCGCAGCCGCATCACGTCGGCCAGGATGCGCTCCGCCTTTTCCCAGGCGGCGCTCTCCGTCGCGGCCAGGATGGGACGGAAGCTGAGGCTGAACCGCAGGGCGGCCGCCGCGGCCGGGCCGCGGTGCCGGGCCGTGGCGGCGCGCACCCGGCCGATGATCTCGCGCACCTGCGCCTGCGTCTCGCCCCACAGCGCGTACACGTCGGCATGGCGGCCCGCCACCTCCAGCGCCGCCTCGGACGCGCCGCCGAAGTAGATCGGGATGCGCGGCGCCTGCACCGGGCGCACCGCCGGGGACGCCCCGGCGAAGGCGTAGAAGCGGCCTTCGTGGTCCACCGGCGCGTCCGCCGTCCAGATCTGCTTCAGGATGCCGACGTACTCGTCCGTGCGGGCATAGCGCTCGTCCTTGCCGAGCCGGTCGCCGTCGCGCAGCTGGTCGGCGTCGTCGCCGCCGGAGATGACGTGGATCGCCGCCCGCCCGCCGCTCAGCTGGTCGAGCGTGGCGAAGGCGCGCGCGGCGTTGGTGGGAGATTGGAAGCCGGGCCGGTGCGCCACCAGGAAGCCCAAGCGGTCGGTGGTGGCGGCGGCGTGGGCGGCGAGCTGCAGCCCGTCCGGCCCGTGGCTGTACCAGCCGAGCAGCACCCGGTCGAACCCGCCCGCCTCGTGCGCCGCCATGCTGGCGCGCAGGTAGCCCCGGTCGATCGCCGGGCCTTGCGCCGGCCGCGTCTCGGACTGCTCGCGCGGCTGCACCATGCCGATGAACTCGATCGCGTCCGTCATCGCCTTCGCTCCTTACTGTCCCAGGGCCGCGCGCCCTGCCGCCGTGAACGCCGCGTCCGCCTGCGGGGTGTGGATGCGGGCGCACAGCACGTCCCGCAAGTGCCGTTCCAACGGGTGGGCGCGGGACAGCGCGTGGTTGCCCGCCAGCTTCACCGCCGCCTCGACCGCCTGGATCGCGTTCTCGGCGGCCACCGCCTTGATGAGGTTGCACTCGTCCGGGCACGGCCCGCGGCCGGCATCGTGCTCCGCCGCCGCGCCGTCCACCAGCCTGCGGTTGGTCAGCAACAGCGCCTCGATGCCGCCCACCGCCTCCTGCATCCGCGGCAGGCTGGCGAGCGGCGCGCCGAGGTTGGAGGGCACGCGCTCCCGCAGGAAGCCCACCAGCCAGTCCCGCGCCGCCGTGGCGACGCCGGTGTAGAGGGCGGCGATGGTCAGCGTGTTCCAGGCGACCTGCGCCGGGTCCGGCTGCCACGCGCCGGGCAGGCGGATGTCCACGGCATGGTGCGCGGGCAGCGCCACGTCCGCGAACGCCACGTCATGGCTGCCGGTCGCGCGCAGGCCCAATTGGTCCCAGGTCGGCACGATGGTGATGCCGGGGCGGTCGGCCGGCACCAGGAAGTTGCCGACGCGGGGCGTCGCCTCGTCGGTGCGCGCCCAAACCAGCATCCAGCGCAGCCCCGGGGCGCCCGTGGCGTAGAGCTTGCGCCCGCTCAGCGCCCAGCCGTCCGGGGTGCGCCGGGCCAGGGTGTCCGGCAGGCCGCCGCGCGCCGGGGTGCCGAGTGCCGGCTCGGTCCGCAGCGCGTTGATCAAGGCGCCCTCGGCCGCGCTGCGCCCCACCAGGCTGCGCAGGTCGGCGGGCCAGCGCGGGCTGCGGCTGGACAGGTGGACGTGGATCAGCTGCATGGCCAGCACCAGCGCGGTCGAGGCGCAGCCCTGCGCCACCGTGCCCACCAGCGCCGCGGCGCGCGCCAGGCCAGCGCCGCCGCCGCCGTCTTGCGGAGCGGCGGTCAGGTTCAGCAGGCCCGCCTCACCCAGGGCGCGGAAGTTCTCGTGCGGGAAACTCGCGTCCCGGTCATGCTGCCCCGCCCGCGCCGCGAAGGCGCTGGCCAGGACGGCATCCGGCGGCAGCCGCAACAACCCATCCATCAAGCCGCCTCCCGCAAGTACGCGCCCAGCTTGGCCCCAAATGCCCTGTCCCACAACGGAGCCGCATCCCGGTAGGGCGTCTGGTCCTGCCCGGCCAAGCGCAGCCCCAGGGCGTCTCCGGCCTCGTGCTGCGCCAGCCGCAGCGTCACCGGCGCAGCGGCGCGGGCGACCGCAGGCGCGGCCACCAGCGTGCCGAGGAGGGTGCGCCGCCCGAGGGTCACGAGCTCGGCTCGAGCACGCGGGCCGCGGATGGCTCCACGCCCAGGGCCCGCAGCAGCTGCGCCCGCAACGCCCCGAACGAGGCCGGGTCACGCGGCCGGGCCAGCCCGACCGGGATGTCCGTGGCGATGCGCCCCGCCTCCAGCACCAGCACCCGGTCGGCCAGCAGGAGCGCCTCGTCCACGTCGTGCGTCACGATCAAGGTGGTGGGGGCGTGCCGCCGCCACAGCTCCAGCACCAGGGCGTGCATCCGCATCCGGGTCAGCGCGTCCAGCGCCGCGAACGGCTCGTCCAGCAACAGCAGCCGCGGCTCGCGCACCAGCGCCCGGGCCAGCGCCGCCCGCTGCGCCTCGCCGCCGGAGAGGGTGGCCGGCCAGGCGTCCAGCCGATGGCCCAGCTCCACCTCGCGCAGCGCCGCATCGGCCCGGCGGTGCGCGTCCGCCCCGGCCAGCCCGAGCGCCACGTTCTGCCACACCAGCCGCCAGGGCAGCAGGCGCGGCTCCTGGAACACCACCGCCGTCGGCTGCGGCACCTCTACCCGGGCCTCCGCCGGCGCCGGGTCCAGCCCGGCCAGGGTGCGCAGCAGCGTCGTCTTGCCGGAGCCGCTGCGGCCGAGCAACGCCACGAACCCGCCCTCGGCCAGGCGCAGGTGCAGGTTGTCCAGCACCCGGTGCTCGCCGAACTGGCGCGTCAGCCCGGCAACGTGGACGCCATGCCCCGCGGCGTTGGTCATCGCGGCACCAGCGTCGGCCGCCACGCCAGCAGCCGGCGCTCCGCCAGCCGCACCAGGGCGTCAGCTCCCAAGCCGAGCACGGCGTACACCGCCAGCCCCACCACGATCACGTCCGTGCGCAGGAAGTCCCGCGCGTCGTTGATCAGGTAGCCGATGCCCGCCGTGGCGTTGATCTGCTCCGCCACCACCAGCGACAGCCAGGCCGTGCCCAGCGCGTAGCGCAGCCCCACCAGACCGGAGGGCAACGCGCCGGGCAGCACGATCTCGCGGATCATGCCCCAGCGGCCCAGGCCGAATACGCGCCCGGCCTCCAGCAGCTTCGGGTCGATGCCGCGGATGCCGGCGAACAAGTTGAGGTAGATCGGAAAGGCGCTGCCGAGCGCCACCAGTGCGATCTTCGGCAGCTCGCCGATGCCGAACCACAGGATGAACAGCGGCACCAGCGCCAGGAACGGCAGCGTGCGCAGCATCTGCATCGGCGCGTCCACCACGTCCTCGCCGAGCCGGGTCAGCCCGGCCACCACCGCCAGCGCCGCGCCGACCGTCACGCCGAGGCCGAGCCCCAGCGCCACCCGCTCCAGCGAGACGAGCAGGTTGCTGACCAGCTCGCCATTCAGCAGCAGGCCCCACGCCGCCGCCAGGATGGTGGTGGGCGCCGCCAGCACGCGCGGCGACAGCCAGCCAGCGCTTGCGGCACCCTGCCAGGCCAGCAGGATGACCGCCGTCGAGACGAAGCGGCGGGCGGCGCCGAGGTGCGGCGGGCGGCGGACGGCGCGGCGCGGCACCGAGACGGCGGCGGGCGCGCGGACGATGGGGGCGATCACGGACATGGGCATCCCTTCCGTCGGTGGGCCGGACGGGACACCAGATAGGGCGGCTGCGAGGCGCGACATAGCGGGGGGCCACGCAAAGGTTGGCGGCTGCTGCGGGCGCGCCCCATCATAGCACAGGCTGCTCCCGTCACCCCGCAGGCGGAGACGTTCGTTTCGCGTCAGTCCGCCGCATCCGCCGAGAACGCGACGGCCTTCTGCGCATCGAGGGCGTCGATCCGCTCGGCCCAGGCGGCCCGGACGCGGGCATAGGCGCCGCTGCCCAGGGTGAGCCGCCGGGGCGCTGGGCTGCCGTCCACGGAGTCGATCATGGCCTGCGCGGTCTTCCGGGCGTCGCCGGTGATGGGAAACCTCCCGGCTGCCACGGCACGGCGCACGGCGCCGGCCGGCGTGCCGTCATAGGCGGCCATGGCAGGCGGGCTGACGAGGGCAGCGCCGAAGCTTGTCCGGGTCGGGCCTGGCTCGATGATCGTGAACTCGATGCCGAAGGGCGCCACCTCCTGCGCCACGGCTTCGACGAAGCCTTCGATCCCCCACTTGGTCGCGTGATACAGGCTGAAGTTCGGGTAGGCGATCTGGCCGCCTTCCGACGAGACTTGAAGCACCCGGCCGCCGCCTTGCGCCCGCAAATGCGGCAGGGCGACGCGGATCACCTGGATCGAACCGATCAGGTTGGTGTCGATCTGATGCCCTATCTGCTCGTCGCTCACCTCCTCGGCCGCGCCGAACAAGGCGTAGGCCGCGTTGCTCACGACCACGTCGATGCGGCCCAGCTCGCCGAACGCGCGATCAATCACGTGCCGCACCGCTCCTCTGTCCGTCACGTCCAACGCGGCCAGCCAGAGGCGGTCGCCATGGCGCGCTTTCAGGTCGTCGAGCGCGCCGGACTTGCGCAGCGTCGCGGCCACGCGGTCGCCGCGCGCCAGAAGGGTTTCCGTCATCATCCGACCCAGGCCGGCGGATGCGCCGGTGATGAACCACGTCTTCGCCATTGCTGAACCTCGTTGCTTGCGCACGAAGCTGGTCATCCCTGACCCGTGGCGTTATCCCAGCAATTTTGCATACGTCAGTGAAAATCTCCCATGAATGCCAAGCCGGCCCTCAGCGACCTGACCGCCTTCGTCGCCATCGCGGCGCATCGCAGCTTCCGAAAGGCCGCCGACGAGCTGGGGCTGTCGCCGTCCACGCTCAGCCACATGATGCGCACCCTGGAAGCCAGCATGGGCGTCCGGCTGCTGCACCGGACCACCCGCAGCGTGTCGGCCACCGAGGTGGGCGCGCGCCTGCTCGAGCGCCTGCAACCCGTGCTGCGGGACTTCGACCTGGCATTGCAGGAGGTCGAGGCATTCCAGGCGCAACCCCGCGGGACGCTGCGGATCAACGCCGGCGAGGTCGCCGCGCGCCGGCTGCTGCACGCGGTCGTGCCGGCTTTCCTGGCCCGCCACCCGGCGATGTCGCTCGACCTGGTGACGGAAGGCAGGCTGGTCGATGTCGTGGCGGAAGGCTTCGACGCCGGGATCAGGCTGGGCGAGGCGGTGCCGCAGGACATGGTCGCGGTGCGCTTCGGCGGGACGGTCCGCTTCATCGCGGTCGCCTCCCCCGCCTACCTGGCCCAGCACGGAACGCCGCGAACACCCGACGACCTGCAACGGCACGCCTGCATCCGCTTTCGCCTGCCGAGTGGCAAGCGGTTCGGCTGGGAGTTCAGCCGGCACGGGCAGGAGCTGGCCATCGACGTGCCCGGCGCGCTGACGCTGGATCATCCGGAGCTGATGGCGGAGGCGTCAGCGGCGGGCTTAGGCATCGCCTACGTATCGGGCCACACGGCCGGGCCCTATCTCGAAACCGGCGCGCTGGTCCCCGTGCTGGACGATTGGTGCCCTGCGATCCCGGGCTTGTTCCTCTACTACCCCGGCCACCGCCTGGTGCCGCCGGGCCTGCGGGCGTTCATCGACGTGCTGAAGGAGGTCGGCTAGCGTCCGTAGACCGCATCTGGCAGCCACAGCGCGATGCCGGGCACCGCCGACAGGATCACCACCCCCACCGCCATCAGCGCCACGAACGGCAGCGTCCCCTTGATGATCGGCCCCAGCCCGATGTCCGGCGCGATGCGGTTGATGACGAAGATGTTGAGCCCGACCGGCGGGTGGATCAGCCCCATCTCCATCACCACCGCCATCACCACGCCGAACCACACCAGGTCGAACCCGGCGGCGCGCAGCGGCGGCAAAATGATTGGCGCCGTCATCAGGATGATCGACACCGGCGGTAGGAAGAAGCCCAGGCCCACCACCAGCAGCAGGATGGCCGCCAGCAGCAGCCAGCGCGACAGGTGCAGCCCCACGATCCAGCCAGCCGCCCCCTGGCTGATGTGCAGGTAGCTCATCACGTAGCTGTAGAGCAGGCTCATGCCGATGATCATCAGCAGCATGCCGCTCTCGCCCAGCGTGCCCTCGAAGATCGGCTTCAGGTCGCGCAGCCGCCAGGCGCCGTAGATCGCCGCGATCAGCAGCAGCGCCAGCACCGCCCCCAGCCCGGCGGTCTCCGAGGGCGTGGCGATGCCGCCGTACAGCGCCGCCATCACGCCCGTCAGCAGCAGCAGGAATGGCGCCACCCGGGGCAGCGCCGCCATGCGGTCCCGCAGGGTGTAGGTGTCCGTCCGCAGTATCTCGCTGCGCGGCCCGCCGGCCTCCGCCACCCGCAGCGCCTGGCCGTGCTCGCGCCGCCACTGCACCACCGCCCAGGCCGAGAACAGCAGCACCAGCAGCACGCCCGGCCCCAGCCCGGCCAGGAACAGCCGCCCCAGCGACTGCTCGGACGCCACCGCATACAGGATCAGCACGATGGAGGGCGGCAGCAGGATGCCAAGCGTGCCGCCCGCCGCCACCAGCCCGGCGGCGAAGCCGGGCGAGTAGCCGCGCCGGCGCATCTCCGGGATGCCGGAGGAGCCGATGGCCGAGCAGGTCGCCGGGCTCGACCCGGCCATCGCCGCGAACAGCCCGCACGCCAGCACCACGGCCACGCCCAGGCCGCCGGGCACCCGGTGCAGCCAGGTGTGCAGCGCGTCGTATAAATCCTTGCCGGCGCGGGACTTGCCGATCGCCGCCCCCTTGAGGATGAACAGCGGGATGGTCAGCAGCGTGATGGAGGCGATCTCCTCGTACACGTTCTGCGCCACGGTATCGAGCGAAGCGGCCGGCATGAACAGCATCATGAACACGGTCGCCACCCCGCCGAGCGCGAACGCGATCGGGATGCCGGAGAACAGCGCCAGCAGCGTCGCCCCGCCATACAGCAGGCCGAGCGCGCCGGTGCCCATCAGCCTTCCCTGCTCACGCCAGATGCGCCGGCGCCGCGTCCGCATGGCGGCTGCCCAGCAGCTGCAGCAGCAGCTGCACCGCCAGCAGCGCCATGCCCGCCGTCATGCAGCCATAGGGTATCCACAGCGGCGGCCCCCAGGAGGTGGGCGTCGTCTGCCCCTCCTCCCAGGCCTCGGCCAGCAGCGACCAGCTCTTCCAGGCGAAGAACGCCACGAACAGCAGCGAGCACGCGTCCGCCAGCACCCGGCGCACCCGGTCCACCCCGGGGGGCAGCACCTGGGCCAGCGCGTCGATGCCGACATGGCCGCGCCGCGCCTGCGTCCACGCCGCCGAGCCGAAGGTGGCGCCCACCAGCAGGAAGGTGGACAGCTCGTCCTGCCAGTCGCTCGGGATGCTCAGGACGTAGCGCCCGATCACCTCCCAGGTCAGCACGCAGCCGGCCGCCCCGATCGCCAGCGCCGACAGCACAGCCAGCCCGCCGTTCAGCGCCGTGACCACCGCCTGCACCGGCGCCAGCAGCCCGGACCGCGGCACGTCCGTCGCCCCAGGCGTTTCGAGAGTCTTGGGCGCTTCCAAAACGGGAGTGGCCAGGCCTTGGGAAGCCAGGCCTTGGGAGGACAGGCTCAAGCCACCGCCTCGGCCAGCTTGAGGATGTTGGCGCAGGAGGCGCTGCGCCCGGCGAAGTCCTTCCACGCCGAGTCCTGCGCTACCGCCTTCCACTGGGCGATGTCGCCCGCGGTCATGTCCGACACCGTGACGCCCGCCTTGGCATACACCTGGGCCAGCAATTGGTCGTCTGCCTGGGCCTGCTCCAGCGCGAACGGCTCCTGCGCGGCACCTGCCGCCAGGATCGCCGCCTGCTGGGCGGGCGTCAGGTCGTCGAACACCTGCTTGGACATCAGCAGCGGCTCGAACATGAACCAGAACGAGCCGCCGCGCGCCGTGGTGACGTTCTTGGCAATCTCCTGCAGCCGAAAGCTCATGAGGCTGGTGGACGAGGTGACCGCCGCGTCCAACGACCCGGTCTGCATGGCGGCGTAGGTCTCGTCGGAGGTGACGGAGCTGATGATGCCGCCCGCCGCCTTCAGCATCAGGTCCATCTCGCGCGATGCGCCGCGAATCTTCAGCCCCTTGGTGTCGTCCGGCCGCACCACCGCCTGCGCACGGGACGCGATGCCGCCGCCCTGCCACACCCAGGCGATGATCTTGACCCCGCGCCGCTCCAGCACGGCCGACAGCTCCTGCCCGACCGGCGCCGTCTTCCAGGCCGTACCCTGGGCGTAGTTGGTCACCAGGCAGGGCATCAGCCCGACATTGACCTCCGGCACCTCGCCGCCCGCGTAGGCCAGCGGGTAAATCGTGAAGTCCAGCGCGCCGCGCCGCACCGCGGAGAACTGTGCCACCGTCTTCATCAGCGAACTGCCGGGGTAGATCTCGAAGGCCAGCGCGCCATCGGTCCGCGCCGTCACATCGGCGGCGAACCGCCGCACCAGCCGGTCGCGGAAATCCCCCTGCTCCACCGTGCCGCCGGGGAACTGGTGGCTGATCTTCAGCACCTTGGCTTCCGCCGCCCGCGCCGACCCGACGCGCATCAGCGCGGGGGCGGCGAGCAGGCCGAGCGCGGTCCGGCGCGTGATGGGCATGGCGGGGCGTCCTCGGGATTGTTGTCTTGTTGGTGAAACAGTTAGCGGACGCGCGATCCGGCAACAAGGCGGGCCAGACGAGGCAGCGTAGCCCGGCCGAGGAGGACCAGGGTGCGTCCAGCCACGGGCGCCGGGTGGAGCGGCCGGGTCCCTGCGGGCGGGGGCGGGGACCCGCAGGGCTCGGGGCGGGCTAGGCGGCTTTGCGCCCGCGCTTGGCCGGCAGGGTGGTCGCTGCGACATCCTGCTGGATGGCCGGCTTGCGGCCGAGGCCGATCTTCTTGGCCAGTTCCGACCGGTGCTCGGCGTAGCGCGGCGCCACCATGGGGTAGTCATGCGGCAGGCCCCACCGCTCGCGGTATTGCTCCGGAGTGATGTTGTAGGACGTTTGCAGGTGGCGCTTGAGCATCTTGAGCTTTTTGCCGTCCTCCAGGCAGACGATGTAGTCCGGGAAGACAGACTTCTTGATGGGCACTGCCGGCTGCAATTGCTCGGGCTCGGGTTGTTCAGTTCCGGCTGCCATCAGGGTCGAAAAGACCTGCTGTATCAGATCAGGCAGAGCATCGCGCGAAACGGTGTTATTGGACACGTGGGCGGAGACAATCTGGGCTGTGAACCCCAGGACTGCCTGTGTTGATTTGTCTTCGGCCATGCTAAGTCGGCTCCTTATCGCGATTCGCGGATGTGCGCGATACTACCTTGCACTCTGGCAGGCTTTTCTCAAGGGAACTCGTATTGCCAAGCAAAAAATTCCCGCACATTGGCCCTGTTTTAACCGGTTCGCACTGGTGGAGAGCAGGAGACCGTCTGGGACTGTGCATCCCGGCATGCTGAACACCCCGCTAGTCGCCGTCTTGCAATCGCTGGTCCGGTGAACTGCACAACGGCAGCACAGCGCGCCTCCCCGCTTCGACGTTACTGAATCAACCGGGTGGCTCATCCTGGCGGGCCGCGCGGGGCAGGGCGGCGCTCGCCAGGGTTGACGGCCGGGTGCGCCGCGGACTAAACGGCTGGCACTCCATCGGGGCGAGTGCCAAACCCGCCCTGGCTGGACATCAACAGTGTTGAATCGCTGAGGAGCAACGCCATGAAGTTTCGTCCGCTGCACGACCGGGTCGTGGTCAAGCGCCTGGAGGCCGAGGAGAAGACCATCGGCGGCATCATCATTCCCGACACGGCGAAGGAGAAGCCCATGCAGGGCGAGATCGTCGCCGCCGGCCCGGGCGCCCGCAACGAGCAGGGCGCCATCGTCGCCCTGGAGGTCAAGGCCGGGGACAAGATCCTGTTCGGCAAGTGGTCGGGCACCGAGGTCAAGATCGACGGCGAAGAGCTGCTGATCATGAAGGAATCCGACATCATGGGCATCGTCGAGCAGGCCTGAGCCGGCTCTGCGGTTCCCCCATCCACCAACAAAAGGTAACGTAACATGGCAGCCAAGGACGTACGGTTCGGCGGCGACGCTCGCCAGCGCATGCTGCGCGGCGTGGACATCCTCGCCGACGCGGTAAAGGTGACGCTTGGCCCCAAGGGCCGCAACGTGGTGATCGACAAGAGCTTCGGCGCGCCGCGCATCACCAAGGACGGCGTCACCGTCGCCAAGGAGATCGAGCTGGCCGACAAGTTCGAGAACATGGGCGCGCAGATGCTGCGCGAGGTCGCGACCAAGACCAACGACATGGCCGGCGATGGCACCACCACGGCGACCGTGCTGGCGCAGTCGATCGTCCGCGAGGGCAGCAAGGCCGTGGCCGCGGGCATGAACCCGATGGACCTCAAGCGCGGCGTGGACATGGCCGTCGCGGCCATCGTTGACGAGCTGAAGAGCCGCAGCCGCAAGATCACGACCGAGGCCGAGACTGCCCAGGTCGGCACGATCAGCGCCAACGGCGAGGCCGACATCGGCCGCATGATCGCCGAGGCGATGCAGAAGGTCGGCAACGAGGGCGTCATCACCGTTGAGGAAGCCAAGGGCATCGACACGGAGCTGGATGTCGTCGAAGGCATGCAGTTCGACCGCGGCTATCTCTCCCCGTACTTCATCACGAATGCGGAGAAGATGATCGCCGAGCTGGACCAGCCGTACATCCTGATCCACGAGAAGAAGCTCTCCGGCCTGCAGTCCATGCTGCCGCTGCTGGAGACGGTCGTGCAGTCCGGCCGTCCGCTGCTGATCATCGCCGAGGATGTCGAGGGCGAGGCCCTGGCCACCCTGGTGGTGAACAAGCTGCGCGGCGGCCTCAAGGTCGCGGCCGTGAAGGCGCCGGGCTTCGGCGACCGCCGCAAGGCGATGCTGGAAGACCTCGCCATCCTGACCGGCGGCCAGGTGATCTCCGAGGACCTCGGCATCAAGCTCGAGACCGTCACGCTGGCGATGCTGGGCAAGGCCAAGCGCGTCATCATGGAGAAGGAGAACACCACGATCGTTGAGGGTGCCGGCGATGCCGACGGCATCAAGGGTCGCTGCAACCAGATCCGGGCGCAGGTGGAGGAGACCACCTCCGACTACGACCGGGAGAAGCTGCAGGAGCGCCTGGCCAAGCTCGCAGGCGGCGTCGCGGTGATCCGCGTCGGCGGCTCGACCGAGGTCGAGGTGAAGGAGCGCAAGGATCGCGTCGATGACGCGCTGCATGCGACCCGCGCGGCGGTTGAGGAAGGCATCGTGCCCGGCGGCGGCGTCGCCCTGGCCCGCTCCAGCCTTATCCTGGCGCAGCTCAAGCCGATTAACGAGGACCAGAAGCTCGGCATCGAGATCGTCCGCAAGGCGGTGCAGACCCCGCTGCGGCAGATCGCCGA
>CAXSAX010000026.1:0-53358 GCA_964235495.1 uncultured Acetobacteraceae bacterium | reverse complement strand
CGCCGGCCGCCAGCAGCGCGGCGGCGATCGCGCGGGCCGCCCCCCCTGCCCCGAGCAGCAGCGCCGGGGCCGGGGCCGCGCCGTGGGCGCGCAGGTTGGCGAGGAAGCCTGCGCCGTCCGTGTTGTCGCCCACGATGCGGCCCTCCTCGAACACCAGCGTGTTGACTGCCCCGGCCGCCCGCGCCGCCGGGCGCAGCTCCGTGCAGAGCGCGGCCACGGCGACCTTGTGCGGCACCGTCACGTTGACGCCGCGGAACCCGGCGGCGGCCAGGCCCGCCACCGCCGCCGCCAGGTGCTCCGGCCGCACCGGCAGCGGCACGTAGGCGCCGTCGATGCCGTGCTGGGCCAGCCAGTGGTTGTGCAGCAGGGGGGAGCGCGAGTGCGACACCGGCCAGCCGATCACCCCGGCCAGCCGTGCCCGGGCGGTGAGCGGCGGCATGGCGGCTAGACACCACGCCCTGCCCCGGCCCGGCAAGCGCATTCGCCTGGCGGGGGCGTCGGATCGTTGACGCCCCATGCCCGCTCTGGCAGCGTTCGCCGTCATGGAACAGGATGCGGCATGACGAAATCGGAGCTGATCGCGGACCTGGCGGCGGCCAACCCGCATCTGCTGGGGCGGGACGTGGAGATCATCGTCGGCACCATCTTCGACGAGATCACCGGCGCCCTGGCGCGCGGCGAGCGGGTGGAGCTGCGCGGGTTCGGCGCGTTCACCGTCAAGAAGCGAGATGCCCGCACCGGCCGCAATCCCCGCACCGGGGAGGCCGTGCCGGTGGACGAGAAGGTGGTGCCGTTCTTCAAGGCCGGCAAGGAACTGCGCGACCGGGTGAACCGCGGCGGCAAGCCGGCCCGCAAGCTGCGCGAGCGGGTGGTGGCCTGACATGCTGGGCCTGATCTTCGCCGCCCCCTTCCTGGTGCTGCTGGTGGTGTTCGCGCTGTCCAACCGCGGCACGGTGCAGCTCGGCCTGTGGCCGACCGATCTTGCGCTGGTGACGCCGCTCTCGCTGGCGGTGCTGGGCGCAGGCGCGGTGTTTTTCGTGCTGGGGGCGCTGGTGGTGGGAGTGGGCTCTCTCGGCCAGCGGCGCCGGGCGCGCCGGGCAGAGAGCCAGGTGCGGACGCTGGAGCGCGAGGTGCAGACCTTGCGGCCAAGCCCCACGCTTATCCCCGGGACCTCGATCCGCACCATCGACCAGACTTAGCGCGCGGCGTCCGGCTGGATGACCAGCCGGGTCACGGGGTCGGCCGGGGCGGGCATGGCCAGCGGTTCCCGGCCCGGCGAGACGACGCCCAGGATGCGCCCGCCCGGGCCGCCGGTGCCGCCGGGCACGGTGCCGGGCAGGCCGTGCCAGCTCAGCCAGCCCAGCAGCGCGAACAGGTAGGCCTCCTTCGCGTCCGGCGGCAGGCCGCGCGCCGCGCTGGTGACCAGCGGCACGGGCGTCAGGGCGTGGCGCAGCGCGGCCATCAACGCCGGGTTGCGGACGCCGCCGCCGGACGCCACCACCTCGCGCACCCCGGCGGCCTGGCAGGCTTGCGCGACGGTGCGCGCCGTCAGCTGGGTCAGCGTCGCCATCAGGTCAGGCCCGGCAACGGGCGGCAGGCCCTGGCAGCGGGCGGCCACGTAGCCGGTGTGGAACAGCTCGCGCCCCGTGCTCTTGGGCGGGGGCAGCGCGTAATATGGCTCCGCCAGCAACCGGGCGAGCAGGTCGTCCCGCACGGCGCCCGCCAGCGCCAGGGCGCCGTCGCGGTCGCAGGGCAGGCCGGCGAGCTGGCCGGCGGCGTGGTCCAGCAGGCAGCTGGCCGGCCCGGTGTCCCAGGCGCGCACGGGCTCGCCCGACCCGGCGACGACCGTGATGTTGGCGATGCCGCCGAGGTTCAGCGCGGCGCGGGGGCCGCCGGGTCCGGCCAGCCAGAGCGCGTCGAGCGTGCTGGCCAGCGGCGCGCCCTGCCCGCCGGCCGCCACGTCCCGCGCGCGCAGGTCGGAGATCACCGGCAGGCCGGTGGCCTCGGCGATCAGGGCCGGCTGGCCGAGCTGCAGGGTGCCGCGGGCCGTGCCGGCCTCCACCCAGTGGAACACGGTCTGGCCATGGCTGCACACCAGGGCCGCGCCGCGACCCGCCCCCTGCAGCGCGGCATTGGCGGCTTCGGCGAAGGCCTGGCCGACCAGGACGTCGAGCGCGCAGAGCTCGGCCATGCTGGTGGCGGCGGGGGGCAGCGCGGCGAGCAGGCGCCGCCGGGTGGCTGGCGGCCAGGGCTGCTCCGCAGCGCCGAGGGTTTGCATGGTGAGCGTGCTGCCTTGCCGCTCGAAACGGGCGCTCGCGACGTCGATGGCGTCCAGCGAGGTGCCGGAGATCAGGCCGGTGATGATCACGGAGCGGATGCGAGAGGTTGCGCCGGCTGATGCCGTGTCATGCCGGCATCGGGTTTGGCTTTCGGGCCGCGAGTGCTGCGCTGCACAATACTAAAGCCGCGCTCTCACCAAAAAGTTGGTAATATTTTGCATTAAAAGAGTGACAGGTGGAGCCGGGAATACTAAGCAACAAAGCGGCCCGCGCGCCATAAGGCGCAACGGGCCAAGTTTAGGGAGAAACGCCAGTCACACGTCAGAAGGAGGAGAATCCTCTTCCTGGCGTGATGATTGCTTGGCCGCTCCCAGACTTCCACCAAATAATGGGCTGCCCAGGACGCTATTTTGCGGTTTGAGGCACGATATGCCCACGCAGTCAGCATGCTCGCACAAACACCAAGGCATGTGCTTAATCGTCAGGCATCTGCGCCGCCATGTCGCGAAAGCTCAGGTATGGGCTGCGGATCAGGGCGATGCCTCCCGCCCACAGCAGCGCGGCCACCAAGGTGGTGGCAACGAGCTTGCGCAACAGGAGCGGGCGTTCCGGCGCGCCGCGCCAGCCCCCCGTGTCCTCGGTCGCCTCGGAGACCGGGCGGGTGCCGAAGGGCAGCACAGCGAACAGCACGGTCCACCAGATCAACACGTAGAGGACGAGGGCGGTGAACCAGCCCATCAGACACGCAGCAGATGCACATCCACCAGGGGGCGCTTCTGCAACCGGCGCCCTAGGGCGCGGCGGAGGGCGGCGCGGCCGGCGTCGATCAGGGCCGTATCGTCGCGCCGCAGCTCCACCGGAAGGTCGGAGAACGCCTGGGAGAACTCGCGCGTCACCCGCACGCTCTCCTGGTCGTCCGGCTCGAACAGGCCGGGAGCGCTGATCACCGGCTGGCCGCGCAGCTTGCCGGCGGCATCCACCGCGACGCTGGCAAGCACCATGCCGTTGAACAGCATGCTGCGCCGGGCCGCCATGACGCCGCCCTTCAGCGGCACCAACCGGTTGCCGTCCAGGACGAGCCGGCCGACCGGGGCGGAGTCAATCACGGTGGGACGGTTGCGGGACAGGCTGAGCACGTCGCCGTCCTCCAGCATGACCGGGGTGGACCCGGCCTCCTGCGCCAGGGCGGCATGGGCCGAGAGGTGCCGCCATTCCCCATGAACGGGGATGGCGTAGGTCGGGCGGACCAGGGCGTAGAGCCGGCGCAGCTCGTCCCGCGCCGGGTGGCCGGAGACGTGCACCATGTGGTCGTCCGCCGTCATCAGCCGCACGCCGCGGCGGATGAGGTTATCCTGCACCGTGCCGATGGCGCGCTCGTTGCCGGGGATGACGCGGGAGGAGAACACCACGGTGTCGCCCTTGCCAAGGGCGATGTTGCGGTGGGTGTCGTTGGCGATGCGCGAGAGGGCGCTGCGGGCCTCGCCCTGGCTGCCGGTGACCAGGATGAGCAGGTTGTCGTCCGGCACCTCGCCGGCGGCCTCCTCCGGCACGAACTCGGGCACCTTGCTGAGATAGCCGCACTCGCGCGCGGCGGTTTCGAGGTTGCGCAGGGAGCGCCCGACCAGGGCGACGGAACGGCCGGCCTGCTGCGCCGCCAGTGCCACGCTTTCCACGCGGGCCACGTTGCTGGCAAAGCAGGTCACCGCGACCCGACCGCGCATGGGGCGGATCAGCGCGGCCATGCTGGTGCGCACCTCGGATTCGGAGCCGGAGTGGCCCTCCACCATGGCGTTGGTGCTGTCGCAGACCATCGCCAGCACGCCTTCGTCGCCGAGGGCGCGGAATGCCTCCTCGTCGGTGGGGGGGCCGACCATCGGCTCGGGATCCAGCTTGAAGTCGCCGGTGTGCAGGATGATGCCGTACGGCGTGCGGATCACCAGCGCCTGCGCCTCGGGCACCGAGTGCGTCACCGGCATGAACTGCAGGCGGAACGGCAGCAGCTCGAACACGCCGCCGGGCTTGACGACGGTGATCTTGGCCTCGTTCACCAGCCCGGCCTCGCCCAGCTTGCGGCGCAGCACGGCGGCGGCGAACGGCGTGGCGAAGATCGGGCAGCGCAATTGGCGCCAGAGATGCGCCACCGCGCCCAGGTGGTCCTCGTGCGCGTGGGTGATGACCAGGCCGACCAAGTCGCCCCGGCGCTCGGCGATGTAGGCCGGGTCGGGCATCATCACCTCGACTTCAGGGTTCTCCGACCCGCCAAAGCCGATGCCGCAATCGATCGCCAGCCAGCGTCCGTTGCAGCGGTATAGATTGAGGTTCATGCCGATCTCGCCGGTCCCGCCCAGCGGCAGGAAGGCCAGATCGTCTGTCGTTGCGTTCAAGTTACTCGCTTTCTAAGGATTTTGTACGGTCTTTGACAGATGTGGGAGCGGGGTTGCGTTGCGCCAACAGCCGCAGGCCGTCGAGCGTCAAGTCAGGGTCAATATGCTCGATGATCGTGGTGCCTTCGGAGAACAGCGGCGCCAGCCCCCCGGTCGCTAGCACCTTGAGCGGGCGCTCGAACTCGGCCTGGATGCGGGTCACCAGGCCCTCGATCATGCCGACATAGCCCCAGTATAGGCCGGACTGCATCGCGGGCACGGTGGCGCGGCCGATCACCGCCTGCGGCCGGCCGATGCCGATGCGCGGCAGGCGCGCGGCGGCCTGGTGCAGGGCCTCGATGGACAGGTTGATGCCGGGCGCGATGGCGCCGCCGATATAGGCGCCGTCCGCGTCCACCACGTCGAAGGTGGTGGCGGTGCCGAAGTCGATCACCGTGAGCGGTCCGGCGTAGCGCTGGTGGGCTGCCAAGGCGTTGAGCAGCCGGTCGGCGCCCACCTCGGCCGGGCTGTCCACCTTGATCTCGAAGCCCCAGTCCAGGCTGGAGCGGGCGATCAGCGGCTCCACGTCGAACCAGTCGCGGCACAAGCGGCGCAGGTGGTAGAGCGCGGCGGGCACGACGGTGCCGATCACCGCGCGCCGCACCGCCAGCGGCTTGAGGCCGCGATGCGCCAGCAGGGCGAGCAGCCAGGCGGCGTACTCGTCCGAGGTGCGCTGCGCGTCCGTGCGGATGCGCCAGGTGCCGCACCAGGCCGTGCCGTCGTGCACGGCGAAGACGATGTTGGTGTTGCCCGCATCGACCACGAGCAGCATCAGCCGGGTGATCCCGCAGCGCCGGGGGCAGCGCCCCTGACCGTCACCCGAACAGCACGGCCGCCGCTGCCTGCGCCGCCCCCACGATGGGCGCGGGGAACACGAAAAACAGCGTCGTCACGATGGCGCCGACCGCGGCGACGAAGGACAGGGAGGGCGCGCGCAGGTCGAAGGCCGGCTGGGTCTCGTCGAAATACATGACCTTGATGACGCGCAGGTAGTAGTACGCGCCGAGCACGGAGGTCAGCACGCCGATGACGGCGAGCGTCCAGTAGCCGGCCTGCACGGCGGCGTAGAACACGTACAGCTTGCCGAAGAAGCCGCTGAACGGCGGGATGCCGGCCATGGAGAACATGAACACGGCGAAGGCCAGCGCCAGCATCGGGTCGGTGCGGGCTAGGCCGCCCAGGTCGGCGATCTGCTCCAGGGGGCGGCCGCGGCGGCGCATGGCGATCATGCAGGCAAATACGCCGGCTGACATGAACACGTAGGTGACCATGTAGATCAGCACGCCCTGGATGCCGGCCTGGGTGCCGACCGCGAGGCCGATCAGCGCGTAGCCCATGTGGCCGATTGAGGAATACGCCATCAGCCGCTTGATGGAGGTCTGCCCGATGGCGGCGAGCGAGCCCAGCAGCATGGAGGCGATGGAGATCAGCACGATCAGCTGGGTCCATTGCGGCGTCATGTGGCCGAACGGCACCTCCAGCACCCGCAGCAACAGGCAGATGGCGGCGACCTTGGGGGCCGTGCTCATGAAGGCGGTCACGGCGGTGGGGGCGCCCTGGTATACGTCCGGCGTCCACATGTGGAACGGCACGGCGCTGATCTTGAACGACATGGCGGCCACGATGAACACGATGCCCACCACCAACCCGGCGGCGGGGGCGCTGTGGCCAAACGCCGCCGCCAACTGGCCGAAATCCATGGTGCCGGAGAAGCCGTACGCCAGCGAGACGCCGTACAGCAGCAAGCCGGAAGCCAGGGCGCCGAGCACGAAATACTTCAGCCCGGCCTCCGAGGAGCGCAGGTCGTCGCGGTTGAACGCGGCCATGACGTAGATCGACAGCGATTGCAGCTCCAGGCCGATGTAGAGCGACATCATGTTGGTGGCCGACACCATGGTCATCATGCCAGTGGTGCACAGCAGGATCAGCACGGGGAACTCGAACCGGTCGATGCCGGTCTTCTCGTTGTAGTCGATTGACAGAACCAGGCTCAGCGCCGACCCGGTGAGGATCAGCAGCTTGGCATACACGGCGAAGCGGTCCACCGAGAACAGGCCGGCATAGGCGGTGCCGAGCGGCGCGGTGACGACCAGGGCGGCGGTCAGCACCAATGCGGCAAGCCCCAGCATGGAGCAGGTGAAGGCCGGGTTGCCCTGCTTCCAGAGCACGCCGAAGATCAGGATCGCCATGGCGCTCAGCGCCAGGACGATCTCGGGGATGGCCAGGGTCCAGTTCATCAGGGTCATGGCAGCATCCCCGCCACCTTGGTCGCCGCCGCGATCGCCGCCACGTGGTGGTCCACCATGGCGCCCACGCTTGCGTCAAAGAACTGGGTGAAGCTGCTGGGATAGATGCCCATCCAGATCGTCAGCCCGACCAGGGGCCCGAAGATCGCGGCCTCGCGCGGCGAGAGGTCCAAGATTGAGCGCAGGTCGTCGCGCGTGATGCTGCCGAAGATGATGCGGCGATACAGCCACAGCGCGTAGGCGGCGCCCAAGATCATGCCCATGCTGCCAAGGATGGCCACCCAGAAGTTCACCTCCAACGCGCCCACCAGCACCATGAACTCACCGATAAAGCCGGACGTGCCGGGCAGGCCCATGCTGGCCATGGTGAAGAACAGGAATACGAAGGCGTAGGCCGGCATCCGGTCGCCCAGGCCGCCGTAGCGCGCGATCTCGCGGGTGTGGATGCGGTCGTACACCACGCCGACGCAGAGAAAGAGCGCCGCCGAGACGATGCCGTGGCTCAGCATCTGCAGGATGGCGCCCTCGATGCCCTGCATGTTGAAGGTGAAGGTACCGATCACCACCAGGCCCATGTGCGCCACGGAGGAGTAGGCGATCAGCTTCTTCATGTCCGCCTGAGCGATGGCGACCAGGCTGGTGTAGATCACCGCGATCACGCCCAGCGCGAACATCAGCGGCGCGAACTGCTGCGAGGCGTAGGGCAGCATCGGCACCGAGAAGCGCAGGAAGCCGTAGCCGCCCATCTTCAGCAGCACGCCGGCCAGGATGACCGAGCCGGCGGTCGGCGCCTCCACGTGGGCATCCGGCAGCCAGGTGTGCACCGGCCACATGGGCACCTTGACGGCGAAGGAAGCGAGAAAGGCCAGGAACAGGAAAATCTGCGTGCGGGGCGGGAACGTTGTGTGCATCAGCACGGCGATGTCCGTGGTGCCGGCGGTGTACCACATCGCCAGCAGCGCCAGCAGCATCAGCACCGAGCCGGCCAGCGTGTAGAGGAAAAACTTCATCGAGGCATAGACCCGGCGCGGCCCGCCCCACACCCCGATGATGATGTACATCGGGATCAGCAGCCCCTCGAAGAACATGTAGAACACGAGGAAGTCGGTGGCGGCAAACGCGCCCACCATCATGGTTTCCAGCACCAGGAACGCGATCATGTACTCGCGCACCCGGGTCTGCACCGACTCCCAGCTGGCCAGGATGCAGATTGGCGTCAGCGCTGTGGCCAGCAACACGAACAGCACGCTGATGCCGTCCACCCCCATGCGGTAGCCGACCTTGAAAGTGGGCAGCCAGTCCAAGCTCTCGTTGAACTGGAAGCCGGCCTGCGCCGGGTCGAAGCTCCACCACAGCTCGAGGCTGATGGCGAACACGACCAGGCTGGTCCACAGCGCGGTCCAGCGGGCGTTGCGGGCGACGACGGCGTCCTCGCCACGGATGGTCATCAGCACCAGGCAGCCGACCAGCGGCAGCCAGGTCACCAGCGAGAGCACGGGGAAGCCAGCGGCGTTGGACGGATTCACAGCACGCTCACCGGAACAGGAGGAAGACGCTGATGAGCACGACCAGCCCGATCAGCATCGTGAAGGCGTACACGGCGATCGACCCGGTCTGGATTCGCACCACCTGGGCCGACCCGCCCGCCACCAGCGCCGCCGCGCCGTTGGGCATGCCGTCGATCAGCGTCTCATCCCCCACGTGCCAAAAGGTGCGGGCCAGCCACAACGCCGGGCGGACGAAGATGCGGTCGTACAGCTCGTCGAAATACCATTTGTGCAACAGGAACTGGTGCACCGGCGAGAATGCCGCGGCCAGCCGGGCCGGTAGCTCGGGGCGCAGCATGTACATCAGGTAGGCCAACGCGATGCCGAGCGCGCTGGTGACGGTCGGCAGCCATGAGATGTACCAGGACACATGCTCGATATCGACCAGGATGTGGCTGTCAGGCCCGGAGTGGATCGACCCGGCCCAGAACGCCAGCTGGTTGTTGCCGATAAAGGCATCGTGCAGCGCCCAGCCCGAGAATATGGCCCCGAGCGACAGCACCATCAGCGGCACCGTCATCCACAGCGAGCTTTCGTGCACGTGCTCCATGGTGCGAGCGCTTGCCCGCGGCGCGCCGTGGAAGGTCATGATCAGCAGCCGCCAGGAATAGAACGCGGTCAGGAACGCCGCCAAAGTGCCGGAGATGAAGCCGTACATGCCCATCGCGGTGTGGGTCGCGTAGCCCGTCTCCAGCACCGCGTCCTTGGACCAGTAGCCGGCGAAGAACGGCACGCCGGCGATGGCCAGGCTGCCGATCCACATGCAGGCATAGGTGACCGGCACGCGGCGCCAGATGCCGCCCATCTTGCGCATGTCCTGCTCATCGCTCATGGCGTGGATCACCGACCCGGCGCACAGGAACAGCAGCGCCTTGAAGAACGCATGGGTGATGAGGTGGAAGATCGACGCCTGGTAGGCGCTGGCCCCGGCGGCGATGAACATGTAGCCCAGCTGGGAGCAGGTGGAGTAGGCGATCACCCGCTTGATGTCGGTCTGCACGCAGGCGATGGTGGCGGCGAAGAAGCAGGTCGTGGCGCCGATGAACAGCACGAAGTCCAGCGCGCCGGGTGCGTTCTCCATGATCCAGGACATGCGCGCCATCAGGAACACGCCGGCCGTCACCATGGTGGCGGCGTGGATCAGGGCGGAAACCGGGGTCGGCCCCTCCATGGCGTCCGGCAGCCAGGTGTGCAGGCCAATCTGCGCCGACTTGCCCATCGCGCCCAGGAACAGCAGCACGCCGATCACCTCATAGGCGCGCCAATCCTGGCCGAACAGGTGATACAGCGCGTCGGTGTGCTGCTGCACGGCGGCGAAGATCACCGGGAACTCGACCGAGCCGAACAGCGAGAACACGAGCGCGATGCCGATGGCGAAGAACAAGTCCCCCACCCGGTTGACGATGAACGCCTTCATCGCGGCGCGGCAGGCGCTCGGCCGGTCGTACCAGTAGCCAATCAGCAGGTAGCTCGCGAGCCCCACGCCTTCCCAGCCGAAGAACAGCTGCACCAGGTTGTTCGCCGTGACCAGCATCAGCATGGCGAAGCTGAACAGAGACAGGTAGGCGAAGAAGCGGAACGAGCGGCGCTCATGCGCCATGTAGCCCACGCTGTAGATGTGGATCAGCATAGCCACGGGAGCGACCATGGCCACCATCACGGCCGACAGCGTATCCCGCCGCAGCGCCCAGTCCAGCCGGAAGCCGCCGACGTCGAACCATTGGCCCAGCACCACCGGAGCCGGCTGCGGGTCAGTGTAAATCACCTGGAACAGCGAGGCCTCGGCGCAGATCGAGGCCAGCAGCATGAAGGCGATGGTGACGGTGAAGGCGTAGCGATCGCCGAGCCTGCGGCCGAACACGCCGGCGAGCAGGCAACCAAATAGCGGGCTGAGGACAGCCGTGGCGTAGATCATCTCAGCCCTTCATCATCGTCACGTCTTCGACCTGGATCGAACCGCGGTTGCGGAAATACACCACCACGATGGCCAGCCCGATCGCCGCCTCCGCCGCAGCCACGGTGAGCACGAACATCGCCAGCACCTGCCCCGCCATGTCCCCCAGGGAGGCGGAGAACGCAACTAGGTTGATGTTCACGGCGAGCAGGATCAGCTCGATCGACATCATGATGACGATGATGTTCTTGCGGTTCAGGAAGATGCCGAACACGCCGAGCACCAGCAAGATGGCTCCGACGACGAGGTAGTGACCGACGCCCACCACCATGTCAGTGCTCTCCAGGGTGGGCGTGCTCGGGCTTCTGCTCCTGGTGAGCGTCCTCGTCCTCCTGCGTCGGCGCAGGCGGCGGCAGGGGGCGCAGGAAGCCGGACGTGCCGACCCCAGTGCCGGCGCCGAGGGACAGCGTCATTATCTGCATGGTGTCCCCCACGGTGCGGGCCTGCTGCCGAGTGATATCCTGGCGGCGGGAGGCGCCGGCGCGGTCCCGGTGGGTCAGCACGATAGCGCCAATCATGGCCACCAGCAGCACCAAGCTGGAGCCCTGAAACACGAAGATGTAGTTCGTGTAGATCAAGTGCCCCAGGGCGGCCGTGTTGGACACGCCGGCGGGAGTGGCCGAAACCAAGTGGAGCGCGGCATCCGGCGCGAACTTCAGGCCGGTCAGGGTGATGACGACCTCCAAGAACAGCACCGCGCCGATGGCGGCGCCGATCGGCGTGTAGCGCTGAAAGCCCTCGCGCAACTGGTCGAAGTTCACGTCCAGCATCATCACGACGAACAGGAACAGCACGGCGACCGCGCCCACGTACACGATGACCAGGATCATCGCCAGAAACTCGGCACCGGCCAGCAGGAATAGCGCCGCCGCGTTGAAGAAGGCGAGGATGAGGAACAGCACCGAGTGCACCGGGTTGCGACTGCTCACCACCAAGGCAGCGGAGCCGACCAGCACGGCGGCGAAGACGTAGAAGGCGATCGCGCCGATCATCGATAGGGCGCGTCCAGCTCGAGCCGCTTGGCCAGCTCGGGCTCCCACCGGTCACCGTTCGCCAGCAACTTGTCCTTGTTGTAGAGCAGCTCCTCGCGCGTCTCGGTGCTGAACTCGATGTTCGGCCCCTCGACGATGGCGTCCACCGGGCAGGACTCCTCGCACAGGCCGCAGTAGATGCACTTGGTCATGTCGATGTCGTAGCGGGTCGTGCGGCGGGAGCCGTCCTCGCGCGGCTCGGCCTCGATGGTGATGGCGAGCGCCGGGCACACCGCCTCGCACAGCTTGCAGGCGATGCAACGCTCCTCGCCATTCGGGTAGCGGCGCAAGGCATGCTCACCCTTGAAGCGCGGCGAGTACGGGTTGCGCTCGTAGGGGTAGTTGATGGTGACCTTGGGCTTAAACATGTAGCGAAAGGTCAGCCCAAGCCCGGTGAGAAGCTCGGTGAGGAGGAAGGAGCGCGCGGTGCGGTCCAGGAATGCCATGACGGGAAACCTCTGAGAAACTGCGGCTTACATCAAGCCGAGTGCGGCAGCCAGCCCGCGAACACCAGCACGCCCGCCGTCAGCACGAGCCACAGCAGCGAGAGCGGCAGGAACACCTTCCAGCCGAGGCGCATCAACTGGTCGTAGCGGAAACGCGGGAAGGTGGCGCGGACCCAGATGAACAGGAACAGGCAGCAGATGATCTTGGCGATGAACCAGATCGGCCCGGGAATCCAGGTGAACGGGGCGACGGAGACCAGCGGCAGCCAGCCGCCCAGGAACAGGATGGTCATCATCGCGGATTGCAGGATCATGTTCGCGTATTCGCCGAGGAAGAACATGGCCCACGAGATGCCGCTGTACTCCACCATGAACCCGGCGACGATCTCGCTCTCGCCCTCGGCCACGTCGAACGGCGCGCGGTTGGTCTCGGCCAGCGCGGAGACGAAGTAGATGACGAACATCGGGAACAGCGGCACCGCGAACCAGACAGTGCGCTGCGCCAGCACGATGCCGGTCAGGTTGAGAGTGCCGGCGCAGAGCAGCACCGTCACGATGACGAAGCCGATGGAGACCTCGTAGCTGACCATCTGGGCGGCGGAGCGGAGCGCGCCGAGGAAGGCATATTTCGAGTTCGACGCCCACCCGGCGATGATGACCCCGTAGACTCCGAGCGAGGAGATGGCGAACAGGTAGAGCACGCCGACGTTGATGTCCGCGATGGCCCAGCCGTTGTTGAGCGGGATCACCGCCCAGGCGATCAGCGCCAGGATCATGGTCAGCATGGGCGCCATCACGAACAGGACGCGGTTGGCGCCTGTAGGGATGATCATCTCCTTCATGAACATCTTCAGCGCGTCCGCGAACGCCTGCAGCATGCCCCAGAAGCCCACGACGTTGGGACCCTTGCGAAGCTGCATGGCGCCCAGCACCTTGCGCTCCGCCACCGTGAGGTAGGCCACGCACAGCAGCAGCGGCACCAGCAGGGCCAGGGTCTCGGCCAGGGTGATGAGAACCAGGCCCGGCCCGGTGGCGAGGAAGGTCGTCAGCATCACTCGGCCGCCATGGCGGGGACGGGCGGTGTCACGTAGATGTCGGAGCACTCCGCCATCACGGCGCTGGCGCGGCTGATGGCGTTGGTCTGGTAGTAATCGGACACGGCGGGCACGAATGGGGCGTCGCTGACCGCCGCCGGGTCTCCGGCGGGGGCTGTGAGGTCGTTGGCGCCGAAGCGGGGCAGGAAGCCGACCTGGGCGAACACCGGGTTCACCAGCTCCAGGCGGGCCTGCAACGCGTCAAGCGTGTCGTACGGCAACGGGTGGTTGATGACGGCGGAGAAGGCCCGCAGGATCGTCCAGTCCTCGCGCGCCTCGCCCGGCGGCATGACGGCCTTGTTGCCGCGCTGCACCCGGCCCTCCGTGTTGACGTAGGTGCCCTGCTTCTCGACGTAGGCGCTGCCGGGCAGGATTACGTCCGCCCGGGCCGCGCCGCGGTCGCCGTGATGGCCCTGATACACCACGAAGGTGCCAGCGCCGATGCGGCCGGTGTCGAACTCGTCGGCGCCCAGCAGCCAGAGCAGCTCCACGCCGCCGTTCATCATGGAGTCGAAGGTCTTGCCGCCGGGCCCGGGCACGAAGCCGAGGTCCAGCGCGCCGACCCGGCCAGCCGCCGTGTGCAGCACGTTGAAGCCGTGCCACTCCGGCGTCAGCGCACCGATGCTGGCCGCGAGCTTCCAAGCCGCCGCCAGCACGGCGACACCGTCCGGACGGCGCAGCGCGCCCTGCCCCACGATCACCATGGGACGCTTGGCCCCCTCCAGCAGCTTGGCAAACGCCTCAGGCAGAGTGGCGATGACGGAGGGAGTGTCGCCCAGCCATTGGTGGGTATAGGTCAGGTCCGCCTTTTCGCCGATCAGGCCGACTGGGAAGATGCCGTTCTGGTGGCGCTTGCGGATGCGCGCGTTCAGTACGGGAGCTTCGCGGCGCGGATTGCTGCCGATGATCAGCAGCGCGTCAGCCTCCTCGATGCCGGCGATGGTGGTGTTGAAGGTGTAGAAATCCCGCCGGGTCGCGTCCAGGCGAGCGCCGTCCTGCCGGCAGTCCAGATTCGTCGAGCCGAGCGACGCCATCAGGTCCTTGAGCGCCAGCATGCTCTCGGCATCGCACAGGTCCCCCGCGACCGCGCCGATGCGCTCGCCCGGCAGCCGCTGCAGCTTGGCCGCGATGGCGCCGAACGCCTCTGGCCAGCTGGCCGGGCGCAGGCGGCCGCCTTCGCGAATCCAGGGCTTGTCGAGCCGGCGGCGCTTGAGGCCGTCGAACGAGAAGCGCGACTTGTCGCCGAGCCATTCCTCGTTCACGTCGTCGTTCGGGCGGGGCAGGATGCGCAGCACCTCGGCGCCGCGGGCGTCCACGCGGATGGCGGCGCCGACCGCATCCAGCACGTCGACCGTGTCGGTCTTACGCAGCTCCCACGGGCGCGCGACGAAGGCGTAGGGCTTGGAGGTCAGCGCGCCGACCGGGCAGATGTCGATCATGTTGCCCGACAGCTCGGTGGTGAGCGCCTTCTCGACGTAGGTGGTGATCTCCATGTTCTCGCCGCGCGCGGTGGCGCCCAGCTCGGGCACGCCGGCGATCTCGGTGGCGAAGCGGACGCAGCGCGTGCACTGGATGCACCGGGTCATCACGGTCTTGACCAGGGGGCCGAGGTACTTGTCCTTGATGGCGCGCTTGCTCTCGTTGTAGCGGGAATGGTCGCTGCCGTACGAGTAGGCCTGGTCCTGCAAGTCGCACTCGCCGCCCTGGTCGCAGATCGGGCAGTCCAACGGGTGGTTGATGAGCAGGAACTCCATCACCCCGCGGCGGCCGTTGCGGACCATCGGGGTGTCGGTCTTGATCACCATGCCGTCCGCGACCGGGTAGGAGCAGGACGCGATCGGCTTGGGCGCCTTCTCGACCTCGACCAGGCACATGCGGCAGTTGCCGGCGACCGACAGGCGCTCGTGGTAGCAGAAGCGCGGGATCTCGATGCCGGCGGCCTCGCAGGCTTGCAGGACGGAGGAGCCGTTCGCGATCTCGATCTCGTGCCCGTCAACGGTGACTTTGGCCATGGCTCAGCTCTTCTCGTGAGACGCCAGGAGTGCCGCGATATCGACGCCGTCGATACGCAGCCCGGCGATGTTGCAATCGTTGATCGTCATTCCGGACAGGTCCGCATCCACCAGGGTCGCCCCTGACAGGGAGGCGTCCTCGAATCGTGCCCCGACCAGGGAAGTGGTGTGGAACACGGCCCCAGCCAAGGTCACGTCCGACAGCGCGGCATGCGACAAATCGACCCGGTGGAAGGTGGCGCGGCTCAGGTTCACGTCGGTGAAATGGCTGCCGTGCAGGTCGGCATCGCGGGCGTTGATGGGGTCGGTCATGCCGCACGGCCAGCCCCGCCGCGGCCCTCTCGCGCACGCGGAAAAGGCAAAAGACGGCGGGGCGGCCTCACTCCGCCGCCATCGCCATCGCCGGCATCCGGCTGTGCTTGTAGGCGGCGATCCGCTCCTCCATCAGCGGGCGGAAGTGCCGGATCAGGCCCTGGATCGGCCACGCTGCCGCGTCGCCCAGGGCGCAGATGGTGTGGCCCTCGACCTGCTTGGTGACCTGCTGCAGCGTGTCGATTTCGTCCAGCTCGGCGCGGCCCTGCACCATGCGGTTCATCACCCGCATCATCCAGCCGGTGCCCTCGCGGCAGGGCGTGCACTGGCCGCAGCTCTCGTGCTTGTAGAAGTGCGCCAGGCGGGCGATGGCAGCGATCACGTCGGTGGACTTGTCCATGACGATCACGGCGGCGGTGCCGAGCGCGGTCTGCGCCTCCCGCAGGCTGTCGAAGTCCATCAACACCGTGTCGCAGACGCTGCGTGGGATCAGCGGCACCGAGGAGCCGCCGGGGATGATGCACAGCAGGTTGTCCCAACCGCCGCGCACGCCGCCGCAATACTTGTCGATCAGCTCGCGCAACGGGATGCCGAGCTCCTCCTCCACGTTACAGGGCTTGTTCACGTGGCCGGAGATGCAGAAGATCTTGGACCCCGTGTTCTTCGGCCGGCCCAGCGCGCCGAACCACGCGCCGCCCCGCCGCAAGATAGTCGGCACCACCGCGATCGTCTCGACGTTGTTGACGGTGGTGGGGCAGCCATACAGGCCGACGGCTGCCGGAAAGGGCGGCTTCATGCGGGGCATGCCCTTCTTGCCTTCCAGCGACTCCAGCAGCGCGGTCTCCTCGCCGCAGATGTAGGCGCCGGCGCCGCGGCTCAGGAACAGGTCAAAGTCCCAGCCGGAGCCGCACGCGTTGGCGCCCAGCAGCCCGGCTTCGTAGGCCTGCGCGATGGCAGCGTCCATGTTGCTGGATTCGTTGAAATATTCGCCGCGGATGTAGATGTAGCAGACATGCGCGCCCATCGCGAACGAGGCGATCAGCGCGCCCTCGATCAGCTTGTGCGGGTCGTGCCGCATGATGTCCCGATCCTTGCAGGTGCCGGGCTCGGACTCGTCCGCGTTGATCACGAGGTAGGACGGCCGGCCGTCCGAAGTCTTGGGCATGAACGACCACTTCATGCCGGTCGGGAACCCGGCGCCGCCGCGGCCGCGCAGGCCGGACAGCTTCATCTCGTCGATGATCGCATCCCGGCCGCGCGCCAGGATGGCCGCCGTGCCGTCCCAGTCACCGCGCTTGCGAGCCCCTTCCAGCGTCCAGTCATGGATGCCGTAGAGGTTGGTGAAGATGCGATCCTTGTCTGCCAGCACAGCCGTTACTCCGTCACCGTCAGCAGCGTTGTAGCCCCGCCTTCGGGCGCCGAGGTCTGGCGGCCAATCACGCTGCCAGGCTGCGGGCGCTCGCCGCGGGCCAGGGCGGCGAGCAGGCGCTCGGTCGCCGGGCCGTCCAAATCCTCGTAGTAGTCCTCGTCCACCTGGAGCACGGGGGCGTTCACGCACGCGCCCAGGCATTCCACCGAACTGAGCGTGAACATGCCGTCGGCGCTGGTTTCGTTCCAGCCCTTGATGCCGGTCAGCTTGCGGCAGGTGCTCTCGATCTCGTCGGAGCCGCGCAGCCAGCAGGGCGTCGTGGTGCAGAGCTGCAGGTGGTAGCGGCCGATCGGCTTGGTGTTGAACATCAGGTAGAAGGTGCCGACCTCATACACCCGGATCGGCGCCATGTTCAGCCGCGCCGCCACCGCGTCCATCGCCACGCGCGGCACCCAGGCGCTGCCGGTCTGCCGCTTCATCTGGCGCTGCACGACGTAAAGCGCCGAGATCACCGCGCTGGCCTCGCGGCCCGGCGGATACTTCAGCACGTAGCCGTCGATCGCCTTGCGGCTCTGCTCGTCGAACTCGAAGTGGGTGGGCTGGACGATGTCCGGGTCCTCGCCCGTCGAGCCGTCGCCGACGTTCTCGGCCATCTAACGGTCCACCTCGCCGAACACGATGTCGATCGAGCCGATCACCGCCACGGCGTCGGCCAGCATGTGCCGCCGGGCCATGACGTCCATGGCTTGCAGGTGGCTGAAGCCGGTCGGGCGTATCTTGCAGCGATATGGGCGGTTGCTGCCATCGGAGACCAGATAGACGCCGAACTCGCCCTTCGGGCTTTCCACCACCGAGTAGGTTGACCCGGCAGGCACGTGGTAGCCCTCCGTGTAGAGCTTGAAGTGGTGGATCAACGCCTCCATCGAGCGCTTCATCTCCTCGCGCTTCGGCGGGGTGAACTTGCGGTCCTGAATCTTGATCGCCCCGGGCTTCATCTTGGCCAGGCACTGCTTGATGATGTTGACCGACTCCCGCATCTCCGCGACGCGCACGAGGTAGCGGTCATAGCAGTCGCCGTTGCGCGTGACCGGGATGCCAAACTCGACCTCGGCATACTTGTCGTACGGCTGCGAGCGGCGAAGGTCCCACGGCACGCCCGAGGCGCGCAGGTTGGGGCCGCTGAAGCCCCAGGCTAGGGCCTGCTCGGCACTCATTACGCCGATGTCGACCGTGCGCTGCTTCCAGATACGGTTGGTGGTCAGCAACGTCTCCAGGTCGTCGATGAACTTCGGATATTCCTCCGCCCACGCAGCGATGCGCTCCTCCAGCCCCGCCGGCAGGTCCTTGGCGACGCCGCCGGGCCGGAAGTAGTTGGCGTGCAGGCGCGCGCCGGAGGCGGCCTCGTAGAACTCCATCAGCTTCTCGCGCTCCTCATAACCCCACAGCGTGGGGGTGAGCGCGCCGACGTCGAGCGCGTAGCTGGTGAGGTTGAGGATGTGGTTCAGGATGCGGGTGATCTCAGCGAACATCGTCCTGATCCACTGCGCCCGCTCCGGTGCTACGATGCCGAGCAGCTTCTCGGTGCCGAGCGCGAAGGCGTGCTCCATGCACATGGGCGAGACGTAGTCCAGCCGGTCGAAATACGGGATGGCCTGCAAGTAGGTCTTGTGCTCGATCAGCTTCTCGGTGCCGCGGTGCAGGAAGCCGATATGCGGGTCGGCACGCTCCACCACCTCGCCGTCCATCTCCAGCACGAGGCGCAGCACGCCGTGCGCCGCCGGGTGCTGCGGGCCGAAGTTGATGGAGTGGCTGTCGATCTCGACCGTCTTGGTCAGCTTGCGGTCACGGTCCGGAAGCAGCGACGCCGGCATTTCGGAGCGTTCGTTGCCGGCCTGGTCGGCGGCGGGAAGCGTGTCGATCCGGCTGTCGCCGGGGACGTGGTCCAATGTTGTGCTCATGCTGGCTTACCTTGGTCTGCCTGGCTCTTGGTGCCAGTGCCGGCGGCCTGGCGATCGGTGTGCGCCTTTTCGTCCCCCGGCAACGTGACCATGCCCTCCCAGGGGGAGACGAAGTCGAAGTTGCGGAAGTCCTGCGTCAGGCTGACCGGCTGGTTCACGACGCGCTTCTGCTCCTCGTCGTAGCGCACCTCGACGAAGCCGCTCAGCGGGAAATCCTTGCGCAGCGGGTGGCCGTCGAAGCCGTAATCGGTGACGATGCGGCGCAAATCCGGCTGGCCGCTGAACAGGATGCCGAACAGGTCCCAAGCCTCGCGCTCCCACCAGGTGGCACAGGGCCACAGCTCATGGATGGAAGGGACGGAGCCGATGCCGTCCGTCTGCACGACCACGCGGATGCGCTGGTTGCGGGACACCGACAGCAGGTTGTACACCACGTCGAACCGCATTGGGCGCTCGGGAAAGTCCACGCCGCAGAGATCCATCATCTGCTCGAAGGCGAACTGCCCGTCGTCGCGCAACGCCGTCAGGATGGCGACCAGTGACCCGATCTCCGCGTGCACCACCACCTCGCCCGCGTCCACCGTCGCCCGCGCCACGCCGGGCAGCAGCGCCGCAGCGTGGGCCAGGGCCTCTAGCGGGGAGGTGGCGCTGTCGAGCGTGTCAGCCACGCAGGATGGTCCCGGTACGGCGAATCTTCTTCTGCAGCTGCATGATGCCGTACACCAGCGCCTCGGCCGTGGGCGGGCAGCCCGGCACGTACACGTCCACCGGCACGATGTGGTCGCAGCCGCGCACCACCGAGTAGCTGTAGTGGTAGTACCCGCCGCCGTTGGCGCACGACCCCATGGAGATCACCCAGCGCGGCTCCGGCATCTGGTCGTAGACCTTGCGCAGCGCCGGGGCCATCTTGTTGGTCAGCGTGCCGGAGACGATCATCACGTCGCTCTGCCGCGGGCTGGCGCGGGGGATCACCCCGAAGCGGTCCAGGTCGAAGCGCGGCATGTAGGCGTGGATCATCTCGACGGCGCAGCAAGCCAGGCCGAACGTCATCGGCCATAGGCTGCCAGTGCGCGCCCAGTTCACCACCTTGTCCAGGTTGGCGACCACGAAGCCCTTGTCGGTGATCTCGCCGGTGATGCCCTTGATGATGGCATCCTGCTCTGGCCCGCGGGCGAGGGCGTCGCGGTTCCAGGCCAGCGCGCCGGGCGCCAGGGTGTCAGCGGTGATTGCACTCATGATGTTATTCCCACTCCAGGGCGCCCTTGTTCCACTCGTAGATGAAGCCGACCGTCAGCACGGCAAGGAAGACCATCATCGAGAGGAAGCCGAATACGCCGATGTCGCCCAGCGTCACCGCCCATGGGAACAGGAAGGCGACCTCCAGGTCGAAGATGATGAAAAGGATGGCCACGAGGTAGAAGCGCACGTCGAAGCGGCGGCGGGCGTCGTCGAACGGCTCGAACCCGCACTCATAGGCCGACAGCTTCTCCGGATACGGCCGTTGCGGCGCCGCGATGCGCGACCCGCCCACCATGACGCCGGCCACCACGCCCGCGATCAGCAGGAACAGCAGGATGGGGTAGTAGTTGAGCAGCAATGCATCGACCGACTGCATCTATGGTGACCTTCCATGCCCGCCGGGCTTTGCCCGCACTGCACCATACGCATATTGGCACCGCCCCGCCATGGGGAAGGCCTTGACAGGGCTGTGTTAAGGGATGGTTTCGGCTACTGCTGTGGCGCGAGTGACGGGGCTCGAACCCGCGACCTCCGGCGTGACAGGCCGGCGCTCTAACCAACTGAGCTACACCCGCAGCAGGTGGCGGGGTTTACGGGAGAGGCAGGTTTAGGTCAACGCCCGCATTTCGCTGCACGACGATCATCAGGAAGGGGCGAAGGGGTTCGATCCGATGGAGGGCACATTGCTTTGGATGCTGGCACACGTGCGAAAGGCGTTCGTTGCTTTTGTACTTCCTGCAAGCGATGCAACTACCGGCTTCGCGCCTCCCACAGCCACAGACATGCTTGTCGCTTTGTCCATCGCCAGGAATAAAGAAGCGATTTGGTCCTTCTCAAGTAATGCAATTACCGAAACGTCCGTGTTTGCCTCAACATCCAACACCTTCTTAAACTGACCTACATTTATAGTAATTGTGCCTTTGACACCGGAAGGTAAGGACCATTTTGAGTCACTGACACGTAGTTCAATGTCGTTCTCGTCCGCTCTAAATCCCATTCCGGCAGTTGCATTAGCTAAGATGCACACATCAGGATGGGAAACCATGGACGCAACATGTTCCATAGCAATCCATGCACCGCTAATCGCAAGCGGACGCATTTCTTCGTCCGCATATGCCCGACCCGACGCGGATATAAGAAGAAGCAAACCCAGCTTAGCACAAGCGGCACGCATGTTAATGGCCCCACTGCTCCTGAGTGCAATGATAATCACCTAATTGAACATCATACAATGGTGGGCGGTGACGGTTTCGAACCGCCGACCCTCTCGGTGTAAACGAGACGCTCTACCGCTGAGCTAACCGCCCCGCGCCAAGCCTTACAAGAAAACGCCCGGCCACGGTATCCCGGGCCGGGCTGCTTTCTCAGTGCGGCAACGACGCCACGGAGGCCGCGAGAGGCGGCACCACCGGCTCCGGCGGCTCCTGCCAGTCGATCGGCTCCGGGCGGCGGGACAGCGCCTGGGCGATCACGTCGTCCACGTGGGCGACCGGGAGCACCTTCAGCGCCTTCTTCACGTTGTCCGGGATGTCCGCCAGGTCCTTCTCATTGTCCTTCGGGATGAACACGGTGGTGATCCCCGAGCGCAGCGCCGCCAGCAGCTTCTCCTTCAAGCCGCCAATCGGCAGCACCCGGCCGCGCAGGGTGATCTCCCCGGTCATCGCGATGTCACGGCGGATCGGGATTCCCGTCAGCACGCTGACCAGGCTGGTCGCCATGGCCACGCCGGCGGACGGGCCGTCCTTCGGCGTCGCCCCCTCCGGCACGTGGACGTGGATGTCGCGGCGCTCGAACAGCGTCGGCTTGATGCCGAACTGGGGGGCGCGGCTGCGCACGTAGCTCAGCGCAGCGGACACGCTCTCCTGCATCACGTCGCCCAGCTTGCCGGTGTATTTCAGGTTGCCCTTGCCCGGCAGCAGCACGCTCTCGATGGTCAGGATTTCGCCGCCCACCTCGGTCCAGGCCAGCCCGGTGACGACGCCGACCATGTCCTCGTCCTCGGTCTCGCCATAGCGGTACACCCGCACGCCGGCGAACTTCTCCAGGTTCTTGCGGGTGAAGGCGACCTTCTTGGTCTTCTTGGTGACGATCTCCATCACCGCCTTGCGCGCCAGCTTGGCGATCTCACGCTCCAGCGAACGCACCCCGGCCTCCCGCGTGTAGTAGCGGATCAGGTCGTGCAACGCCTCGTCGTGGATCGACCACTCCTCCGGCTTGAGCCCGTTCGCCTCGGCCTGCTTGGCGATCAGGTGACGCTTGGCAATCTCGACCTTCTCGTCCTCGGTGTAGCCTGGGATGCGGATGATCTCCATGCGGTCCAGCAACGGCTGCGGCATCTTGAGGCTGTTGGCCGTGGTGATGAACATCACGTCCGACAGGTCATAGTCCACCTCGAGGTAGTGGTCGGCGAAGGTGGCGTTCTGCTCCGGGTCCAGCACCTCGAGCAAGGCAGAGGACGGGTCCCCCCGCCAATCGGCGCCCAGCTTGTCGATCTCGTCGAGCAGGAACAGCGGGTTGGAGGTCTTGGCCTTCTTCATGCCCTGGATGACCTTGCCGGGCATGGAGCCGATGTAGGTCCGCCGGTGGCCGCGCACCTCCGCCTCGTCCCGCACGCCGCCCAGCGACATGCGGACGAAGTTGCGCCCCGTCGCCTTGGCGACCGACTTGCCGAGCGAGGTCTTGCCGACGCCGGGGGGGCCGACCAGGCACAGGATGGGGCCGCGTATCTTCGGGCTGCGCCCCTGCACGGCCAAGTACTCGAGGATGCGCTCCTTCACCTTGTCCAGGCCGTAATGGTCGTCGTCCAGCACCTTCTGCGCCACGGCCACGTCGTTGCGGCTCTTGGAGCGCTTCTTCCAGGGAATCGACAGCATCCAGTCCAGGTAGTTGCGCACCACCGTGGCCTCGGCGGACATCGGGCTCATGGCGCGCAGCTTCTTCAGCTCGCCCATCGCCTTGTCGCGAGCTTCCTTGGTGAACTTGGTCTTCTTAATGCGGTCCTCCAGCTCGGCAGTCTCGTCCTTGCCGTCCTCGCCTTCGCCCAGCTCCTTCTGAATCGCCTTGAGCTGCTCGTTGAGGTAGTACTCGCGCTGCGTCTTCTCCATCTGCCGCTTGACGCGGTTGCGGATGCGCTTCTCCACCTGCAGCACGCCGATCTCGGACTCCATGTGCCCGAACACCCGCTCCAGCCGCTCGCCCACGGGGGCGGTTTCCAGCAACTCCTGCTTCTCGGCGATCTTGAGATTCAGGTGGCTGGCGATGGTGTCAGCCAGCTTGGTCGGCTCGTCGATGCCGTTGAGCGAGACCAGCACCTCGGGCGCGATCTTCTTGTTGAGCTTGATGTACTGCTCGAACTGACTGATCACCGTGCGGCCAAGCGCCTCCAGCTCCGTCTTGTCGGACTCCTGGTCAGGCAGCGTCTCGGTGTAGGCCTCGAAATAGGCGTCGGTCTCCTTGAAGGCGGTGATGCGGGCGCGGCGTCCGCCCTCGACCAGCACCTTGACCGTGCCGTCCGGCAGCTTGAGCAGCTGCAGGATCGTGGACACGGTGCCGATGCGGAAGATGTCGTCGGCGGCCGGCTCGTCCTGGGCGGCGTTCTTCTGCGCCACCAGGAGGATTTGCTTGTCCTCCTTCATCACGGCCTCCAGCGCGCGGACAGACTTCTCGCGGCCCACGAACAGCGGCACGATCATGTGCGGGAACACCACGATGTCCCGCAAGGGCAGCACGGCCATCGGCTCGCCGGTTGCGTCCGCCGGGCGTGCTTTGTCGGATTCAGGCATGGAGACCTCCAAATGGACAGTCAGGCGCAAGGCGCCCACGGTGGCACGCCCTGCGGTCGGGCGGGGTGAAAACCCTGCCATTTTGACGATATCGGCCCGGCGACGCGCTGCGCCAAGGGCTTGAACTCAGGAAGCCGGGGCTTTGCCCCGAACCCCACCAGAGGACGGTCGTCCTCTGGACACCTTTGCGTAAAGGGGTGAAGGGGACGACTGTCCCCTTCTGGGTGCAGGGCAAAGCCCTGCTCTTACGCTCCCTCAGCCCGCTCCTTGCCATAGGTGAACAGCGGATTGGCCCGACCCTCCGCCACCTCACGGTTCACCACCACCTCCTCCACGCTGTCCAGCCCAGGCAGGTCGAACATGGTGGAGAGCAAGATCGCCTCCATGATGGAGCGCAGGCCGCGAGCCCCCGTCTTGCGGGCGATGGCGCGGGTGGCAACAGAGCGCATGGCGTCTTCGGTGAAGGAGAGCTTGACGCCCTCCATCTCGAACAGCCGGCCATACTGCTTGACCAGGGCGTTCTTCGGCTTGGTCAGAATCTCGACCAGCGCCGCCTCGTCCAAGTCCTCCAGGGTGGCCACCACCGGCAGCCGGCCGATGAACTCGGGGATCAGGCCGAAGCGCAGCAGGTCCTCCGGCTCCACCTCGCGCAGGATGGCGCCGGTGCGCCGCTCGTCCGGCGAGCGCACGTCGGCGCCGTAGCCAATGCCGCTGCCCTTGCCGCGGGCGCCGATGATCTTCTCCAGCCCGGCGAACGCACCGCCGCAGATGAACAGGATGTTGGTGGTGTCGACCTGCAGGAACTCCTGTTGCGGGTGCTTGCGCCCGCCCTGCGGCGGCACGGAGGCGACGGTGCCCTCCATGATCTTGAGCAGCGCCTGTTGCACCCCCTCGCCCGACACGTCGCGCGTGATGGACGGGTTGTCGGACTTGCGGCTGATCTTGTCGACCTCGTCGATATAGACGATGCCGCGCTGCGCTCGCTCCACGTTGTAATCGGCCGATTGCAGCAGCTTGAGGATGATGTTCTCGACATCCTCGCCGACGTAGCCGGCCTCCGTCAGCGTGGTCGCGTCCGCCATGGTGAACGGCACGTCCAGGATGCGGGCCAGCGTCTGCGCCAGCAGCGTCTTGCCCGAACCGGTGGGGCCGACCAGCAGGATGTTGGACTTGGCAATCTCGATGTCGTTGTTCTTCGCCCCATGGGCCAGCCGCTTGTAGTGGTTGTGCACCGCGACGGAGAGCACCTTCTTGGCGTGCGCCTGGCCGATCACGTAGTCGTCCAGGACCTTGCAGATCTCCTTCGGCGTCGGCACCCCGTCGCGGGACTTCACGAGGTGCGTCTTGTGCTCCTCGCGGATGATGTCCATGCACAGCTCAACGCACTCGTCGCAGATGAAGACGGTGGGACCCGCGATCAGCTTGCGAACCTCATGCTGCGACTTGCCGCAAAAAGAGCAGTAGAGGGTGTTCTTTGAATCGCTGGTCTTGCTCATGAACACTCCACCCCGGGGCGACCCAGGCAATCTCGGAACTCTAAACCCCGCCCGAGGCCACGCACAAGCAAGGCAGGGCGGGTGGGGAGGACGGTCAGGGCTTGCTGGAGTCGGCCGCCGGCGGCCGGTTCTCGACCACGGTGTCCACCAGACCGAAATCGCGCGCTTCCTCGGCGGACATGAAGCTGTCCCGCTCCAACTTGCGCTCGATCACGTCGAGCGGCTGGCCGGTGTGCTTGACGTAAAGCTGGTTCAGCCGGCCGCGCAGCAGCAGGATTTCCCGCGCCTGAATCTCGATGTCGGCGGCCTGGCCCTGGGCGCCGCCGGAGGGCTGGTGCACCATGACCCGGGCGTTCGGCAACGCAAACCGCTTGTCCTTGGCGCCGGCGCACAGCAGCAGGCTGCCCATGGAGGCGGCCTGGCCGATGCACACGGTGCTGATCGGGCTGCGGACGTACTGCATGGTGTCGTAGATCGCCAGGCCGGCCGATACCACGCCGCCGGGGCTGTTGATGTAGAAGGCAATGTCTTTGCCCGGGTTGTCGCTTTCCAGGAACAGCAGCTGGGCGCAGACCAGGGCGCTCATCTCATCATACACCGGGCCGGTCAGGAAGATGATCCGCTCCTTGAGCAGGCGGGAGAAGATGTCGAACGCCCGCTCCCCGCGCGCCGACTGCTCGACCACCATGGGCACCAGGGAACTGTAGGTCTCGATGGGATGGCGATCCCTCATGGTCGGTCGTCCTCAAGCTGGGATTGCACGGGCGCTGGCGATGTTGCACGACCTAGATAGCGTGCGGAAGGCTGCCTTCCAGTCCAACGCCGTCTCAGGCGGCGCCAGGCTCGGATAGTGTCTCGGATGGCGGCTCCGACGGAGCCTCAAGCGACGGCTCCGGCGGCGGCTCGGCGGCCAGCTCTTCGGGGGTGACGGAACGCTCCTCCACCTTGGCCTGGTCGAGGATGTAGTCCACCACCTTGTCCTCGAAGATCGGGCCGCGCAGCGACTCGGCGGCTTGCGGGTTCTTGCGGAAGAAATCCATCACCTCCGTCTCCTGGCCGCGGTACTTGGCCGCTTCCGAGCGCATGGCGCGGGTCATCTCATCGGAGGTGACCTGCACGCCCTGGGTGCGCCCCACATCGGCCAGCAGCAGCCCGAGCCGCACCCGGCGCTCCGCGATGGCATGGTACTCGGAGCGCAGCGTGGCCTCGTCCTTGCCCTGGTCCTCCGCGTCCAGCTTGCCGGCTTTCTGGTCGGCCTCGACGCGGTCCCAGATCTGCCGGAACTCGCCCTCCACCATGCTGGGGGGCACCGGGAACTCCGCCGCCTTCGACAGGTGGTCGAGCAGGTCCCGCTTGATCCGCATGCGGCTCATGCCGTCGAACTCGCGCTGCATCTGCCGCACGATCGCGCCGCGCAGGTCGGCCAGCGTGTCGAAGCCCATCTTCTCGGCCAATTGGTCGTCGAGCGCCGGGACGTTGGCGATCTTCAAGGTCTTGGCGACGATCTCGAACTGGGCCGCCTTGCCCGCCAGGTCGCGGGTGCCGTACTCCTCGGGAAAGGTCACGGCGATGGTGCGGGTCTCGCCGGGGGCCATGCCCTCCATCTGCTCGGTGAAGCCCGGGATGAAGTTGGGGCCGCCCACCTCGATGTCCGCGTCCTTGCCCGCGCCACCCGGGAACGGCACCCCGTCGATGCTGCCGGTGTAGTCCACCATCAGCGTCTCGCCCTTGGTGGCGGGACGGGGCTCCTCGACCGTCTCCAGCGTGCGCTGCCGGGAGGCGATATCGGCCAGGGCCTTGTCCACCACCTCGGCCTCCGGCTCGGCCTTCAGCCGGGTCAGCGACACGGCGGCGAAATCGGGCGGGGTGATCTCCGGCAGCAGCTCCACCTCGACGGTGAACTCGAGGTCCGCCGGCTCCGCCGCGGGCGCCAGCGGGCTGGTCACGTCCACCTTGGGCTGCATGGCGGCGCGCAGGCCGCGGTCGGACAGCACGCGCTGCGTCGCGTCGTTGACGCTGTCCTCCAGCACCTCGGCCATAACGGCGGCGCCGTAGCGCTGGCGCAGCACGCGGTCCGGCACCTTGCCCGGGCGGAATCCGGGCAGCTTCAGCGAACGGCCGATCTCGACCAGCTTGGCAGACCGGCGGCCCTCGATGTCGGCGGATGGGACGGTGACAGTGAAGCCGCGCTTCAGCCCCTCGGAAAGGGTCTCGGTAACCTGCATGGGGGACGGGTCCTCAGGGTCAGAACAGCGAAGGCCCCAGGCGGCGGATGCGGGCGGAGGGACTTGAACCCCCACGGCTTACGCCACCAGAACCTAAATCTGGCGTGTCTACCAATTTCACCACGCCCGCGCCGCGGCCATGAACGGCGGGTGTTACCCCACCCCTCCCCGAGCCACAAGACCGCCGCGCCGCGCCGGCTGGTCGCGTGCGATGCGCGTACGGGGCGTTGTGCGACTTCGGTCCGCCCACGTAAGTATTCCGGACCAGCAAGGGAGGGCCCTATAGGTGGGTCCGCATGCCACGTGAGGAAAGCGGGGCGCCTGAGTACGGGATCGCGGCCGTGGAACGCACGACCGCCCTCCTGCTGGCCTTGGCGCGGCTGGGGCCGAGCACGCTGACGTCGCTGGCAGCCGAAGTGGGCTGCACCCCGGCGGCTGCCTTCCGCATCCTGCGCACCCTGCAAGGGCAGGGGCTGGCCCAGCAAGCCGCCAAGCGCGGCCCCTGGCAGCTCGGCGCCCGGTGGCTGGCGGTTGGGCGGGCCGCCACGCGGCAGGGGGCGGCGCAGGCAGCGACGGCGCCCATGATGGCGGCGATGGCGCACGCCTTCGGGGAGACGGTCACCCTGGCCCAGCGGGAAGGCGAGCAAAGCGTGGTGATGGCCGTGCAGCCAGGCAGGCCCGGCGCCCGGCAGGTCGCGGCGGAGGGGGACCGTGAGCCGCTGCATGCCGGGCCCGGCCGGCTGCTGCTGGCCTACGCGCCCGCGCCGGTGCTGCGCGCCGTGCTGGCCAGCCGCCTGCCCCGGCTGGCTTCCGGCACCCGCATCGACGCCCCATCCATCATCGCCGACCTGCCGCGCATCCGGGCCCGCGGCTGGCTGATCACGACGCACGACGTGGCGGAGGGGGTGGTCACGGTCAGCGTGCCGGTGCAGGACGGCGCGGGCGAGGTCGTGGCCGTGCTCAGCCTCACCTCGACGGTCGCCCGCATGCGCCAGGCCCGGCCCTTGACGCTGCTTGCGCCGCTGCTGGAGGCCGCCGCCGCCATGGGAAGGCTGATCTGAGAGGCCAGGCCCCGGCCCGGCCGTGTTAGCCCCAGCCACGCGACAGGCGGCGCACGGCGGTGGTGGCGTTGCGCTTGCCCTCGCCGCTGTACTCCTCGTGGTATTCCTCAATCTTCGCCGGGTCGTACACGTAGTTGACCATCAGGGTGGCGCTTTCCTTCACGCCCTTCTCCGACGTGTCGGCCAGCATGGTCAGGCGTTCCACCCGGGCGCCGTTGCTCAGGTGGAAATGCGCCACCGGGTCCAGCGCGCGCCTGCCCTGGGATTCGATGAGCAGGTAGCGCGCCGCCAGCCGGGTCAGCATCGGGTCGATGGCCTTGACCGTGGCGGCGTGCCGGGCCCAGCCGCGGCGGGCCAGGATCGCGGCCAGGGCCTTTGCGCCGCTTTCCGGCTTCGGCGCATCCGGGAACAGCGGCAGCAGCGCCGCCGTCTCCTCGGCCGACAGGACCCCGGCCTCGTCGGCCTTCAGCTTGGCGTCCAGCCAGCGGCGGAAGCCCGGGATGGGGGACAGCGTGGCGAACGTCTTGAGGGTGCGGTACTCCGTGCTGAGCACGCCGACCACACGCTTGATGAGGAAGTTGCCGAAGCTGATGCCCGCCAGGCCGCGCTGGCAGTTGCTGATGGAGTAGAAGATGGCGGTGTCCGCCTCCTTAGGGTCCAGCAGCGGCGCCTTCTTGTCCAGCAGCTGCTGCACGCTGCCGGCCAGGCCGCGCACCAGCGCCACCTCCACGAAGATCAGCGGCTCGGCGGGCATGCGCGGGTGGAACAGCGCGTAGCAGCGCCGGTCGCTGTCCAGGCGGTTCTTCAGGTCCGACCAGGAGCGGATTTCGTGCACCGCCTCGTAGCCCACCAGCCGTTCCAGCAGCACGGCCGGGCTGCTCCAGTCGATGCGCTGCAGCTCCAGGAAGCCCACGTCAAACCACTGCGCCAGCAGCGCGCGCAGGTCGCTGTCGAGCGCCGCAAGGTAGGGCTCGCCCTTGACCCGGGCCAGCAGGGTGGCGCGCAAGTCCACCAGGAACTTCATGCCGTCCGGGATGGTGGTGAACTGGGTGAGCAGGCGGACCCGCGGCGGCTCCAGGGCACGGCGCAGGGCGGCGGTGGCGGTGGCGCGCCCGGCCGGGTCTTCGGTGGCCTGCAACCGGTCATAGGCGGCGGCGAGGGCGGCCGGGTCGCTGTCGAAGCCGGCCAGGGTGTGGAGGAAGGCGGTGCGGCCCGCTTCGTCAAGTTGCAGGTAGCCCTCGGCCAGCTTGGCGGCGCGGTTGCGGGCGCTCACCTCGCCGCCGCGGGCCTCCAGGCAGGCGCGCATCTGGGCGGCGATGCTGCCGTCGCCCTCGACCGCCACGCTAGATGCCATGTCCCGCCAGACCCCGGTGATGCGGCGGATCGCGCGGTCGAACAGGCCGATGGAGGCGGTCGTCTCACTCATGCCGGCGAGTCTCCGGTTCGGGAGCCGAGCCTAGCCTAACACGGCGCAGGGCGCGAGCGATGGCGGGCGGCAAGTCCTCCGCCACGAGCCCGACGCCGAGCTCCTCGCCGGCGCGCCCGTGCAGCCAGGCGCCAGCGCACGCCGCCTCCCACGCCGGCATGCCTCCGGCGAGCAGGGCCGCGATCAGGCCGGACAGCACGTCCCCTGCCCCGGCGGTCGCCAGCGCGGGGGTGCCGGTGGCATTGACCGCGGCGCGGCCGTCCGGGGCGGCGACCACCGTGTCCGAGCCCTTCAGCAGCACCACCGCGCCCACCTGCCGGGCGGCGGCGCGGACGGCGGCCAGGCGGTCGTCGCCGTGCGGGCCGAACAGCTTGGCGAACTCGCCCTCATGCGGGGTCAGCACGGCAGCGCCGCGCAGCGCCTCCGGATGGCCGGCATGGGCGCCGAGCGCGTCGGCGTCCGCCACGACCTGTTTGCCGGCCGCCAGCAGCTGCGGCAGGGCGGCGCGGGCCACGTCCTGGCCCAGCCCGGGGCCGCAGACCCAGGTGGTGCGGCGCGCATCGCCGAGCAGCCCTTCGAGCGGCTCGTCGTTCACGATCAGGCCGGCAGGCACGTGGGCGTAGCGGGCCGCCTCGCCGGGCGCCACGATCGTCACCATGCCCGCGCCGCCGTGGCGCGCCGCAGCAGCGGCCAGCTGCGCCGCCCCGGTCATGCCGGCGCCGCCGAGCACGGAGACGTAGCCGCGGGCGTATTTGTGGGTGGAGGCGGGCAGCGCCGGCAAGCGCCACAGGGCGGGGCTGTTCGCGACGGCCAGGGGCTTGATGGTGTCCAGCACGGCGGCAGGCAGGCCGATCTGCGCCAGCACCAGCTCGCCGCACACATCCCGCCCCGGCAGCAGCAGGTGGCCCGGCTTGCGGCGGAAGAACGTCACGGTGAGCGCCGCCTGCGCCGCCCGGCCGCGCACGGCGCCGGTGCCGCCATCGACGCCGCTCGGCACGTCCACCGCCAGGATGCGGCGGGAGGCGGCCAGCGTGGCGGCGACGGTGCCGTCCACGTCCCGCGCCAGGCCCGCGCCGAACACGGCGTCGATCACCAGCTCCGCTTCTGCCGCCGCCTCCGGGGTGAAGCCGGCGCTGGGGCCGGACCAGGCGGCGGCGGCCAGGGCCGCGTCGCTGCCGGGGCGCGGCGGGGCCAGGGCGGCCAGGCGGACCGGCCAGCCCGAGGCGGCCAGCAGGCGGGCCGCGACATAGCCGTCGCCGCCGTTGTTGCCGGGGCCGCACAGCACCAGGGTGCGGCAGGGGCCAAACCGCCGGGCGGCGCGCGCCACCGCCCAGCCCGCCCGCTCCATCAGGTCGATGCCGGGCACGCCCCCAGCGATGGCGAGCGCGTCGGCCTGCGCCATCTCGCCCGGCGTGAGCAGCTCGTTCATCGTGAGCAGCTCGTTCATGCGGCGGCCGGACCTGCGGACGGGCGCCGGAACGTCACCACCAGCACGTCGCGGAACGCCGGGCGGGCCGCGTCGCGCGGCTCCACCGGGGTCACGCCGTGATAGACCCGGCTGTCATCCACCCAGGCCGCGTCCATCGGCCGCGCCAGGGTGAACGCCCCCAGCTGGCGGCGGTCCAGGTCGTGGATGGTGGTCTCGCCGCTGACGATGTTCTCGCGCCGCACCAGCAGCACCAGCACCCAGTCCACGCCGTCCCGGTGCATGCCCTCCGGCGTCGGCTGCCCCACCCGGCCCGGCTGCGCCTCGATGCGGAACTGGTGCACCTCGGCCTCCCACTCGGGGACGCCGGGGGAGAGCGCGTCGAACACGCGCTGGCAGGTGCGCAGGATGGCGGCGAAGGCGGGCATCCGCTCCACCGCCTCCGTCAACGGGTCGAACCAGCGGGCAATGCCGCCGTTCAGCAGGTTGTAATCGCGGCTCTGGTAGTGCGGGCGGCGCTCCAGCCGGGTGAACCCGGCGGCGGTGGCGGCGAACACAGCATGGCGGCGGCGGCGGTAGCGCCCGCCATCGGCCATGTAGGCGTCCAGGCCGAGGTCGTCCCAGCTGGCGGCGAAGCGGTCCCAACCAGCCAGGCCGTTCTGCTCCAGCACGCCGCGCATCTCGGCGTCGTGCACGAAGGCGAAGCCGTCCCGGCCGACCAGGTCGGCGATGCTGGGGCGGCTAGTGGCGGGGTGGGTCATTGGGCGGCCTCCTGCATCGGCTGCGGCCGGGTCGGCTGCTGCTGGATCGGCAACTCCTGTGCCCTGACCGCCGTGAACGGGCTCTGCACCGCGTTCTTGTCAAAGCAATACTTGACCCGGCGGTTGAACTCCCGGTTCACCGTCCACCGCTGCGACGCTTCGGTGCGGATGCGCACCCGCATGGTCCAGGTGCTGTCGGAGAAGGCATACACCCCCATCACCTCCAAGTCCGCGGTGATGGCGTCCCGCCAGCGCGGCTCCGCCCGCATGTCCTTCGCCACGCCCCTCAGCAGGTCCGCGATGTGGTCCGGCTCCTCGTTCAGCCCGATCGGCAGATCGACCAGGGCGTAGGAGAAGTCCCGCGTCTGGTTGGTGACGGTGGTGACGGAGGAGAACGGGATGATGTGGACCGAACCGTCCAGCGCCCGCAGCCGAATGGTGCGGATGGACAGGGTTTCCACCGTGCCGGACAGCCCGCCCAGCACGACCACGTCGCCGACCTGCATCGTGTTCTCCAGCAGCAGGAACAGCCCGGTGATCAGGTCCTGCACCAGCTTCTGCGAACCAAAGCCGATCGCCACCCCCAGCACGCCGGCGCCGGCCAGCAGCGGCGCGATGTTCACGCCGATCTGGCTCAGCACGATCAGCCCCGTGATGACGAGGATGGTGACCAGCAGCGTGGTGCGCAGGATGGGCAGCAAGGTGCGCAGCCGGGCGGCGCGGGCCATCTGCGCCGAGCGGGTGAAGGCGGCGACCTTGCTCTCCACCGCCGCGTTCGCCGTCTCCCACGCCACCACCGCCAGCAGCACGGCAACGCCCGAGGTGCCCAGCGCGGAGAGCAGCCGCTCCCCCAATTGCCCGCCGGAGAACCAGCGCAGCGGGTGGTAGCCCCAGATTTCGAGCAGGGCGACGGCGGTCGCAGCCGAGATCACCCCGATCAGCAGGGAGCGCAGCATGGGATAGTAGGTGGCGAGCCGCTGCTCCAGGCCGGGGGACCGCAAGGAGCCGTCCGCGTCCGCGTGGGCGACGCGGTCCAGCGCGCCCAGCAAGATGATGCTGGCCAGCCGGGCGACGAGGAGGGTGGCCGAGGTCACGATGAAGAAGTGCAGCAGGCGCTCGTAGCCGTCCTGAATCTCGGCGGCGGCGACCAGCCAGATCGCCACGATGTAGAAGATGGCGATCAGGTGCCACCGGCTGGCAAACCCGTTCTGCAAGCTGGCGAGCGCGCCGGACCTGGCGTGGGGCGCGCGCAGCCGCCGGGCCACCGCCTGGCGCGACTGCAGCACCATCACGACCAGCATGGCATGCACGGCCAGCCCGACCAGCTTCATCGCCACGTCATAAGCGGAGTGGTATAGGCCGAGCAGCAGCCCGATCTCGCCCGCCGCGAAGCCGAACACGGCGACGACGCTGAGCCGGCGCATCCAGCGCTCGATGTAGGCCGCCCACCGATCGCTGCACTGGACCAGGCGCAGCCGCGGCTCCCGGGGCGAGACCACCATGCGGGTGACGCACATGACGGCGCGGCAGATCACGTAGGCGTTCACGACGGCGAGGACCACGAGCCGGCCGTTGGCCGTGGCGCCGAGCGGGGTGGCGAGCAGCAGGTGGCCGGCGGCGGCGAACACCGCGACCGGCGCCAGGTCCAGCAGGAAGCCGACCAGGATGAACGGCAGCCGGCGCAGCAGCCGCCAGGCCACGTTGAAGCCGTGCCGCCGGCCGGGCGCGTCCGCCTCCGCGGCATCGGCCAGCGGCTCGCCCGCGGGGGCGCTGGCGGCCAGCAGCGTGCGGGCCGGCGCCAGCAGGCGGCGGGCCAGCCACTCGACGCCCCGCGCGCCGGCCACCACGAGGGCGAGCTTCCAGGCGAGGTCCAGGACGCGGGCCTGGGAGCGCGGCTCCTGCACCTGGCCGGCCAGCCAGCGCCACAGCAGCGGCACGTCGCCGACCGCCTGCGCCATGCTGGTCAGCTGGCCGGACAGGTCGGTCGCCCAGCGCGAGCCTTGCAGCAGCAGGTCGGCGCCCACGCTGTCGGCGGCGAGCGACGGCCCGGCATGCGCCGCCGCCGCCGCCGGCACGGCGCGCGCCATGTCCTCCAGCACCGCCGTGAACTGGGTGCGCGCCTTGTCGTCCTTGAGCACGTTCAGCACCGCCTGCGCCTGCGCCGGCGTGAGGGTCGCGGCGGGGGGCGGAGCCGCGGCGGGCGCCGTCCCCTGGGCCAGCGCCCCGGGCGGGCACAGGAGAGCAGCCAGGGCCAGCATCATCAGCAGTCGCATGGCGCGGTACGGCCATACCGTGCCCCACGCTGTCAACCGGGCAGAACTCAGGCAACGCCGAAGGGTGCACAAACCGGCCCGAGTCACCATTTCAGGCGCATGAAAACGGTTCTGATCGTTCTGGTCGCGTTCATGATGCTGGGAACGCTGGGCGTGCTCGTGGCCGGGCTGGTCGGGCTGGTGCGCGGTGGCGGCGACCCGATGCGGTCCAACCGGCTGATGCGCTGGCGGGTGCTGCTGCAAGCTGGCACGCTGCTGTTATTCATGCTGCTGCTGCGCCTGATCCGGTCGTGAACCTGTCGGCCTTCGGCGGCCGCTGCTCACGCTTTTGTGCGATGACGCCATGCCTTTGCCGTGCGGGCGTGGCACTGGCGGCGCAGCGGCCATTCGGGCTACCACCGCAGCAGAAAGCAACGGGCTGCTCATGAAAATTCTCGTCCCAGTCAAGCGGGTGGTGGATTACAACGTCAAGGTCCGCGTGAAGGCGGACGGCACGGGCGTTGAGACATCCGGCGTGAAGATGTCGATGAACCCGTTCGACGAGATCGCGGTCGAGGAGGCGGTGCGGCTGAAGGAGAAGGGCGTGGCCACGGAGGTCGTCGCCGTCTCCATGGGGCTGCCGGCCTGCGCCGAAACCATCCGCACCGCGCTGGCCATGGGCGCCGACCGCGGCATCCTGGTGGAAACGGACGTCGAGCTGCAGCCGCTCGCGGTGGCCAAGATGCTCAAGGCCCTGGTGAACAAGGAGCAGCCCCGCCTCGTCATCATGGGCAAGCAGGCCATCGACGACGACATGAACGCCACCGGGCAGATGCTGGCGGCGCTGCTGGGTTGGCCGCAGGGTACCTTTGCGTCCAAGCTGGACGTGGCCGGGGACTCGCTGACGGTGGTGCGCGAGGTCGATGGCGGGCTGGAGACGCTGGCATTGACCCTGCCCGCGATCATCACCGTTGACCTGCGACTGAACGAGCCGCGCTACGCGTCGCTGCCAAACATCATGAAGGCCCGCAAGAAGCCGGTCGAGACCGTTCGCCCCGACGCGCTCGGGGTGGACCCGGCACCCCGCCTGCGCCTGGTCAGCGTCGCGGAGCCGGCCAAGCGCCAGGCCGGCAAGAAGGTCGGCTCGGTTGCGGAGCTGGTGGCCAAACTCAGAACCGAATCCAAGGTGATCTAGATGACATCGCTCGTCCTGCTCGATTTCGAGGGCTCGACCATCAAGCAGCCGTCCCGCAGCGCCGTGGCGGCCGCCCGCAAGCTGGGCGAAGTGCACGTGCTGGTGGCCGGGCACGGCGTGCAGGACGCGGCGCAGGCGGCGGCGAAGCTCGAAGGCGTCGCCAAGGTGCACAAGGCCGACCATCCGGTATACGCCCACGCCTTGGCCGAACCGCTGGCAGACCTGCTGGTGTCCATGGCCGCGCACCACGACCACCTGCTCGCCGCGTCCACCGCGACCGGCAAGAACGTCATGCCCCGAGTGGCGGCGATGCTGGACGTGCAGCCGATCAGCGACATTGCGGACGTGATCGACGCCGACACCTTCGTGCGGCCGATCTACGCCGGCAACGCCCTGGCGACGGTGAGGTCGTCCGATGCCAAGAAGGTGCTGACGGTGCGGGCCGCCTCGTTCGACCCCGTGGCGGCCGAGGGCGGCGCCGCCGCCATCGAGGACGTCGCGGCCACGGACGGGCAGGCGCAATCGAAGTTCGTCTCGGCCGAGCTGTCCAAGTCCGAGCGGCCGGAGCTGACCGCCGCCCGCATCGTGGTGTCCGGCGGGCGCGGCATGCAGAACGGCGACAACTTCAAGTTGCTGAACCCAATCGCGGACCAGCTGGGGGCGGCCGTGGGCGCCTCCCGCGCCGCGGTTGATGCCGGCTACGTGCCGAACGACTACCAGGTGGGGCAGACCGGCAAGATCGTGGCGCCGGATCTCTACATGGCGATCGGCATTTCCGGCGCGATCCAGCACCTGGCCGGCATGAAGGACAGCAAGGTCATCGTCGCCATCAACAAGGACGAGGACGCGCCGATCTTCCAGGTGGCCGATTACGGCCTGGTCGCCGACCTGTTCACCGCCTTGCCGGAGCTGAACGCGGAGCTGGGCCGGACCTGATGCCGCCGGCGCGACAGATCGCGCGGGTCGGCGTGGTCGGCGCCGGGCAGATGGGCAACGGTATCAGCCATGTCTGCGCCCTGGCTGGCCTGGACGTCGTGCTGCTGGACGCAAAGGCCGAGGCGGTGCAGCGAACCATGGCCACCATGGCCAAGAACATGGACCGTCAGGTCGGCAAGGGCAGCATCACGCGGGCCGACAAGGACGCGGCCCTAGGCCGCATCGGCACCGGGACCGACCAGGCGGCGCTGGCCGGCTGCGACTTGGTGATCGAGGCGGCGACCGAGAAGGAGGAGGTCAAGCGCGCCATCTTCCGCGCCATCACGCCGCATCTCCGGCCGGACTGCATCATCGCCACCAACACCTCGTCAATCTCGATCACCCGGCTGGCCGCGGCGACGGACCGGCCGGGGCAATTCATCGGCATGCATTTCATGAACCCGGTGCCGGTGATGAAGCTGGTGGAGATCGTTCGCGGCATCGCGACGGACGAGCCGACCTTCGCCGCCGTGCAGGGCCTGGTGGCGCGGCTCGGCAAGGTGGCGGCGGTTGCCGAGGACTATCCCGCCTTCATCGTCAACCGCGTGCTGGTGCCGATGATCAACGAGGCGGCCTATACGCTGTATGAAGGCGTGGGCACCATCGCCGCCATCGACGCCGCGGTGAAGCTTGGCGCAAACCACCCGATGGGGCCGTTGGAGCTGGGTGACTTCATCGGGCTGGATACTTGCCTTGCCATCATGCAGGTGCTGCACGGCGGCTTGTCGGACAGCAAGTACCGGCCCTGCCCGCTGCTGGTGAAGTATGTCGAGGCTGGCTGGGTGGGCCGCAAGGCGGGACGCGGGTTCTATGATTACGGGACGACGCCGCCGACGCCCACGCGGTGAGGCCCGGGGCAACGCGCCGCCCGCATCAACTGTGGAGCTGACACCGCGACACGTCGGCGCTGACCGCGTGCATCACTTCATGTCGCCGTCCTTCCTCGCCCCGCCGCCCGATGTGCGGCATAGAGAGCGCATCCCCGCCGACGTGCTGGCCGCGATGCAGCCCACCTGGGACAAGGTCTGGTTTCCGCCACGGGCTTTCCACCTCTCCGTGCTCGAGGACGTTTTCGTGGCCCAGGACGGCCTTGCCGTGCAAGGCAACGGCACAGTCGTCGAGGAAACCATCGCCCAGCATTCGCCGGCGGCGGTCATGGCGGCGCGACATGCCGTCATGGCCGTCTCGGCTGGACGGCGCTGCCCGCAGATCACCGGGACCGTGGCGCTCTGCCGCAAGCCGGGCGCTGGAACATACGGCCACTGGCTGGTCGAGTTGCTGCCGCGCGCCTACCTGGCCAGCCGGTGGCCCGAGCCAATCCGCTTCCTGGTGCAGGCCCTGACCGGTCCGATGCCGGCGTTGATGCGGCAGACGCTGGCGCGGCTCGGCATCGGCAGCGACGCCATCGTGCAGGCAGGTCCTGACCCGGTCTGGGTGGAGCGCCTGATCCTTGTGCACGGACTGACCGAGCACGGCCTCTACATGTCTCCCGTGGCGGTGGAGTGCCTGCAAGCCATCGCTGCTCCCATCGCCCCTGCAGGGGCCGAAGCCGTCTTCGTCACCCGCACGACCCATCCCAGCCGGAGGCTCATCGAGGAAAGCCGTGTCCTGAGCCAGGCGCGTGAGGCAGGGTTCGCGGTCATGGACCCCGGCACGATGCCCTTCGCCGCGCAAGTGGCGACCTTCAAGGCAGCTCGGCGCATCGTCGGCGTGATGGGATCGGCGCTCGCGAACCTTGCCTTCGCCGAACCAGGCACGGAGGTGTTCGTCCTTGCGCCGGACCTGATGCCCGACACGTTCTTCTGGTTCCTGAGCGTGCATCGCAAGCTCTGCTTGACGGAGATGCGTTGCACCACGGCCTCGCCCCAAACAGGCCACGCCGTGTGGGACCTGCATGTGCGCCTGGATGCGGCGGACCAGGATGCCGTGCTCGACCGCACGACCCGCAAACAAGAGACAGATTTGCCACTGTTCGACGCTGCGTTCTACCGCGCAAGCAATCCCGATGTCGCAGCGGCTGATGTCGATCTGCTCGAGCATTACATCGAATATGGGTGGCGAGAGGGTCGCCTGCCCTCGCGTTCGTTTGACGGCGTGGGCTACCTTGCCGCTTACCAGGACGTTCGCGCCTCCGGTGCAAACCCTTTGGTGCACTTTCTCCGCCATGGGCGCCAGGAGGGTCGAAAAGCCTTCGGCTCCTGAACGAGCGGCAAGGAACTGGGCAACCATGCTCGGCGCCGGTGTCGGCTTGCGCTATGCCGAAACCCGCCGGCCCCGCACGTAGCCGGTCGCCAGGCAGTATTCCATCAGCCGCCGCAGGAACGCCTCGTCGGTCGGCGGACAGGCGCGGCCGCTCAGCGCCCGCAGGTTATCGTCCTGGAAGCGTGGGTTGCGTTGCAGGTAAGCCGCATAGAGCTGCGTCACCTGCCCGTTGAGCCGGCGCTCGCCGTGGGTCAGCAGCGCCGAGTCGTAGGCGTCCGGGGGCACGAAGCGGGGCGCGTGCAGGCGGCTGTCCGCCAGCGCCACCGTGCGCAGCGCGGTGACGGGCACGGGGGCGCCGGACACCAGATGGAAGGTCCGGCCGGAGGCCGTCGGCATTCGCTCGGCGATGTCGGTCAGGCCGCCGATCACGTGGTCGATCGGCACCATGTCCAGGCTTGCGCCGGGGCTGGCCGGGAGAATCTGGATCAAGCCGTCCGAGACCAGCTTGATCAGGCCGTAGATGTTGCTGAAGCTGCCGATCCGGCCCGTGCGGGAATCTCCCACCACGATCGACGGCCGCGCCACCGCGACCCGGCGGCCCGCCGCAGCGGCGGCGCGCACCAGGCCCTCGGCCACCGCCTTGCTCGCCTCGTAGCCGTTGGTGAAAGGCTGCCCGACATCGAGTTCGGCTTCCATGATCAGACCGTCCCGCCCGCCGCAGACGTAGGCGGTGCTCACGTAGAGCACGGGGGTGTCGCCGCCGCCGTAGGCCAGGACGTTCGCCGTGCCGCCGACATTTACCGCCTGGTACTCGCTCGGCTGGCAATCGAACCCGGTGAGCGCCGCGCAGTGCAGGATGAGGTCCAGGGGCGGCAAGGGGCCGCTCAAGCCCAAGCCGGCTTGCCGCACGTCGCCGCGCAGAGTGGCGACGCCGGGCCGCGCCGCGCCGCCATCCCAGGGGCTGGCCGGGACCGGGCGGCCGTCGTTGCGGAGCAGGGTGGCGCTGTTGTGCAGCAACGCGAGGACGGCGTGGCCGCGCTCGGCCAAGTGACCCGCCAGCTCCCGGCCGATCAGCCCGCCAGCGCCGGTGACGAGGATGCGCAGGGGCTGGGGGGTCAGCACGTTTGTCCGGCGCCGGCGCTCAACTGTGCATGCGGCTGATGTCCAGCAACACGCCCGCCTCCAGTTCCTTCTGGTCGAGACGGTGCTTGATTAGGTCGCCCAGCGTGACCATCCCAGCCAGCCCGTTCGGGCCGATGATCGGCAGGTGGCGGATGCGCCGCTCGATCATCATGGACAAGGCGTGCTCGATCGTGTCGCCCGGGACGCCAGTGACGGCGGGGCTGCTCATCATCTCGCGCACGGCATGGCCGTAGGCGCTCACGCCGTTCTTGGCCAAGCTGTTGACCAAGTCCCGCTCGGAGAAGATGCCGGCCGGTTTGCCGTGCTCCTCCACGACCAAGGCGCCGATGCGGTGCGCGGCCAGGCGCTCGACCGCTTCCTTGACAGCCTGCTCCGGGCGGATGGTGAATACCTCATGGCCCTTGGTCCGCAGCACATCTGAGATCAGCATGGAAGTGTCCTATCGGAACATGTGTTATAGCATGAAGCCCAGCTCCGCCATCCAGTTCCGGGTGGCGATGCCTAGCGCCCGGCAGCCCGGGGCCGCTCGAACAGCACGACGCTTTCTACCGCCGCCGACCATAGAAACTGGTCAACCGGCGCAGCGGCGGCCACGGCGTAACCGGCTGCGCGCAAAATCTGGGCATCCCGCGCCAGGGCGGCCGGGTTGCAGCTGACATAGATGACCCGGGCGACGCCGGAGGCTGCGATGGCGGGCATCTGCGCCAACGCCCCGGTGAACGGCGGGTCGAGCACGACGGCGACGGCGTCCGCCAGCTCCTTCGCCATCAGAGGCTGGCGCGCCAGGTCCCGCCGCACCGCCTCCACCCGACGCCCGGCGATGGCCTGGCGCAGGGCGGCATGGGCGGCCGCGTCGCCCTCGTAGGCCACCACCCGGGCACGCTCGGCCAGCGCGAAAGTCAGGGTGCCGCAGCCGGCAAACAGCTCGACGACCCGGCCCCGGGCAGGCATGCGCTCGGGCAGGAAGCCCACCACGGCCGCCGTGATGGCGGCTGCCCCATGCCGGGACGCTTGCAGGAACCCCCCGGGCGGCACCGCCACCGGCACGCCGGCCAGCGCGGTCAAAGCCGGGGCCAATTGGCAAGCGGTTTCCGGAGGGTCATCGGCCAGCGCCCACGAGATGCGGCAAGCGCCGGCCTCCGCCGCCATGGCCGTGAGCAGCGTGCGGTCGGCGGCGCTGAGCGGCGCATCCGTGCGGAGCAGCAGGTCGATGCCGCTGTCCAAGAGGTTCGCCAGGGCCGATCCGCTGCGGCGCAGGCCGGCGATGCGGGGCAGCGTGCGGCGCAGGATGCCGATCAGCGCCACTAGGGCGGGGTCCAGCACCAGGCAGGTGTGCAGGTCCACTACCCCGCGGCCGCGGTGCTGGTGCAGCCCAACGCGCACGGCCTTGCCATCCCGCATCAGGGCCAGGTCCACGCGGCACCGGTCGGCTGGCGGGGTGCGCGCCAGCGGCGGCAATGCGACCTCCGCGAACCCGGCGCGGGCCAGGGCGGCCTGCACCTGTCCTGCCTTCCATGCGGCGTAGGGCGCGTCCCGCCAGTGCTGCAGGGTGCAGCCGCCGCACGCGCCGAAGTGCGGGCACGGGGCGGGCTGACGGTCTGCGGAGGGTGTCAGGATGCCGGCGGAACCGGTCCAGCCCTGGGCCCGCCGGGTCAGGGCGGCAGTGCGGACGCGCTCGCCGGGCAGGGTGTACGGAAGGTAGGCGGGGTCGCCCCCCGGCAGAACGGCCAGCCCATCGCCATCCGCGCCGATGCGGGTGATGTCGAGCTCATGGGCTGCCTCGTTCGGCCCCCTCCCCGAGGAAGGGGGCTTTCTGACGGCGGAGGCTAGGCGCCGAACGCGGAAAGGCCGGTCTGGGCGCGGCCGAGGATCAGGGCGTGCACGTCGTGGGTGCCCTCGTAGGTGTTCACCGCTTCCAGGTTCATGAGGTGGCGCATGACATGGTACTCGTCGGCGATGCCGTTGCCGCCGTGCATGTCCCGCGCGTCCCGGGCGATGGCCAGCGCTTTGCCGCAGCTGTTGCGCTTGCACAGGCTGATCATCTCGGGGGCGGCCCGGTGCTCGTCCATCAGCCGGCCCAGACGCAGCACGCTTTGCAGCCCAAGGGTGATCTCAGTCTGCATGTCGGCCAGCTTTTTCTGGATCAGCTGGGTGGCGGCGAGCGGGCGGCCAAACATCATGCGGTTCATCGTGTAGTCCCGCGCTGCGTGCCAGCAGAACTCGGCCGCGCCCAGCGCGCCCCAGGAGATGCCGTAGCGCGCGTTGTTGAGGCAGGAGAACGGGCCGCGCAGCCCCTTCACATTCGGCAGCATGTTGGCGGCCGGAACAAACACCTCGTCCATCATAATCATGCCGGTCTTGGAGGCGCGCAGGCTCAGCTTGCCCTCGATCGCCGGGGCGGTGAGGCCCTTCATGCCCTTCTCGAGCAAATACCCACGGATCGTGCCGCTATCGTCCTTCGCCCACACCACGAACACGTCCGCCAGCGGGGAGTTGGTGATCCAGGTCTTGGAGCCGCTCACCAGGGCGCCGCCATCCACGCTCTTGGCCCGCGTCCGCATGGATCCGGGGTCGGACCCGGCATCGGGCTCGGTCAGGCCGAAGCAACCGACGAACTCGCCGCTGCGCAGCTTGGGCAGGAAGCGCTCGCGCTGCTCGTCGGAGCCAAACGCCCAGATCGGGTACATCACCAGCGAGGATTGCACGGAGAACGCGGAACGGTAGCCGCTGTCCACCCGCTCCACCTCCCGGGCGATCAGGCCGTAGGCGACGTATGAGACGCCGGCGCAGCCATAGCCCTCCAGGGTCGCGCCGAGGAAGCCCATCTCGCCCATCTCGTTCATGATCTCGCGGTCGAACCGCTCGTGGCGGTTGGCGAGCAGGATGCGGGGGAACAGCTTGTCCTGGCAGTAGGCCCGGGCGGCGTCGCGGATGGCGCGCTCATCCTCGCTCAGCTGGTCGTCGAGCAGTAGGGCATCGTCCCAGCTGAACGGCCCCATCGGGCGGCTCTGCGGGGCAGACCCGGCGGGGATATCCTGCTGCAGCTTGGCTTCGGCGGCCTCGGGGGCGGCGACGGGCGTCATGACATTCATGCTGGGGCATCCTCCGGTGGGCGCGGGGCGGAGCGCACGGGCGAGCGTATCAACATGAAGGCGGGGATGTCATCGCCAAATCCCTGCACAGAAGGGCCGAGGTCGTCGTCGCGCCCGCGGCCATCGCGTCGTGGCCGACGGTCGGATTCGCGCATGGCCTCGCGCACCGGCTCGCGCGGCGTCGCTCTAGGTGACACTTCCCTGGGTTGCGCTTCCCTAGGTTGCGCTTCCCTAGGTTGCGCTTCCCTGGCCGGACGCTCCCGGGTGCGCGGTTCGCGGGCGGGCATCTCCGCCTCGGCAGGCGCCGAGCGGCGGCCCCGGCGTGGCGCCGGCTTGTCCGCTGCAACGGCATCCGGCGCAGCCTGGCGCGTCCTGCTGCCTTCCGGCTTGGCCCCGACCCGGCCACGGCCGCGCCGCCTGCGGCCATCCCCCTCGGCCCACTCCACCGGGTCGAGCCCGTCCACCGCCAAGCGGGGGATCACGGCGCCCACCAGCTTCTCGATCGCCTCGACCGCCAGGCGGTCCTCCGGCGCAGCCAGGGTGAAAGCGTGGCCCACGAGCCCGGCGCGCCCTGTGCGGCCGATGCGATGCACGTAATCCTCCGCGTGGTGCGGCACGTCGAAGTTGAACACGTGCGACAGGCCGCTGATGTCCACGCCGCGGGCGGCCACGTCGCTGCACACGAGCAGGCGCAGGTCGCCGGCCTTGAAGCGCGCCATGGTGGCCGTGCGCTCGGACTGCGACAGATCCCCGTGCAGCGCGCCGACATCGAACTCGTGCTTCTTGAGCGACTTGTAGAGGATATCCACTTCGGTCTTGCGATTGCAGAAGATGAGCGCGTTCTGCACCTGCTCAGAGCGGATCAACCGCCGCAGCGCCTCACGCTTGTCGGCGTCCGCGACCAAGGCCAGCCCTGCCACGATGGTGGTGGCGACTGAGGCCGGGCGGGAGACGGTGATGAGCTTCGGGTTCTGCAAGAAGGTGTCGGACAGCCGCTTGATCTCCGGCGCCATGGTGGCGGAGAAGAACAGCGTCTGCCGGGTGCGGGGCAGCATGGCCACGATGCGCTCGACATCGGGGATGAACCCCATGTCCAGCATGCGGTCCGCCTCGTCGATCACCAGGATGCGGGCATCCGTCATCAGCAGGCCGCCGCGTTCGAACAGGTCGATCAGCCGGCCCGGCGTGGCGATTAGCACGTCCACGCCCTTCATCAGCGCGTCCTTCTGCTCGGACATGCTCTCGCCGCCGATCAGCAGCGCATGGGTCAGTTTCAGGTGCTTGCCATACTGGACGAAGTTCTCCGCCACCTGCAACGCCAGCTCGCGCGTCGGCTCCAGGATGAGGGAGCGCGGCATTCGGGCACGGGCGCGGCTGCCGGCCAGGATGTCCATCAAGGGGAGCGTGAAGGAAGCGGTCTTGCCGGTGCCGGTCTGCGCCACGCCAAGCACGTCGCGGCCCATCAGCACGACGGGGATCGCTTGCTCCTGGATTGGCGTGGGATGCAGGTAACCCATCTCGGCGATGGCTTGCAGCAAGGGCGCGGACAGGCCGAGGTCGGAAAACAGGGTCGGCAGGGGCTCGGGCGCGGCATCGGCGTCATCCGCCGGGCCTGGCCGGTCCTGGTCGGCCTGGAGCGCGGGCTCTGGCTCGCTGGCCGGCGCCGTGGCCTGGCTGCCGACGTCCGAGGGATCGATCAGTTCTTCCACCACCGGCCCGGGTGTGGCATCCAGCAGAGCGGCATCGTGATCCGGGGCAACGGCAGGGCTGGCAACATCTCGGACCGCATCGTCCTGCGGAACGACCTCCGGGCTTTCCGGCTCAGGCTGCGCAGTCTGATCCGCTGGGGCGTGGTTTTCGTTCAACAAGGGTTCCGGTCGCTCGTAAGAGGATGCCGACACCCGCTTCGGGCCGGCAGTAGGCGCGGCTGCGGCGCGGGGCGCGGCGTTCGCTCGCCGAGCGGATATCTGGACGTGGGCTGCGAAAGTCAAGGAATTAGCTTGCCCAGCAACGGCTGCCGCGACACAGCGTAAGACACGCGCCAACCAGGAAACCAGCATGACAGCCGACTATGCCCTGCCGATCGAGGATTATGGTCTGATCGGGGATTGCAACACAGCGGCCCTGGTCGGCCGCAACGGCTCCATCGACTGGCTGTGCCTGCCCCGGTTCGACAGCGCCGCCTGCCTGGCCGCCCTGCTCGGCTCGCCCGACAACGGCCGCTGGCTGATCGCCCCCACCGACCCCGGCGCCACCGTCACCCGCTCCTACCGGGACGGCGGCCTCGTGCTCGAAACCGTCTTCACCACCGCTGCCGGCAGCGTCGCGCTGCTGGACTTCATGGTGCCGGAGGCAGCCACCAGCAGCCTGGTCCGCATCGTGGAAGGCCGTTCCGGCACGGTGGAAATGCGGATGGATTATGCCCTGCGCTTCGATTACGGCATGTCTGTCCCCTGGGTGACGCATACCCACCATGGCGGCCTGCTGGGCATCGCCGGGCCGGAGCTGACGGTGCTGTACACCTCGGTCGAGCTGACCGGCCATGATCTACGCACCCACGCCCAATTCAGCGTGATGGACGGCCAGCGCGTCCCGTTCGTGCTGCGCCACGGCCAATCCCACCTGCCGGCTCCCAAAGCGCTGGATGCCGACCAGGCGCTGGCCGACACGGAACGATACTGGTCCGAGTGGTCGCAGCGGTGCACCTACAAAGGCCAGTACAGCAAGGCGGTGCAGACCTCGCTCCTGGTGCTTAAGGCGCTGACCTACTATCCGACCGGCGGCATCGCCGCTGCGGCCACCACGTCCCTGCCGGAGCAGCTCGGCGGGTCGCGCAACTGGGACTACCGCTACTGCTGGCTGCGCGATGCGACGTTGACCCTGTTCTCGTTGATGAAGGCCGGGTACTTCGACGAGGCCAGCGCCTGGCGCGACTGGCTGCACCGCAGCGTGGCCGGCAGCCCCGAGCAGATCCAGATCATGTACGGCATCGCCGGCGAGCGCCGCCTGGCGGAATGGGAGGTCAAGGAGCTGTCCGGCTACCAGGGCGCCGCTCCCGTGCGCATCGGCAACGCCGCCTCCGAGCAGTTGCAGCTGGACGTGTTCGGCGAGGTGACGGAGGCGATGCACCAGGCGCGCAACGGCGGCCTGGTCCATGCGCCGGCGAGCTGGGACTTGCAGAAGGCCATCATCGCCCACCTGGAGACGATCTGGCAGCAGCCGGACGAGGGTATCTGGGAGACCCGCGGCGGGCGCAAGCACTTCACCTACTCCAAGGTGATGGCCTGGGTCGCGTTCGACCGCATGGTGAAAGACGCCGAGACGCACGGGCTGGACGGCCCGGTGGAGCATTGGAAGTCGGTGCGGGACCAGGTCCACGCCGAGGTGCTGCAGCGCGGCTTCCACTCCGGCAAGAACAGCTTCACCCAGCATTTCGACACCGACGCGCTGGACGCCAGCCTGCTGCTTATCCCGCTCGTCGGCTTCCTGCCCCACGACGACCCGCGGGTGCGCGGCACCACGGCCGCCGTGGAGCGGGAGCTGCTGCGGGACGGCTATGTGCTGCGCTACGACACGCAGGGCGGCTCGGACGGACTGCCCGGCGGCGAGGGCGCCTTCCTCGCCTGCTCGTTCTGGCTGGTGGACAACTGGAACATGCAGGGCCGCAAGAACGATGCGCGGGCGTTCTTCGAGCGGCTGCTCTCGCTCAGCAACGAGCTCGGCCTGCTGAGCGAGGAATACGACCCGGCGGCCAAGCGCATGACCGGCAACTTCCCGCAGGCGTTCAGCCATACGGCGCTGATCGCCAGCGCGATGAACCTGGCGCAGGACGGGCCGGCGCAGGAGAGGGAAGCGTAGGGTCGGGGCGCCGCCCCGAACCCCGGCAGGGGGCAGCCGCCCTCTGTCCGCCCGATTTCAGGCCGCGCGAACGTCCTTGATGTCGCGGAACGTCAAGGCCTCGTTCGCGTCCGTCACGCGGCGCAGGCTGAACTGGGACGAGGCGAGGAACACCGGGTCACCGTCCACGTCGTCCGCCATGGCGGTGCGCTGGGCCTGGCTGAACGTCTCCACGGCGGGCCGCGCGCCGCTGATCCAGCGGGCCAGCGCGTAGGGCACCGCCTCGAACCCGATGCCCACGCCGTACTCGCCCTGCAGCCGGGCAATCAGCACGTCCAGCTGCAACGTGCCCACCACGCCGACGATCGGCGGGCTGCCATCCTGCGGGCGGAACAGCTGCACCACGCCCTCCTCCGCCAGCTCCTGCAACGCCTGGCGCAGCTTCTTAGCCTTCATCGCGTCGTCCAGCCGCACCCGGCGCAGGATTTCCGGCGCGAAATACGGCACGCCGACGAAGTTCAGCTCCTCCTCCTCGCTCAGCGTGTCGCCGATGCGCAGCGTGCCATGGTTCGGGATGCCCACCACGTCGCCGGCGAACGCCTCCTCGGCGATCTGCCGATCACGGGCAAAGAAGAACTGCGGCGCGTGCAGCGGGATCAGCTTGCCCGTGCGCACCTGGCGCAGCCGCATGCCGCGCTCCAGCCGGCCGGAGCAGACGCGTGCGAAGGCGATGCGGTCGCGGTGGTTGGGGTCCATGTTCGCCTGAATCTTGAACACGAGTGCGGTGAGCTTGGCCTCGCTGGCCTCCACCGTGCGCGTGTCGGCCGGCTGGGCGCGCGGCGGCGGGCCGAACGCCACCAAGCTATCCAGCAGGTCGGTGACGCCGATCTCCTTGATGGCGCTGCCGAAGAACACCGGCGTCAGGTGCCCGGCGTTGAACCCGGCCAGCTCGAACTCCGGCAGCGCGGCGCGGGCCAGGTCGATCTCCTCGGCCATGGCGATCATGCGGTCATCCGACTGCGACAGCGGCTGGGCGGTGTGCACCTCCCGCGTGCGCAGATCGTAGGTGCCGGCGAAGGTGGCCGCCCGGCCGATCGGCCAAGTGACGGGCGCAGTGTCGAGCGCCAGCGTGTTGGCCACCTCGTCGAGCAGCTCGAATGGGTCGCGCGCCTCGCGGTCCATCTTGTTGACGAAGGTGAGGATGGGGATGTCCCGCAGCCGGCAAATCTCGAACAGCTTGCGCGTGCGCGCCTCAATGCCCTTGGCCGCGTCGATCACCATGACGGCGGAGTCCACCGCGGTCAGCGTGCGGTAGGTGTCCTCCGAGAAATCCTCGTGGCCCGGCGTGTCCAGCAGGTTGAACACGCAGCCGCCGTACTCGAACGTCATCACCGAGGTGACGACGGAGATGCCGCGCTCCCGCTCGATGCCCATCCAGTCCGACCGGGTGCGCCGCCGCTCCCCCTTGGCGCGCACGTTGCCCGCCAGCTGGATGGCGCCGCCCGCGCGCAGCAGCCGCTCGGTCAGCGTGGTCTTGCCGGCGTCCGGGTGCGAGATGATCGCGAAGGTGCGGCGGCGGGCGATTTCTTCGGCGGGGGTCATGGTTGTGTTCATATTCCTGGCCCACTCATAGTCTGGGCGTGTGGGACATTGCGGACCTGTCGATTGAGTTCGAATATGACATGACTGATCTTGCAATAGCATCGCTCAGAGTCAGAACTCTGTCCGGAACGCTATACGTCATGGCGTCCGTAGAGGTGAGCGGTCGAACGTTATTCGTGGATGGCTTGCACATGCATGGCGTTCAGCCGAATGCTATAGGCTTAGCAAACCTCAGACGGCTCGCAAGCTTTGTCATGCTGGAGTATTCCTACGATGAAATCATTGTCCAAGGAGGAGTTCGAATGAGCGGTGCAAACCCCGGCCGCACCCCGGGACTACTCCGGTTCACCCGCGAGGCTTAAGCTTTGTTGGGAAAAGGACTTCACCAACACGATCGAAGCCATCAGGGCGCTGCGTGATTCTGGACTATCGTTGCACGAGGCCAAGCGGCAGATAGAAGAACTCATGGCATGCCGGTTTCTGGTCGTCGACTCGCCATTCGTGCAGGACGTGGACGCCCTGATCAATCGGATCGGCAAAACTGGCGTCACTGCCAGGCAAGTGGCGCCAGTGCCTGCCGCTTAAACCGTTACCGCGAGTAGAACTCCACTACCAGGTTCGGCTCCATCTGCACCGGATACGGCACGTCCGTCAGCTTCGGCGCCCGGTTGAACTTGCCCTTCATCGCGCGGTGGTCCACGTCCATGTATTCCGGCACGTCCCGCTCGATGCTCTGCGTGCTGTCCAGCAGCACGGCAAGCTGCTTGGACTTCTCGCGTACCTCGACCTCATCGCCGTCCTTCACCAGGAAGGAGGGGATGTTGACCCGCTTGCCGTTGATCAGGATATGGCCGTGGTTGACGAACTGCCGCGCCGCGAACGGCGTGATGGCGAACTTGAGCCGGTACACCACCGCATCCAGCCGGCGCTCCAGCAGCTCGATCAGGTTCTCCGAGGTGTCGCCCTTGCGGCGCACGGCCTCGTCATAGTACTTGCGGAACTGCTTCTCGCCGATGTTGCCGTAATAGCCCTTGAGCTTCTGCTTGGCCATCAGCTGGATGCCGAAGTCGGTCGGCTTCTGCTTGCGGCGCTGGCCGTGCTGGCCGGGGCCGTAATCGTGCTTGTTGATCGGCGACTTCGCCCGGCCCCAAAGATTGACGCCGAGGCGGCGGTTGATCTTATACTTGGATTCTAGACGCTTGGTCATGCGCTGCGCAGCCCATTCTGTGTCGCCCACCCAATGATTCCTGGGGGGCGTTGTTGCGCCGGTAGGCCGAAATAGCGATCGGCGGGCGCAGGCCCCGAAAGCCCGTCCACGTTCCCGGCAGTGGCGCGGGGGTTACGCCGCGCTCCCCGCCTTGTCAAACCAGCGCCGGGGCGGCATGTCGCAGCCATGGTGAACCGTGGCGAGATCATTTGGCTGGGCGTGGCGTCGGGGGTGACGGGCGGCCTGATCGGCGGCTCGATGCTCGGCATCGGTATCGCGATGATGCTGGAAGGCGCCTATGTCGGGCTGCTGCTGATCTGCATTGGCGGCCCCTGCTCCGGGCTGATCGGCTGGCTCATGGCCCGGCGGCTGGCCAAGCAGGTCTAGCCGGACGCCGCCCGCCACTCGTCGCCGTGGCAGGCCGCGCGGCCCTCCCGCTCCAGCTTCTGCAAGTGCGCCAGCACGTTGCGCTCGGCGGCCATGCGCAGCACAGGGTCGATCTTGGAGTAGAGCGCGTCCACCAGCCCCAGGGTGGTGTAAGGCTTGCCTTGCAGCGCCTGGGCGATTGCCGCCTCGCGCGCCATGCGGTGCTGCAGCAGCGCCGCCACGTGGGCCCGCGGTTCCGGCACGGCGGGCCCATGGCCCGGCAGGTAGAGCGCGGCCTGCCGCCCCAGCAGGCGTTGCAGGCTGGCGACGTAGGCCGCCATGTCGCCGCCGGGCGGACTGACGACGCTGGAGGACCAGCCCATCACGTGGTCCGCGCTGAACAGCACGCCATCCGGCCGGGCGAAGCACAGATGGTCCGCCGCATGGCCCGGCGTCCACACCGCCTGCATCCCGGCCACTGCATCGCCATCCTCCAGCGAAACGTCCGGGACGAAGCTCCGCTCGGCGCTGCGATGCCAGCCATAGGTCGGAACGCCCGTCTGCGCTTTCAGCGCCGCGACCGCGCCAAGGTGGTCCCGGTGGGTGTGGGTGAGCACGATGCGCACGATGCGGCCGGGCGACAGGCGCAGGATGTCGGCCACGTGCGCCGGCTGGTCCGGGCCGGGGTCGAGCACCGTCACGCCGTCAGCATCCTCGATCAGGTAGGTGTTGGTGCCGTGATAGGTCATGCGGCCCGGGTTGTCCGCCACGATGCGGCCGATGCCGGGGCGCACCGGCAGCAAGGCCCCGCGGGCGGGGGTGGGTTCGGTCAGGAAGGCCAGGGTCACTTCCAGGCTTCGAGGGGTGCCGTCACTGCGGCACCGCTGCGTTGTCCACGGACTGGTCCGGCGCAGGAGCGGGCGCCACCGGCTTCGGCTTCGGGCGCGGCTTGGGCGGCGCCGGCACCAGGCTGCGAAGCTCCACCGCGCCGCCCATCGCAAGGGCGCCGGCGCGGTTCGGGTGCAGCTTGTCGCCAGGTCCGCCGGCGGAGGAGGGCACGAACTCCGGCCGCAGCTCGCCGGTTTGGCTGTCGGTCGTGGCGCCGTCGAAGTCGATCACGCTGTCGAACAAGCCGGGCTGGCGAATCAGCTCGTTCAGCGCCCGGCGGCGTGCATCCGTGTCGGCGGAGCCGTAGCCCGGCAGCGCGCTGCCGCGGCTGCTGGTGAGGGTCGCCCCGACCAGCTTCACGCCCTTCACCTTGGCGCGGATGCGGTCGGCCAGCGCGCGCAGCCCCTTCGCCACGGCCTCGGCGCTGGCATTGGCTGAGAGGTCGTTGATGCCCTCGAACACGACCACATCCGTGACGCTGGACAGGCCCAACACGTCCCGGTCCAGCCGCGCCGTGGCAGCGGGGCCGCCCTTGGACGGCTTGGCCGCGCCGGCGTCGGGCGGCCCATCCACCTGGTTGCCGGCGAGGCCCGCGTTCACCACGGCCACGTGCGCGCCTTCCGCGTGCAACCGGCGGGACAGCACGTCCAGCCACCGGTCGTCCCCGTTCAGGGTGGAGGCGGTGCCGTCCGTGATGCTGTCGCCCAGGGCCACCACGACGTGCGTGTCCGGCGGGGCGGCCGCGTCCGCCGCGTCCAGGAAAAACCAGGAGGTGGTGCTGTTCGGGTAGGCGCTGTCATCCTCCAGCTCGCCGATCGCGCCGGCGTCCGGCGCGGTGACGTAGGAGGTGGTCATGGCCAGCGCGTGCCAGGTCATCGGCCCGCTGTCGCCGGGGATGTGGAAGGTGACGGCGAGCTTGCGGCCCGCAAGGTCGGCGCCCGCCGGATCGTGCACGAACGGCAGGCTCACCGCATCCGACCAGGCCTGCGCGCCCGCCGCCACCGTCACGGTCCGCTTGCCCGCGAAGGTGAGCGGGCGGTTGCTGCCGGGGACCACGGCGGCGCCGCTCATCTGCAACCCGGCGAACGCGGTGTCGAACGTGACGGGCTGGGCGCCGTAGGTGTTGGAGAAGCGGAACCGCATCTGCCGGCCCCACAGGTCCGGCTTGATGATGAGGCGGAAGCTCTGCTCGTGCGACCCGGCCTCCGGGTGCGGAAAGGCGAAGGACAGGTCCGGCTGCGCGCTGGCGTTGCCCACCGGGTAGGGCCCCTGGTCCGAGCCGGCCCACGCCGTAGCCCAATGCTGCGCCCGGGCGGGCGTCGCTCCGGCTGCGACCAGGGCAGCAAGCAGCAGTTTCGGCGGCAAACCCATGCGGCGCTCCGGTGCGGGGGAGTCCAGACTGTCACCCGCCGCCGGGGCGCTCAAGGGGCGGCATGCCGTCAGGCGCTTGAGGGGCGCTGCACGCCTTGGGGGCCGGTGTTTTGGACGGCGCAGGCAAACGCCGGGTCAGGAACGCCATGGTCTGCCAGGTTATGGCAGGGTGTGGGGCATACCGCGCTGTATGGGGTGCTACGAGCTGCCCGATCTAATGCAAAACGACATAGTGCCGGTGGTGCTGACGTTGGCCGCCTGGCCTAACCTCGCGACGGGGCTGACTTACTTTTCATAAAGGCATCTCAAAAGTTACTACATCACCGCTTAGAAAGCGGTCAAGAATTTAGTCTCAAAACGCTTCAAGTCTCTGCAGAGTATAAGGCTCAGGGTCACTAAAACCGTTAGACCATTCAATCAAACGTCTTCTCTCGTCTGGCGTTAGCTTTCCTGCATCCTTTAGTGCAAACATAGTATCAATAATTTTGTGCTGCGCTTGACCACGTGGAAGTTCCTCGCGGGACGCACCGAGCAAAAGATCGTAATCACCTGTCTCCGGATTTGCAACGATCGCTGCCGCGATTGCCATATAAAATCCAAGACGATGCTTATTTAGCAGAGTAAGCTTATTTATGGGATGGTTGGCGGAAAAGTTTCTCATGTCTTCAAAAATTTTGTTCCTTTCTTTTAACCGATCATCTTGCTCCTTAATTCGCTCACATTTTTCATAATCTACAGCAAACTCAAGTAAGCGATCATGGTCTGGACCATGTCGAAACCCTAACTCTCTGAATTTCTCGTGTATTTTGAAGCAAACAGGATTAACTGCCGCCTCTAAGCTCTGGTCTCGACGCTTTAAGTCATATTGTCCAGCTGTTACACCTAACAAATCACTTGGCAGATGCAAATTAGTCTCCAACGGAGTAATAAAGAAGCACCTTTCCGGACCGATAGCACCACTAAACAACCCTAATTCATAGATGACATTATCGCGAGCAATGTTTAGCAGTTGACCTCAAATTAATCCGGTATCGTCCGGAGTGAACACAAAAATACCGAAATCAGACGCTTGAACTTCACGCATTAGACTAGGGTCAGGACCCATAAGCGGTTGACCCGGCTCGACCGGGTCTGATTCAGG
>CAXSAX010000025.1:0-58041 GCA_964235495.1 uncultured Acetobacteraceae bacterium | reverse complement strand
AGGCTCATAACCTGAAGGTCACAGGTTCAAATCCTGTCCCCGCAAAATGAATTGTAATTTCAAACAAGATATACTTTCGAGGAAGTGACGCAATCACCAAAGCTGTTCCAAACACTCCGCGTAGTTTGGATGTGTCACTTAAAACAGCCAAAGGCCGTACAAAGGCTCAGCAAATCTGGTTGCGCCGTCAGCTTAACGATCCTTACGTGCAAGCTGCTCAGGCGCAAGGATGGCGGTCTCGTGCAGCCTTCAAACTGATGGAGTTGGATGATCGATACTCGCTCATCCAACATGGTGATCGAGTCGTCGACCTTGGCGCGGCTCCTGGCAGTTGGAGTCAGGTTGTAGCCAAGCGTGGTGCCAGCAAAATTCTCGGAGTCGATCTTCTCTCGGTCGAGCCTGTTCCTGGAGTACGCTTCATTCAAGGCGACTTTAACGACTTCGACATGCCAGAGCGTCTCCGGGTCGAAATAGGTGGTCAAGTTGATCTGGTGCTTTCAGACATCGCCCCTAATACGACCGGTCATGCTGCAACGGACCATATCCGCATTATCGCAATGGCAGAGCGTGCCCTCGACTTCGCGTTGCAGGTTCTGGCACCTGGAGGAAGCTTTGTTGCTAAGGTGTTGCAGGGCGGATCCGAGCGCTTGCTACTCGACTCGATGAAGCAAGCTTTTGGCATAGTCCGCCATGCCAAACCGCCGGCAAGTCGCAAGGACTCTAGTGAGCTTTACGTCGTTGCCAAAGGTTTTCGACTCTCAAATGGCAGTCGATCGCAGCCATAGCTTGCACGCTGCATCGTCGCTGGTTATGTCGGGTTGCCTAGGCGCGGGACGGGTTCTCGCCGGAGATGTCTGCCATGGCTTCCGTAGAGAATAGCGCGTCTCGAATTCAAATCTCTATTCAGGAAGCCTTGACCTTTGATGATGTGCTGATCGTCCCCGCCTACTCGCAGGTTCTGCCTGCCGAAGCGGACACTCGCACTCGCCTTACCCGCACCATCAATTTGCATATCCCTTTGGTATCATCCGCCATGGACACGGTGACGGAAGGACCCATGGCCATCGCCATGGCCCAACTTGGTGGCATTGGGGTTATTCACAAGAATTTGGACTTGATAGAACAGGCTTCGCAAGTTCGGCGGGTCAAAAAGTTTGAGTCAGGTATGGTGGTGAACCCATTGACCATTCATCCCGACCAAACTTTGGCTGAAGCCCGTACTCTCATGCTTGCTTACCACATCAGCGGCGTACCCGTAGTGGAACGTGGCACGGGTCGGCTAGTCGGCATCCTCACCAACCGTGACGTTCGTTTTGCGACTGACCCATCAGTACGCGTCTATGAGTTGATGACTCGCGAAGGTCTGGTAACCGTGCAAAATGGCGTCCCAGCGGAAGAAGCCAAACGTCTGCTGCACAAACACCGGCTAGAGAAGATTCTTGTAGTGGATGAGGGCTTTCGCTGCGTCGGGCTGATTACTGTGAAAGACATGGAGAAGGCGCAGGCGCATCCGCTCGCCAACAAAGATGAACTAGGCCGCCTCAGAGTGGCTGCTGCCATTGGCGTGGGTGAAGATGGCGCGTTGCGTGCCCGTGCTTTGATCGACGCCGAAGTTGATGTGCTGGTGGTGGACACAGCGCACGGCCACTCCGCCGGAGTCATGGCTGCGGTGGAGAGAATCAAGCAGATGTCGAACGCCGTGCAGGTTGTGGCCGGCAATGTTGCTACGCCGGAAGGCGCACGGGCGCTGATCGAAGCAGGGGCGGATGCGGTCAAGATCGGCATCGGCCCCGGTAGCATCTGCACCACTCGCGTTGTCGCCGGGGTAGGAGTGCCTCAATTCACCGCCGTTATGGAGACGGCAACAGCCTGCCGAGAGGCCGGTGTGCCATCCATCGCCGATGGCGGCGTGCGAACCAGCGGAGACATCGTGAAGGCGATTGGCGCTGGCGCAGACTCGGTCATGGTTGGCAGCCTGCTTGCCGGGACGGATGAAGCGCCTGGCGAAGTGTTTCTATATCAAGGCCGCAGCTTCAAGGCCTATCGCGGCATGGGAAGCATTGGCGCCATGGCGCGGGGATCGGCTGATCGCTACTTTCAGCAGGAAATCAAAGACACACTCAAGCTTGTGCCCGAGGGCATCGAGGGCCGGGTGGGCTACAAGGGCCCGGTTTCGGCGGTGGTGCATCAGATGGTGGGTGGATTGCGAGCGGGCATGGGGTACACCGGCAGCCCAACCATCCCGGATTTGCAGGCTAACACGCAATTCCGTCGGATCACCGGGGCCGGCTTGCGCGAAAGTCACGTGCATGACGTGGCAATCACCCGTGAGGCGCCGAACTACCGTCACGAGGGATGAGGGTCGGCTTCGCCGCTCTATGACCCCCGCAGCCCGCTTGGCCGCCGCGATCGACTTGCTGGCAGAGGTCGATGCTTACCCACGCCGTCCAGCAGACGCCGTTGCCAACGAGTTCTTCCGCAATCGCCGCTTTATCGGCTCAGGCGACCGTCGGGCCGTTTCCGAGCGTTCCTGGCGCGTGTTGCGGACTCGACGGCGGCTGAGTTGGTGGCTTGGCCGTGTTGGTACCGCGTCAACGCCCCGCATGCTGGTCGCTGCTTCCCTCCTCTTGGAGGGCTGGACAGTATCTGGGCTGCAGCAATCCTACTCGGGCGGCCAGTATGGTGCCGCGTCCATGCTGGCCCAGGAAGTGCTGGCAGCTCACCAATTGGTCGGCCATACCCTGAATCATCCAGATATGCCTGACGCAGTGCGGTTGGAAGCGCCGGATTGGCTGCTTCCGTCATTGCAAGCGCGCTTTGGGGATGCGCTCGGCCCCGAACTCGCCGCGATGGAAGCTGAAGCACCACTCGACCTGCGGGTGAATTTGCTGCGTGGGAGCAGGGAAGCTGCTTTGGCTGCCCTGGCGCTGGAAGGTATTGCTGCTGAGCCCACGCCAATCTCTCCTTGGGGCTTACGCGTGGCGGCACGCCGTTTGGTGACAAACGGCCCGGCTTTTCTGTCCGGGCTGGTGGAAATCCAGGATGAGGGCAGCCAATTAGTGGCCGCCTTGGTCGGCGCTGCACCACAGATGCGGGTTGCGGACTGGTGCGCCGGGGCAGGGGGCAAAACCTTGGCCCTAGCCATGACGATGGCTAATCATGGTCACATCGTCGCTTGTGATGTGCATGACAAACGGCTTGAAGGGGCGGTGCGCCGCATGCGCCGCGCCGGGGTGCACAACGTCGAGCGCCACTTGATTGTGGCTGGCGACAAGTGGGCCAAGCGTCGTGCCGGCACGTTTGACCGCGTGCTGGTGGATGCGCCATGCACCGGAACCGGCACTTGGCGTCGCAATCCTGACGCCAGAGCCCGGCTTCGCCCGCTGGATTTGCAGGAGTTGCTTCCCAAACAGGCAAGCATCCTGGACAATGCCTCCGGGTTGGTGAGAGCAGGCGGGCGACTGGTGTTCGCCACCTGCTCGCTGCTCAGGGAGGAGAACGAGGACCAAGTGGACGCGTTCATCAGCCGCCATCCGGATTTTGCCGTTGTACCGTTACCGCAGGCTTGGCCACTAGAGTCCGTGCCCTGTGCAGGGCCATACCTGTCGTTGACGCCGCTACGCCATGGCACGGACGGTTTCTTCGGCGCCGTGCTGCAACGCTCCGGAGGGCCGGGGTGATCGCGGTGCGCCGGGCTCGTCCGTCCGACGCGCCACTGATCGGCGCGGTGCACGTCGCAGCGTGGCGCAGTGCCTATCCGGGCATCCTGCCGGACTCCTTCCTTGCCAATCTATCAGTGACCCGGCAGGCTGGCTATTACGATAGACAAATACGCTCGGCCAACGGGGTGTATGTGGCTATCGCCTCAGGCCAGGATGTTCCAGCCGGCGCCAAGCCACGGCTGGTCGGATACACGACGGTGGGCCGCACGCGCGGAACCCTGCCTGGTGGGTTCGCCGCAGATGGCGAAATCGAAACGCTTTATGTTCTGGATGATTGGCGTGAGCACGGCGTGGGCCGCCGTCTGATCCGCACGGGAGCCGCCCACCTGGCAGCAGCCGGTAGTCGGGCCGCATACCTTTGGGTTCTGCGCGCCAACCCGAGCCGCTGGTTTTACCAACGCATGGGCGGGCGGCTAGTGGCGGAGGCTGAAACGCGCGTGGCTGGTGTAACCGTGCCGCAGACGGCCTATGGCTGGGACCCAATCGAGCGGCTGATTGCAGCGTCGCCAGCTGTTTGAGCGAGCGAGAGGCGGTTTGCCGTCGCGAGCACCGCGTCCATGTTGCGCGCCATGATCATTAACACGCCAGCATCTTTGGTGACCATTAAAGCAGCAGTTGCCCCGTCAATAAGCAGTAGGATCTGTCGTGCGACGATGGCGGGCTCGGCCAATTTGGCCTCCTGGGCCAGCCTGTGAAGAAATGCGAGCACCTGAGCATGGTGATCGGCCGCGATCTCGCGCAACCACTGCTCTTCTTTGTCATGCTCACCGATCGCGTTCATGAATGCGCAGCCGTAAAACCGGCCGCCCTGGTACCACAGCTTCATCGCGGTGGCTGGGGCACGCAGCTTAGCCAATGGATCGGGGCCGGCGGCTTCCACAGCGGTGAAGAAGGCCTTTCGCCAGTCAGCGCCCTCCCGGGCCAGAACCTCCCGCAGCAAGGCTTCCTTGGAGCCGAAACGCCCATAAAGCGCCATCTTGGAAGCGCTCGCCGTGGCCAGGATACGGTCGATGCCGGTCGCGTGGATGCCCTGGCGGCAGAACAAGTCACGCGCGGCTTGAACGATGCGTTCATGGGGCGGGCTGGGCCGCGCAAACGGCAATGCGGTGTTGGTCACGCTTGAAAGAGTCGCAGCGCGGGGCCTTTTGTGCAAGCGCCCTGCCGCAGAATGGCGGTCATTCTTTGTGCAGCCCGGCCGTCATCTGGCACAGCGATTGCTGGTGCGAATGCCGATTGTCTTAGACTGACCGGTCTGTATGGTTGGCGCAGCTGTGGCATAAGCCGCGGCTTTGCAAGAAAGTGTAGGAGATCGCCATGAGCGACGTCGCCACCACGACTGCAGAGACTGGACCCGGTGCGATGACCGGTTGCCTGGCCCCCATCGACAAGGGTGGGCTGGATCAGTTGATCGCAAAGGGCCGTGCCAATCCGCAGGCCATCAAGACCCTCAAGTGCAAGACCATTGCTGAGGGCCGTTTCCGGCATCTCAACATGATCCGCGACCTGCCGCCTTACATCGTTGACGAACCGCCTGCCCTGTTGGGCGACGACACAGCGCCGAACCCGTCAGAGGCGTCCTTGGCCGCGCTCGGGTCATGCCTGGCAGTCGGCATCCACGCCAACGCCGTGTCCCGCAACATCACGGTCCGGTCGCTGGAGCTGGAGCTGGAAGCCGACATCAACATCACGTCTGTTTGGGGCACTGGCGACACCAGCCCGAAGCCTGTTGGCTTTGATGCGGTGCGAGTTAAAGTCCATTTGGACGCCGACGCGCCGCAGGCCGACCTGGATGCACTGATTGCGCATGCGCGCAACTGGTCGCCGGTGGCCAACACATTCAGCAAGCCTGTTCCCGTGAACTGCGAGATGGTCTGACCCAACCCGCCAGGAGCGTCATCATGAGCCAAACGCTTGCTGCCCCGCGCAGCCCGCCCTCGGCAACTGCCATGCTGCCGCTGACTGAGTTGCTCGATGCAGAGCTGGCGCCCCTGGTGGAACGGATTGACGAGGGTCTTTATCCTGCCGAGGTGATGCGCAGGCTTGGCGAAGCGGGGGTCTATAGCCGTCACCTCGCTTTGTCGGGGCAGCAGGATTTGGGCGGCGCTGTTGCGGACATGGCGTCAGTGGCCTCGCTGTGCATGTCCACTGCGTTCTGCATCTGGTGCCAGGACGCATGCGGCTGGTATCTCGAGAACACCGACAACACAGCCCTGCGCGCCCGCTTGCAGCCCGGCCTTGCGGACGGCACGCTGTTAGGCGGCACGGGGTTGTCCAACCCGATCAAGGCTCTGTCCGGCATTGAGGGCTTCAATTTGCGGGCGAAGCGGACGCAGGGTGGCTACATCGTCACCGGCGTACTGCCTTGGGTCAGCAATCTCGGTGATGGCCATTGGTTTGGCACCATCTTCGAGGACGCTGAGGACTCTACGCACCGCCTGATGGCAATGGTGCAATGCGGCCAGCCCGGGGTCGAAATCCGTCAGAACGTTAAATACACCACCTTGGAAGGTACGGGTACCTACTCTGTCCGTTTCCGCCGAGCTTTCATCTCCGACGATCTACTGCTTGCCGATCCATTGGGAGACATGGTGGGGCGCATCCGTCCAGGCTTCGTGTTGCTGCAAACGGGTATGGGCCTCGGCGTCATCCGCGCCAGCATCGATGCCATGCTGCAGGCAGACATGCAGCAAGAAGCAACCAATCGCTTTTTGCCACGCCGCCCGCCTTATTTCGAAGTGGCTTTGGAAGAGCTTCAAGACGACATCATGCGCCTGGCCGCCACGCCACGGGATGGTTCGGCGGAGTACGTGCGCCAAGTGCTCGAAGTCCGGCTGCGGACTGGTGAACTGACCTTGCAGGCCACTGAAGCTGCAATGCTGCACACGGGTGCCCGTGCATTCATCGTTGGCTCGCCGGTGCAGCGGCGGCTTCGCGAGGGGTACTTCGTCGCGATGATCACGCCGTCCAGCCGCCATATCGCCAGAGAACTAAGTCGGATGGCGACGAACTAAGTTTTCCCACAACCAAGGAGTAGCATCATGCCCGACAAGATTCTTATCTCGCCCGCAGAGCTTGCCGGCATGATGGCTGCCGGCAAGACCGTGCTGATCGACACTCGCTCCCCGGACAACTACGCCGCCGGGCATATCGCCGGCGCGATCAACATGTTTGACATTTTCACCTACTTGGCGATGTCCACTAAAGAGGGCATGGCTGAGCTTAAGGACAAGTTCACCGCGGCGTTCGGCGCCGCCGGTATCGGCGGCGACGAGACGGTGGTGTTCTACGAAGGCTCCATGCACTCCGGCTTCGGCATGTCGTGCCGCGGCTACTACCTGATCACCTTCCTAGGCTACGAAAAAGCGCACATCCTGCACGGCGGTCTGGCGGCCTGGCAGGCGGCGGGCATGGAAGTGACGACGGAGATGCCGAGCCCGACCGCCAAGACCTTCCCGGTCTCCTCCGGCAACGAGCAGATGATGCTCGATAAGCATGACATGCTGGAGGCGCTCAAGGACGACGCCATTGTCAAGCTCGACGTGCGAGACGTGGACGAGTGGATCGGCACGTCCTCCTCGCCGTACGGGCCCGACTTCGCTCCCCGCAAGGGCCGCATTCCCGGTGCCAAATGGCTGGAGTGGTATCGCCTGATGAAGCCGACCGCCGCCGGGCAGATGTTCAAGTCAAAGGACGAGTTGCTGGCCGAGTTGTATACGGTCGGAGTTACTCCGGATTCGACCGTCTACCTCTACTGCTTCAAGGGCGCACGCGCTTCCAACTCACTGGTCGCGTTGCGGGAGGCGGGCGTCAAGGACGTGCGAATGTATTTCGGTTCTTGGAACGAGTGGAGCCGGGATCCGGAGCTTCCCATCGAGAGCGGCATGCCGTTCGCCTGATCTGACCGTTTGGGGCGGGCCGGTGTTCCGGCCCGCCTTACTTGGCGCCTAGGCCTAGGCCGCTGCCGCCACCGCCTGCCCCGCCAGGCAATCCAGCCGCACTGAACCGACCGACATTGCCCAGCAGTTGTTGCATGAACGTGCTTTCGCTGCCCGGCGATGGGGTGGTGCGTGCAACGACGCTTACCGGTTTTGCGTCAGCCTCGTTCATGTGCTTGATGCTGCGTAGAAGCCCGGCATCGTCGAACGTCATCTCCACCACGTCCTGGCTCTTGACGCCCTGGATGCGACCGACACGCGGCTGCGTCACTTCACTTATGTAAATCCATGTATTGTCATCGAACGCGGCTTTCGCGGTTGGCGAACCGATTAAGCTTGTCACATCGACGCGGGTGGACGTGCCAGGCACCAAGTCCTTCAGCTGCGCCGCATCGACCCGGTTGCCGCGCACCTGCGGGGAAGCCTGAATGACGGAGCAAGCACCGAGTAGGCTGACAAAGAGCAGGCAGGCAGTGGGTCGCACGAGGGTCCTGGACAGCGGCGCATGCATTGAACCGGCAGCCTGCCGCGTTATGTGCCGGGAGTGGTTTGGCGCGCAGCGCCGGATAGGGTTGGGCGTGTCACGCCGGGCAGCCCGGTGTCAACGGTTTGGAGCGCGGCAGCAATGGCCTTTTTCGGTTTACTCGGGCGGGGCCAATACGAACGGCGCGGCTTCGAGATATATACCTCAGTGGTAGCAGCCGCGCGCGACCCGTATTTTTACGCCGAGCTGGGCGTCCCGGACACCCTGGATGGTCGGTTCGACCTCGTCGGCCTGTTTGCGTGCTTGGTAATCCGCCGTTTGCGGGCTCTCCCCTCTCCGGGCCCGGCCATGGCGCAGGCCGTGTTTGATGCGATGTTCTCTGACATGGACATCAACTTGAGGGAGCTGGGCGTGGGTGACATGACAGTGGCCCGCAACGTTCGCGCGATGTGGGAAGCGTTTCACGGCCGGGCCACCGTGTATGAAGCTGCTTTGGCTGACTCGGACCCGGTGGTGCTTCAAGACGCGGTGGCACGCAACGTGTGGCGGGGCGCAGACGCTCCGGGCGCAGCATCGCTCGCGGCGGCGGTTCGCGCCCAGGTTGCCCGCCTGGACGCCGCTGCCCCGGCCGACCTGCTCGCCGGCCATGTTGATTTCGCCATGGCGGGTGCCGCATGACCGAGATGCTCCGGCCTGTTCAAGCGGATCGGGTCGGCGACGGTCTTAGCTTTACGGTCGAGGCCGATCGGGGGGAGTGCGACGCCATCGCCTTGCGGCTGCGCATCCCGTCAATGCAGTCACTCCATTGCGCCTGGGTGCTGCGCCCGGGACATGACGGGACGTTGGAGGCAAACGGCTCGTTGCGGGCACAGCTGCATCAGCAGTGCGTCGTTTCGCTTGATGCATTTCCAACCAACGTGGTGGAGGAATTTGCAGTGCGCTTCGTGCCGGCCGGCCGCGAGAGTCGGGAGATGGACGATACGGATGAGCCAGACGAAATGATCATCGAAGACGGTGTTCTGGAGCTTGGCGATGCCACGGTGGAGCAGTTGGCGTTGGCGATCGATCCATATCCTCGCAAGCCCGGCGCCGAATTGCCAGCTGAAGGCGTGGATGCGTCAGGCAACCCATTCGCGGCGCTCGCGCGGTTGCGAAGCCGGGAATGAGCCCTCCAAGCTTGCGGGAGCTCGTCCGCTCTGCTAAGCGCCACTCCTTGGCTGGTGCCAATTTGTGATGTGACCGCGGGCTGCGTGGCGCAGCCGCGACATGACATAGACATACCGAGAGCATTCGATCATGGCCGTTCCCAAAAAGAAAACCTCCCAATCCCGCATGGGAATGCGCCGCAGTCATCACGCGCTGGCCATTCCCGCCTATGCTGAATGCGGCAATTGCGGCGAACTAAAGCGCCCGCATCATGTTTGCTCCCATTGCGGTCACTATGACGGCCGCGAAGTCGTTGCAGCTGGCAAGGCCCTGAAAGGTGCTGTCCGGACCTGACTGACCGACGCGCGAGGCCGAGCGCAGCACCATGAAACCGGTTGGTGCACAGCCTACCTCCAGCTTTCCCTACACCTTGGCCGTTGACGCCATGGGCGGTGACAACGCTCCTGGAGCGGTTATCGATGGGCTTGCCATAGCGGCCTTACGTCATCCCGATGCGCGTTTCCTGTTGGCGGGCGATGAGGCGGTGCTCGGGCCGCTTGTTTCGCGGGGACGTCTGGCGCAATGCTGCACGATCCGCCACGCGCCGGACCTCATCACCAGCGACATGAAACCTACGGCTGCCTTGCGGGTCCGCCGGGCCTCGATGCGGGTCGCGATCGATGCGGTGGCGGCCGGTGAGGCGGCGGGCGTCATCTCCGCGGGCAACACCGGCGCGCTGATGGCGTTGGCCAAGATCGTCATCAAGACATTGCCGGGCATCGACCGACCCGCTTTGGCCGCCCTGGTCCCCTCGGCCCGCGGCGACGTGGTGATGTTGGACCTGGGTGCGAATGCCGTGTGCGATGCGCGCAACCTGGTCGAGTTCGCGGTGATGGGTGACGTGTTCGCCCGCGCGGTGCTCGGCTTGCCGTCGCCCAGCATCGGGTTGCTCAACATCGGTTCTGAGGAGTTGAAGGGCAACGAGCGTGTGCGGCAGGCTGCTGAGGTGTTGCGGGCCAGCCATGTTGCGCCGCAGTTTCACGGCTTCGTCGAAGGCGACGACATCGCTGCTGGCACGACGGATGTGGTGGTGGCGGATGGCTTCACTGGCAACGTGGCGCTGAAGACCGGAGAGGGCGCCCTTCGCCTGATCTTCGCCTTGCTCAAGCAGGTGTTCAGCAACGGCCTGGCAGGCCGGATTGCCTACTTGATCGCCCGTCCTGGCCTGGAACGGTTGCGCGAGTGGGTGGACCCGCGGCGCTACAACGGCGCCATCATGCTGGGGTTGAACGGCGTCGTGGTGAAGTCCCATGGCGGCACGGATGCCGAGCAATTTGCCTATGCGACCGACGTGGCCATCGACATGGTGGTGCATCGCTTCAACGATCGCATACGCGAGGGCCTCGTCCAGATTGCCGGGTTGAGCATTGCCGCGCCTGCACTGGCGGCAGTGCGCTGATGCTGCGCTCATTGTTGCAGGGCGCCGGCGGCTATCTACCGGAACGCTTGGTGACGAATGCCGAGCTGGCCGAACGGCTGGATACCTCGGACACCTGGATCCTGGAACGCACGGGTATCCGGCAACGCCACCTGGCGGGCACGCATGAAACCGCTGCCTTCATGGCCACTCGGGCGGCGGAAGCTGCGCTCGCCCATGCCGTCGCCGAGGTCTCCGACGTGGATGTCATCATCGTGGGCACCAGCACGCCGGACCAAGCCTTCCCCGCCACTGCGCTTAGCGTGCAGGCCCAACTCGGTGCGAGCGGCTTCGGCTTTGACGTATCTGCCGCGTGCAGCGGCTTCGTCTATGCTCTCAGCCTTGCGGACGCTCTGATTCGCAACGGCCAGGTACGTGGCGCCCTGGTCATCGGCTCCGAGGTTTACTCCCGCATCTTGGACTGGACCGATCGCGCCACCTGCGTGCTGTTTGGCGACGGCGCCGGCGCAGTGTTCCTGCGCGGCAGCGAGCAACCGGCCGGCAAGCCGGCTCAAGGCATACTCTCGACCCACCTGCACGCGCAGGGTGACCTGGGATCGTTGCTTTATGTAGACGGCGCGGTAGGCCGGCCGGAGCTGTCCGGCCATCTCAAGATGAACGGCCGCGAGGTGTTTCGCCATGCCGTGAGCAAGTTGGCCACCGTCGTGGACGAGGCCTTGGAGGCAAACGGCTTGCAACACGCCGATGTGGACTGGTTGATTCCGCATCAGGCCAATCGGCGCATCATCGACGCGATGGGGCGCAAGCTGGGCCTTCCGCCGGAGCGGGTGGTTGTGACAGTCGATCGCCACGCCAACACGTCCGCCGCCTCGATTCCGTTGGCTTTGGCGGAGGCATGGCACTCTGGGCGACTGCAACGGGGCGACCTGCTGGTGCTGGAAGCCCTGGGCGGCGGCCTGACCTGGGGGTCTGCGCTGGTGCGGCTTTAGTCGGGCAGCGAAGTCAAACTTTTCTCTATTGTTCGTCACCAGTCGGTCGGAGGACACCAAGCCCTGGCGATGTCTGGGATAGGGTTCCAATCTTGTTGATTGAGAGCCGACATGCACCGCATATGCTCGCTCAGGCAAATGATGCTCCAACGCCACAGCAAGTGAAGTTCTGTTTGATTTCAGGGCGTTTGCTTGACCTTCGCGAGCCGCCCCGCATAGCGTGCCCATCATGATCACCGTGACGCGTGCGCATTTGGCGGAGCGAATCTACACTCAGGTGGGTTTGTCGCGTAACGAATCCGCCGACCTGCTCGAAACCGTGCTGAACCGGCTCGCCAAGGCGCTGGAGGACGGGGAGTCCGTCAAGATCAGTGGCTTCGGCACGTTTTCGGTGAGGCAGAAGGGTAGGCGGATCGGCCGCAACCCCAAGACCGGGGTGGAGGTGCCGATCCTGCCACGCCGCGTGCTGGTGTTCCGCCCGAGCCAAGTGCTTAAAGCGCACGTGAACGGCACGCCTGTGCCGGCTGGAGACGAGTTCGCCGGTGATGACGAATGATCCCGCCGGGTGCACCCGGCACCGAGCCGCCCGACGCTGCGAAGGCACGATCCAAAAAGGCTCCCAACGCGTTTCGCACCATCAGCGAGGTGGCGGACGAACTACATATTCCACAGCATGTGCTGCGGTTCTGGGAGACAAAGTTTCCCCAAGTGAAACCGCTCAAGCGTGGTGGCGGTCGCCGCTACTACCGCCCAGACGACATTGCGCTGCTCCGCCGCATATCCGACCTGCTCTACACCCAGGGCTACACCATCAAGGGCGTGCAGCGATTGCTGAGGGAGGGAGGCGGTAAGCTGTCCGACGATATCCCTCCAGCAACCGAGGCCGAGCGGGCAGCCGCCCAGGCCGAGCGTGCCACATCCCTCGAGCAGCCCTTGCTGCCCTCCCCCGAAATTGCGCCCGGCGGAGACGAGTCCGCCCGATTGCGGGACATCTTGGTCCAAGTGTTGGAGGACCTGCAAGCGCTGCGTCGGTTGCTGCCATGACCCGGCAGGGCAGCGTTGCGGTGGGGGTGGGCGGCTGCTACACCCACCTTAGTCGGAGCGTAGCGCAGCCTGGTAGCGCATCAGTCTGGGGGACTGAGGGTCGTGGGTTCGAATCCCGCCGCTCCGACCAATAAGCTGAACTTGCTGCTTTCGCGGCTCATCGATGGCGATGGCCATTGCGCTCTGCCCAGCGAGAAGGGAAAGGTTTGACCATGGTTGAAGTTCTTTATAGGGATCCGCTCAATCCAAATGCTCCCATCACGCCCACCACGACGGCTGGGGTGGTGGATGCAACGGGGACAGCACCATGGTCCAATGCCGTGATCACGACCGACACGGCGACCGGGCTTGAAGCCAGTGGTCTGTATGCGCTGCGGAATGGTTCCCTGCTGCAATTGGACTTCAACGTTGCGGGTGGGTTGAACGATACTGTGCTGTATGTGCCAGGTGCCAGTATTACTGCCACTTACTATGGCATTAACAGTAATCCGGTTTATCCACAATATTCATTCACTCAGTACAATTATACTGCCAGTGGCGCTGTTACCTCGATTATCGAGGTTGTCGGCGGCAAGGAGTATGTTAACAGCACTCTGTAGCGAGCGTTACTTGGCCTCAGCCCGCCCGCTCCCCGGTGCGCTCGACACGAGCCGGTTTACCGGCGGCTGGGTCGCGAGCCAGATGCCGAGTGCCACCGGAACCACGCCCAGCATGTCGAATGGGCTGACCGACTCACCCAACACGAGCCACGACATGGCCAGGCCAATAGGCGGGATCAGGAAATGCAGTGCGCTGGCGGACGTTGCGGTGCCGTTGCGCAGCAGCCAAAACCACAGCAGTAGCGCGCCAATCGACATGATCAAGATGCACCAGGCCATCACGAGCCATAGCTGCGGGCCGTAGGTGATGCGGCCAGGGTCCTCAAAAGCCAGGCCGAGAATCAGAAGCAGACCGCCGCCAGAGACGGTCTGTACACCTACAGCCATGGGCAAACTCACATCCGGCGCAAACCACTTGAATGCCAGGGTTCCCACCACGAGGGAGAGCAGCGCGCCCGCCACAAGCAGCACGCCGCGCCCATCTTCGTGGCCAGCAACCAAGCGGTGCCGCACCACGAACACGGCGCCGGCGAAGCCGAGCAGCAGGCCAAGTATCTTACGCCAATGGAGCCGCTCGCCCAGCAACGGAGCGGCCGCGACGGCGATCAGGATAGGGTTGAGGCTGGCAATGATGGTGGCGAGCCCAGCTGACACGTTGCCCATGCCTTGCCATGCGAGTCCCTGGTAGCCTGCCTGGTTGAACAGGCCGAGCAGCGCGAGCTTGCCCCACGGAACGGGACGGCGGAAATCCCCGCGCCAAGCGGCAAAGCTCAGCAGCGCTGCTCCAGTGACCAGGAAGCGCACGCCGCCGAACAGCGCGGGCGGGCAGGTGGCAAGGGCGAGCTTGGCCGCCGTGAAGCCGCTGGCCCAGGCGAACACGAACAGCGTCACCAGCAAGACGTAGACGGTCCGTTGCGGCATCAGGGCAGCAGCACCGTGGCGATTGCCTGGGCAGCAATGCCCTCCCCCCGCCCGGTAAAGCCGAGCCGCTCCGTGGTGGTCGCCTTGACCGAAATGCGCCCCACCTCGGTTCCCAACAGGTCGGCGAGCCGCTCCGCCATGGCTGCTGCGTGGGGCGTGATCTTGGGGCGCTCACAGATGAGCGTCACGTCGGCATTGGCCAGCCGGCCGCCGCGCGCCTCGATCCGCCCGGCGGCGTGGCGCAGGAAGCGGGCGCTGTCGGCATCCTTCCACTCTGCCTCGCTGGGCGGGAAGTGGCGTCCGATGTCGCCCTCTGCCAGCGCGCCGTAGATCGCATCACACAGGGCGTGAATGCCGACATCTGCGTCCGAGTGGCCCGCCAGGCCCCATTCATGCGCCACCGTGATGCCGCACAACACGAGTGCCCGGCCGGCTTCAGCGGCGTGGACGTCGAACCCGGTGCCAGTGCGTGGTGACAGGCCGGACGAGAAGGCATGTTCCAGCCGCACGATGTCCTCCGGATAGGTCAGCTTGATGTTGTCCTCAGCGCCGGGAACGATGGCGACAGGATGGCCCGCCGCCTCGAGCAGGGCGGCATCGTCGGTGGCCGCGCCCTCGCCGTTGCCGTGCAAGGCGCGCAACAGGTGGTAGCGAAATGCCTGCGGGGTTTGCGCCCGGTACAGCCCATCCCGCCGCACGGTGGCCACGATGCGTCCTGACTGCACTCGCTTCAGCGTGTCGGCCACGGGGATGGCCGGAATGGCGCCGTCATGGCTGCGCAAGGCGGCAAGCAGGGCAGGGATGACCGCGGGCGGCACGAAGGGCCGGGCCGCGTCGTGCACCAGCACCAGTTCCGGCGCGTGCGGGCTGAGCGCCTGCAATCCAGCCAGCACGCTGGCCTGCCGCGTGTCGCCGCCGGGCACGGCCGGCAGCACATCCAGCCCGGCCAGTGCCTTGGCCACGCGGTCCGCATCGCCCACCGGCTGCAGTGCGATCACGTGAGGCAGCAACGCTTCGGCGGCGTGCCGGATGACGGGTTTGCCTGCAAGTGTGACGAATTGCTTCGGGGTGTCGCCGCCGAAGCGATTGCCGTTGCCTGCGGCAACCAGGATGGCGGCGATGCGCATGCCGGAGCAATGCGCGGCGGGACGGCTGCCGTCAATCCGGCATTCTATTCGCCGTCACTATGATTGCCATACGTCAGTGCGAGGCGTATTTTGCCCAAATGCTAGGCAGTGCTCTTCCTCCGCTCACGCTTGGGGCCGGCTTGCGCGCCGTTACGATCGACACGCCGGTCATCCTGGCCCCCATGTCGGGCGTCACCGACCTGCCATTCCGCCGTCTGGCCAAGCGGCTTGGCACGGGCATGGTCGTGTCGGAGATGATCGCATCCTGGGCCATGGTGCGGGAAAACCAGGCGACCTTGCGGATGGCCAGCGTGGATGGTGCCGGCCCCAATGCAATACAACTGGCGGGCTGCGACCCGGCAGCCATGGCCGAGGCTGCCCGCATTGCCGAGGGCCGCGGCGCTGACCTGATCGACATTAATTTTGGGTGTCCCGTCAAAAAGGTCGCGGTAGGGCAAAGCGCCGGCTCCGCTCTGATGCGGGATGAAGTCGCCGCTGCCCGCATCCTGGAGGCGACCGCGCGCGCCGTATCCACGCCCGTCACGCTCAAGATGCGAATGGGCTGGGACCACGCGAACCTGAACGCGCCCCGCCTGGCGCAAATCGCCGAGGCCAGCGGCATTGCCATGGTGACGGTGCACGGCCGCACGCGGCAGCAATTCTACACTGGCGCCGCCGATTGGGACTTCATCGCCGAGGTGAAGGCGGCAGTCGGCATCCCGGTGATCGCCAACGGCGACATCACCACCGTCGAGCAAGCGGCGGACGCTCGGGCCCGCTCCGGGGCGGATGGCGTGATGGTCGGGCGAGGCTGCTACGGCCGGCCTTGGTTCCCGGCCCAGGTGGCCGCTTTCCTGCGGACCGGGCAGCGCCTGCCGGACCCGGCGCTGGCGGTGCAGAAGGCTATCTTGCTTGATCATTACCATGCCATGCTGGCGCATTTCGGAACCCAGCCGGGTTTGCGGCTAGGGCGCAAGCACGTCGCCTGGTACTCCCGCGGGCTGCACGGCTCGGCCGAGTTCCGCGCCGCGGTCATGCGCTGCGACGACGTGGCCGCCGTGCTGCGGCTGATCGACGCCTTCTATGACCCGCTGATCGAGGTGCCGACGGCTCTTGCCGCATGATCGGCGCCGCCCGCACCCTGCTCAAGGCCGTCGCCAAGGCCAATGCCGCCCGCGAAGTGGAGGCAGCCACCATGCTGGGGGCCCTGCCGGTTCCCGTGTTTCTGTTGGATGCCGAGAACCGGTTCCGCTTCGCCAACCACGCGGCGGAACAGTTTTTGGGGCTTTCGATGCAGCAGCTGTCGCACATGGGCCTGCGGGACCTGTTGCCGGATGACCACCCGCTGTTCGCGTTGCTGAAGCAGGTGCGGCAGCACAGCATCACCGTCGCCGATCATGACCTGACGTTGCAAAGCCCTCGGCTGCATAAGGAAGCCGTGACAGTGCAGGCTACCCCGTTGCTCGACGAGGCGGGAGCCGTGCTGCTGTCCCTGCAAGATAGTTCGACCGTGCGGGCGCTGGACCGTCAGACCCTGTTCCGCTCCGCCGCCCGGTCGGTCAGCGGCATGGCGGCGGTGTTGGCGCACGAGGTCAAGAACCCGCTTTCCGGCATCCGAGGCGCGGCCCAACTGCTGGAAGGCAGCGTCAGCGAAAGCGACCGGGAACTGGCGGTGCTGATCCGGGACGAGGCGGACCGCATACGCGCCTTGGTGGACCGCATGGAAGTGTTCGGCGAGAAGCCGATCGAGCGCCGGGCAGTGAACATCCATCGGGTGCTGGAACACGTGCGCCGCCTGGCGCAGACCGGCTTTGCCGCGCACATCAAGTTCAGCGAGTTCTACGATCCTTCCTTGCCGCCGGTGCTGGCAAACCGCGACCAGTTGGTGCAAGTCCTGCTCAACTTGGTCAAAAATGCCGCTGAGTCCGTGACCGCCGCCGATCTGGACGGCGAGATCGTTCTCACCACGGCCTACCGGCACGGCGTGCGCACGGCGGTGCCGGGTTCCACCCAGCGCGTGCATCTGCCGTTGGTGGTGACGGTGCGGGACAACGGACCCGGCATCGGCGAGGATATCCGCCCTCATCTGTTCAAGCCGTTTGTGACGTCCAAGCCGTCCGGCAGTGGGCTCGGCCTGGCGCTGGTCGCCAAGATCGTGGCGGACCATGGTGGCCTGATCGAAGTGGACAGCCGTGCCGGCCGAACCGAATTCGCGCTTCATCTTCCCGTCATCAGCGACGACGCTGGGGACGGGGAGGGCTAGAGTCGCCGGAGCAGCCGCTTCCGGTCGTCATCGCTGCGGCTGTCTTTGTAAGGACATGCATGACCATTCCGACCGTTCTCGTCGCGGATGACGACCGCTCCATCCGCACCGTGCTCACCCAGGCGCTGGGCCGGTCCGGCTACCAGGTGCGCTCTTGCTCCAATGCTGCCACGCTGTGGCGTTGGGTGGAGGATGGCGAGGGCGACCTGGTGATCACGGACGTGGTGATGCCGGACGAGAATGGACTTGACCTGATTCCCCGCATTCGCCGGGTCCGGCCGGAGCTGAAGGTCGTGGTGATGAGTGCGCAGTCCACCCTGATGACGGCGGTGAAGGCAGCGCAGCGCGGAGCGTTTGAGTATTTGCCTAAACCGTTTGACTTGAAGGAGTTGCTGGCCGTCGTGGGCCGTGCGCTGGCTGCCCCGCCGCCCCTGCCGCCGCCAGCAGAGCCGCAGGAGAAGGAGGAGCGGCTGCCGCTGATCGGCCGCTCGGTGGCGATGCAGGAGATCTACCGCACCATCGCCCGGCTGACGACAGCGGACTTGACGGTCATGGTCACTGGAGAGTCGGGCACCGGCAAGGAACTGGTGGCCCGCGCGCTGCATGATTACGGCCGCCGCCGGGCTGCGCCGTTCGTGGCCATCAACATGGCCGCGATCCCCCGCGAGCTGATTGAGAGCGAGTTGTTCGGCCATGAGCGCGGCGCCTTCACCGGGGCGCACAACCGCAACCAGGGCCGCTTCGAGCAGGCGCATGGCGGCACGCTGTTCCTCGACGAGATCGGCGACATGCCGCACGAGGCGCAAACCAGGCTGTTGCGCGTGCTGCAGGAAGGCGAGTTCACCACCGTGGGAGGCCGGCAGCCGATTAAGTCCAACGTCCGCATTGTGGCCGCCACGCATCGGGACTTGCGTCAGGCGATCCGTGCCGGGCAGTTCCGCGAGGACCTGTTCTATCGGCTGAACGTTGTGCCGATCCGCCTGCCGCCCTTGCGGGAACGGAGTGAGGACATTCCCGTGCTCGCCCGTCACTTCCTGGACCGGGCGCGGGACGTGGGATTGGCAGGCAAGTCCCTGGACAGCAGCGCGATGGAACGGCTGCGCACCTATCGCTGGCCTGGCAACGTGCGCGAGCTGGAAAACCTGATGCGGCGGCTTTCGGCGCTGTATCCGCAGGAGGTGATCGGCGAGGAGGTCATCGCGTCCGAGCTGAGCGCCGGCGGCGGCGAGCTGGAAGCCCCGGCGGCGGCGGATGGCGCGGAGCCGCTCGCCGCTGCGGTCGAGCGCCACATCCGCCGCTTCCTGGCCACCTCTGGGGACGATGTGCCGATGCGCGACATCTATGACAAGGTTATTGCGGAGGTGGAGCGGCCGCTGATCCAGATGACGCTTTCGGCCACCCGCGGCAATCAGATCAAGGCTGCCGCCATGCTTGGGCTGAACCGCAACACGTTGCGCAAGAAGATACGCGACCTGGAAATTCCCGTCGTGCGCGGCATCGGCTGAGCGATGGATGCGCTGCCCCCGGCTGTTCCCGTGCTAGGCCGATCCCGCATGGGCCAAGCCATGGATATCTTGCTGGGCAAGGTGGTCACGCTGGTGCTCGCGGCCGTGGCGCTAGTGCTCGCCATCGTGACCTTCGTGATGCTGTCCGGCGGCGCGCCGATCACGTTCCGGCCCAACCTCACCTTTGCCTCCATTCTGGCCTGCACCGCCGTGCTGCTACTGCTGGGCACCATCCTGGCGGGGCGGTTGACCCGGGTGTGGGTGGAGCGCCGCCGAGGCTCCGCTGGGTCTCGCCTGCATGTGCGGCTGGTGCTGATGTTCGGGGTCGTGGCGGTCACGCCCGCCATCGTGGTTGCGGCTTTTGCGGCGGCGTTCTTCAATCTTGGCATCCAGTCCTGGTTCGACGACCGTATCCGCACGGCGCTGGATGCAAGCCTGACGTCGGCGCGGACTTCCCTGGAGGAGCATCGCAACAACATTAAGGCGGACGCACTCGGCGTTGCCATCACGCTGAACCGCGCCGGTGCGTTCCTGGCCAACCGGCCAGCGCTGTTCCAAGAAGTGCTGGACCAGGAAACGACGTTTCACGGCCTGATCCAAGCTGTGATCTACGATCCATACACACATGAAATCCTTCTTTCTTCTGGCGTGCTAAGTGGCAATTTCGTCGATCTGCCGAGTGCTGACGAAATTGAGCCGGCCCGGCGCGGCGACGTGTCGGTGGTCGGCGGCGGCGCGGACAACCACGTGCGCGCCGTGGTGAAGCTTGGCTCCACGCCCGAGCTGATGCTGATGATCGACCGCCCCGTGGACACGCAGATCATCGCGGCGGTGGATCAGACGGAGCAGCTGGTCGCGCAGTATCACCGGTTGGACGAGAACCGCACCAAGCTGCAGGTGACCTTTGTGCTCATCTTCGCTCTTGTGGCGTTGCTGGTGTTGTTCGCAGCTGCGCTCACCGGGTTGGTGATCGCCAACCAGATCGCCCGTCCTGTTGGCCGGCTGATCCACGCGGCAGAACGAGTGCGGGCCGGCGACCTGGCTGTGCGCGTGCCGGAGGGGCAGAGCGAGGATGAGATCGCCGGGCTGTCTCGCGCCTTCAATCGCATGACGGGTCAGTTGGGTGCCCAGCGTACGGAGCTGATGGGCGCTTACGCCCAGATTGACGAGCGCCGCCGTTTCACTGAAACCGTGCTGGCCGGCGTGTCGGCCGGAGTGATCGGGCTGGATGGCCAGGGCCGGATCGACCTACCCAACCGCGCCGCCTCCGAGCTGATGGGCAGCGACTTGCTAGGCTCCATCGGCTTGTCGCTGGACCAGGTGGTGCCGGAGTTCGCCGCGTTGCTGCACGAGGTGCAGGGGACGCCGGACCGGGCGCGCACGGCGGAGGTGCAGGTGGGGCCGCCTGCCAACCGTCGCACGTTGCTGGTCCGGATCGGCACGGAGATGAAGGGCACGGGCATTGACGGCTTCGTGGTGACCTTCGACGACGTGACTGAGTTGCTGGCCGCCCAGCGCAAGGCCGCCTGGTCCGACGTGGCTCGCCGTATCGCGCACGAGATCAAGAACCCGCTCACCCCCATCCAGCTCGCGGCGGAGCGGCTGAAGCGGCGTTTCACGCGGGAGATTCAGTCCGACCCGGTGACGTTTGCCCAGTGTGCCGACACCATCGTGCGCCACGTGGGTGATATCGGCCGCATGGTGGACGAGTTCAGCGCCTTTGCCCGCATGCCGCAGCCGGTCATCAAGCGAGAGGACATCGGCCGCATCGCGCGCGAGGCGCTGGTGTTGCAACGTCAGGCGCATCCGGAGATCACTTGGGTGACCGAGTTGTCGGAGCACGGCCCGTTAGCGGATTGCGACCGCCGGCTGCTTAGCCAGGCACTCACCAACTTACTGATGAACGCGGCCGATGCCGTTGCCATGCGCCCCCGTGCCGAAGGCGAGCCGGCGGGGCGGATCATCGTCTCGGTCCGGGAAGGCCAGGGCGCCGTGACGCTGGCGGTCGGCGATGACGGCGTAGGGCTGCCCCGGGAGGACCGGGACCGGTTGACCGAGCCTTACGTCACCCACAAGCTGAAAGGCACCGGCCTTGGCCTTGCCATCGTGAAGAAGGTCATGGAGGACCATGGCGGCCGGCTGAGCTTGGAGGACCGGGAAGGTGGACCCGGCGCTCTTGCCAGCCTCATTCTTCCGGCTCCTGACTTCGCCAGCCAGGGAGACGGCGGTATGATGGTTGCTGGTCCAGCGATAACCGATAAAAGAGTCCCGCATGGCGCATGAGATTCTGATCGTCGATGATGAGCCTGACATCAGGCTGCTGATCGATGGCATCCTGCGGGATGAGGGGTATGACACGCGGCAGGCGGCCGATGCTGACTCGGCGATCGCCGCCTTCCGCGCCCGCCGGCCATCCATGGTGATCTTGGATGTGTGGCTGCAGAACTCCCGCCTGGACGGTCTCGGCATTCTCAAAGCGCTGCATGTCGAAGAGCCGCATATTCCTGTGGTGATGATCTCCGGCCATGGCACCATCGAGATGGCGGTGACGGCCATCCAGCATGGCGCCTACGACTTCTTGGAGAAGCCGTTCCAGACCGACCGTCTGCTGATCCAGGCGCGTCGGGCGCTGGAAGCGGCAGGCCTGGCGCGCGAGAACGCTGAGCTGCGGCTGCGCGCCGGGGCGGAGGCAGTGCTGACGGGGGAAAGCAGCGCGGTCGCCACGGTGCGCGCCGGGGTGGAGCGTGTCTCACCCACCGGTTCGCGTGTGCTGATCCATGGGCCGGCCGGCTCCGGCAAGGAGGTGGCGGCCCGCATGGTCCACAGCAGGTCCCGCCGGTCCGAGGGCCCGTTCGTGGCGCTGAACTGCGCCACGCTGGCGCCAGGACGCTTTGAGGAGGAGCTGTTTGGCGTGGAGGCGGGGCCGGATGCATCGGCCGCTCCGCGACGCGCGGGCGTGCTGGAGCGGGCGCATGGCGGCACGTTGCTGCTGGACGAGGTCAGCGACATGCCGCTGGAAACCCAGGGCAAGATCGTTCGCGCCCTCCAGGATCAAACGTTCGAGCGATTGGGCGGCAACGCCCGGGTCAAGGTCGATGTCCGCGTTCTGGCGATCACCAACAAGGACCTGCAAGCCGAGATCGCGGCGGGGCGCTTTCGCGAGGACCTGTATTACCGCCTAGCCGTGGTGCCGCTGCGGATGCCGAGCCTGAAGGAGCGGCGGGAAGACATCCCGGAGCTGGCGCGCCATTTCATGACCCGCTCGGCCGAGACCTCCGGCATGGCCCCGCGCGACCTGTCCACCGACACGCTGGCCGCGCTGCAAAGCTACGATTGGCCCGGCAACGTGCGCCAGCTGCGCAACCTGATGGATTGGCTGCTCATCATGGCGCCCGGCGGGGCGGGAGACGCGATCCGCGCCGACATGTTGCCCCCCGAGATCGGCCAGGGCGCCCCGGCGCTGCTGAACTTCGACCCGACGGCAGACATCATGGCGCTGCCGCTGCGCGAGGCGCGGGACTTGTTCGAGACGCAGTACTTGCAGGCGCAGCTGGTGCGGTTCGGTGGCAACATCAGCCGGACCGCCGGGTTCGTGGGCATGGAGCGGAGCGCGTTGCACCGCAAGCTGAAGCAGCTAGGAGTCAACTCGGACGACAAAGGGGGGTAATGCCGGCACGCCGGTTGCCTTGCCGCGCAGCCGCCAACTGGCCGTCTCCGCCTGCCTCGCCGGACCGTCGTTGAACGTGTCATGGTCTGCTTCCCGCTAAGGCGGCCCAGCCATTTGCGCTTGTGCGGCTCTGGGCTCAGCAGCCTTAGTGTTCGGCCAGCAGACGGGCTTCCACGACGCCGACACGGCGCTCCTTGCCATCATGGCCAAGGAGAAGCTGACTTGGTTCTACTGGGACCAGAACCGCTTCGGCAACCTCGTCCCGTTCGCCACCGCCTGGATCAGGCCGATCCGGCTCAACCTGATGGCGCAGCTTTGGCTCGGCAGCGTGGCCGGCTTCGCTTCCATCGGCTTCGTCATGGAGCTGGCCGGCATCGGGGCGCGGCGGGTCGAGGCATTTGCAGTCACGGTCATCGTGCTGATGACCTGCATGCGGCCGGAGTTCATCAGCGGCTTTTTCACCGGGCCGGTGCCGTACCCGGTCTCGTGCGCGATGTGCTATCTCGCCCTGCGCGTTGCGCGCGCGAAGCGCGGCACGGCCATGCTGGCGCTCCCGGCCGCGCTGTTCTGGCGGGCTTTCTTCGTCAACGCCGCCCTGGCCGCCTTCGTGCTGCCGGTGCTGGCGCTGAACTGCCTGCGGCCTGGCCCGCGGCCGCGTCTGACGCTCGCCATGGCGCTGCTCGGCGCCGCCGCTGCCGCCAGCATGGCCATGCTGTCCGGGCCGGGCACGCCGTCCGCGATCACTCCGGGCAACGACCCGATGCGCGCGGCGCTGACCGCGATGGCTGGCCAGTTCGACGCCACCCGGCTGCTGGCTGCGGTGACCGTCGCCGCCGCCGCGATGGCCGGCCGGGGCGGCGGAGCCCAGTTTGCCGTCCGCTCGCAGACGGCCGCGGTGGTCTGGGCCATGCTGGCGAGCGCCTGCCTGTACGCGAGCCTGCAGTGGGTGCAGCTGAACGGCAACCAGGCGCGTTATTATTTCGCGCAGGTCTTCACTGCGGCCACGTTGGTCGCCTGCTGGATAAGCCAGATGCTGCTGACCGCCCTGCCGGAGATGACCCGGCGCGGCCGCGCCATCTTCCGCCACGGCCTGCTCGCGGCGGCGCTCGCGTACACCGTCTGGGTTGCTGGCGGCGTGCACGCCATCTGGTTCGTGTCTGCGGTGCAAGGCCGGGAGCTGGCCATCAACGCCGACATGAAGGCGATCGCGCGGCAGGTCCCGGGTGACCGGCCCACCGTGATGGTCGGCGATTACTGGCTGGCGGTGCCGATCGTGTTCGCGTTACTGGACCGGGCGGCCGCACCCCGCACCTTTGCCCTGACCAACCAGCGGATCCTTGCCCCGCTTTGCCGGAAAACGGGAGTTCTCCGGGCACCTAGAAGGAGGGTGAAGCGGAAAATCACGACTTGCGGGTGGGGGACAGAGCCCTGCTAGAGCATCATCCGATCGAACGGGGCCGTCCGTCGGATGGAGACACTCGCAAAAACACAGGCCTAGGATACTCTACGTGCGCCTATCAGCACGGAAAACGCTCTAGGACGCCCGCAGCACCCGCGCCGCGTCCAACGCGAAGTAGGTCAGCACGCCCGCCGCACCGGCCCGCTTGAAAGCCAGCAGGCTTTCCAGCATCGCCCGCTCGCCGTCGATCCAGCCGCGCTCCGCCGCACCGGCGATCATCGCATACTCGCCAGACACCTGATAGGCGAAGGTCGGCACGCCGAACCGCTCGTGCACCCGGCGCACGATGTCAAGGTATGGCATCCCGGGCTTCACCATCACCATGTCCGCGCCCTCCGCCAGGTCCTGCGCCACCTCGCGCAGGGCCTCGTCGGAGTTCGCCGGGTCCAGCTGGTAGGTCTTCTTGTCTCCTGTCAGCGACTTGCCGGTGCCGACCGCATCGCGGAACGGGCCGTAGAAGGCGCTGGCGTACTTGGCGGCGTAGCTCATGATCCGCGTATCGATCAGCCCCGCGCCGTCCAGCGCCGCGCGGATCGCGCCGATGCGGCCGTCCATCATGTCGGAAGGCGCGATCACGTCGAAACCCGCTTGCGCCTGGTTGACCGCTTGGGTCACCAGCACGGCGATGCTATCGTCGTTATGCACGCAGCCTTCTCGAAGCACCCCGTCATGGCCATGCGACGTGTAGCAATCCAAGGCAACGTCTCCCACGAGGCCCAACCCGGGAAACTGGCGTTTGAGCAGCCGGGCGGCGCGGCACATCAGGTTGTCCGGGTCGGTCGCCACGGACCCTTCGGGATCCTTGCGCTCGGATGCAATGTTGGGGAACAGCGCCACGGCCAGTACCCCAAGCTCCACGGCAGGCGCCACATGCTCGGCCAAGCGGTCGAGCGTCACGCGATGCACGCCGGGCATCGAGTCCACGGCGGTCGTGCGCCCCTCACCCTCAAGCAGGAAAATCGGCCAGATCAGGTCATCGACCGAGAGCTTGGTCTCGGCGACGAGGCGGCGGGTCCAATCGTCGCGCCGATTCCGTCGCAGGCGGGTGGTGGGATACTGGCCTATGCTCATGGCGCCGGTTTACACCACGCCTTCCCGGTCGGGTAGCGCGGCCTGCTCCCGGACGGCAGCGGCACGGCGATGGCTGTAAGCCAAGTAGATTACCCCGCCCAACGCGAACCAGATCGCGAGCCGCAGCCATGTCTGCCAGGGCAGGGAGGCCATGAGTGTCAGGCAGGTCAGGATGCCCAGCAACGGCGTGATGGGGCTGCCCGGCGCGCGGAACGGGCGGGGGCGGTCCGGCTCGCGCCAGCGCAGCATCAGCACGCCGCCGCACACGATGGCGAAGGCCAGAAGGGTTCCCACCGAGGTCATCTTGCCCAGCGCCTCCACCGGCACGAAGGCGGCGAGCGCGCAGGTGCCGGCCATCATGCCGAGGTGCCCGACCCAGGGGGTGCGCCGGGTCGGGTGCAGCCGAGCGAAGATGGCGGGCACCATGCCGTCCTGCGCCATGGCCAGCAGCACCCGGCTCTGCCCCAGCAGCCCGACCAGGATCACGGAGGTGAAGCCCAGTATGATGCCGAGCTTGACCACGACCTGCAACCAGGCGAACGGCGTCTGGTCAATCGCGGTAGCGACAGGCGCTGCGTCGCCGTGCATCTTGGTGTAGTTGACCATCCCCGTCAGCACGAGCGCGAAGGCCACGTAGAGCACGGTGCAGATCGCGAGCGAGCCGAGGATGCCGGTCGGCATGGTGCGCTGCGGCTCGGTGGCCTCGCCGGCCGTGGTGCTGACGGCGTCGAAGCCGAGATAGGCGAAGAACACCACGCCCGCGCCGCGCAGCACGCCAGACCAGCCGAAGCTGCCAAAGCTGCCGGTGTTGGCGGGCAAAAACGGGCTGTAATTGGCCGATTTGACATAGAATGCGCCGACCCCGATCACGGTCAGCACGATGGCCACCTTCACAACGACGATGGCGGCGTTAACCTTGGCCGACTCGCTGACGCCGCCAATCAGCACGAGCGAAAGCGCCGCGATGATCCCCGCCGCCAGCAGGTTCGCCACCCCGCCGGACGCCGGGGCGGCGGCCAGCCAGTGCGGCAGGTCCAGCCCCCAGCCATGCAGCAGGGAGGCGACGTAGCTGGACCAGGATACCGCCACCGTCGCTGCGCCCACCGCGTATTCCAGCAGCAAGTCCCAGCCGATGATCCACGCCACCAGCTCGCCCAAGGCGGCATAGGAGTAGGCGTAGGCCGACCCGGCGGACGGGATCATGCCCGCCAGCTCGCTGTAGCACAGCCCGGTGAAGGCACAGCCGAGGGCGGCGATCAGGAAGCTGACGACTACGGCCGGGCCGGCGTAGTCGGCAGCGGCGATGCCGGTCAGCGAGAACAGCCCTGCGCCGATGATCGCGCCAATGCCCAACATCACCAGGCTGGGCGCGCCCAGGGTGCGGCGCAGGCCTGACTCGTCGTCGCCGATCGGCTTGCGTGCCAGCATGCCGCGCACCAGATCCATAGTCGCCATTCCTTGCCATCGGTTCCAAGCGAGCCAATAGCCATGGTATGCTGATCGACGCCATACCCGGATGAGCCTGCATCATGACCCAGCAAAGCGCCCCGACCCTTTCACAGCGTTTCTTCTCCGCCCCCCTTGCTGAGACGGACCTGGCGCTCGCCGCCGTGCTGCAGGCCGAGCTAGCGCGCCAGCAGGATGGCATCGAGCTGATCGCCAGCGAGAACATCGTCTCCCGCGCCGTGCTGGAGGCGCAGGGCTCTGTGCTGACCAACAAGTATGCCGAGGGCTACCCCGGCCGCCGCTACTATGGCGGCTGCACGGAGGTGGACGTGGCCGAGCAGCTCGCCATCGACCGCGCCAAGCAGTTGTTCGGCTGCGGCTTCGCCAACGTGCAGCCGCATTCGGGCGCGCAGGCCAACCAGGCGGTGTTCCTGGCCAAGCTCAAGCCCGGTGACACCATTCTTGGCATGAGCCTGGCCGCCGGAGGCCACTTGACGCACGGGGCGGCGCCTAACCTGTCAGGCAAGTGGTTTCGCTCCATCCAGTATGGCGTGCGGCAGGCGGATGGGCTGCTCGACTACGAGCAGCTGGAGCAGATGGCCCAGGCCGAGCGCCCCCGCATGATCATCGCGGGCGGCTCGTCTTACCCCCGCATCATCGACTTCGCTCGCATCCGCGCCGTGGCGGACGCGGTCGGTGCATTGTTCTTGGTCGATATGGCGCATTACGCTGGGCTGGTCGCAGCCGGCGTGTATCCCTCGCCCTTGCCGCACGCCCATGTGGTGACAACCACCACTCACAAGACGTTGCGCGGCCCCCGTGGCGGCATGATCCTGACCAACGACGAGGATTTGGCCAAGAAGCTCAACTCCGCCGTGTTCCCCGGCCTGCAAGGCGGCCCGCTGATGCACGTGATTGCGGGCAAGGCGGCGGCGTTTGGCGAGGCTCTGCGGCCGGAGTTCCGCACCTATCAGAAGGCAGTGGCCGAGAATGCCCGCGTGCTGGGCGAGACGTTGCTGGAACACGGCTGCGACATCGTGACCGGCGGCACCGACTGCCACTTGGTGCTGGTGGATTTGCGGCCGAAGCGCACCACCGGCAAGGCGGCGGAGGCGAGCCTGGAGCGCGCCGGAATGACCGCCAACAAGAACGCCATCCCGTTCGACCCGGCCAAGCCTGCCATCACCAGCGGCATCCGCCTGGGTAGCCCGGCGGCCACCACCCGCGGCTTCGGCCCGGCGGAGTTCCGCCAGGTGGGTGAGATGATCAACGAAGTGCTCGAAGGCTTGTCCCGCTCCAACGATGGCAGCAACGCGGCGGTGGAGCAGGCGGTGGCGGAGCGGGTGCGGCAGCTCTGCGCGCGATTCCCGATCTACTGAGCTGATGGCGGCGTGAGGTGCCCCTTCTGCGGCCATGATGACACCCAGGTAAAGGACAGCCGTCCCACTGAGGACTCTGGCGCCATCCGCCGCCGTCGCTCCTGTATCGGCTGCGGCCAGCGCTTTACCACCATCGAGCGGGTGCAGTTGCGCGAGCTGACGGTGCTGAAGTCGGATGGTCGCCGGGTCGCGTTCGACCGGGACAAGTTGGCCCGTTCCGTCCGTATCGCGCTGCGCAAGCGTCCGGTGGACGAGGAGCGGATGGAGCGCATCATCACCGGCATCGTCCGTCAGCTGGAAGCCTCCGGCGAGAACGATATCCCGTCCAAGCAAGTGGGCGAGCTGGTGATGGAGACGCTGAAGGAGGTGGACGCCGTGGCTTACGTCCGCTTCGCCAGCGTGTATCGCAACTTCCGCGAGGCCAAGGATTTCGAGGCCTTCCTTGGCTCGCTGGACGAGCCCACATCGGCGTAGTGCCTGATCCGTCCCATATGCGCGCCGCCCTGGCGCTCGCCCGTCGTGGGTTGGGCGTCACCTGGCCCAATCCATCCGTCGGCTGCATCATCGTCAAGAACGGGCAGGTGGCGGGCCGCGGCCGCACAGCGGATGGCGGGCGTCCCCATGCTGAGGCGGTGGCGCTGGCGATGGCGGGTGAGGCGGCCCGGGGAGCCGATGCCTACGTGACGCTGGAGCCGTGCAGCCATACGGGGCAGACTCCGCCTTGCACAGCCGCGCTGATCACCGCCGGGGTGGGCCGCGTGATCGTCGCTGGACACGACCCTGACCCGCGGGTCAATGGCGCTGGCCTTGCTCAGTTGCGGCAGGCCGGCGTGACGGTGATCACGGGCATGCTGACGGCGGAGGCGGACGCGCTGCAGGCTGGGTTCCTGTGCCGGGTCCGTCACGGCCGGCCGTTGGTGACGTTGAAGCTTGCCAGCACGCTGGACGGCAAGATCGCCACGCGGACGGGCGAGAGCCAATGGATCACTGGCACGCCGGCGCGGCAGGCGGCGCATGTCCTGCGTGGCCAGAGCGATGCGGTGATGGTCGGCGTGCGCACCGCGCTGGCGGACAATCCGGAACTCACCTGCCGCATTCCCGGCTATCGCACGACTCCGATGGTGCGGATCGTGGTGGACAGCCATCTCCGCACCAGCCTGACGAGCCGGCTGGTCGCCACGGCAGCCGCTGATCCGACCTGGGTGCTGCATCGCGGCGGCGTTGCACCCGAGCGGCGGCACGCCTTCACTGGGGCTGCCGTGCGATTGTTCGAGGTGGCAGGCGGTGAGCGCGGGGTGGATTTGCGCGCTGGGTTCGCGGCTCTGGGTGCGGCAGGTCTGACGCGGGTCTTGGTGGAGGGCGGGGCGCAACTCGCTGCCGGTCTGCTGCGGGACGGGCTGGTGGATCGGATTGCTTGGTTCCACGCCCCCTCGATCATGGGTGGGGATGGCTGGCCGGCGGCACAGGGATTCGGCGTGCAAACCTTGACCGCCATGCCACGCTTTATCCGGCGCAGCGTCAGGCCGGTAGGGGACGACATGCTGAGCGAATACGAGAGGGCCGCCTGATGTTCACCGGTATCATCTCCGCCGTCGGGCGGGTGCGCAGCGTCGAACCGGTCGCGGACGGGCGCGACATGCGGCTGATAATAGAGCAGACCTGGGACGCACCCCCAGCGCTGGGCGCTTCCATCGCCTGTTCTGGCTGCTGCTTGACGGCGGTGGCGCTCGGGCCGGACTGGTTCGCGGTCGATGCCTCGGCGGAGACGCTGACGCACACCGTGCTCGGCCAATGGCAGCCCGGCACCCGGGTCAACCTGGAGCGTGCGCTGCGGATGGGCGACGAACTGGGCGGCCACATCGTCTCCGGCCACGTGGACGGGGTGGGCGAAATCCTGTCCCGCGGGGTGGTGAACGCTTCCACCCGATTCCGCATTCGCGTGCCGGCTGCGCTGGCCCGCTTCATCGCATCCAAGGGCAGCGTGGCGCTGAATGGCATCTCGCTCACGGTGAACGAGGTGGAGGGCGACGTGTTCGGCGTGAACATCATCCCGCACACGTTCGAGAACACCGACCTGGCCGACTGGCTCCCCGGCAGCGCCGTCAACGTCGAGATCGACACGCTGGCCCGCTACGTGGCGCGCTTGGCTGAAACCGCGTAGGACGGGCCCATGGATGAACTCAAGCAGGCCTCGCTGCGGGACTACATCACGAGCGCGGCCGACATCATCGAGGAGGCGCGCGCCGGGCGTATGTTCATCCTGGTGGATGACGAGGACCGCGAGAACGAGGGTGACCTCGTCATCCCCGCCCAGTTCGCCACGCCTGATGCGATCAACTTCATGGCCCGCCACGCCCGCGGCCTGATCTGCCTGGCCATGACGGGGCGTCGCGTGGAGCAGCTGAACCTGCCGCTCATGGCGCAGGCTAACGGCACCCGGCACCAGACCGCCTTCACCGTGTCGATCGAAGCGCGGGAAGGGGTCACCACCGGCATCTCCGCCTATGACCGCGCGCACACGATCGCGGTGGCGATCAACCCAGAGATGGGGCGGGACCAGATCACCACCCCGGGCCATGTGTTTCCGCTGATGGCGCGAGAGGGTGGCGCGCTAATCCGCGCCGGGCATACGGAAGCGGCGGTGGACATCGCGCGCCTGGCCGGGCTGAACCCATCCGGCGTCATCTGCGAGGTGATGAACGAGGACGGCTCCATGGCCCGGCTGCCGGACCTGGTCGCTTTCGCGCAGCACCACAACCTCAAGCTCGGCACGATCGAGAGCCTGATCGCCCACCGTCGCCGCACGGAGCAATTGGTACGCCGGGTGGAGGAGGGCGTGATGCGTCACGTCGAAGGCGGCGACTGGCAGATGTTCGTCTATGCCAACACGGTCGAGTATGCCGAGCACCTGGTGCTGGTGAAGGGCGACCTGGCCAGCGGCCCGCCACCGCTGGTGCGGGTGCACGCGGTCGATCTGATGAGCGACATGCTGGGCGGTTCGCATCCGAGCGGCCTGCACAGCGCCATGCGCGCCATCGCCGCCGAGGGCCGCGGCGCCGTGGTGCTGATCCGCGAGGCGTTGCCGACCTCCCTGTCAGAGCGGGTGAAGCAGAGGGGCAGCAGCCCGCGCGCTATCCAGTCGCTGCGCGACTACGGCGTCGGCGCGCAAATCCTGGTTGATCTCGGCGTCAAGGACATGGTGTTGCTGTCCAACACGCACCGCACGGTCGTGGGGCTGGAGGCTTACGGGCTGAACATCATCAGCCAGCGCCCGATCGATGGCGCGGCTGAATGAGCACCATCGACGCGCCACGGCCGACCGCGCCAACGGTGGAGGGTCCACCGCCCCGCATGTTGCTGGTTCGGGCGCCGTACTACCAGGCGGTGGTGGACGGCATGACGGAAGCGGCGCTGCACATCCTCCGCGAGGTCCAGGCTGATCCCATGGTGCTGGACGTGGCTGGCGCATACGAACTGCCCCAGGCGATCCGGATCGCACTGCGCGGACGTGAACGCTTCGATGGATTTATCGCTCTTGGCTGTGTTATTCGTGGAGAAACAGACCATTACGACTTCATCTGCGCAGCAAGCATGAACGGCCTGATGGACGTTGTCCTGCAATATGGCATTGCACTCGGCACCGGTCTGCTGACAGTGGACACGCTGGCGCAGGCCATGGCGCGGTCCGGGCCGGACGGGCATAACAAGGGAGCCGAGGCGGCCGTGGCGGCCTTGCGTCAAGTGGACGTCATGCGGCGGCTCGGCGCTGCCTGATGGGCAAACCGCCGCCCCGCAGCCGCCCACGCACTGCCAGCCGCGTCGCCGCCGTGCAGGCGCTGTTCCAGTCGGAACAGACTGGCGAGACGGTGGAGACCATCGTGGACCAGTTTATCCGCCACCGCCTGGGTGAGCTGCCCGGCTCCGGCGGGTTCGAGGAGGGTCGCGCGCCTGACGCGGACGCCAAGCTGTTCGGCCGCATCGTCCGCGCCGCTGTTCTAGGACAGGACCAGTTGGACGCTCTCGTGTCAGAGTCGCTGCCGCCTGAATGGCCGTTCGCCCGGCTCGATCCGGTGCTGCGTGCCCTGCTGCGGGCGGCCGGCGCGGAGCTGGGCATGGCGGACGGCCCGCCCGCCCGGGTCGTAATCAACGAATACCTGGACGTGGCGCACGGCTTCTTCACCGGCGAGGAGCCGCGCATGGCCAACGGGCTGCTCGACCGAATGGCGAGGGCCCTCCGCGCAGACGACTTCCAGGCTGCTGTGTGACGCTGAAGCCAGAGTTCGACCGCATCGCCCGGCACTTCCGCCCGCTGGCTGGGCCAGGAGCCTTAGGCTTGGTAGACGACGCTGCCGTGTTCGCCCCGCCGCCGGGGCGCGAGTTGGTGATGACGGCAGACGCCATGGTGGAGGGCGTGCATTTCCTCCCGGGCACCGCGCCAGACTTGGTCGCGCGCAAACTGCTGCGGGTCAATCTCTCGGACCTGGCGGCAATGGGCGCCGCCCCGTTCGGCTATCTCGTGACGATCTCCGTGCCCCGTGCGCTTGGGGAGCCTTGGTTTGCCGGGTTCGCCGCCGGGCTGGCGACGGACCAGGCGGAATTTGGCATCGCCCTCTTGGGCGGCGACACCACGGAGACGCCGGGTCCGCTTACCTTGTCATTGACCGCTGTGGGGCACGTGGCGCCGGGTGCGGCGATCCTGCGCTCCGGCGCGCGCTCGGGCGATGACCTCTGGGTCACTGGCACGATCGGCGACGGTGCGCTTGGCTTGCATGCTGCGCGTGGCGAATTGGGAGACCCGGACGGCCATCTTCGCCGTCGCTACGACCTGCCCACCCCGCGGATCGGCTTGCCGATTGCCGGGTGGGCGCATGCGGCAGCGGACGTGTCGGATGGTTTGTTCCAGGATCTTGGCCATATCTGCCGCGCCAGCGGCGTCGCCGCAGTGGTGGAGGTGGTTCGCATTCCGCTCTCTCCCCAAGCCGCAGCCGCGGGGCCGGACTGGCGCGAGACGGCCTGGATCGGCGGCGACGACTACGAGCTGCTGCTGGCCGCCCCTCCGGGGCTCCGTCCACCCCCCGGCCTTGAGGCGACGCTGGTCGGTTACTTCAAGCCCGGTGAAGGCGTTGCAGTCCTTGGCGTGAATGGCGAGACGTTGCCGCTCGCCGGGTGTGGCTGGAGCCACTTCAGCTAAAGCGAGCTTGGGTCGGGCTGCGGCGATCACCTGGCGGCTCGACGACGGGGCGAAATGGCGTTTGGTCCCGGCCGAGTTGGGCAACCTGTGCGACAGGACTGCGACGCCCTGTTCAGTGTGTTGCCTTGGCCAGCAGCGCCGTCTGGTACGCCCCTGGATGATCCAGCAGAAACCCTGCGGCGGTCAGGTCGCCGTCGCGCCCCTCGGCGGCCGGGCAGTCGTTGCGCAACTCCACCACCTGGGCGGCCGGCAAGGGTGCACGGGCGGCGTCGTGCCGGGCCAGGGCTGCCGCCATCTCCAACTGCCCGCGCAGCAAGGCGGCCAGTTGAGCGTGCAGCATGTCCTCGCCCAGGCTGGTGCAGACCTGCGGCATCACGCCCAGACCCTGGATCGGCCAACCACCCGGCGCCAGCACGCGGCTCCAGGTGATGAACAGCTCGCCTCCATCAGGCAGGGGTGAGATGGTCTGCACCAGCCCCTTGCCCAAGGTGGAGCTACCGACCACCACCGCGCGGCGATTATCGGCCAGCGCCGCCGCCATAATCTCGGCGGCGCTGGCGGTGCGACCGTCCACCATCACCACGATCGGCCGGCCATGCGCCGCGTCGTCTCCGGTGCCGGCAGGCCATACGCGGCTGCTGTCCGGGTTGCGCCCGGCGGTGGTCACGGCGATCCCCTCCGTCAGCACCTGGTCCACCATCGCCACCGCTTGGCGCAGCAGCCCGCCGCGATTGCCGCGCAGATCGACCACGATGCCGCGCACCCGGTGGCCGGCGAACCCGGCTTCCAACGCGGCGGCGAATTGATCATCCGTGTCGCGGCTGAAGCCGATCACATGGATCAGCACCACGTCGTCCAGCCACTCGGCACGCACGGTTTGCGGCGGCACCAGGGCACGCTCGATCTCCGCCGCTTGTATCCGGCCGCGGCTGCGCCAGGACAGCTGCACCGTGCTGCCGTCCGGTCCGTTGACCCAGCCTTCCACGATGGCAGGGGCTTCGGACCGCACCGGTCGGCCGTCCACGGCGAGGATGCGGTCGCCGGGCCGCAGGCCGGCATCATCGGCCGGGCTGCTGGGCTGCACCTCGCGCACGACCAAGCCGCCGCGTCCGCGCGCCAGGGTCATGCCAAGCCCGGCCTGACCCATGCGGCGGTCCCGATCGACATCTGCCGCGGCGGGCGGCACGTAGCGGGAGTAGGGATCGAGGTGGTTGAACATCTCATCAAAGAAGGAGCGGATCACGCCCTGGGTCTCGGCGGCCCGAACGGGGTCCGAGACGGTGGCGGCTGACGCGGCCATGCTCGCGGCCAGCGCGCCCCAGCTTGCTGCCTTCGCTGCATCCGGCAGAGGGGCAGTGAACACCGTGCGGCCGTCCTGCAGAAGGCGTATCTCGGTCTCGCGCAGCTCGGTGGTCAGGGCCGGGTCAAGAGCGGTCAGCCCGCGCAAGCCCCATACGGTCAGCTGCGGGATGGCGATCGGCTCCAGCGTGCGCGGCGCGATAAAGGCCAGCGCGGTGCTGAACACGGCGGCGGCCGTGGACTCGTTGAACGCGTCGGCCGCCTTGGCCAGCGTCGGCGCGATGCACAGCAGCGCCAGGAGGAAGCCCGCCCGGATCACGGGCGGCGCTGTCTCGCAGCCTGCCTGGACATCCCTGCCGCGGACCCGCCAGCCAGGCCGAAAACCAACCCGCCCGTGACGGGACTGGCTTCGACCAGCCGCACATCCAGCAATTGCGCCAGGTGGAACGACATGCGGGTGCGGCGGCCGGTCAGGGACTTGGTTGCCTCGTCATGAGCCCAGAAATCGTCGGGCAGCACGGACAGCGGCAGCAGCCCGCTAGCGCCCGTCTCCGACAGAGTGACAAACAACCCGAACCGCGTCACCCCGGAAATGCGCGCCGCGAACTCCGCACCCGTCTTGTTCGCCATGTAGGCGGCCAGGTAACGGTCGATCGCGTCCCGCTCGGCCAGGGCAGCCCGGCGCTCGGTGGCGGTGATGTGCTCGGCGGTGTCCTCGAACTTGGCCGACTCCGCCTCCGTCAGCCCATCCGGCCCGGCGCCAAGTCCACGGATCAGCGCGCGATGCACGCACAAATCGGCGTAGCGGCGGATCGGGCTGGTGAAGTGCGCGTAGCGGGGCAGGGAGAGCCCAAAATGGCCGATGTTGTCCGGCGAATACTGCGCCTGGCTCTGCGAGCGCAGCATCACCTCGTTCACCAGGGGCGCGGCGTCCGTGCCGGCCACCTCCTTGAGCACCCCGTCGAGGTCGCGTGGCGTCACCTGGCCCTGCGGTGGCAGGGCCAGGCTCATGCCGTGCAGGAAGCTGCGCAGCGCCTCCACCTTTTCGTCCGAAGGCGGCGCATGGACGCGGTACATGCAGGAAAGCTTAAGCTTTTCCAGCGCCTCGGCGGCGGCCACGTTGGCCAGCACCATGAACTCCTCGATCAACCGGTGGCTGTCGAGCCGGGGACGGGGGACGATGGCAGCCACCTTGCCGTCCGCATCCAAGGATACCTTCCGCTCCGGCAGGTCCAGATCCAGCGTGCCGCGCGCTTGACGGGCCGCGAGCAGGGCTTGGAACGCGGCGTAGAGCGCGGGCAGCGGCAGTCCGAGATCGTCGCCGCGGTCCCGCGCCTCCTGCACTTGCTCATACGTCAGCCGGGCAACCGAGCTCATCAGGCCGCGACCGAACCGGTGCGCCGTCTTGCGCCCCGACGCGTCCACCCGCATCTCGACGAACAGGCAGCCACGCTCCTCGCCCGGGCGCAGGCTGCACCAGCCGTTGGACAGCGCCTCTGGCAGCATCGGCACCACGCGGTCCGGAAAATACACGCTGTTGCCCCGCTCCCAGGCGCTGCGGTCGAGAGGAGAACCCGGCGGCACGTAATGCGCCACATCCGCGATGGCCACGACCAAACGGTGGCCGTCCCCGTCCGCCTCGGCCCACACGGCATCATCGAAGTCTCGCGCGTCCTCGCCGTCGATGGTGACCAGCGGCAAGCGGCGCAAATCCTCCCGCGCGCCGAGCGGCACCGCCTCGGCAGCCTCGGCTTGCTCGACGACACCGGGGGGGAACTCGGTCGGGATGTCATGAGTGTGGATGCAGACCAGGCTGACGGAGCGGGCATCGCCCATGCTGCCCAGCCGCTCCATCACCCGAGCGGATTTCAGGCCGTAGCTGCGGCTCGGCAGCGGCACGCCAAGCACGATCTCGCCTTCCACCGCGTCCCCGGTGTCGCCAGGCGCCACTTGCCAATCGGCCTTTTGCCGCCGGTCGGTCGGCTGGATGCGACCGCCGGAGGCCAGGGCATGGAACACGCCCAGCACCCGGCCCGGCGCGTCGGTCAGCCGCTTAAGCGTGCGGCCCTCGAACTTGTTGCCGCCGATCGGGCGCAGCCGGGCCAGCACACGCTCGCCGGGGGCCAGGGCCGGCTGGTCGCGCGCTTCCGGTTGCATCAGCACCATCGGCGGCGGCCCGTCATCATCCCACTCAACCGGGCGCGCAATCGGGTCCCCGTCAGGGTCGGTGCCGGTCACCTGGACGATCACGGCGTCCGGCAGGCGGCCCGGCGGGGTGAAGCGGCGGTGCCCGGCGGGCGCGATCTTGCCCTCGCCGGCCAGGTCCTTCAGCAGACCGCGCAACGCTACCCGGTGCTCCGGCCCCAGTCGGAACGCACGCTCGATCTCACGCTTGCCGACCCGGCCGGACGCGCCGCTGATGAACTCGCGCACCGCTTCGCGGGAGGGCAGGAGGGAAACGGCGCCGTCCTTGCGCTGCCGTGCCACCTAGCCCGCCTTGCGCGCTTTCGCGCCAACCTTCGCGACCACCTTCTTGGTGGCAGACTTGGCTTTCGGCTTGTCGGGCCTGGCGGCGGGCTCGGCCGCGGCCTTCTGGACCGCTTTCTTGGCAGCCGGCCTCTTGGCGCCTGGCTTGGCTTTCAGCGGCTTGCCCTTTTTGGCCAGCAACGCCACCGCGGCCTCAAGCGTCAGCTCTTCCATCCCCACGTCTCGCGGCAGGTTGGCAACCACGTTGCCGCCCTGCACGTAGGGCCCGAACCGGCCCTTCTTGATGACCAGTGCCTCGCCCGTCGCCGGATGCGCGCCCAGTTGCCGCATGGATTCCAGCTTCTTTTGCAAGGCGTCCACCGTGCGGTTCAGCCCGATGGAGAGCACGTCATCGTCCTTGTCGAGCGAGGCGAACACGGCGCCCATCTTCACATACGGGCCAAACCGGCCGATGCCAGCCTCCATCAACTCCCCCGTAACTGGGTGCGCGCCCACCGCGCGGGGCAGGGACAGCAGGCCAAGCGCCTGCTCCAGGTTGATGGTGTTGCCCTCCATTCCTTTGGGCAACGAGGCGCGGCGAGCCTTGGCCTTCTTGTTCTCCGGATCGGGTGCGCCCTGCTGCACGTACACCCCATAGGGGCCGCGGCGAACCGTGATGTCCTCGCCAGTCTCCGGATGATGGCCCAGTTCGCGCATCCCCTCCTTCAAGGTCTCGCCCTCGTCGCCGCCGTCAATCGCCAAGCGGCGCGTGTACTGGCACGTCGGATAGTTGGAGCAGCCGATGAACGAGCCGTGCCGTCCCAGCTTCAGCCCCAGCCGCCCGCTATGGCAGACGGCGCACACGCGTGGGTCGGTGCCATCCTCGCGCACCGGAAAGAAATGCTCGCCAAGGTCGTGGTCCAGCGCGTCAATCACGTCGGATATCTTCAGTTCGCGCGTCTGCTCAACGGCGTGGGAGAAGTCGTGCCAGAACTTCTCCATCACGGCCCGCCAGTCCGCCCGGCCGTCCGAGATGTCGTCCAGCTGCTCCTCCAGCCCGGCGGTGAACCCGGTGTCCACGTAGCGCTGGAAGAACGAGGTCAGGAACGCCGTCACCAGCCGGCCGCGGTCCTCCGGCACGAGCCGCCGGCTGTCCATGCGGACGTAGTTGCGGTTGCGCAGCACCTCCAGGATGGAGGCATAGGTCGAGGGCCGGCCGATGCTCAGCTCCTCCATCCGCTTGACCAGGCTGGCTTCCGAGTAGCGCGGCGGCGGCTGGGTGAAGTGCTGGTCGGCGGCCACCTTGTCGCGCCGCAGCGGGTCGCCTTCCTGCATCGGCGGCAGCATGCGGCTGTCGTCCCGGCTGTCGCCTTCCGGCGCCTCGTCCGTGGCCTCGCGATACAGCTTGAGAAAGCCATCGAACGCCACGATGGAGCCGTTGGCGCGCAGGTGCGTGCCGCCGTCAGTGACATCGACCGCCACTTGGTCCAGCTCAGCCGACTGCATCTGGCTGGCGACGGCGCGCTTCCAGATCAGCTCATAGACCCGGCGCTGCTCGTCGTTCAGGTACCGTCCCATCGCGTCCGGCGTGCGCGCCACATCGGTGGGTCGAATGGCCTCGTGGGCTTCCTGGGCGTTCTTGGCCTTGGTGCTGTACTCCCGCGGCGCGCCGGGCACGTAGTCGCGGCCATAAGCCTCCCCCACGTGGTTGCGGATGGCTATGATGGCCTCCTTGGCCATCTGCACCCCATCGGTCCGCATGTAGGAGATCAATCCCACCGTCTCGCCGCCGATATCGACGCCCTCGTAGAGTTGCTGCGCCACCCGCATCGCGGCCTGCGCGCCCAAGCCCAGCTTGCGGCTCGCATCCATTTGGAAGGAGGACGTGGTGAACGGCGGCTGCGGGTTGCGCTTGATCCGGCGGCGTTCGACGGAAAAGACGGAGAACGTGCCCGCTTCCACCGCCGCCTTCGCCGCCGCAGCCTTGACGGCATCATTGATGTCAAACTGGTCGAGCTTGCGGCTGTCCAGGTGGGTCAGCCGCGCGGTGAACGGCGCGCCGGAAGGCGTGGTGAAGTGCGCCTCCACCGTCCAGTACTCGCGCGGCTTGAACGCCTCGATCTCGGCTTCCCGCTCGCATACCAGCCGCAGCGCCACCGACTGCACCCGGCCGGCAGACTTGCTGCCGGGCAGCTTGCGCCACAGCACGGGAGACAAGGTGAAGCCCACCAGGTAGTCCAGCGCCCGCCGCGCGAGGTAGGCCTCGATCAGCGGCTGGTCCAAGGCGCGGGGATGCGCCATGGCGTATTGCACGGCCGTCTTGGTGATCTCGTTGAAGGTGATGCGCTGGACCTCGACGCCCTTGAGCGCCTTTTTGTCCTCCAGCATGGCGCGCACGTGCCAGGAGATCGCCTCGCCCTCGCGGTCCGGATCGGTGGCCAGCCACAGCCGGTCCGCCCCCTTCAGCGCGCGCACGATGGCGGTGATCTGGCGGTTGCCGCGCTCGTCGGCTTCCCAGTCCATGGCGAAGCCTTCCTCCGGACGCACCGAGCCGTCCTTGGGCGGCAAGTCCCGCACATGGCCGAAGCTCGCGAGCACGGTGAAGCGGTCGCCGAGGTACTTGTTGATGGTCTTGGCCTTGGCGGGCGATTCGACGACGACGACGTCGGTCATGAGGTCCTTAGGTCAGGCGAGCAGCGCCACGCGATGGCCCGGCAGGGTCTCCACCAACCCGTCCAGTTCCAGCACAAGCAGCACCGCCATCACGGTGGAAGCCGAGAACTGGCAGCGCCGTATCAGATCGTCAACGGGCGTGGGGTCGGCGCCGAGCAGGGCGAGCACCGCCGCACGGGCCTTGACGCCATCCCCTGGCGCCTCAGCAGGCCACGCCGCGGCCGGTTCCGACAACCCGGGCAGCGCTGTCTGCGCCGGGGTGGGCCAGGGCGGCAGCGCCTCCAGCACGTCCGAGGCCTGGCCCACCAGGGCCGCGCCTTGCCGAATCAGGTCGTTGGAGCCGTGGCAGCGCGGATCGAGCGGCGAACCTGGCACGGCCATCACCATCCGGTGCGCGTCCAGTGCCTGCTGCGCCGTGATGAGGCTGCCGGAATGCCTTGCCGCCTCCACCACCACCAACCCGAGCGACAGCCCGGCGATGATGCGGTTGCGCCGGGGAAAGTGCCGGCTCTGTGGCGCAGTGCCCAGGGGCGCCTCCGCCACGACGGCGCCCCCAGCGGCGATGCGCGCCTGCAACGCCGTGTTCTCCGGGGGATAGGGCATGTCCAGCCCACCGGCGATTGCCGCGGCAGTGTGGCCGGTGTGCAACGCTCCTGTATGTGCGGCGGTGTCGATCCCGCGCGCCAGTCCGGACACCACCAACACGCCGCGGTAGGCAAGGTCAGCCGCCAGGGCTTCGGCCATCCGCCGTCCATTGGCCGACGCGTTGCGTGCGCCGACCAGGCCCACGGCGCGGCCATGCAGCAGCCTCACATCCCCTAGCACGGCAAGCGCGGGCGGCGCGTCCTCCAGCAAGGCCAGCAGCTCGGGGTAATCCGACTCGCCCAGCACCAGCATCCGCCCGCCGAGCCGGTGCAGCAAGACCAGCTCGGACTCCACGGCCTTGAGACTGGCAACCGAGGTGGGCACGGCCCGCCCGCCCGCCCGCGCCAGGTCGGGCAGAGCCTGTATGGCCTCCTCGGCGTCAGGAAAACGGGCGAGCAGGCGGCGATAGGTGAGAGGGCCGATGCCGGATGTGCGCGCCAGCCGGACGCGCGCGAGATGCTCCCCCGGCGTCATTGGCCGATCCGCGGTTCGGTGCCGGCGCGCAAGCGGGCGATATTGGCGCGGTGCCGCCAGGCGATCCACCCGGCGATGAGCGGAACGGGCCAAGGATAAGGATGCAGCAGCAGCGCACCGAGCGGGGCGCAGGCGAGGGCGGCCAGGGCCGCCAGCGAGGAGATGCGAAAGGTCGCTGCTGTGGCGAGCCACACCGCCGAGGCTGCCAGCCCGAGCGGCCAGGCGATGCCGTAGAGCGCGCCCAGCCCGGTCGCCACTCCCTTGCCGCCGCGCCCCCGCAGCCAGGGCGTGAGCGTGTGGCCCAGCACCGCCGCCAGCCCGGCCCAGGCCGCCGGCCCGCCCAGCTGCCGCGCCAGCAGCACGGCGGCCGTGCCCTTCAGCCCGTCCAGCAACAAGGTGGCGGCGGCCAGGTCCTTGCGCCCGGTGCGCAGCACGTTGGTGGCGCCGATGTTGCCGGAGCCAATGGCGCGGATGTCTCCCAGCCCGGCCGTATGGGTGAGCAGCAGGCCGAACGGGACAGAGCCGAGGAGGAAGGCAAGGATCAGCGTCAACGGCGGCAATCCAGGCGGACCCAGCCTTCTCCCACAGCAAACAAGCCAAAGGTGTTGGGGCTCACCTCGTTATGGTCGATCACCCGAACACCCGCCGCCCTGCCTTCCACGTCCCGACGACCCACCCCTCCAGCGCTCTCCCGTCAAACGGCGTGTTGCGCGCCTTGCCCGGCAGTGACCCGGCCTCCACCCGCCAGGCCCGCTCCGGCTCGAACAGGCAGAGGTCGGCGGGCGCGCCCTTCGCCAGCCGCCCCGCCGAGCTGCCCAGCAGGGCGGCTGGCCGCGCCGTCAGCAGCCCGATCGCGGCCATCAGCGGCAGCCCGGCGTTGTGCACCTGCGCCAGCGTCACCGCCAGCAGCGTCGCCAGCCCCGCGCCGCCGGCGGAGGCCTGGGCAAAGGGGAAGCGCTTGTCGTCCGCGTCGCGCGGTTGGTGATCGGAGGCGATGGCATCGATCGTGCCGTCCCGCAGCGCCGCCGCGACGGCCATGCGGTCAGCCTCCGGACGCAGCGGCGGGGACAGCTTGGCATAAGTGCGAAAGTCCCCGATCGCCGTCTCGTTCAGGTCGAAATACGGCGGCGCGGTGTCGCAGGTGACGTGGAGACCCTCGTTCTTGGCGCGGCCAATCAGCGCCAGGGCGCGCGCGGTGGACACGTGGGCGAAGTGCACCGCGCCGCCGGTCAGTCGGGCCAGGCTGATGTCCCGCGCCACCAGGATCTCCTCAGCCGCAGCGGGAATGCCTGGCAAGCCGAGCCGGGTCGCCAGCTCGCCCTCCGTTGCCGCACCGCCTTCCGCCAGCACGGGGTCTTCCGGGTGTTGGATGATGCGGTAGCCGAAGCCGTGCGCGTAGGCCAAGGCGCGCCGCATCAGCCGTGCGTTGCCGATAGCGCGCTGCCCATCGGTGAATCCAACCGCGCCCGCCTCGCCCAGCAGCCCGATCTCCGCCAGCTCCTCGCCACGGCAGCCACGGGTGACGGCGCCGTAAGGCAGTATGGTGAGGCTGCCAGTCTCCTCGCCGCGGGCGCGCAGCAGGCGGACGAGCGCCGGGTCGTCGATGGCGGGCCGGCTGTCGGGCAGCGCGGCCAGGGTGGTGATGCCGCCGGCCGCGGCGGCAATGGCTGCGGAGGCTATGGTTTCGCGGTACTCGAAGCCGGGTTCGCCCAGGGCGGCGCGCATGTCCACCAGGCCGGGGCACAGCACGGCACCGCCCCCGTCGATCACTGTGGCGCCGTCGGGGCGGCCGAGGGCGGGGCCAAGATCGGCAACGCAGCCGTCGCGGACCAGCAAGGCCCCCGGGGTGTCGAGGTTCGCAGCCGGGTCGAGCAGGCGGACGTTGGTGAGGATGATGTCGGTCATGAGTGCGTTAGACATTCCGCCGGGTCTGCCGGGATAGCACGTCCAGCACCGCCATCCGCACCGCAACGCCCATTTCCACCTGCTCGCGGATCACCGAATGCGCCGGGTCGTCCGCGACGCTGCTGTCGATCTCCACGCCGCGGTTCATCGGGCCGGGGTGCATCACCAGCGCGTCCGGCGCGGCGCGAGCCAGGCGGGCGGCGTCCAGGCCGAAGAAGCGGAAATACTCGCGCGCCGAGGGCACCAGGCCGCCGGACATGCGCTCGCGCTGCAGCCGCAGCATCATCACGATGTCTGCCCCGGCGAGGCCGTGGTCCATGTCGTGGAACACCTGCACGCCCAGCCGGCCGGCCTCCGCCGGGATCAGCGTCGGCGGCCCCACCACGCGCACCTGGCTGCCCATGGTGGTGAGCAGGTGGATGTTGGACCGCGCCACGCGGGAGTGCAGCACGTCGCCGCAGATCGCTACCCTCAGCCCCTCCAGCCGGCCGCGGCGGCGGCGGATGGTGAGCGCGTCCAGCAGCGCCTGCGTTGGGTGCTCGTGCAGCCCGTCCCCGGCGTTGATCACCGCCGCGTCCACCTTCTGCGCCAGCAGGGAGGGCGCGCCCGACTGGTCGTGCCGCACCACCAGCAGGTCGCACTGCATGGCGTTCAGCGTGCCGGCGGTGTCCAGCAGCGTCTCGCCCTTATTCACGCTGGAGGACGCGACCGACATGTTGATCACGTCCGCCCCCAGGCGCTTGCCCGCCAGCTCGAACGACGTGCGGGTGCGGGTGCTGTCCTCGAAGAACAGGTTGATCAGGGTGCGCCCGCGCAGCAGGTCCCGCTGAGTCTGCCCGGAGCGGTTGAGCAGCACGTAGTTCTCCGCCAGGTCGAGCAACCGGGCGATTTGCGGCGGGTGCAGCCCCTCGATGGCGAGCAGGTGGCGAGTGGGCAGGTTCACGCGGCGAGCAGCCGGGCCATGGCCTCCTGGCGCCCGAGTGCGGCCAGGGTGGCGTCGATGCCAGGGCTGGTGGTGGTGCCAGTCAGGGCCGCGCGCACCGCCTGCGCCACCGCGCCCAGCTTCTTGCCCACCCGCTCGGCATAGCCGCGCAGGGCGGCGTCCAGCGCAGGGGGGGAGAAATCGGTGGCATCCAGTTCGGCGGCAACCGCCCGCAGCATGTCCCGGGCCTCCGCGGTCAGCAACGCAGCGGCTTTGGCGTCGGGTTGGAGCGGCAGGCTGCGGGCCAGGAAGGCGGCGCTGTCCGCCAGCTCGGCCAGGGTGCGCGCGCGCTCCTTCAAGCCCGGCATCAAGGCCCGGATGCGTCCGGCGGCGGCTTCAGCCGGCAAGCCGCGCGCGGCCAGCCGCGCCACCACGTCTGCCGTGAGCCGGCCGTCATCCGCGCCGCGCAGCCAGACGCCGTTCAGGTTGTCGAGCTTTTTGTAGTCCATCCGGCTGGGCGCGCGGCCCACGCCGTCGAGGTCGAACAGGCGGACCGCCTCCGCGCGGTCCAGCACCTCGGCGTCGCCATGGCCCCAGCCGAGCCGCAGCAGGTAGTTGCACAGCGCCTCCGGCAGGTAGCCAGCCTCCCTGAACTCGGTGACGGAGGCGGCGCCGTGCCGCTTGGACAGCTTGGCGCCGTCCGGCCCGTGGATCAGCGGGATGTGGGCAAAGCTCGGCACGTCCCAGCCATTGGCGCGGTACACCTGCACCTGGCGGAAGGTGTTGGTCAGGTGGTCGTCGCCGCGGATCACGTCGGTGATGCCCATGTCGTGGTCGTCCACCACCACGGCGTGCAGGTAGGTGGGCGTACCGTCGCTGCGCAGGATGATCATGTCGTCCAGCTCGGCATTGGCCACGCGCACCGTGCCTTGCACCTTGTCCTCGATCACCGTTTCTCCGTCCCGCGGCGCGCGCAGGCGGATGACGAAAGGCGCGTCCGGACTGTCCGTGCGGTCGCGCTCAAAGTCGCGCCAAGGGCTGTCGAAGCGGATCGGGCGGCCCGCGGCGCGGGCCTGCTCGCGGGCGGCGGCGATCTCCTCGGGCGCTGCCCAGCAGCGATAGGCGTGGCCGTTGGCCAGCATGGCGTGAGCCACGGCGGCGTGGCGCTCGGCGCGGGCGGACTGGAACACCTCCGGCTCGTCGCGGTCCAAGCCGAGCCAGTCCAGGCTGTTGAGGATGGTTTCAGTGAGCGCCGCAGTGGAGCGGGCCCGGTCGGTATCCTCGACGCGGAGCAGGAACTGGCCGCCGTGATGACGGGCGAACAGGTAATTGAACAGCGCCGTGCGCGCGCCGCCGATGTGCAGCAGGCCGGTGGGGGAGGGGGCGAAGCGCGTGCGGACCGTCATGGGCAAGACTTTAGCATGGGGCACGCCCTGCCCATCAATGCGCGGGCGGCCGGGCCTGGCCAGGAACGAGGTAGATGACCTGCGGCGGAGGGGCGGGCAGCGGCGGCCGGCTGTTGACGTAGTTGGCCAGCGTTACGCCTGCTCCAACGCACACGGCAGCGCCGACGAGGACCTGCACGAAAAATTCGCGGCTCTCGTAGCGCAAGTCGCTGCGCAGCTTGTCCATGTTTAGCCGGCCCTGGTCGATGTTTGTCTGCATGGTCCTGACCCTCAGTTCGTGCTCCAGCAATTCTTGGTCATCCATTAGCGGCATCCTAGCACATCTCCTCGGGTCCACAGCCATCCATGGCCCGCGCGCTGCGGTGGCCCCATGGCAGCCTACTCGCTATCGTATGCCCGTGAACGCCGCCCTCATCGCCATCCGCACCGCCAGGCTGCCCCATGCGCCGGCCTGGCTGCTCGCCGCCATCGAGGCGGAACGGGGGCGGTTGATGCCGTGGCTGGCCGTGCTCATGGCTGCCGGCGTGTTGGGATATTTCGCGTTGCCCCAGGAACCGCCCGCCTACGCCGGTCCGGCGCTGGCAGCCGGGGTTGCGACGCTGTGCGCGCTGCTGCGGTCCTGGACGGCCGGGCGCGCCGCCGGGTTCGCGCTGCTGGCCGCCGCCGCCGGGTTCGCGTCAGCGCAGTCGGCCACGGGGCGGGCGCCGCTTCCCCTGGCGCTGCCCCGCACGGCCGCTGTCGTGACCGCCACGGTGGGCGCGGTGGAGCAGCTGCCGGATGGGCAGCGGCTCACCCTGCTCGCGCCAAGGCTGGAGGGTGGGGACACGCTGCCCCGCACCCTGCACCTGCGCCTGCAGCCCACCGACACCGCCGCGGTGACGACCGGCGACACCGTCCGTGCCCGCGCCGTGCTGCGCCCGCCCGCCCCGCCCGCCTATCCCGGCGCGTGGGATTTGCGGCGGGACGCCTACTTCTCCAGCCTTGGCGGCTCCGGCGCCGCCCTCGGCCCCATACAGCTCCTGGCGCATGACCCGGCGCCGGCCACCGCGCTCACCCGGCTGCGCGAGGCGGTCGCCGCGCGCATTATTGCCGGGTTGCCCGGGCCGGAGGGTGCGGTGGCAGCCACCATGCTGACCGGGCTGGGCCGTGCGATCCCGCCGGATGACCGGGCGGCGTTCCGCGACTCCGGCTTGTCCCACCTGCTGGCCGTGGCGGGGCTGCACATCGGCATCGTCATGGGGCTGGTGATGGGCGTTGCCCGGTTCGCGCTGGCGCTGTCGGAGCGCGCTGCGCTGCGCTGGCCCTGCAAGCAGGTGGCGGCCGGGGCGGCACTGGCGGCGGGGGCGGGCTACGTGCTGCTGACCGGCGGGCACGTGCCCGTGCTGCGCTCATTCGCCATGGCGGCGCTGGTCACGCTGGGCGTGGCCGTAGGGCGGCGGGCGTTGTCCCTGCGCGGCTTGGCCTTGGCTGCGATCGTGCTCATGCTCGTATGGCCGCAGGAAGTGACGGGCGTCTCGTTCCAGATGAGCTTCGCCGCCGTGATGGCGCTGATCGCCGGCTACGAGGCGCTGCGCCCGGCGCTCAGCCGGCTGCACCGCCGCCGGGCGCTGCACCACCTCGCGACGCTCACCCTGACCAGCTTGTTGGCCGGGCTCGCCTCCGCCCCGTTCGGGGCCTACCATTTCGGCCGGGTGCAGGTCTATTTCGTCATCGCCAACCTGCTCGCGGTGCCGCTGACGGCGGTTGCGATCATGCCGGCGGGCTTGCTGGCGCTACTGCTGATGCCGTTCGGGCTGGAGCGACTGGCTTTGGCGCCGATGGGCTGGGGGGTCGGCGCGGTGCTGGCCATCGCCCGGCACATCGCCGCCTGGCCCGCCGCCAGCTTCGGCGTGCCGCACATGCCTGGCTGGGGGCTGGCCGTGGTGGCGCTCGGGCTGGCGTGGCTCGCCCTGTGGCGCTCGCCGCTTCGGTTGGCTGGGGCGCCAGTGATCCTGGCAGGTGTGTTGTCGGGGCTGGTCAGCCCGCCAGCCGACCTGCTTGTGTCGTCGGATGCGCGGTTGATCGCCCTGCGCTCGCCCGCGGCGCTGCAGGTTCGGCCTGGCTGGTCTCGCTTCGTCAAGGAGTCCTGGGAGCAATACTGGGCCGAGCCGCTCGCCACCGCGTTCCCCGAAGGCGACCAGCCCGGCCCGGTGCGGTGCGACCCCGATGGCTGCCGCATCGAGCTGGGCGGCGCGGCCGTGCTGCTGGCCCGCAGCCTGCACCCGATGGCGTGCGCCGGCGCAATCCTCGTGGTATCCGCGGAGCCTGCCCATGCCGTGTGCCCGGCGCTGCTGCACATCGACCGCTTCACCGTCTGGCGGGATGGCGCGCAAGCCATCTGGCTGCGAAACGGGGTGGCAACGGTGGTATCGAACCGTGACGCGGCGGGCGACAGGCCCTGGGTGCCGCCGCGTCCCGCCCCCACGCCGGCGCGGAGCAACCTGCCCTTGGCGCTTGAGGAATGATACAGGCCCATGATCGAGGAGGCGCAAGAATGCCCGCTGCGACCATGACCCCGCCCGTGCCGGGGCGGACCGTCGCCCGGGCGGTGCTGGCCGCGGTCTACCTGGCCGCCGGGATCTTCCACCTCGCGACGCCGGCCCCGTTCCTGCTGATCACGCCCGACTGGGTGCCCTTCCCGCGCCAGGTGATCATGGCGACCGGCCTGTGCGAGCTGGCCGGGGCGGCAGGCCTGCTGACGACGCGCCTCCGCCATGCGGCCGGGTTCGGGCTGGCGCTGTACGCGGTGTGCGTCTACCCGGCCAACATTAAACACGCCATGGGCGGCCTGCCGGGCGTGCAGCTGGGGATGTGGTACCATGTGCCCCGGCTGTTGTTGCAGCCGGTGCTGGTCTGGTGGGCGCTGTTCGCAGGCGGGCTGGTCACCTGGCCGTTCCGGCGGGGCTAGAGCATCATCCGACTAAACGGGGTCACCCGTCGGACAAAGACACTCGCAAAAACATAGGCCTAGAGTATTTTGCATGCGCCTATCAGCACGGAAAATGCTCTAGCAGGCTGCTGAAAAACTCTGCGCAGCAAGGATCAGGGCTTCGCCCTAAACCCCACCAGAGGACAGTCGTCCTCTAAACACCTAGAAATAGGGGTAAAGGGGATGCCCCGCTTGCAAGAGTTGGCCCCTTTCGGGTGCAGGGCAGAGCCCTGCAGGATGTATCCTCGGCCTTTTTCAACAGCCTGCTAGGGGGCTTTCGCCAGCCGGTCGAACGCCGCCAGCCGCGCCACGAGCGCCGGCATGTCCCGCAGCGCCATCATGGTCGGTCCATCACTCGGGGCGTGGTCAGGGTCCGGGTGGCACTCGATGAACACCGCCGCCACCCCCACCGCCAGCGCAGCGCGCGCGAGCACGGGTGCGAACTCCCGTTGCCCCCCGCTGCTGGCGCCCTGGCCGCCAGGCTGCTGCACGGAATGGGTGGCGTCGAACACCACTGGATAGCCGGTTCGCGCCATGATCGGCAGGGAGCGCAGATCCGACACCAGCGTGTTATAGCCGAAGGACGCACCTCGCTCAGTCAGCAGGATGCGCTCGTTGCCGGTGGCGGTAATCTTGGCGGCCACGTTGGGCATGTCCCAAGGAGCCAGGAACTGGCCCTTCTTCACGTTGACCGCAGCGCCGGTCTCCCCGGCGGCGATCAGCAGGTCGGTCTGACGGCAGAGGAAAGCGGGGATTTGCAGCACGTCCACTGCTTCGGCTGCCGGGGCGCATTGCGCGGCGTCGTGCACGTCGGTCAGCACGGGGATGCCGAATCGCTCGCGCACGGCGGCGAGGATACCGAGGCCGGCCGCCATGCCGACGCCGCGGGCAGCGGCGGCGCTGGTGCGGTTCGCCTTGTCGAAGCTGCTCTTGTAGATGAGGGGCACGCCGGCGGCACGGGCCAAGCCAGCGAGTGCCTCCGCCACCTCGAAGGCGTGCCCCTCGCTCTCGATCTGGCAGGGGCCGGCGATCAGGGTGAAAGGCAGGGCGTTGCCGACCACCAGGCCGCGGATGGCGACATCGGTCATACCAGGCGCGCCTGCCGCACCGCCGCCGCGATGAAGCCACGGAACAGTGGATGCGGGTCGAGCGGCTTGCTCTTCAGCTCCGGGTGGTACTGCACGCCCACGAACCACGGGTGACCCGGCAGCTCCACGGTCTCTGGCAGGATGCCGTCCGGCGACAAGCCGCTGAACCGCAGCCCGGCCGCCTCCAACTGGTCACGGTAATGGATGTTCACCTCGTAGCGGTGCCGGTGCCGCTCGGTGATCTCGGCCGCGTCATAGACCGCCCGCACCAGAGTGCCCTCGCCGAGCCGCGCCGGGTAGGCGCCCAACCGCATGGTGCCGCCCAGGTCGCCGTCTTGCGCGCGCCGCTCGATCTCGTTGCCACGCGCCCATTCGGTCAGCAGCCCCACCACCGGCTCGCCGCAGGGGCCAAACTCGGTTGAGGACGCGCCGGGCAATCCGGCCAGGTGGCGCGCCGCCTCGATCACCGCCATCTGCATGCCGAAGCAGATGCCGAAGAACGGCACCCGATGCTCGCGGGCGAACTGCACCGCCTTGATCTTGCCTTCCGTGCCGCGCTCGCCGAAGCCGCCAGGCACCAAGATGCCGTGCACATCCTCCAGCCGCGCGATGGCGTTGGGCTGTTCGAACACCTGGCTGTCCACCCAATCCAGCTGCACGCGCACCCGGTTGGCGATGCCGCCATGGGCCAGCGCCTCGTTGAGCGACTTGTAGCTGTCGAGCAGGTTGGTGTACTTGCCGACCACCGCAATCCGCACCTCGCCCTCCGGCGCGCGCACGATGTCCACGATGCGCTGCCAACGGGCCAAGTCGGGGCTCGCATCGTGCTGCGGCAGGCCGAAATGCCGCAGCACCTCGCCATCCATGCCTTCCCGGTGGTAGCGGATTGGTACGGCATAGATGGTGTCCACGTCCAGCGCCGCCACCACGGCCTCGACCCGCACGTTGCAGAAGGAGGCGATCTTGCGCCGCTCGCCGTCGGGGATGTCGCGGTCGCAGCGGCACAGCAGCATGTCGGGCTGGATGCCGACGTTTTGCAGCTCCTTCACTGAATGCTGGGTTGGCTTGGTCTTCAGCTCGCCCGCGGACGGGATGTAGGGCACCAGGGTCAGGTGCACGAACATCGTCCGCTCTGGCCCTAGCTCGTTGCCGAGCTGCCGGATGGCCTCCAGGAAAGGCAGGCTCTCGATGTCGCCTACGGTGCCGCCAATCTCGATCAGGGCGAAGTCCACCCCGTCCAGGTCGCGGACGATCACCTCCTTGATGGCGTCCGTGATGTGCGGGATCACCTGCACGGTGGCGCCCAGGTAATCGCCCCGGCGCTCCTTGGCGATCACCTCCGAGTAGATGCGTCCCGTGGTCGCGTTGTCGCTGCGGGTGGCGGGCACGCCGGTGAACCGCTCGTAATGGCCGAGGTCGAGGTCAGTCTCCGCGCCGTCGTCGGTGACGAACACCTCGCCGTGCTGGTACGGGCTCATCGTGCCCGGATCGACGTTCAGGTAAGGGTCGAGCTTGCGCAGCCGCACGGCATAGCCGCGAGCTTGCAGCAGCGCTGCCAGCGCCGCGGACGCGACGCCCTTGCCCAGGGAGGAGACCACGCCGCCGGTGATGAAGACAAACCGCGTCATGGACCGCTCCCATACACTGCGGGGCAGGCGGGCGTATAGCGCCGCCGGCCTAGTGCCGGGCTGGCGCGGGCTCGGGCGCTGCCGGCTGTGCTGGCTGGGACACAGGCGGGACGACCGGCGCCAGCAGGGCAGGCGGCGGGGTCTGCGGCAGGCTGGGCGTGGTGCGGGTGGGCGTCACGTCCAGGATCGAGCGGTTGTTGCCCACGGTGGTGCCGCGATTGAGCAGGGCCAGCGCCATGGACAGCACGAAAAACATCGCCGCCAGCACCGCCGTGGTGCGCGTGAGCAGGTTGGCGGTGCCGCGTCCGGACATGAAGGACCCCATGCCCTGAGTCGATCCCACGCCCAGCCCGCCGCCTTCGCTGCGCTGGATCAGCACCACGCCGATCAGCGCCAGGGTGACGAGGAGGTGGACGACGAGCAGCACGGTGATCATGGGCGCGGGTTCTAAGGCGAAGCCGCCCTTTGCGCTACACCTCTTGGTTGCTTGGCTGCTAGCATCCGGGCATGGGCAAGACCGATATGATCCAGGTGCCGATCTCCACTGATGACGCGCCGGGCTACGAGGCGGACTTCTACGCCTGGCTGATGGAGCAGAGCGCCCGCCTGCGGCTGCTGCGCGTGCCGGGCATCGACAGCGAGAACCTGGCCGAGGAGATCGAGAGCTTGGGCCGTCGTGACCGCAACAAGCTTGCCAGCCAGATAGACATCCTGCTCATTCACTTGCTGAAGTGGCGGTATCAGCCAGAGCGCCGGGGAGTGAGCTGGCAGGTGACGATCCAGGAGCAAAGGAAGCGTATCGGCGTCATCACGACAGACAGCCCGAGCTTGGCAAGGACCATCCCGGACGTGATCGCGGTTGAGTACGAGTATGCCGTGAAGCTTGCGGCGATCGAGACGAACAAAGCCAAGACCGTATTCCCGTGTGCGTGCCAATGGACGCCGGAGCAGGTGCTGGCGGCTGATTTCCTGCCCGACGCCGCGGCGGACGTCCTATAAAGCGTCGTTATCCGTGTTGCTGATCGAAACATGACCCGCGCGTTCCACACCATCATCGTGGCCGAAGGCGTCTCCGCGATCGGGTCGCAGGTGACGCTCGTTGCCCTGCCGCTCACGGCCGTGCTGCTGCTGCGTGCGACGCCGTTTTGACATGGGATTGCTGGGTGGCGCAGGCGCTGTGTCACGCATAGCGTTCAGTTTATTGGCCGGGGTGGTGATCGACCGGTTGCCGAAGCGGCGCGTGCTGCTGATCGCCAACGCGATGAGCGCCCTTGTTTTGGCCATCGTGCCGCTGGCCCATGCGGCTCAGCTGCTCTCAATCGGAATGCTCATGGGCGTGAGCTTCGCAGCCAGCGGATTCGGCAGCGCCGAACGCATCGCCCTTATGAGCTTCATCCCCCCCGTCGTGCCGAAGGACCAGCTGGCTGGTGCGAACGGACGCTTCTCGGCCGTCCTGTCAAGTTCGTTGCTGATCGGGCCGGCGTTCGCAAGCCTGTTGATCGCTGTATTCAACGCTCCAGGCGCCATTGCCATCGACGCCCTCTCGTTTGCCCTGGCCGTCCCCATGATTGCATGGCTCCCGCCTGACTGCACGCCAAAGGCCAGCAGTTTGTCGGAAGAATCCGTTTGGGTCCGGTTGCATGCGGGATTCGGATGGATCGGGCGCGACCGCAACATGCTTGCCCTTGTGGTAATGCTAAGTGCGCTGTTTCTGTTCAGCGGGACGTTCGCTGCGTTGCAGCCGCTGTTCATCGTCGGCCAGCTTGGCGTAAGTGCAAGCCGGTTCAGCTTGGCGCTCGTCTTCGGCGGGGCCGGCTCGATCATTGGTTCTGTGCTGGCCGGCTGGATTTCGCGGAGGCTGAGCCCGACGACGTTGCTTGCGGCCTCTCTCGCTCTGTTTATCGTCTCGTTTGGCGGTGTGAGCGCGTTGAACGGCGAACCTTTGCTCGTGGCAGTGGGATTTGCCACCTGCAACGCGATCTCCGGGTTCGGGGGAGCGTTGGTCAACGTCGCGGCCATGACCTACATGCAAAAGACGGTGCCGTCTGCCATGCTCGCGCGGGTGACGGGAACGCTTTTCTCTGTTCTTCCAGTGGCAACATTGGCGGGAGCCGTTGCCGGGGGCGCACTCGGCAACGTTTTTGGCCTACGGCAGGCCCTGGTCACGGCGACGCTCGGCTTCGCTATGCTGTTTGCAGCCATCCTCGCAACGCCGCGCATAGGATTAGCCATTACCGTTTCGGCCACCGCTATTAAAGCAGGCGACGCGGAAGGCTGAAACAATAGATGCGGTGCCGCCGGCCGCATGCCATCGATGCGCATGGGCAAAGTCGATCCCGTCCAAGTTGCGGAGTTCGCGGCCGACTCGCCAAGCTACGAGGCGGATTTCTAAGTCTGGCTCAGCGAGCAAACTGCCCGCCCGCGCCTGTTGCGCGTGCCTGGTCTCGACAGCGAGAACCTGGCCGAGGAGATCGAGAGCTTGGGCCGGAGCCACAAGCGAGAGCTGATGAGCCGCTCCAAGGTACCTCTGACGCAATTGTTAAAATGGCACTATCAGCTTGCACGCAAAGGCAACAGCTGGCGGTAGGCTATCCGCCAGCAGAGGGAGGCGATGGAACTTGTCCTCGCAGACAGCCCGAGCTTACGGTCGTCGATGCAAAGCGTCACCCGGTCAGCTTACAGTTCTGCACTGCTGAACGCCGCAGATGGGACGAACTTGCCTCGATCCACCTTTCCCGCCGCGTGCCGGTGGACGCTTGAGCAAGTGTTGTCGCCGGATTTCTACTCCAGCGGCTAACCCGGCCGTGCCGCCGCCGCGATTTTCAGGAAATCGGCCGCTACTAGGCTCGCCCCGCCCACCAGCGCCCCACCCACGTCCGGCAGCGCCAGCAGCGTGGCGGCATTGGACGGCTTCACCGACCCGCCATACAGGATGCGGACTCCGCCACCGTCCGGCAGCCGCCGCACCAGTTCCGCCCGGATGAACGCGTGCATGGCCTCGACATCCGCTTCCGTGGCGCTCTTGCCGGTGCCGATCGCCCAGATCGGCTCATAGGCCACTACCCCGGCAAACCCCTCCGGCAAGCTGCCCGCCAACTGCGCGCCGACGACCTCCATCGCCTGCCCGCTGCCGCGCTGCGCGTCCGTCTCGCCCACGCACACGATCGGCGTCAGCCCCGCCTCTTGGGCCACCACGGCCTTCTGCCGCACGTCCTCGTCCGTCTCGCCATGCTCGGCCCGGCGTTCGGAATGGCCCACGATCACCCAGGTCGCCCCGGCATCCGCGAGCATGGCGGCGGCGATGTCGCCCGTGTGCGCGCCGCACCGCTCGGCGTGGCAATCCTGCCCTCCCACCATCACGGACGACCCGGCCAGCGCCGCCGACATCGCCACAAGCTGCGTCGCGGGCGGGCAAACCAGCAGGTCACAGCCGGCTGCTCCGCCCCGCCCGGCCCCAGCCTGCACAGCAATCGCCAGGGCCGCCGCCTCTGCCGTCATGGCGTTCATCTTCCAGTTGCCGGCGATCAGTTGGCGCATGGGTTCCTCCGTAGCCCGTGCGTAGCCGGGCAGGGTCCGGACTGGCAATGCGCCGGGGCGGTCCGTATGGTGCGCCGCCCTGGTCCGCAGGGCTGCCAACAAGGTTGCGCCCATGCTCGGCTCCCTCCGCCGCTTCGCCTCCACCTGGCCCGCCAAGCTGCTGTTCGTCGTTCTCGTGGGCTCGTTCGGCTTCTGGGGCGTCGCCGGTCGCCTTGGCGGCGCGTTCGGCGGCGCCGACCCGAACAGCGTCGCCACCGTCGGCAGCCAGCGCGTGGACCCGGCGGAGCTGCAGGAGGTCGCCCGCCGCATGCTGGCCCAGGCGCAGCGCAACAGCCCGGCGCCGCCCACCGCCGAACTGCGCCGCGCCGTCGCCGAGCAGGCGTTGCAGCAGCTGGTCATCCAGGCCGCCTTCAGCGCCGAGGCCGCTCGCCTGCGCGTGTCCGTGACGGACGAAGCCTTGCGCCAGGCCACCTTCGAGACCCCGGCCTTCCAGGGCCCCAACGGCCAGTTCGACCGCGCCACGTTCCAGTCCATCCTGCGCAACAACGGCTTCACCGAGAACCACTATTTGGGCCTGCTGCGCACCGACGTCGCGCAGCGCCAGGTGGTAGAGGCGGTGCGCGCCGGCGGATATTCGCCCGACCTGGTGAACCGCCTGGTGCTGGTGTTCCAGGGCGAGACGCGCACGGCGGACCTCGTCTCCCTGCCATTCGCCGCCGCCGCAGCGCCGCCCGCGCCCACGGACGAGCAAGTGGGGCGGCAGTACGACGACAACATGGCCGACTACCGCGCCCCGGAGTACCGCCGGGTCAAGCTGGTGGTGCTGACGCCGGAGTCGGTTGCCAAGGACATCACGGTGACGGACGAGCAGGCCCGCGCCTATTACGACGCGCACCTGGCCGAGTACAACCAGCCCGAAACCCGCACGGTGCAGGTGCTGGTGGCGCCAACCGAGGCCGCCGGGCGCGACCTGGCCACCGCTTGGATCTCCGGCGCTGACTGGGCGGCGATGCAGAAGCGGGCCGCCGCCGCGGGCGCCTCCGCCGTGGAGCTGCCGGGCTCGACTGAAGCAGCGTTCCCCTCGCCGGACCTGGCGCAGCCGGTGTTCGCTGCCCCACCCAACGCCGTGACCGGCCCGGTGCAGGGCGAGGGGGGCTGGACCGTGTTCCGCGTGACGCAGGCAACGCAAGCCACCGTGCAGCCGTTCGAGGCGGTGCAGTCCGCGGTGAAGGAGCGCGCCGCGCTGGACCAAGCCGGCGACAAGGTGTTCGACAACGCCAACAAGGTGCAGGACGCGCTGGCCGGCGGCGCCAAGCTGGACGAGCTGCCGACGGGGCTGGGCCTCGCCGCCGTCAGCGGCACGCTGGACGCCGCGGGCAACACGCCGGAGGATTTGCCGGCGCCCGTCCCCGCCCCGCCGGCGCTGCGCCAGGCGATCATCGCCAAGGCCTTTGCCCTCATCCCTGCCGATTCGCTCACGCTGGAGGATGGCCCAGGCAACTCGTTCTACGCCGTAACCGTCGAGGCCATCATCCCGCCCGCGCAACTGCCGCTGGACCAGGTGCAGAAGCGGGTGAGCGATGACTGGACCCGCGCCGCCCGGCGACACGAGCAGGACGTGGCCGCCACCCGGCTGCTGAGCGCCGTGTCCGACGGCGCCACCCTGCAGGCCGCGGCGGCCGCGGCGAAGCTCCCCGTCACCCAAAGCCCGCCTATCGGCCGCGGCCCGCCGCCCGCCGGCATCCCCGCCGAGTTGGTGCAGCCGCTGTTCGCCACCGAGGTGGGGCACGCGACGGTGGTGGAGTCGGCCACCGGCTTCACCGTTGCCGTTCCCACCGCCATCACCAAGCCAGACCCGGCGACCGACACGGCGGCCCTCGACCAATTGCGCACCCGGCTGGCAGGGGCGGCGAGCGATGACCTGGAGATGCTGTTCGCCGCCGGCTTGCGCGACCGCCAGCACGTCACGGTCAACCGCCCGCTGTTCGACAGCCTCGCCCAATGACCCCGGAGTTCGCCGCCGCCTACGCGGCGGGGCAGGGCGCGCTCGTCACCGTCCAGGACGTGGCGGACCTGGAAACGCCGGTGGCCGCGTTCCTCAAGCTGGCGCACGGCCAGCCCAACAGCTTCCTGCTGGAAAGCGTAGAGGGCGGCGCGTCGCGCGGGCGCTACTCCATCATCGGCATGGCGCCCGACCTGCTGTGGCGCTGCCAGGGCGGCCGGGCCGAGGTGAACCGCAACGCCTTGGCGGCCCCCCACGCCTTCGTGGCGGACGGCCGCGCCCCGCTGGACAGCCTGCGCGCCGCCATCAACGAGTGCCGCATGGCTTTGCCTCCCGGCGTGCCGCCGATGTGCGGCGGGCTGTTCGGCTTCCTGGGCTACGACATGGTGCGCCTGATGGAACGCCTGCCGGCCAAGAACGCGGACGTGCTCGGCCTGCCGGACGCGCTGCTGCTGCGCCCCACCCTGTTCGCCGTGTTCGACACGGTGACGGACGAGCTGACCCTGGCCGTCCCCGTCCGCCCCGCCCCCGGCGTCAGCGCCGCGCAAGCCTGGGACGCGGCGCAGGCCCGCATCGCCGACGCCCAAGCCGCACTGGCCCGCCCGCTGCCCCGCGCCGCCCCACCGGTGGCGCTGCCGCCGCCGGACCCGGTGTCCAACATGGATCGCGCCGCGTTCGAGGCGATGGTGGTGCGGATGAAGCAGTACATCGCCGCCGGGGACATCTTCCAGGCGGTGCCGTCGCAGCGCTTCTCCGCCCCTTTCGCGCTGCCGCCGTTCGCGCTGTATCGGGCGTTGCGCCGCATCAACCCGGCGCCGTTCCTGTTCTTCCTGGATTTCGGCAGCTTCTGCATCGCCGGCAGCAGCCCGGAAATCCTGGTTCGCCTGCGCGATAACACTGTCACCATCCGCCCGCTCGCCGGCACCCGCCGCCGCGGCGCCACGCCGGAGGAGGACGCCGCCCTGGAGGCCGACCTGCTGGGCGACCCGAAGGAGCGGGCGGAGCACCTGATGCTGCTGGACCTCGGCCGCAACGACGTGGGCCGGGTGAGCGCCATGGACACCGTGCGGGTGACGCAGAGCTTCGCCATCGAGCGGTTCAGCCACGTGATGCACATCAGCTCCACCGTGGAGGGCCGCCTGGCGCCGGGCTTGGACGCGGTGGACGCCCTGGCCGCCGGCTTCCCCGCCGGCACGCTGACGGGGGCGCCGAAGATTCGCGCGATGGAGATCATCGAGGAGCTGGAGCCGGTGCGGCGCGGCCTATACGGCGGCTGCATCGGCTACTTCGCGGCGGACGGCACCATGGACACCTGCATCGGGCTGCGCACGGCGGTGGTGAAGGACGGCGTGATGCACGTGCAGGCCGGCGGCGGCGTGGTGGCCGACAGCACGCCGGAGGGGGAGTACGAGGAGAGCCGGCAAAAGGCGCGGGCGCTGTTTCGGGCGGCGGAGGAGGCGGTGCGGTTTGCGGCGCGGTAGGGGTAGACACTGCTCGCAGCTAAGCGACGGCCTGGAGTAATCGACAAGCAAAGTTAATTTCAATACATATTGAGAAAGACCTTTATGCGCTACTCCACAATTTCCTTTCTAGGGTCAGGACTCATTTCTTCAGTCAGAAGATGACGGTAGCAGCGAGCGTG